>NC_012483.1:2751570-3439463 GCF_000022565.1 Acidobacterium capsulatum ATCC 51196
GAGGCAGGCCACCTGCAACCATCGAAGAGTCTTCATGGGGCTGTCCGTTGAGCGGGTAGCCTTCCAGGTAAAAGTTGCTGATGCGGCCGCCAAACATGCTTTCCAGGTCAAAGCCCCCTGCATACCAGAGCGCTTTGATGCTGCCACCTGCAAGCACATCGTTGGCCCCCATGATGTGTACGGCTGCATTGCGGTCCGGCAGAATTGTTGGTGTCCAACTCGCTGAGGATACATTGGCGGTCCCATTGGCCATCGAAGCCGCCTGCACTTCAAAGCATTCGCTGCTCGCAGTGCAGCCGCCGCTCGGGTCCGACGTCACATTGCTGATGACATTCGTTGCCGTATACATGCCGTCCAGCACCGTACCGCTGGTCCCCGTCACAGTAAAGTGATGCCCCGGCACAATCGGCGAAGTCGATTGCGTCAATGGAAGAAATCCATTCACGTTACTGATCGAAGTAGCTTTCACATAAAAAGTCGCAGTAGTCCCGTTGGCGCTGGCACTTACCAGCGTGCCGCTCACCCATCCCGGATCCGGATACTTTCCGTTCACGCAATTCGAAACATAGCCGTAACCGGTCCCGAAGCAATATCCGTCTGGTGTTGCTCCCGGCGATGCGATATTCAGCTTCCAGAGATGGTTCTCATTCCCGTCCCAGATCAGCGGCCATCGCACCGCATCAATCTCTATGTCCCGGCCTTCATTGCGTTCATTGTCATAGAGATTGTTCAGACCCCGGCCGCCACCGCCGCTGATGCGAATTCTGTCAAAGGAGTATCCCGCAGCATTCAAGTTCTCGAGTTCGTCTGCGGTATAGTTCTCTTCGTTGGGCGTATTGACCGTCAAGTCAGTGATAGAGCCGCTGCAATCCCAGGCATCCACTTGCTCGGTATAGTTATATATAGTTATGCCATTTTCATTATTGGTGACTGGCTCCAGGATCGTCGCATTCACGCCATCCCCGCGTACGGGAATATCACAAGGTAGCCGGACTGTATCAATTAGCTTGTAATTGCCTTCTGGGATATAGATCTGAGGCAGATTGTGTGTCGTCTGGCCGATGCCTTGCACATAGTCCGCCGCATTCACAATTGCCGACGAAGAATCCGCCGAACCCGTTGGGTCAGCTCGGCCTCCCGCACCAAGCAGCACCAGCGCTCCAGTCGCGCCATTCGTTCCTCCACCTGAAATCGTTGGTGTCTGTGCAGTTGTATAACCGCCCCCCGGGAAGGAGATGTACGCAAATACCTGCCCATTGATGCACATGCCTCTCGCGGTGGCCTGCGACCCATCTGCGGAGTACTGCGGGGGCGGAATCGTAATCGTCGGAGCACCGGTGCAGGCCCCATTCGTCACTGCGATCGCCTTCACCGGCTGTCCCAGCGCAAAGTCCGAATCCAGCACATTCACGCGCGGGCCCTTTTCAATCAGCTCCGGCGTCTGCAGGGTTCCAAGCATTGACCCGCCCGCCAGCGGCACATCGCTGGCAATCATGTTATCGACGTAGCGTTTGGTCGCCGCTTGAGTCGCGGCCGTTGGATCTCCATCCAATGTCAGCGGCCCATTCATCGTGCCGCCCGTAGTCGAGAGAAAGTTCCCCGTGAGCGCCGAGAGAGAACTATCCACATAGCTCTTGCTTACTGTTTGCACGGCGACTGCTGCAGGCTCAATCTGCGCGCGCACTGATCCAATGCTGGCCGAAGACGCAGCCGGAACAACCCAGTACTCCCGATTCACTGTGCCATCACTCAGGTGGTACACGGCCGTGTAGTAAGTTCCAGAAGGGTAGGCGTTCTGGTTCGGAGTAAGAGATACGCTCACAAACCCGTCGCTGCCAATCTGCACACTCGTGGAACCGGCGGCAATGGCCTGGTTGGCCGCGGTCGTGAATGAAGGCCAGCTCACAATCAGGGTTCCGGAGGCTGGGCTTCCATCCGCACGGTAGACCGTACCCTGCACGGTCGTCGTTGTCACCTGGGCCACGCCGGGCAACGGCAGCAACGCCAGTAAAAGAACCACAAGACTCCACGACGCCCACGTCCCAAAAGTACGCATTCTCACCACAACCTCCATCCCGGAGCACTCCTTCTTACCGTGCAGCTCGCCCGCCTGCCGTAAACCCCAGCCTCTATGCGGAGCATACTGCCACTTCGCGCATTTCAAATAAAATCGGAACAAGCCCACAAATCAGTACGCTGCCAATTGCAAATAAAAACGGGACGCACAAGGCGTCCCGTTGAAATGTCATCTATAAGTTCAGAATATCAAGTCAGGAGGAAATTACCGGCACAATCACTTCATTTTTTTTGAACAAATGATTCTCGTCCTGTCTTTTACTACCTGCATCTCTTTTCTCAGCTACAAAATGTCAGGATCAAGCAGCCCCATCTCCAGCAGAATGTTTGTCATCTGATCCAGCGCAAAGGCATACTTTCTTCCCACTGTCCGCTCACTTTGCTGCGTCATCCGCGCCGTCTCCTCATGTGTGTATTCCTGCAGCGCAATGCGCGCAATCATTTCCTTTGACTCTGCATCCAGCCGTTTCAGGCACTTCTCGACATCAAAGATGAAGATGATGCAGTCTTCAAAAGTCCGCAGGCGGTAGCTCGAGGCGCGGCCCCGAAAAACCGTATTGCCCAACAGTGACGGTGTTCTTCCCATCTCCATCGATGCGCGCATGTACCGGCGCAGTAGAGCTTCTGTGCGGCGGCGATAGAAGACACTGCCTCCTAGCGGTGGCGCAGCGGTTTGTGCCGCGCCGCGTGTCCTCTCATATCCACAGGCTCGAACATTAGGCAGAACAGCAGCGGCGCTCATTGCGCACCTCCGCTCATGGCGACTGCGCGCGAGTGTCGCGGACGTCGGCCGCGTGTCCGGGAGGTCGGTTTCGGAAAGTCCTTCAACTTGTTTGCACAATGGGCGCAATAGACGCCCGAATGACCTTGAGTGCGATACCAAAGACTGCCGCACCCTTCACAGACTTTCAGAAATACTCGCAAATACATCATCATCAGGTTCTCCAAAACAAAGCTGTACGGTGCAGAACCGGAAGTCGGGCCCTGCGCGGGAAGAAGAGTTGCCCTTTCACTGCTGCCTGCGAGGGGATGCATGTCAGGTTCAAGGATCTCTCTGCGGTTTTCTGTCGTGGATATAGCGCTGATCTTTGACATCGGTACTCAGGTTGCAAAAGCCAAGTTGCGCAACAATCAAGGGACAAAGGCCGCGCATGAACGCGCGGCTTTTGAGCTTCGTTGACAAATTGGAAAGTGAGCCGACTCTAGAAGTGCTGATACGGTAGGTCAACACGACAAACGTGATTGAGAACAGCGATGATTTGACCGGATACAAATATTACTGCCAAAAGCGCGGAATCTTGCACAATTGAGTTTTCTCCCTGCTAATAAGGCAGCGGCACGGCATCACTGATTGAAAACAATTCACAATGACCTTTTCTCAGCTCCATGAGCGGCTGCGCATAGAGATATGGCGGCGCATTGAACGAGGAGTGGTAACAGGCAAGCTGCTCGCTGTGCAGACAGGGCTTCAACCTTCTCACATCTCCAATTTTCTGCATGGCAAACGCAACCTCAGCCTGCCCGCGCTCGATCGCCTGCTCACCGCGCAGCAGCTCTCCATTCAGGATCTCGTCAATCTTGAAGAGCAGGATGAGTGGTCCGGAGCTTCTTCATCCGGCGAAAGAATTCCAATTGTCTCCGCCTCGGTTGCGATCCATTCGGCTTCGATCGTTCCAGTGGAAGGGCAAACCTATCTCACGCTGCCCGAGGGCGAACTCCAGCGTTTTCCGCCGCGCAACACTCCCGCGCGCCGCAGGTGGGAGCGCTTCGTCGCCCTTCGCGTCACCGCACACCAGGCCTCTCCCATGCAGCCTGTACTCAAGGAGCTTTCATTGGCTGTCATTGACCGGCACTACAACTCGCTCGTTCCGGTGAATCCGCCACTGGCCAACCTCTACGCGGTTCGCCTCGGCAGCAGTCTGGTCTTTCGCTATGTCAGCTTTGAGGGCAGCAGGCTCTTGCTGCGTCCGCGCCTGTTCACCTTCCCCATTGATGCCATTGAGCTGCCTCCACTTGAGAATCCCAGCGATGTGCTCGTTGGCCGCGTCTGCCTCTGTGTCACCGAGGCCTGATCGAGCGCCTCCGCAGAGATTTTGCTAGCATCGACCGTAGAGGATTTCAATTCATGGATCAGTCCACAGCCTCCAACGCTGCCCGCCGCAACGAAGACATCGCTCTCGATCTGCTCAAGTTCGTCGTCACTTCCACCGGTGTCGCGCGCTCAGCTTCCTCCGCGCCCGGCTTTGTAGCCGCCAGCGCCGCCAAGCCTGAAGATCACGTGCAGCAACTGCTCGCTCTCTACTCGCGCTGCCTCCGCGTCGTCGAAGGCAAAGGGGACTCAAACTGAACTTCGCGGTCGTCGGAGCCGGAGCTTTCGGGCGCAATCATTTACGCGTCTATCATGAGTTGCAGGCGGCCACGAGTTCCTCCGCCCGCCCTGTCCGTCTCACAGCCATCGTTGAGGCTCATCCCGACCGCGCTAGCGAACTGCGCGCTTCCTTTGCGGAAGCCGCCCAGCCTCCGCTCATTTTTTCCTCCGCCGAGGAACTCCTCCACGCCCGTGCCGCCGGCCAGGTCGCCGTGGACGCAGCATCCGTCTGCGTCCCCACCTCGGCTCATTATGAGGTGGCCGCTGCCCTGCTTGAAGCCGGAATTGATCTGCTCGTCGAGAAGCCCATCGCAGCCACGCTCTCGCAGGCCGATCAACTGATCGCCCTCGCGCAAAAGCAGGGCCGCATCCTTCAGGTCGGTCATCTGGAGCGCTTCAATCCCGCCATCCTCGCCGCCGAGGCCATTCGCAACGCCCCCATGTTTTTTGAGGCGCACCGCCTCAGCCTCTTCAGCCCGCGCTCTCTCGATGTCGATGTCGTCCTTGATCTCATGGTGCATGATCTTGACATTGTTCTGGCACTCGCCGGCTCGCCTGTCCATTCCGTGCATGCCGTCGGCCTGCCCATCGTCTCGCCCAAGGTTGATATCGCCAACGTGCGCCTTGAGTTTGAGTCAGGCTGCGTCGCCAACTTCACCGCCAGCCGCGTCAGCACCGAGCGCGTGCGCAAGCTCCGCTTCTTTCAGCCTCATCAGTATGTGTCGATTGATTACGCCCGCAAAGATCTCTTGATTATCGATGTCGAGCCCGAGGCCTTTGCCGCTGCGGCGGACCTCAGCGCTCTTCTGTCGCAGCCGCCGGCCGGCTCGCCGCTACCTCCTGGGCTCAAGCTGCACAAGCCGCAGCTACGCGATGGTGAGCCCCTGCGCCTTGAGATCGAGTCCTTTGTTCAATGCGTAGAAACCCGCCAGCCGCCGCGAGTCAGCGGCCGCGACGGACGCGAAGCCCTGGCTCTCGCGCTCACCATCAATGAAAAGATTGCCGAGCACGCTCGCAAGACAGGCCTGAGCCGCATCGCTCCAGCCCGTTAGCGGCCCGCTGGTTCAGCAGCGGTAGCCGCGCTCCGCCGCCACCGCCGCGCCCACCACTGTGCGGGTGCGCTCCTCCGGCAAAACCTCTACCGTATAGTTCTGCAGCGGACTCATCTTCACCATCTCATAGAGATACTGGCGCAGCAGCCCCAGGTCGAGGCGCTGAATATCCCGGCCCGTATAGTAAAAGCGTCCGGGCCCCTCGAGGTGAATCTGCGAGGCCGTCGCCGCCGCCAGCGCGCGATGCCACAGGTCCACGAAGTCGGCGCAGCGTTTGTCGCCCTGCTTGGCCGCCGCAAATACCTCTTCCGGCTCCATGTCCAGAAAGCGCAGCCGCATGGCACGGTTGCCCATGATGCCTTCCAGGTGTCCCTTGCCGCCGCATCCGCAGTAGCGCTCCTTCGGGTCGAGCGTGACCACCATGTGGCCGCCCTCCCAGGCGCCTTCCGTGTAGGGATATCGCCCAAAGCCAATCCCGTTCCCGATCGTCCACACCCGCAACAGCCGGTCAAACTCCTGCCGGGTCGCGGCCACGCCGGCCGCCACGGCATCCGCGTCGTTGCACAGGCTTACGGGATAATTCAGCCCCCGCTCTTTCAGCTCCGAGCTCACATCGTTGCAAACATGAGTGCCTTTCAGCTGCGGCAGGTTCGGCGAGTCTTCCAGAACCCCTTTGATCACAATGCCCGGAACCGCCACGCCTACGGCGGTAATCTCTGTGCCAGCCGGAGCCAGTTCAGAAACAGCATCGCAGATCAGGTGGCAAAGCTCTTCCTTCGGAATCTCGATCAGGCCATTCTGATCCAGGTTCTTCGGGAACTCCTGCAGGCTTCCAACCAGTTGATGATCCTCCACCAGTCCGGCCGTGACCCGGTCGCTCAACACCACACCAATCGACTTCGCCATAATCCTGTGCCCTCTTATCTGTGCTGCTTATCCCGCGTGCTCACTCAAAGCGACGTCAGCTCTCAAATCGCGCCAGGCGATTGATGCCGTTAAAGGCCGCCGCTTTGTAGCATTCTGCCAACGTAGGATAGTTAAATACGGTATCGATGAAGTAGTCTACTTTTCCGCCCAGAGCCATCACCGCCTGCCCGATGTGTACCAGCTCCGAGGCCCCTTCGCCGATGATGTGAACGCCCAGAATCTCCCGGTTCTCCCGGTGAAAAATAATCTTCAGTCGGCCCGTTGTATCCCCGCGAATCTGTCCGCGCGCAATCTCGCGGTAATACGCGACGCCCACCTCGTACGGCACATCTTCTTCCGTCAATTGCTCCTCGGTCTTGCCGATGAACGAAATTTCCGGAATCGTATAAATGCCATACGGATAAAAGCTCGGGTTCGACTGCATCAGTTCGTTGCCATAGGCGCGTTCCACTGCGATGCGGCCCTGCTCCATGGACACCGAAGCCAGGCTCGGGAACCCGATCACATCGCCCACTGCATAAATGTGCGGCACCTTGGTCCTGAAGTCCTTGTCCACCGGAATACGCCCGCGCTTGTCCGCCTCGATGCCCGCCGCCGCCAGGTTCAGCTCGTCCACATTCCCCTGCCGTCCCACGGAGTAGAGCAGCGCATCCCCGGAGATGCGCTTCTTGCTCTCCAGGTTCGCCACCACCGTGCCATCCGGCAGCTCTTCCACGCTTTCCACCTCTTCATTCAGCCGCATCGTCACGCGGCTATCGCGCAGGTGATAGCTCAGCGCTTCCACAATCTCCTGATCGGCAAACTCCAGCAGCCGAGGCCGCTTTTCCACCAGCGTCACGCGCACGCCCAGCGTCGCGAACATGCAGGTGTACTCCACGCCAATCACGCCGCCGCCCACCACAATCATCGTGCGGGGCAGATCGCTCAACTCCAGCACCTGGTCGCTGTTGACGATCGTTTTCCCGTTGATTGGAACCTTCGGCGTGCTGGCCGGCTTGGTCCCCACAGCGATCACGATATTGTCCGCTTCATAGGTCGTGGCCCCACGCGGCCCATCCACGCGCACCTGGTTCGGAGACTCAAAGCTCGCCACCCCGTGAATCACGTCCACCATGTTCCGCGACAGTTGCGCCTCGGTCACATCAATTTCCGTCTTGATCACGTGCTGCACGCGAAAGGCGAGATCCGACATCGTGATCTTTTCCTTTACGCGATAATTCATCCCGTAAATCGACCGGTAGCTGTAGCCGGAGAGATGCAGTACCGCCTCCCGCATCGTCTTGCTCGGGATCGTGCCGGTGTTGATGCAGACGCCGCCCACCACGCTGCGCATCTCCACCAGCGCCACGCGCTTGCCTTTCTTCACCGCGGAAACCGCAGCCCGCTGCCCCGAAGGACCGGAACCAATTACCAGAAGATCGTATTTCGCCATAATTTTTGTCGCATCCGCGCCCATCTTATCGCTCGAAGCCTTGGGGCCCGGTAAAAGACTTCAAAGTTTCTCTACCAGTTTCTCATTACGGAACGCATACTCAGGCTAGATGCTCCATTGCGCCATTACAGAACGCGCTCTTTTTCCCGGCAATGAGTTCCAGCGGCTCTCCCAACTCCTCGAACAGGTCCGCGAACTCGCCTGCACCGGCCTCGCCTATCTCCAGATTCGCGAGAAAGATCTCCCCGCGAGCGATCTCGAATCGCTGGCCGCCTCCATCTGCGGGCTCGTGCGGCAGCAGGGCTCGTCCATGCGCGTGCTCCTCAACGGCCCTGCGGAAATCGCCCTTCGCACCGGCTGCCACGGCGTTCATCTGCCCGGCCATGCCTCCCCTGAGGCCGCCGCGCAGGCGCGCAGGCTCTATGCGCAGGCCGGCCGCACGGCGATCCTCAGCGCCGCCTGCCACACCATTGCAGACGTGGAACAGCGGAGCAATTACGCCGATCTTCTGGTCTTTGCTCCTGTTTTTGAAAAAGTGTTGCCTGATCGCGCTCTGCCTGGCCTCGGGCTTGAGGCTCTCGCCTCGGCGGTCCGCGCGGCCCAGGGCAAGCCTGTGCTCGCGCTGGGAGGCGTCACGGCCGCCAATGCCCCTCTTTGCATCGAGGCCGGCGCGGCGGGCATCGCCGCCATCCGCCTCTTCATGACCCAGGACTGGAAGACCCTGCTCTCGCCTCCAGAAGCCTGCCAGGCGCCCGCCGTCCCCGGCAGATAGCCCTAGGCGCCACCCCCGCGTTTACGCTCTGCTGCAGGGGCTATTGCTACCGCTTCCGGTGCCGTTTCTTTGCCGGGTTTAGCGGCTCGTCAATCACATTCGTCCGCTGCGAATTCACGCACAGCCACCGCCCATGCGTCTGCACATAAATGTGCGTGAAAATCCCATTTTCCTGGCGCGGATCCCCATTCACGGCAATCTTGATCTGGTAGGTGCCGCTCACAATCGCCACATCGCCAAAGATGCGCACGCTGGCCACCTTTTGCTCCATGCTGAAGGGGCGGCTCGCATTCTTCTGAAACCGGAACGCCAGAAACTCGTCCCGCGTCTGCACGTCCCCTGCCGCGCTGATGTCTTCAAAGTAGGGCGACAGCAGCAGCTCCATCCCGTATTGGTCGGCTCTTACCAGCGCCGTGCTCCAGCTGTCTTCGAGCGACTGAAAGGTCTTGATCGCTTCCGGCTTCGGCTGCCCGGCTACAAGACCGGCCGCCGCCTGCTCCTGCGCCTGCAACACCGGCGTCTGAGCGCACAAAACCATCGCCGCGCCCAGCAGCGCAGCGGCACACTTGCCTTGAAATTTCATTGTGAGAGCACCTGTTCTTTGAGGATTGCCGCCATGCTGACGCCGCTACGTCCTGATGTTCACTAATTCCGGGCCCTGGCCCGGCGACGTCGAAGAGGTCTGCGGAGCGCGCCAGTGATCGATATACGAAATCTGGTGAACACAACTGATCGTGCAGTTCGGCGCGCAGGTCTTTTCCGTCAAAAACTCCCGCCGCACATCGGCCCGCGTGTACTCGGCCAGCGGAACCCCCGGAAAACCGCGCTGCTGCGAGCAATAATGCACCAGCCCGTCTTCGCAGACGTAGAGGTAGCGCGAGCCGGCCCGGCAGCGCCAGTCATTCGGCTGTCCGTTGGCAATCGCTTCCTGAAACTGGTTAAAGCGCGAATAGTTCTTCTTCTTCCAGCTCCGCATCTCGGTCCACACCGTGCGCTCGGCGTCGCCCAGCGGCTTCAGTTGGCCATCTCCGTCGTGAATAATCCCGATCGTCGAGGTAAAGCCCAGCTCCACCGCGCGGCGGCCAATGGTCAGCGCATCCTGAGGATCCTTGATGCCCCCGCCCACCACCGAGTTGATGTTCACGTGAAACTCGGCGTACTCCGACAGATTCTGCAGCTTCTTGTCCAGCACCTTCAGGCTCTTCTTTGAGACCTCATCCGGCTGCACGTTATCAATTGAAATCTGCAGATGGTCCAGCCCCGCCTTGTTCAGCCGCACAATTCGCTCCGGAACAAGGTAGTAGCCATTCGTGATCATCCCGGCGATCCGGCCATGATGGCGGATGCGCGCAATGATCTGGTCCAGTTCCGGATGTAGCGTTGGCTCGCCGCCCGAGATCGTAATGATGCTGGTACCCAGCCTCGCCAGATGGTCAATGCGGCGCAGCATCTCTTCCAGCGGCACCGGCTTTGACACATCGTCATACTCGTTGCAATACGCGCAGGAGAGGTTGCACCGTCTCATCGGCACAATCTGCGCCATTACAGGGTGCCCGGTCGAAGCCAGGGCGTGTCCCACCACCGCCAGTTCGCGCAGCTTTCTCGATGCGGCTTTGGCCCGGCGAACTGCAGGATTGGGTTTTGCGACTTCAGGCATGCTACCTCTATTCAATCACAGACACATCCGCTATTGAGATGAGTCCGCATGCCCCCGAGATTTGCCATCCAGCCATTCGCTTCCCCATGCCATTCCCCGGGAATGCCCGGGCAATTCACAGCCCAGCCGCTCAGTTCCACACCTGCGCCGGCAAGCCGCCGGCTTCCGGGCACGGCTCGGCCCGTTCCACCAGCACCGGCTGCATCCGTTCGAGCGCCAGCACGGCCTGCTCCAACTCGGGCGCGACCTCCCGCATCTCGGCCAGCACCGCCGCCGGAACCTCCAGAGACGGCCCGCTGTCCCAGGGCATCGGCCGCAGCGCACTCTGGTGCGCCTGCCCGCCCGGCGTATAGCGAATCGTCCGCACCCGGTGATTGCGCAGGATTCTCAACTCCACCGGCTTGCCCTGGTTCTGCGATACCACCATCAGCCACGCCTGCAGTGACGCCGCCGGCAGCCCGTTGGCGGCCGTAATCACGTCCCCCGCCTTCAGCCCCGCCGCCGCCGCCGGACTATTCGGTTCCACATCCCGCACCAGAAGCCCCATGCCCTTCGGCGCGCCAAAAAACTGCGCCAGTTGCCGGCTCAGCGGCTCCACATCCAGCCCGTCGCTGCCCAGCATGGCAAACTCGTGCAGATTCACATTCGGCCCAAAGTCCTTCGGAAAAGGCATGGGAATCGCATCCGGCCGCGCCGGAAACTCATCCACCACAAACGAGCCCTCCGGCCACGCATCCTCGGCCACCTGCGCGCGGCTGGCCAGTTGCACCGGCACGTCCAGCACTTTTCCATCCCGCGAAATGCGCAACTGGACGGTCTGCCCCGCTGTGGTGCCCTGCAATATCTGCCGCAGTTGCGCCTCGCTCGATACCGGATGCCCGTTTACCGCCAGAATCACGTCATGCACGCACAGGCCCACCTTGCCGGCTGGCGCGTCATGGTCCACATTCACGATCTCGGTGCCCCGCGCGGACGTCAGCTTGAGCGCCCCGGCCATCTGCCGGTCCACCGCGCGCACGTTCACACCCAGGTAGCCCGGCGGTGCGCCCGCGGCGCTTCCATTGTTCTGGGGGGGCGTGTTCTGGGGGTGCGCGGCGGCCAGCGCCCAGCAGGAGAAACCTCCTGCCATCAGGCAGCCACAGGTGGCTGCCAGCATGCGTCGCGCAATTGATTTCATCGCCTTTCTCATCGGCTCATCCGTTCTGAAAGACGAGGCAGGCAGGCAAATGTCACCGGGGAAACCTCTGCCCTACTGTATCTGAGGTTCCTGCTCCAGCAGTTGCTCTGAAACATCCCGGATGCGCGGATTCTCGTCTTCCATCGACACCGTCTGCAGTACCTGCCGTACGCTCGAGTCCGCTTCCACCGGAGCCAGCAGTTGCATCGCCTGAATGCGCACCACCGGGTCCGCGTCATGCAGCAGCGTCTCCAGCACGGCGTTGCGTACCTGCGTGTCGCCGGCCACATACGGCTCCAGTCCGGCCAGCGCGTTCATCCGCACTCCAGGATCATGGTCGTAGCGCAGCGCTTCCATCAGAGCCCGCCGGATCGCGCCTTCCTTGCAGTGGCCCATCTCGCACTGGCGCGCCAGCAGGTCGACCGAGTCATCGCGCACCATCGGGTTCTGCGGGCTCTCCACGCCCAGCAGCAGCAGCCGCCGGATGTCCGGATCGTCGATCGAGCCTTCCACCGACTCCGGGACCAGCCTGTTAAATCTCACTTCCACTTCATCCGAGTTGGGATTGTGCAGAATCTGGCTCACATTGGCAATCTGCGCCCGCGCCGGATCGATGCCACGCGCATCCTCCGTCTCGCTCGCATCCGTCACCTGCGCCGCGGCGGGCACACTCTTCACGCTTTGAATGGGCAGCGACCGCAAAATCATTCGAGCCTGCTGCTCGCGCAGCTTATGAGCGCCCAGCCGGTAGCCACCATAGCCGCCCGCGGCCAGCCCGGCCACCAGCAGCGCCGAGGCCATTACGGGCACACTGCCCAGCCTCATCGCATCCAGCCGGATGCGCCGCCCGGCGCGAACCCACCAGTGGTCTTCCGGCACCGCATCCAGAGCCTCTTCCAAGCCCAGCCGCGCGCGCGCCATCAGGTTGGCCGAGGGCTCTTCCAGCGGATGCAACAGCATCGCCTTGCGCAGCCCATCCACCGCTTCATACTCCTCGCGGCAGGCTTCGCAGGCCACCAGGTGCTGCGTCAGCAGATGGCGTTCCTCATCCGGAAGCTCCCCATAAACAGCCAGGGAAATGCTTTGTTGGGCCTGTTCACAGGTCATAGGCACTCTTGAGTGCGGCTGGAATCAGCGAGCGCCAGCCAGGTTTGCGCGCAATTTCTTCGTCGCCCGAAAGAGCGTGTTCTTGGCCGTCTCTTCGGTCGTATTCAGCATCTCGCCAATCGTACGAAGCCGCAGCCCCTGGAAATGCTTCAGCTCAAATACCATGCGTTCGCGTGGGGTCAGCTTCTCAAGCGCCGCCCGAATCTGGCGGCTGAGCACCTTCCGCTCCAGCTCCCGGTCAGGATTTGCGCTTGCCCGGTCATCCGAGACGTTCACCAGCATGTCCATCTCGCCGCCGGTCGCGTCAATCATCACCGCCTGTTCCTCCCGCCGCGACTTGCGCCGCCGCATCAGGTCCAGGCACAGGTTGGTCACAATCCGGTAGATCCAGGTGTAAAAAGAGCACTCAAACCGGAAGTTCCCAAGCGAACGGTACGCCTTCAGGAAGGCTTCCTGGTGAATGTCCTGGGCGTCCTGCTCCGATCCGGTCAGGTGCAGCGCCAGCCGCAACACTGCCTGGTCGTGCTGCCGCACCAGGGCATCAAACGCCGTCCGCGATCCGGCCTGCGCCGCGCGAATCAGATCGGTTTCCGAAGCAGAAGCATCCGAGGAGCTGGCCCTGTGCCTTGGCGAAGCAAGAACAGGCTCCCGGGAAAGAATGCTAAGAGCATCTGACATAGGCCCTATGTCTCCACGAAAAGTAGACGCAGGGCGGCCCGGAAGGTGAGCCATCCGTTTTGATTCCGACGCGGTCGAGCGGTCATTCATAGCGCAAAACCTTGTTCCCTACGACTATACGCGCCACGGCCAGCGCCGGTCATGCTCCGCAGGCCGGGGAACCGCTATCTTTCGGCTACCCCTCGTTTGCCCCTCGGATGCCCCGGGTCCGTGTGTTCGGCCCCAGGCCTCTCCCCCGCTACACAGTCACGCTGTCAAACAGCGCGACGGTATCGTCCTCAAACGACACCGTGAAGTAGTCAAACGTCAGATCCTTCTCATCCACGGTGATGCGCAGAAAACCCGGCTCCTCTTCCTGAAAGCTCTCCAGTTGCACATCCGCATGCGTGGTCTGGTACGGAAGCTGCACATCCGTCAGCTCCTTCTGCAGCTTGTGCAGGCTGCGCGCCGTGTTGGCATACCCGCCGGCCCCGGACACGATGTAAGGAATCTGCTTGCCCTTGAGCGTGCGCGTAAACCGCTGATAATTATGCACATGCCCTGACAGCACTGCATCCGGCAACCGCCCAGTAGACTGAATCGCACGGTCCAGCGCCAGCAGAATGTCCGGCGTGCCGCCATGCGCGCTGTCGAGCGAATACGGCGGGTGATGCACCGTCACCACCAGCTTCGCGTCCCTGGGCGCGGCCGCCATCTGCGCTTCCAGATAGGCCTGCTGGTCGTTTCTGCCGCGCGCATCCAGGCTGCCTTCCACATTCGAGTACAGCCCCACCATCGTCACGAAGGGAGCCTGCAGGGTCCAGTAGCAATACGGCTGCGTCATCGACATCCGGTAGGGCGTCACATGCTCCGGCTGCGCGGCGCAGAAGTTGTTGAAGAACCCATACAGCGACGGCTCCCCATCGGGCGCATCGCCCCGCCGCACCTGCGTGTCCCCGTCATGGTTGCCGGGAATCGCAAAAATCAGCGCCGGATAGTACTGGTACGGCTCATAAAACTCCTGCTTGTAGAGCGTTTGCTGGCCGTTGAAATAGATCACGTCGCCCAGCACATAGTGAAAGCGCGGCACATCCTCCGGCGCGGCCGCCTTGATCTGCTCCTCCATCGCCGTCGCAATCGACTCTTCGGTCGCCGTGCCATAGATGCCGCCGATATCGCCGACGCAGTGAAAGACCAGCTTGCCGGCCTCGCGCGCCGCCTTGGCCGCCGCCGGATCAAAAATATCGAGCGACGCCGCCAACTGGTTCGGCGCCGGGTTGGGAATCGGAATGAAGCGCGTGTATTCCTTCAGCGTGGCGACCGGATCGCCGACGGCGCGGCGTGGCTTGCCCACGGCCTTGTGGCGGGTGAGATGAGGGGCGATGACATGCGTGTGCAACATGGGGGAGTTCCTCCTGTGCACCGAACTCTAGCCCTCTTTTTCGCTCCCGGGGGCAAAAAACCTGTGAATTGCCGCCCGAGGTGCCTTCCCGGTTTCCGTCCGGTTTCCACGGGCAACTCTTCTACACTCATCCCATGGCAGATCAAAAGCATTCCGGTCCGTGGATCACCGCCTACTGCGACGGCGGTTCGCGCGGCAATCCCGGACCCGCCGGTTACGGCGTCTATCTCGAAGACGAGCAAGGGCAAAAGGTCGACGAACTCTACGAATTCCTCGGCGTCAAAACCAACAACGTTGCCGAATACTCCGGCCTGCTCGCCGCCCTCGAATTCGCCCTCGAAGAGGGCCACCCCTGCCTGCGCGTCGTCGCCGACTCCGAGCTGATGGTCAAGCAGATGCAGGGGAAGTACCGCGTCAACAGCCCCGATCTGCGCCCGCTTTATGACGAGGCCAAGCGCCGCGTCGCCCGCCTCGACGGCTTCCGTATCGAGCATGTTCTGCGGGGCAAAAACAAGCACGCCGACCGGCTCGCCAACCTCGCCATGGACGAGGGCACCCGCAAGACCGTCAGCCGTCCCCGCCCGGCATCGAGTCCCGCATCCAGCCCGGCCGCAACTCCGGCAGCACCCGCACCGGCCACCACCGGATCGCTCTTTGCCCAGCCCCCGGCCAGCCGTCCCGCGCCGCCCGCGACTCCAGACCGCCCCATCCTCGGCTTCGTCAAAGGCGGAGTCGTCCATCTCGTCGAAGGCGAACTGCCCGAAGGCACCTTCGTCAGAATCACTCGCGAACGCAAATAGCCCGCGCATCTCGCGCGGGCTATGGGTCGATCACATTCGTGGTGCTCTTACTTCGCCAGCCGCGCCTTCACCATCTCGCTGACCATGCGGCCATCGGCGCGCAGGCCCTTTTGCTGAATGCGCGCCTGCACGGCCTTCATCGCCGTGCCCATGTCCTTGGGGCCAAGATCATCGCCGCTCACGGCCAGCTCGGCAATCGCCTCTTCGACCAGTTGGCGAATCTCCTCTTCGCTCGCGGCTTTCGGCATGTAAGCCTCGATCACCGTGATCTCCCAGGCTTCCTTCCCGGCCAGGTCGGCGCGGCCGCCCTTTTGAAACTGCTCAATCGACTCGCGCCGCTGCTTGATCATCGTCGTGAGCACCTGCTGCGCCTCGGCATCGGTCAGCGGCTCCCGCTTCTCAATTTCCCGCGTCTTGAAGGCGGCCTTCACCATGCGCAGCACGCCGGTGCGCTCCGCGTCCTTGGCTTTCATCGCCGCAATGGTATCGGTATCGATCTGTTTTACGAGGCTCAAAGCGCTTTCTCCACTTCCCAAACCTTCCAGTATAGAAGGACGCGATGAAAATCGCAGATGGCTAGAATGGGGCGCAGAGAGGATACTCCCAGATGCTCAGGAAGACCCGGCTCTTCACTCCTGGCCCGACCCCACTGCTCCCCGCTGCGCAGTTCGCGATGGCCGCCGCTGACATCCACCACCGTACTCCGGAATTTCGCGCCCTGTACCAGCGCGTCCTCGAACAGCTCAAAGCCTTTGTCGGCACCCAGAACGATGTGCTCCTGATGGCCTGCTCCGGCACCGGCGCCATGGAGGCTTCGGTCTCCAATCTCACCTCGCCCGGCGACCGCGTCCTCGTGCTCTCCGCCGGTAAGTTCGGCGAGCGCTGGGTGGCCCTCACCAAGGCTTACGGCTGCAACCCCGACGTCATCAAGGTTCCCTACGGTTCCACCTTCTCGCTCGATGAAGTCCGCGCCGCGCTCAAGCCCGACACTCGCGCCATCTTCATGCAGGCCACTGAAACCTCGACCGCCGTGCGCAATGACGTCGAGGGAGTCGCCAAGCTCATCAAGGAAACCGGAAGCGAAGCCCTCCTCGTCGTCGATGGCATCACCGGTCTCGGCACCACGCACTTTGACATCGATGCCTGGGGCGTCGACGTCATCATCGGCGGCTCGCAGAAGGCCGTCATGATTCCTCCGGGCCTCGCCTATCTCTCGGTCAGCGAGCGCGCCTGGGCCGCGATGGAGCACTCCAAAAACCCGCGCTACTACTTTGACCTGCGCCGCGAACGCAAGAGCGCCAAGGCCGGCGAGTCCGCCTACACGCCTTCGGTCGCGCTCATCGCCGGTCTCGGAGCCGCGCTCGACTACATCGCCTCGCAAGCCGGGGGCGATCTGGCCGCGGGCCGCGAAAACCTTGTGAACAACGCCGAGACCATTGCCGCCATGATGCGCGCCGCTGTCCAGGCGCTGGGCCTCAAGCTCTTCGCGCCTGACTCGCCGGCAGCCGCCGTCACCGCCGTGCTCCCGCCTGAGGGCGTGGATTCCGGCGTCGTCGTCAAAGAGCTCAAGGGCCGCTTTGCCGCCGTCATCACCAATGGCCAGGGCGAGATGAAGGGACAAATCTTCCGCATCGCGCACCTCGGCTTCTTCGACTACATGGACACGATTGCCCTCATCGGCGCGCTCGAGCATGTTGCCATGCACACGCTCAAGCTCCCCGGCTTCACCTACGGCAAGGCCCTTACGGCCGCGCAGCAGGTTTTTGCCGATCGCGTCCTCACTGCGGGCAAGTAAGCACGACGTCCCCCTTCTGTCCCTGCTCTGCATCAACCCGCGCCGCGTCGCGAAGGAGTTGCTGATTCGATGAAGATTGTTCTCGCTGAAAAAGTGTCCCCCGCGACGCTGGCCGTGTTTGCTGCCGAGCCGGGATGGAAGATTGTCACCCACGATCAGGTCAAGGACCTGCACGCCGAGGTCGCCGATGCTGACGGTCTCGTCGTCCGCTCGGCCGTCCAGGTGGATGACGCCCTCATGGCCGCCGCGCCCAAGCTGCGCGTCGTAGGCCGCGCCGGCGTCGGCGTCGACAATGTCGATGCGGAAGCCGCCACCCGCCGCGGCATCGTCGTCATGAATACGCCTGGCGCCAACGCCGTGGCCGTCGCCGAGCTCACGCTCGCTCTCATGATCGGTCTCGCCCGCAACCTGCCCCGCGCCAATGCCACCATGCACGCCGGCAAGTGGGAGAAGAAGTCCCTGCAGGGCGTCGAGCTGCGCGGCAAAACGCTGGGCGTGCTCGGCCTTGGCCGCATCGGCCTTGAGGTTGCCCGCCGCGCCCGCAGCTTCGGCATGGAGATCATCGGTCACGATCCCTTCGTCTCCGCCGCCGTCGCCCGCGAAAACGCCGTTCGCCTCGTCAGCACTGAGGATCTCTTCCGCGAGGCCGACTACCTCACCCTGCACGTGGGCCTCACCCCGCAGACGCACGGCATCATCAACGAGACCACCCTTGCCACCATGAAGAAGGGCGTGCGCATCATCAACTGCGCCCGCGGTGAGCTGATTGTGGAAGCTGCCCTGGCCGACGCTCTCAAGTCCGGCCAGGTGGGCGGCGCCGCGCTCGACGTCTTCGTGACCGAGCCGCCCAAGGAGTCGCCCTTCTTTGGTCTCGACAACGTGATTCTGACGCCGCACATCGCCGGTTCCACCGCCGAGGCGCAGGAGGCTGTCGGCATCCAGATCGCCAAGCAGATGCGCGAGTACCTCAAGCTGGGCGTGGTGCAGAATGCCGTCAACCTGCCCTCGCTCACCCATGAGGAGTACCTGGAGCTCTCGCCCTACATGACGCTCGGCGAAAAGCTCGGCGCATTCCTCGGCCAGTTCTCCACCGGCAGCATCGAGAGCATTGAGATCAGCTACAACGGCCGCATCGCCGAGGGCAAAACCGATCTCATCCGCAATGCCGCCATCGCCGGAGTGCTCGGCCACTCCGAGCAGGTGAACCGCATCAACGCGGCCTCGGTCGCCGAGGAGCGCGGCATCCGCCTGCATGAGCAGAAGAAGGAGAACGCCGCCGGAGGCTCCGGCAACGTGCTCAAAATCGCTCTGCACTCGGCCAGCGGCAAGGTCTCCGCGTCAGGAACGGTGCTGCACGGCAACTCGGCCCGCCTGCTCAACCTTGACGGCATCGACATTGAGGCTCCGCTCGAAGGCATGCTGCTCAGCCTGCGCAATCTCGACGTGCCGGGCGTCATTGGGCGCGTCGGCACCATCCTGGGCGACCACCAGATCAACATCGGCAACTTTGCCCTGGGCCGCTCTGACCGCGACCACCACGGTACAGCGCTGGCCGTCATTCAGGTGGACGGCGCGGTGACCGAGCAGGTGCTGCAAGCCCTGCGCGGCGTCGAGGCGATCACCGAAGTCCGGCTCGTCACGCTGTAACCACGCTGCAGGCATTGCGATCCAAATGCGCGGCCATTCTCTTGAGGGGAGTGGCCGCGCGTGCGTGTGGGGCAGGTAGAAGGACCTGCATGCCAGAATCTTTACGCTCAAAACACCGTAGAATAAAGACATCGTTATTCATTGCATTCGAGGTGAGAAACAGTGCCTCTCTACGAATACCGCTGCAAGCAATGCGGTCATCAGTTTGAGAAGATTCAGAGCTTCAGCGCGCCGGAGCTGAAAGAGTGCCCGGTATGCCAGGGCGAGGTGGAGCGGCTGCTCTCCGCGCCCGCCGTGCAGTTCAAGGGCGCGGGCTGGTACGTGACCGACTACGCCGGTAAAAACGGCTCCAACAAACCCAAGAGCGGCTCCTCCAGCGAAAGCAGCGCCTCGGCCGCGAGCGAAAGCAGCTCCCCGGCCAAGAGCGAAAGCGCGTCGGCCAGCTCCACACCCGCTGCCAAAAGCGAGTAGCTGCCGGGAGGGACGGGAGATACGCCCTTACCCTTAAGTGCGGGCAGCCGATTGAAAATAAAAGGGCTTTTCGGCGAGCGAGCCGGAAAGCCCTTTGCTTTGCGCCGCGAATTTGCTGTTTTGATCCGGTGGGCTGGTGCGGGCGCGAGGAAAATGTGAATGCAGATTCGCATTTATCCGCATATTTCTGCGATTTTTGCGGCATATTGCCCCGCAAGTTGCTCAAAACAATCGGCCAGAGCCAGATGCTTGAGTAAATGTGAATGCGGATTCACATGTTTTCCGGATTTTCGGCATGTGCAGATGGATGGAGCGGAGTAAGGTCAATAGATTTAATGGTTTACGGAGACTCCCGGGAAAAGTGAATGCGGATTCACTTTTGCGCCACTTTTTTCCGGCCTGCGGAGAGCGGTGCGGCGCGGACGGATTATTTGGCCTAAGACGCTGATTGTAATAGGCTTATACAGGAGGTTGGGCTTGGCAAAAATGTGAATTTTGATTCACATTTTTGCCGGCCGATTGCTGCCTAAAAACTCTCTATCTTTATGGTAGCCGGAAGAGGGGGTTTTTCCGGCAGGCCGCATGGACCTGGCAGATCTAAAAGCCGTGCAGATAGAAGCCGTAGACGGCCACCGAAGCCAGCAGGCAATAGATGCCGAATAGGTACCAGCGGCCATTTTCGAGCCAGCCGCTCAGCCACTTCAGGGCTACCAGGCCGGCGAGGAACGAGAAGATCATCCCGAGCAGGCTGGGGAGAAAGAGTCCGCTGACGTGCAGTCCGGCCGAGGTGCCGGTGGCGAGCGCCTGGGCATGTTGCGCATGCACGGCGCGCAGCACCTCCTTGGCGATGGCGGCGGGGGTGAGCACCACCACCAGCGCGAAGCTGAAGACCTCGCTCTGCTGCTTGGTGACCCCGGCGAGCATGCCGGTGGAGATGGTCGCGCCGGAGCGCGAGAAGCCGCGAAAGGGCACGCAGATGCCCTGCACCAGCCCGATCCAGGCAGCCTGCCCCATGGTCAGTTCGCGGGGTCGCTCGGTGGAGGAGTTGCGCTCGTCCTCCTTGCGGCGAAGGAGTCCTGCAATCAGGATCAGCACGCCGGCGGCAAAGAGTGCCGGGGCGATCCAGTTGAGACGGCCGAACATGTCTTCGATGTGGGCGTGGGCCACGTTGTGCAGCACCGTTTTTTCGAGGATCTTTTTAAGCACCTCATAGACGATGGCCGTCAGAATGGTGGCGTAAATGATGCGCACCGCAATCTGCCGGAAGGCGGCCATGCTCGAGAAGTAGCTCTCCTTCCACGAGCGCCAGAAATAGACGATGACGGCAAACATGGTGCCGGTATGCAGCATGACCAGCAGCAGCGTCATCTGCGGCGAGGTCACATCGAGCCCCATCAGCTTTTCCGCAACAATCACATGCGCCGAACTGGAGACAGGCAGCAATTCCGCCAGGCCCTGAATGATGGCGAGCACCACAATCTTGAGCAAAGACATATGCTCTCATTCTGCCTGAGGAATCGTGAGAATCCGCTGATCGCGGAGGCTACCGTGCGATTTTTTTAGAGCAGTAGAAAACGCCGCGGCCCCGGGTCCGAACAGACGGACCCGGAGCACCCAGCGGTGAGACACGGGGCACCCAGTGGTGAGATACGGAGCACCCAGCGGTGAGATACCGGGCACCCAGCGGTGAGACACGGAGCACCCAGCGGTGAGATACGGAGCACCCAGCGGTGAGATACGGAGCACCCAGCGGTGAGATACGAAGCACCCAGCGATGAGACACGGAGACGGCTCTACTTCACTTGCGCGAGCATCAGCTTGGCGATAGTCGCGAGCTGCATGTTTGAGGTGCCCTCGTAGATTTTGCCGATCTTGGCGTCGCGGTAGAACTTTTCGACGGGGTAGTCCTTCACGAAGCCGTAGCCGCCGTAGATCTCCACGGCCTGGCTGGCGACGCGCTCGGCCGTCTGCGAGGCGAAGTATTTGGCCATGGCCGCTTCCTTCACAAAGTCCTTGCCGGCATCTTTGAGCCGGGCGGCGTTGTAGACGAGGAGGCGCGTGGCCTCAATCTCCACGGCCATCTGCGCAATCTGAAACTGCACGCCCTGAAAGTCGGCAATGGCCTTGCCGAACTGCTTGCGCTCCTTGGCGTACCGGGCGGCGCAGTTCCATGCGCCCTGCGCGAGGCCGAGCATCTGCGCGCCAATGCCGATGCGGCCTTCATTGAGGGTCCCGATGGCGATCTTGTAGCCCTTGCCCACCTCGCCGAGGACGTTTTCGGCCGGGACGCGGCAGTCCTCAAAGATCAGCTCGCAGGTCGAGGAGGCGCGAATGCCGAGCTTGTCTTCCTTTTTGCCGAGCGAGAAGCCGGGTGCGTCGCGGTCCACCAGAAAGGCCGTGATGCCCTTGTATCCGGCGGCCAGATCGACGCTGGCAAAGACGATGAAGACGCCGGCCTCTTTGGCGTTGGTGATCCAGAGCTTCTGGCCGTTGAGGTGGTAGTGGTCGCCGCGCAGCTCGGCACGGGTTTGCAGCGCAAAGGCGTCTGAGCCCGAGGACGCCTCGCTGAGCGCGTAGGCTCCGGCCATTTCCGTGGCGAGCAGGGGCAGATATTTGCGCTTCTGCTGTTCGTTGCCCCACTTGAGAATGGCATTGATCGAGAGCGTGTTCTGCACGTCCACCAGCACGCCCACGGCTGGGTCGATGGCCGAGATTTC
The DNA here is from genome assembly GCF_000022565.1 of Acidobacterium capsulatum ATCC 51196. Classification (NCBI taxonomy): domain Bacteria; kingdom Pseudomonadati; phylum Acidobacteriota; class Terriglobia; order Terriglobales; family Acidobacteriaceae; genus Acidobacterium; species Acidobacterium capsulatum. Next base: position 2,773,628 of record NC_012483.1, read on the forward strand.
TTCGACGGCGAGGCAGGCCTCGAAGAAGGTGCCGCCCGCGCCGCCGTATTCGACCGGCACCTCAATGCCCATGAGGCCGAGGTTGAAGAGCTGCGGCAGCAGGCCTTTGGCAAAGTGCTGCTCTTCGTCCATCTGGCGCACGAGCGGGCCGATGTTCTCCTGGGCGAACTCGCGCACGGTGGTGCGGAAGAGCTGCTCGTCGTCGGTCAATTGGGTCAGGGGAAGCATGGGGGCTTCGGCCAGCGTGTCAATCGTCATGAATCTATTCACCTCTACTTCTGACAAACGGATGAGTGTAGCACCGCGAGATAACGACAGAACAGCGAGCCGGAAGGGGGTTCCAGCCTTGTTTGCCGGCCGCTTTCAATTACGATGCCCTTGTGGCCCTGCTTTCTATCCGTGATCTGTGCATCCGGTTTGGCCCGGCGCAAGGCGCCGGCCATCGGCCTGCCGTCGATCACCTTAATTTGACGATTGCGCCGGGCGAAGCGCTCGGGCTGGTGGGTGAGTCCGGCTCGGGAAAATCGGTGACGTCGCTGGCGATTCTGCGGCTGCTGGATGGCGCGGCGGGGGTAAGCGGCAGTATCCGGTTTGACGGGCAGGATCTGCTGGAACTCGCTCCCGATGCGATGCGGCGGCTGCGCGGGCGCGAGATTGCGATGATTTTTCAGGAGCCGATGACGGCGCTGAATCCGGTGATGCCGGTGGGCGAGCAGATCGCCGAGGGGATTCGCGCGCATCATCCGCGCATGAACCGTAAGGAGGTGCGCGAGACGGTGCTGGCCGCGATGGACGCTGTGGCGCTGCCCGATGCGGCGCGCCGGTACAAGGATTATCCGCACCAGTTTTCGGGTGGGCAGCGGCAGCGCATCCTGATTGCGATGGCCATTGCCAACCGCCCCCGGCTGCTGATTGCCGATGAGCCCACCACGGCGCTCGATGTGACGGTGCAGGCGCAGATTCTCGATCTGCTGGCGAGCCTGCGGGAGCAATTCGGGTTGGCGATGCTGTTCATCTCGCACGATCTGGCGGTGGTGTCGCAGGTGGCCGATCGCGTCGCCGTCATGCGGCATGGAGTGCTGCTCGAAGAGGCTTCGCGGCGTGAAATCTTCGAGCATCCGCTGCACCCTTATACGCGCGGGCTGATCGGCGCCGTGCCCACCATGGAGACGCCGCGCGACGAGCCGCTGGCCACGCTGGCGCAGGGGATTGCGGAGAGCGGTGAGTGGCGCGAGGCGCGGCCTGGGCACTGGGTGCGGCAATAAAAAAGATCCCCACCGCGTGGCGTCATGCTTGCGTTATGGCGACGCTGGCGATGGGGATTTCCCGGAGGGGCAAACCTAATCTGGTTGGGCGGAGTGCTGGTAGGGCGAGTGGTGCGGGTTGTCGAGGAAGCTTGCCAGCCGCTCCCCGTTCAGGTCCATGCGTACGATGTCGAGCTCGTGATGGTCATAGTTGGCGACCAGCATGCGCATGGAGCCATGCTCGGGGCGTACATAAATCAGGCTGATGTCGCCATCGCTTCCGCGTTCGAGCACCATGCGCTGCCACTGAGCATCCAGCCGTCCGGCGATCAGCCGGTCCAGTTCTTCTGTGGAAGCCGGGCCGGAAAAGTTATCGAACTCGGCGAGCTTCATGTGCCGCACGCCCCCGCCCGTGTATGCCCCGGCCATGGCGTCGGCCAGCCACAGCATGGGGATGTGCTGAGGCTGCTGGTGGTATTGCCCCTCGACGGCCGAGACGATGGCGTCGAAGCTGTTTCCGCTGCCCAGCAGGGGATGCATGGCGACTGTTCCGGCAATGGCGAGAGCAAGTCCCGCGGCGAGCAGCTTCATTGCTTGCCTCCCTTGCCTGAGGCCGCGGCGGGCATTTTGGGGATGCCGAAGTTGCCCCCGAGTCCGGAGATGTCTTTCGGGTCGATATGGCCCGCGATGTAGACGAAGTCGAGCTCTTTGGGCTCGGCATCGAGCACGAACATGCCCTCGTTTTGCCCGTTCACCATCTTCATGTAGACGTCGGTGTCTGCGGAGTGATTTTTGCTGCGCTCGCGGACCATGGGCACCCACTCCGAGCCGCGGAACTGGCTGCGAATCTGCTCCAGATCAGCCTCGGTATAAGCGCCCGGCTGGGCAAAGGTGTAGGTGTGGACGTAGATGCCCTTGAGGTTCTGGAGCATCTGGCGGGTCTGCTGGTCCTGGCCGGATTTGTCCATGAACTGGCTGGCAAAGCTGAGCATCTTCTTGTCGAGCGTGACATCGGTGTAGTCGCTGGCCCTGGCGGCGAGCTCTTTTTGCAGTTGCACCGGGAAGGCGGGTGCGGATTGCGCGAAGGCCGGCGAGGCGGCGAGCAGCAGAAGAAGAGTGGGCATGAGAGATTTCATGGTTGGGCGTCCTTTCCGTCCTGATTGAGCTTTTGTCCTACCTGTTCGAGGGTGATGTTGGTGATGCGCAGCGCCAGCAGCACCTGTTGCCGCGCGCGCTGGCCGGCCACCTGCCGCTGGTGCTGGTAAATGAGGCTGCCGAGCAGCACTGCAAGCACGACCGTCGCGGCCGTTGCGAGGCGCGCAGCCACGGGGAATGAGAGCAGACGCTTGCGGGCCGGGGCGGGTGAAGCCGATTGCGTTTGCGGGAGGCGCTGCATCAGGCGTTCGGCAAAGCCTTGAGGCGCCGGGCGGCTGCGCAGTGCTTCGCGCAGTTGCTGTTCCAGTTCCGGGTCGATATCAAAGCCGGGGTCAACCACGGGTGTACTCCTTCAGGGTTCGCTCCGCTTTTTCGCGGAGCAGTTTGAGGCCGCGCTGCAGGTGGCTGCGCACGGTGGCGAGCGGCATGCCGAGGGTCTCGGCAATCTGCTGCGGCTCCAGGTCTTCCTGGTAGCGCAGCAGCACGACCGCCCGCTGTTGTTCCGGGAGCGTGAGAAGCAGTTGCTCCACGCGATTCAGCAGCGGATCTTCGCGCTGCGGTTTCGAGGGCGTGAGCAGGTCTTCTTCGAGCGTCATGACCAGATCGCCGCCGCGAGACTTTCGACGCCGCAGAGCATCGGTGGCGCGGTGACAGGCGACGCGGCAGAGCCATGCGGCCAGGTGCTCCTCTGAGGCCATGGAGTGCAAGGAGCGATGGCATTCGAGGAAGACGTCCTGCGCCACCTCCTCGGCGGTGCCGGTGTCGCCCGTGATGCGGAGCGCGATGCTGTAGACGCGGCCCTGATGGCGGCCGACGATCTGCTCGAACGACGGGTAAGGCTTGGCCGGGCTCTGCTGGATGGCGGGCACGATGGTTTTGCGTCCTCTACCTGCCTATACGGAAAGCAGAGGGGAAAATGATGCAGAAATTTTCAGAGGGGGTGTTACAGGGAGAGTGCTTAGGACCGGCAGCGCCCGCACCTTCGCAGGAGCGGGGCTACGGCGCTGCGGAGACGCGGGCGGACCTGGTGCGGGGCTCTCTGGTGCCTTAGTAGGTTTTGTAAGCCTCGTTGAATTTGGGGCGAGGCTGGCTGTTCACATAGGCGGCGATGTCCCACGCCTGCTGGGCGGTGAGGGTGTTGGGCCTTTGGATGGGCATGTTGTATTGAATCCAGGCCGCGAACTTGGCGTTGTGCGACATGCCGGCCCCATCGTTATAGGAGGTCGGCCCCCAGACGGGCGGGTAGGCCAGGGGTCTGCCTTCGCCATTGGCCTGATGGCAGGCGGCGCACTGGGCGATGTAGAGATCTTTGCCCCGAGCGGGGTCTCCGGTGAGTGCGGGCAGGGCGACCAGCGGGAGGTATTCGGCAGGCTTGCTCTTGTCTGGACTGGCTGAGATGGAGTGGAGATAGGCGACGAGGGCGTTCATCTGCGGGCTGTTGGCGGGGAGCGGCTTGCCATTTTCGCTGCGGACGAAGCACTCCTGAATGCGCTGCTCGAGCGTGACGACGTGGCCGGCGCGTTGGCTGAAGCGCGGGTAACGGCTGGCCGTGGCCGTGAGGGGCGTGGCGTAGGGAACGGTTCCGCTGAGGCGGTGGCAGTCGGTGCAGGCGAGCACGTTGCCGGTCCAGGGCGCGGCATAGCGGGGGGTGTCATCAAAGATGAGTTTGCCCTGGCGGACGAGCTGGGCCTGAGAAGTCACAGCGGGCGCAGGCTGGGCGGGTGAAATGCCTGCCCGGGATGCGGAGGGTGGTGCGCTTTGCGGCGCGGCATGGATGACGCCGGTAAAGCCAAAGCCCGCGGCGGCGCACAAAACCAGCACCGCGAGACCGGGAAGGAAGAGACGGGGAAGAAAGAGCCAGAGACGTGCTTTTGACATAACGTTCCTCACTTTTGAGAGGCTGCCGCCGGCAGCGAGCGGAATCCATATTGGTGATAGATCGCCTGCGCCTGCGGGGTTTTGAGAAAGGCGAGCCAGGCGGCCGCGACGGCGGGATGGGGCGCATGGTTGAGCGCGCCGCCGGCATAGATGGCAGTGGCATTCTGCGCGGCCGGGATGGCGAGGCCCTGGATGGGGTTGCCGATGGACTCCTGAAAGCGGACCTCAGAGGCCCAGGTGACGCCTGCATCGGCCTGGCCGCTCATGATGCGCATGGGCGTCTGGCGGTGATGAATCTCAGTCAGGACGGTTTGGCCGGACTGGACCTTGGCCTGGTAGACAGCGTGATAGAGCGATTCGCCGCCGGCCTTGCGAAGCGATGCGGCGATCTGGTTGGCGACGCCCTCCCACTGAGGATTGGGCATCGAGAGCCGGATGCCGGGGCGCGCAAGGTCAGCCAGGGAGTGGATGCCACGCGGGTTCCCTTTGGCGACCATGATGGCGAGATCGTTTGTGGCGTAAGCCACCACGCCGTGGAGCTGGCCGGCCGTCTGCATCTGGCGGACGGCGCGCAGGCCCGCCTCGTACACGTCGGGATGCACCCGCAGCGTCAGGTTGCCGAGGGTGAGGGTGTCATCGTGCGCGATCTGGCGGCGAAGGATGCCGGGCGGAAGCGTCTCGTAAAAAATGTGGCCCTTGAGCTCCGGGTGCTGCTGCTCAAAAGCGGCAATGAGTCTGGGGAGGACAAAAAACTGGTTGCCTCCGATAAAGAGAACCAGCCGGGCGTCGCAGGGATTGCCGTGAAGGTCAGGGACGTTATCGACGTCCGGCACCTGAAAGACATAGCCCTGCGCGGCGGGATCGTTGGCGCCCCGGGACCAGGGCGGCCCCTGCTGAGCTGAGGCCTGCTGGACTGCGGCCAATGCGGCGCCGGCGGTCATCAGCAGCAGTGTTGTCAATAATCTTCGATACATGCTCATGGAGAGGTTCCTGTGTCTTTCTTGCATGGGCGCTCAGGCGACGGTGATGTAGCTGTAGCGGCCTTCGGTCTGCAGCAGCGCGATGGCGGCCACCTGGGCGGCGACGGTCAGGACGCCGGGATAGACATGGGCCAGCCAGTCTTCGGCGATCTCTTCAGGCTTCTGGCTGAGGTTGCGCAGTTTGATGAGCTTGCGGGCCTGCTCCTCGACGGCGGTGTGGCAGCAGAGAAAGTGGACGCCGCGATGCTGGAGGGCCTGAATGCTGGTGTCCTGGTAGAGAGAATCGGGGCTGTCGGGACTGCTGGAGGGGTACTGGAGACCGTGCTTGCTGGGATAGAAGATGTTGCGTTCGGCAGGCTTGCCGGTTTCCGGGTCGGTGACCTTGAACCATTCGCCGACCTTGTACTTCTTCCAGACGTAGTCATCCATGTTGAGCATGTTGGCCGGCCCGTGCAAGGCGGCGGCGATCTGGATCTGGTCTGCTGGAATGCCAAAGCCGAAGTGCAGGCCATTGAGCGAGTTCTTGATGTTGTTGAGGAAGCCGCCTCCGCCGATGGCGATGATGTCGTAGACCTGCTTGACGCGTGCGGGGTGATGCGCCAGGGCGTTGAAGTCCGCGATCTTCCAGGTGGAAGTGGTGGCGACGAGCTGCGCATTGGCGGCAGGGGCAAGACCGGCCATGGTGGAGAGGGCAGCAGCCCCCGCGGCGGCGGTGACAAAGGTGCGGCGGCTGAATTTGCCGGGACTGGAGTTTTTCATCGGTTCCTCGCTTGGGGTGTTGACGGTTGAGGGCTGAGGTCAGGGAGCCAGTAGGGTGGCCGTAGCTCGGGGAGTGTGAATGAAGCCGGCAGGGCCTGTATTTGTCTCGCACATTCAGGGATAGGGCTGGCCGTGACGGAGGTCACAGGGCATAGGCGGGACGGGGACAGACGGCGATGGCCTCTCTGGGTTTGCATGCAGGTTCAGTGTGGAGAAACGGGGCGAGGTGCGTCCAAGCAGAAAATCTTATGGCCGATTAGCGGGCGGGGCGGGGTGAGGGTGGGGAGGAAACTCGGCGGTGAATGTGGGGCGGGAGCTTGGTGTTTGCCGGAAAGTCCTTATTTTCAATTGAGTACGTGGCCTCAAAGGCTTGGGTCAGAATATGACAACAAATCACTCATGTTTTATGCATCCATTGTGCTATAGTCTGCGTCAGATGTACTGAGTGCCGAAGTCGAGCCGGGCAAACGCTCCTTCGGCCCTCAGGCCAAAACTTTTCAAAGGAATCGTACGGAGGTACATCATGGCAATCACTCGTTGGGACCCGTTTCGGGATGTGCTCGCTCTGCAGAACCGCATGAACTCGCTCTTCCAGGACTATGCCCGCACGGGCGGGGATGATCTGGTTTCGACGGCGTCGTTCGTTCCGCCGGTCGATATCTATGAAGACGAGCACAGGATTGTGCTGAAGCTCGAAGTGCCGGGCATGAAGCAGGAGGACTTCGACATTCAACTGGAAAACAACACGCTGACGATTCGCGGCGAGCGGAAGTTTGAGAAAGAAGAGAAGGAAGAGAACTTCCATCGCATTGAGCGGCGTTATGGTACGTTCTTCCGGTCGTTTGCGGTGCCGAACACCGTTAACACCGAGCAGGTGAAGGCGGGCTATGATGCGGGCGTGTTGCGGATTGAGCTGGCGAAGCGCGAGGAGACCAAGCCGAAGCAGATCAAGGTGCAGGTGGGCGCAGGTCCAGTGAAGACGGTGGAGAACAAGCCGGCGGCGTAAAGACAGTTGTCAGTTCTCAGTGACCAGTCCACAGTGCGGGATGGCCCGGTTGGCCATCCCGCTTTTGCTAGCCGGTCTGGAATGAGCTCAGACTAAGAGCTGCGGGGCTGCGAGCTGAGGACGGAAAGCTGGAGACTGGGCACTGAAGGCTGGCACTGAAAATTGGGGACCGATAACTGGCAACTGAGGTGAAATATGGCGATTCGTTGGGACAAATTTACGGTGAAGTCGCAGGAGGCGGTGCAGGCGGCGAGTGGGATTGCGAGCGAGCATGGGAATCCTGAGCTGCTGACGCTGCACTTGCTGGCCGCACTGCTGGCCGATCAGGAGAGCATCGTGGTGCCGGTGCTCGAGAAGGTGGGCGTGCCCACGGCGCAGTTGCGCACCAAGGTGGAGGAAGCGATTGCGAAGCTGCCGAAGGTGAGCGGAGCCTCGGCGCAGCCTGGGATTGCGGCGACGCTGAACAAGGTGTTTGACCAGGCCTTCAAGGAAGCGGAGAACTTCAAGGACGATTACGTCTCGACGGAACATCTTTTATTGGCGATGGCCGCGCAAAAGAACGATGGCGCGCAGTTGCTGCTGGCCTCGGTGGGCGCGACGTATGACGCGATATTAAAGAGCCTGAGCAGCGTGCGCGGTTCGCAGCGGGTGACGGACCAGAATCCGGAAGGCAAATTTCAGGCGCTGGAGAAGTATGCGAAGGACCTGACGGAACTGGCGCGGCGCGGCAAGCTGGACCCGGTGATTGGGCGCGACGAGGAGATTCGCCGCGTGGTGCAGGTGCTGTCGCGGCGGACGAAGAACAATCCGGTGCTGATTGGCGAGCCGGGCGTGGGCAAGACGGCGATTGTGGAGGGGCTGGCGCGGCGCATTGTGCATGGCGACGTGCCGGAGATTTTGCGCGAGAAGCGAGTGATTTCGCTTGACCTTGGCTCGATGCTGGCCGGGGCGAAGTTTCGCGGCGAGTTTGAAGACCGCCTGAAGGCTGTGCTGAAAGAGATTGAGGAGTCGAATGGGCAGATCATTCTGTTCATCGACGAGCTGCACACGCTGGTGGGCGCGGGCGCGGCAGAGGGCGCGATTGATGCGTCGAACATGCTGAAGCCGGCGCTGGCGCGCGGCGAGCTGCGCGCGATTGGCGCGACGACGCTGAACGAGTATCGCAAATACATTGAGAAGGACGCGGCGCTGGAGCGGCGCTTTCAGATTGTGTTTGTGGGCGAGCCGAATGTCGAGGACACGATTGCGATTTTGCGCGGGCTGAAGGAGCGCTATGAGGCGCATCACAAGGTGCGCATCAAGGATGCGGCGATTGTGTCGGCCGCGACATTGTCGCATCGCTATATCTCGGACCGGTTTTTGCCGGACAAGGCGATTGACCTGGTGGACGAGGCGGCGGCTTCGCTGGCGATTCAGATAGGATCGGTGCCCACGGAGATAGATCAACTGGAGCGCGAGGCGACGTCGCTTGAGATTGAGCGGACGGCGTTGAAGCGCGAGACGGACCAGAATTCCAAAGACCGGCTGGAAGTGGTGGAGCGCGAATTGGCCGCATTGAAGGAGCAGGCGACCGGGCTGCGGGCGCGCTGGCAGAAGGAGCGCGAGGCAATCACGCAACTGAGCGAGCTGAAGAACCGTGTGGAGGCGCTGCGCTTTGAGGCCGATGAGCAGACGCGGCGCGGAAACCTGGAGCGCGCCGCGCAGATTCAGTACGGCGAGTTGCCGCGGCTGGAGGCCGAGGTGCAGAAGCTGAACGCGCAGCAGGAGGGCGCGGAGAATGCGCAGCGCATGCTGAAAGAAGAAGTGGATGAGGAAGACATTGCGCGCGTGGTGAGCAAGTGGACCGGGATTCCCGTGGCCAAGATGCTTGAGGGCGAAGTGCAGAAGCTGGTGCAGATGGAGGAGCGGCTGCGCGACCGGGTCGTGGGGCAGGATGAGGCGCTGAGCACGGTGGCGAATGCGATCCGTCGTTCGCGCGCGGGGCTGAGCGACCCGAAGCGGCCGATTGGCTCGTTTATTTTCCTGGGACCCACGGGCGTCGGCAAGACGGAGACGGCGCGGGCGCTGGCCGAGTTCCTGTTTGATGACGAGCAGGCGATGATTCGCATCGACATGAGCGAGTACATGGAGAAGCATGCGGTGGCGCGTTTGATTGGCGCGCCTCCGGGCTATGTGGGCTATGACGAGGGCGGCCAGTTGACGGAGGCCGTGCGGCGGCGGCCTTACTCGGTGGTGCTGTTTGACGAGATCGAGAAGGCGCATCCGGATGTGTTCAACGTGCTGCTGCAGGTGCTGGACGACGGGCGGCTGACGGACTCGAAGGGGCGCACGGTGGACTTCAAGAACACGGTGCTCATCATGACCTCAAACCTGGGCGCGCAGGCGCTGCATGCCGAGGCGTTGCAGGATGAAGCGGCCTTTGAGCAGGCGCGCGAGCAGGTGATGGAGGTGCTGCGGCAGAGCTTTAGGCCGGAGTTTTTGAACCGCGTGGATGACATTGTGATCTTCCGTCCGCTGGGCGAAGCGCAACTGGTGCATATTGTGGATCTGCGGCTCAAGGATCTGGAGCAGTTGCTGAAGGAGCGTCACATCACGATTGAGCTGACGGATGCGGCGCGGCATCAGCTCTTCCTGAGTGGATATGATCGCGCGTACGGTGCGCGTCCGTTGAAGCGTGCCATGCAGCGGTTGATTCAAGATCCGCTGGCGATGCGGATTCTGGATGGAGAGGTGCTGCATGGGGATCATGTGCGGATTGATGCTGATCCGCTCAAGAACCAGTTGAGCTTTGAGGTGACGGGAAGAGAGGCGGTGAAGTGAAGGGAGACTTGGTCCATCCTTTCCACCCTTCGCTTCCCACCTCATCTACGAAGACCTGTCGATGGGCACTCTGATTCTCCGAGAGTACTGAATCCCAGGTCCGAAAACACGGACCTGGGGCACCCCCTGAAGTATGGAATGCCCGATAGCTTCGGCTGGAATGACACATTTTTTCTATGAAAAAGCCCCGCATTCCGGATAGATGCGGGGCTTTTGTATCTGTGAGAGTGCTAAAAGGTGAAGCGCGAGGAGAATTGCAGTTCGCGGGCGGGAAGCTGATTGCTCACGCCGGGGAGGGGTTGTCCGAATCCCTGGCCGGGTGCGTTGCCGTTGCCGTAGGTTCCGCTGTAGCCGACAAAGTTGGCATGGTTGGTGGCGTTGAGCGCTTCGGCGCGCAGAGCCAGATGGGCGCGGGTGCCGGGGATGGGAAAGTCGCGCTCGACGAAGGGTGAGACGTCGTAGATGGCTTCTCCGCGGCCGGTGTTGCGGCCGATGACGTGGCCATCGATTACGGGACGGTCGGTGGTGGCGCGGTTGTCGCCGCTGTTGGTGGTGCCGGTGACGATGTTGTAGGGCAGGCCCGACGCCAGCGTGGCGATGCCGCCGAGCTGGATGCGGAAGGGCGCGTCATAGACGCCGCTGAGGACGAAGCGATTGCGCTGGTCAAAGATGGCGTTGCCGTATTCCGCGGTGCCGGTGAAGTTGGGGTCGTTGGGATTCTGGCTGGGAATGTCAGGGTCTACGTTGTCGAGCGCGTGCGACCACGCGTAGCTGGCGAGCAGCCAGGAACCGTTGGCGAAGTGATGGTTGAGATTGATGTCAAGCGCGTTGTAGTTAGCGTAGCCATCGTTCACGTCGCTCTGAATGACGGAGTAGGGCGGCTCAGGATTGCTGGCATGAGTGGGGCTGCAGGTCATGCCGTGCTCGTTGTACCAGTAGACCCAGTAGGGGCGGGTGCAGTTGGCCGCCTGCGCGCTGCGGGACTGGCCTTGCGCGGTGCGAATGAAGGGCGCGGGCGAGTCGAGGTCGAGCGGGCGCACGTTGTGGAGGGTGTGCGAGCCCACGTAGTCGAGGCTGAGGGTCCAGTGCCCGGGCAATGCGCGTTGCAGGCCGAGCGTCCACTGCTCGGTGTAGGGGTTGAGGAGCACGCCGGGATAGCCCTTGAGCGTGGAGACGGGGAAGAACTGGTTGTAGTAAGCGGCGCGGCCGGGACGGATGTAAAGACTGAGCAGCGGCACCTGCGCTCCGGCAGGAAAGGCCGGGAGCGGCGCGGCGGCGACGCTGGTGGGAAAGCCGATCTGGCCCGGCGCGGCGGTGTAGTTGAAGACGCCGGTGGGTCCGGTGAGTGCGTAGTTTGCCTGAGAGTTGTCGACGATTTGCGAGTAGTAGATGCCGAAGCCGCCGCGCACTACGGTCTGGCCGCGTCCGCCGAGGTCGTAGTCAAAGCCAATGCGCGGGGCGAAATCGTTGCGGGCATCGGTGAAGGTCTGCTGTTCATAGCGCAGGCCGAGGTTGAGGGTGAGGTTGTTGCTGGCCTGATAGTCGTCCTGCGCGAAGAGCGCCCAGAGAAAGTCGTTGACCGTGTAATTGGCGTTGCCGTAGCTCTGGGTGTAGGTCTGCACGTTGGCGATGTTGCCGAGATAGGCCGGGCTTTCGCAGTAGGAGAGCGACTGCGTGCAGGTGTTGTAGACGAATTCTCCGTCGTAGATGGGGCCGCCGAACTCTTTGCTGTCGCCGCCGGTGTGAGCCGCGACGAGGCTCGCGCCGAAGCGGACCTGATGGCGTCCCCAATCGGCGGAGAGCACATCGTCGGCGGAGTACTGGTGGTTCATGAGCAGCGCCTGCTGCGAGGTGCCCGAGGTGAAGGTTCCGCCGGTGGAGATGGGCACGGAGTATTCGGTGCCGTAGACGGCGGGGTCAAACTCGGTGATGGGCGAGGCAAGCTGGAACTGTGCGCGGAGGTCGTTGAGCAGCGTGGGGCTGAGGATGTAGGTGTCGCCAATCTCTGTGGTGTAGGTGCGGCGGCGGAAGGTGCGCGCGACGGAGGGCAGCGTGTTGCCGCCGACGATTCCAGTGGGGTTGGTGTCGTAAAAAAGGTCGTCGCTCTCGCGCAGAAAGACGCGGTGCTTTGCGCTGAACTCGTGATCGATGCGCAGGTAGGCAAGGCCTCCGCGATATTTGCCGATGAAATTGCCGGGCGCGATGGGCGAGGTGACGGGCGAGGCCTTGTTTTCAGAGCTGTATTCGCCAGAGACGAAGAACTGCGTGCGGTGACCGAGCGGGCCGGAGAGTGAAGCGGCGGCCTGGCCCAGGGTGTCATTGGTGAGATCGTTGCCGCTGGCCGCGTTGGTGCTGTTGAAGCCGGAGAGTTTGGCCTCAGTGGAAGATGGCCTCCACATGCCGAAGGCAGAGCCGTGGAATTGATTTGTGCCGCTTTTGGTGACAATATTCACGACGCTGCCGGCGCTGGCTCCGTATTCGGCGGAGAAGGAGTTTTCAAGCACGGTCATTTCGCTGACCGCGTTGAGAGGAATATCGCTGAAGATTGTCTGCCGGCCCCAACTGTCATTGGCGTTTGCACCATCGACCTCGAACCAGGTCTGGCGGCGGCCCGCACCGTTGGTGGTGAAGAGATCCTGATTCATGAAGATGTCGCCCTGGTTGATGGCGGGGCGGTTGGCGGCGTTGAGCAGCGGCAGGTAGGTGATGCGGCTGTTGAAGAGCGGCAGGTTGCGTATCTGGCGCGCGGTGAGGACCTCGCCCATCTGGGGCTCGTCGGTGCGCAGTGCGCCTGCTTCGCCGGTGACGACCACGCGGGCAGAGCTGCCGGGAAGCGAGAGACGTGCGTAGATTTGCGCGGTCACTCCCGCTTCGAGTTGCAGGGCATGGATGTGTGCGGGAGCGAATCCCTGAGAGTTTGCGGTGAGGGTATAGCTGCCGGCGATGGGCAGGCTGCCAAACGTAGCAGTGCCGCCGGGGCCGGTGAGCGTGTGGCGCGTGAGGGCGGATTGCGGATTGCTCAGCGTGACGAGTGCATGCGCGATGGCGCGGCCGTCGGGGTCAAGGACGTGGACTCGAAGGGTCGCAGTGTCAGGGGTCTGCGCAGCGGCAGCGGCTGCGAGTGAGAGGCAGAGAAGAAGTCCACAAAACGCACGAAACATATAAAGAAGATTAATGTGCGCAGTAGCCATTTTGCGGGCGAACTCCGCATGGCTATACGACTTTCTACGAATTTAGGTGGAATACCGGGAAGCTCGTGGGCCGCTGAGGAAAGACAGGGATTTACGATAGAGGGTTCGCTCATCCCCGGAGGTTCCGCAGTGTCTGTTTGGCGTGCGCTCGTGTTTCGTTGTTTTGGCTGTCTTTGTGTTGCAGCAGGGTTTGGCGCGGCCGCCATCGCGCAGGCGCAAGTGGTGGCGCTGACGCATGTGGGCCATGTGCGGCCTTTGCCCGATGGCATTGAGGTGCAGAGCGGCCCGGGCGTGCTGCGGGTGCTGGCACTGCGCGGCGATGTGCTGCGCTTTACGATGTCGAGCACGGCGAAGCTGCCGGATGGCGGTTCGTGGGCTGTGCTGCCGGCGGCGCGCGAGGCGCGGGTGAAGGTGACGCCGTATTCGAGCGCGGATGCCGTGGGCTTTGATACTCCTGACCTGGAAGTACGCATTGCGCGAAGCACGATGCTGACCACCGTGCTCGATGCGCAGGGCCATGTGCTGATGAGGGATGCCTCGCCTGTGGAGTTCTACAAGAGCGACAAGGAAGGCGACACCGGCTTTGAGGTGTGGAAGGTGATGCCGCGGAACGAGCACTACTTCGGACTGGGTGATAAGACGGCCCCGCTTGACCGGCGCGGCTGGCAGTTCACGATGTGGAATACGGATCACCCGTACTGGCAGCGGGGCACGGATCCGATCTATAAGGACATTCCTTACTTCATGGCCTTTCGCGCGGGCAAGGCTTATGGGCTGTATCTGGACAATACGTGGCGGACGACGTTTGATTTTGGCAAAGAGCGGCGGGATGAGTATTCGTTTGGATCAGAAGGCGGCCCGCTGGACTATTACTTCTTTTATGGCCCCACGCCGAAGAAGGTGGAGCGCGATTATGCGTGGCTGACCGGCACGATGCCGCTGCCGCCCAAGTGGACGCTCGGCTATCAGCAGTCGCGCTTCAGCTATGGCACAGCAGCCAAGGTGCGGGCGATTGCCGATCATCTGCGGCAGGACAAGATTCCTGCCGATGCCATCTACATGGACATCGATTACCAGGTTCACTACCGGCCCTTCACGATTGACGAGAAGAAGTTTCCGGATTTTCCGGCGCTGGTAAAGGAGTTGGCGAAGCAGGATTTTCATTTGGTGATGATCACTGACCTGCACATTGCTTATCTGCCGAAGGACAAGAGCTATGCGCCGTTCCAGACAGGGGAAGCGGGCGATCACTTTCTGCACAATCCTGATGGGTCGCTGTTTGTGGGGGATGTGTGGCCGGGGGCGGCGGTGTTTCCTGATTTCACGCAGCAGGCGACGCGGAAGTGGTGGGGCGGGCTCTACAAGCAGTTTTACTCCTACGGGGTGGGCGGCTTCTGGAATGACATGAATGAGCCGTCTGTCTTCAACACGGCCACGAAGACCGCGCCTCTCGATGTGGTGGGTCAGGTGAAAGAGCCGGGCTTCAAGACGCGCGCGATCACGCAGCGCGAGATGCACAACATCATGGGGCTTGAGAATTCCCGCGCGACCTATGACGGGCTGCTGGCGTTGAAGCCGAATCAGCGCGCCTTTGTGTTGACGCGTGCCACCTTTGCGGGCGGCCAGCGCTATGCCGCGACGTGGACGGGAGATAATTCGGCGACCTGGGCGCAGCTTGCGTTGAGCACTCCGATGCTCGAGAACATGGGCCTGAGCGGGTTCACGATGACGGGCGACGACATTGGGGGATTTCTGGGATCGCCCTCGATGGACCTGTTGACGAAGTGGTTTGAGGTGGGCGCGTTCAATCCGATCTTCCGCGATCACACGGACAAGGGCACGCATCCGCAGGAGCCGTGGGCCGGAGGGCCCGCGCAGGAGGCGATTCGCCGGAAATACATCGACACGCGCTATCGGCTGCTGCCCTATTTCTACACGACGGTGCAGCATGCCTCCGAGACGGGGATTCCGGTGATGCGGCCGCTGTTCCTGGATTTTCCGAAAGCTGCTTCGGACGGAGACCCGCTCGATCTGGATGCGCCGGGCGAGTTCTTGTTTGGTCCGGACCTGCTGGTGGCTCCGCCACGCTATCCCGATGAGGTGCAGGATTACACGGTGACGCTGCCGCCGGCGCCCTGGTATGACTTCTGGACTGGCGAGAAGGTGACGCCGGATGCGGGTGCAGCGCAGGCCGGAGCCGGCAATGAGGCAAAGCTCGCGACGGTTACGGTTCATCCCACGCTGGCGGTGCTGCCGGTGTATGCGAAGGGCGGTTCGGTGATCCCGATGCAGCCGCTGGTTGAGAGCACGGAACAGACGCCGCAGGGGCCGCTGGAGTTGAGGGTGTATCCGGGACCGGATTGCCACGGGACGCTCTACGATGACGACGGGATCAGCTTTGATTACAAGCATGGCGATTTTCTGCGTGTGGATTACACCTGCGCGTCTTCGCCGCACGAGTTGACGCTGCACATCGGTGCGCAGAAGGGGACGTATCCCGCATGGTGGAAGCAGGTTCGCGTGCTGGTGTATGGCTGGCCACAGCCAGCGGAGCATGCGACGGCGCTGCTGGACGGCAACGCGGTGCAAGGGGTGCAATACGACGCGGCGCAGCATGCGGTGCAGGTGGTGATTCCGCAGAACAAGAACGGCGGGACGCTGACGCTGCGGAACTAACTCTGAGGTGCGGCGCTTTCGGTGACGATGATGCGGTCGTGCAGGCGCTGATCGCCCGAGGCCGAGGCGTCGCCGGAGACGACATAGGCGACGGCCGCGCCGATGAGGGCGGGAATGAGGAAGGCGTGCGCGCCAGTGGCTTCGGCTACAAAGACGACGGCTGCGAGCGGAGTCTTGTATCCGGCAGCGATGAAGGATGCCATGCCCACGGCCGCGTACAACTCTGGTGCGGAGCTGTGCGCGACGGATTGCGCGAAGGCGGTTCCCAGCGCGCCGCCGGTGAGGAACAGCGGGACGAACATGGCGCTGACTCCGCCAGCGGCGAGCGTAAAGAGTGTGGCTGCGAGCTTGAGCACGCTGAAGACCAGCAGTTCAAGTGACGAGTGGTGCTGGTGGAGCAGGATGCCCACCGCTTCGTAATTTGCGCCCAGCGGCACCAATGGGCCGCGATAGAGCGCGAGGAAAGCGAAGCCACAAAGGCCGGTGGCAAAGCTGCCGAGCGTGAGCTTGATCCAGTGAGGCCTGCGCCATTGCACAAACCAACGGCGCGCCCGGCGAAATGTGGTGACGAAGGCCGTGGCCACCAGGCCGACCAGAAGCCCCAGCAGCGCGCACCATGCGAGGTCTGCGTCCCGCCAGGTGACGGCGCTATGAAAGCCGAAGAGCGGCTGGCTGCCCAGAATGGAGGCCAGCGTGGCATAGGAAACCACCGAGGCAATGAGCGAGGGCACCAGCGCTTCATGGGCGAGGTCGTCCTTGTAGGGCATCTCCAATGCGAAGACGATGCCGGTGAGCGGCGCACGGAAGACGGCAGACATGCCGGCGGCCGCGCCACAGATGAGCAGGATGCGCCGGTCAGTCCCGGTGAGGCGCAGGCGCTTTTGCAGTCTGGTCCACAACAGAGAACCCACCGCGCCGCCGCCGTAGATGCTGGGGCCCTCAAGCGCCGCGCTGCCACCGAGGCCTACGGTGGTGATGGCCGCGATGAGCTTGGGGACGAAGGAGCGCAGATTCATGCGGCCCGAGTGCTCGTGGTAGGAGCGAATCACTTCCTCAGTGGAATGCTCATCGGGGTTTGGCGTGAACCACTGCATGATGAGTCCGGTGAGCAGGCCGCAGAGCAGGAGGCCGGGAAGGATTGTCCAGGGGTGGTGCAGATAGAGGCCGAGCACGGGGGGCCAGATTCCCTTGAGGATGACGACCGCGATCAAGGTGATGAGCAGGCCGGTGATGACTCCGACGAGGGGCGCGGCGATGAGCCACTTGATGAGATCGCGCGAATAGATTTCCTTGAGGTCCTGATGCACAAGGGGAAGATATTTCTCCAGCAGCGGATGATGCAGCAGCCGGTAGGGCCGCGCCATGGTTGCGTGCGGCGATGCCGGTGTGCGCGAGGTATCTGTATGGTCTTTCAACGCTGCACCTTGTCTGCGTTCTGCATTCTCAACATGCCGGAGCGCACGCGGCTAACTTCTTCCTTGTGGAGTTGCGTGAGCCCGGCCAGGATTTTTCTTCCGCGGGGAGTCAGAGAGACGCGCACGGCGCGGCCATCGTCCGGGTCGGGTTGCCGCTCGACGAGGCCGCCTTGCTCCGCGCGCTCGACGAGGCCGATTACGGAGTGATGCTTCTCCTGCAGGAATTCAGCCAGTTCTGAGATATTGGCTGTTCCCGTCTGGCTGAAGCCGGCAATGCCCAGCATCAACTGATGCTGCTGCGGCGTGATGCCGGCGGCGCGGGCGGCCTGCTCACTGAAGCGCAGGAATTTGCGGAGCGAGTATCGAAAGGCTGCCAGATCACGGAGCGTTGCGAGGAGTTCGAGTTGATTGTCTTCCGGGCTCATGTTCTCTGTTTTTATTTATATCGTATAGCGATATAAATGCGGCAGGCTAACGAGCTCTGGAGCGGCGCGATTCCCTCATCTTCATGGGAAACGGGTCAAGTTGGCCGGAAATTGTGATTTTCGTTCCAGTGAATTCTTCTCTGGCGCGGAAAACATTTTCTCGGGTACTATGTTCGAGCTTAGAAAAGCGATTTTTCATGACAACGTTGTTCTGCTTGAAAGCGCGGGCGGTGAGGCCGGTTTTTGAGCAGGCTCGCGCGGCCAGGACGGCCGACCCACCCATGTTGCAGTGCTTGCAGGAGCACTGGTAAAGGAGAAAGACCATGAGGCAACACAAATTGCATGTAGCGGCTGGACTGGCGCTTTGCGCCGGTATGCTGCTGATGCTGCCGAGTGCGTTCGCACAGTCGCAGACGCAATCGCCATCCACTCCGGCTTATCTGAATCCGTCGCTGCCCCCGGTGGTGCGTGCCCGCGATCTGGTGAGCCGCATGACGCTCAAGGAGAAGGCTTCGCAGCTTGTAAATGCGGCGCGCGCGATTCCGAGACTGAAGGTGCCAGCTTACAACTGGTGGAGCGAAGCGCTACACGGCGTGGCGGTGAACGGGACGACCGAGTTCCCGGAGCCGATCGGTCTGGGCGCAACCTTTGACGTGCCGGCGATTCACGAGATGGCCGTGGACATTGGCACGGAAGGCCGCGTGGTCTATGAGGAGAACGAGAAGGATGGATCGTCGAAGATCTTTCACGGTCTCGATTTCTGGGCGCCGAATCTGAACATCTTCCGCGATCCCCGCTGGGGCCGCGGGCAGGAGACTTACGGCGAAGATCCGTTCCTGACCGGCAAGATGGGTGTGGCCTTTGTCTCGGGCATGCAGGGCGACAATCCGAAGTACTATCGGGTGATTGCGACGCCGAAGCACTTTGACGTTCACAGCGGCCCGGAGCCGACGCGCCACTTTGCCGATGTGGATGTGAGCCTGCACGATCAGCTTGATACGTATGAGCCGGCCTTTCGCGCGGCCATCATGCAGGGCCATGCGGACTCGGTGATGTGCTCCTACAACGCGATCAATGGCCAGCCGGCCTGTGCGAATCAGTTCACGCTGCAGCATCAGTTGCGCGGTGCGTGGGGCTTCAAGGGCTATGTGGTGTCAGACTGCGACGCAGTGCATGACATTTACAGCGGCCATAAATACCGTCCGACGCTGGCGCAGGCCGCGGCTATCTCCATGGAGCGCGGCATGGACAATGACTGCGCCGACTTTGCCCAGCCGAAGGGCGACGACGACTACAAGGCATACATTGACGCAGTGCAACAGGGCTACCTGAGCCAGCAGGCGATGGATACGGCGCTGGTACGGCTCTTCACGGCGCGCATCAAGCTGGGGCTGTTTGATCCGAAGGGCATGGACCCGTATGCGGACACGCCGCACAGCGAACTCAATAGCCCGGCGCATCGCGCCTATGCGCGCAAGCTGGCCGATGAGTCGATGGTGCTTTTGAAGAATGACGGCACGCTGCCGCTCAAGCCGGGCAGCGTCCACAGCATTGCCGTGGTGGGTCCGCTGGCCGACCAGACGGCGGTGCTGCTGGGCAACTACAACGGCGTTCCGACGCACACGGTTTCGTTTCTTGAAGGGCTGCGTGCGGAGTACCCGAACACGAAGATCACGTATGTGCCGGGAACGCAGTTCCTGAGCGACACGGCGAATCCGGTGCCGGACAGCGCACTGACCACGCCTGACGGCAAGCCCGGCCTCAAGGCCGAGTATGACGACTGGCAGGGCATTCAGATGGGCCCGGGCGCGAAGCCGAAGCCGATCATGACGCGCGTGGATGCCAACATCGACCTGAAGAAGAGCAATCTGCCGGCCGCGGCTGCGGGCAAAAAGTCGGTGGGCGTGCAGTGGTCGGGTTTCCTGACTCCTGAGCAGGATGGCTACTACCTCGTCGGTATTCGTGCGAACGGCTTTGCTCGCGTCTCGGTTAATGGCCGCGATGTGGCGCGCCAGTACGGCTCAAAGAACGCGACCACGACGCTGGGCCGCGTGCTGCTGCACAAGGGGCAGAAGGTGCCGATCAAGGTGATGTTCGGTGCGCAGGGCAATGACAATCCTGAGGCGCAACTGCTGTGGGCGCCGGTGGATAACACTCCCTCGCCGGCGGCTGTGGCAGCGGCGAAGAAGGCCGATGTAGTCATTGCCGTGGTGGGCATCACGAGCAAGCTGGAAGGCGAAGAGATGCCGGTGGATCAGCCGGGCTTTTTGGGCGGCGACCGCACCAACCTGCAGATGCCTGAGCCGGAAGAAGCGCTGGTGGAGGCCGTAGCCAAGACCGGCAAGCCGGTCGTGGTGGTGCTGATGAACGGCAGCGCGCTGGCCGTGAACTGGATCAGCCAGCATGCCAACGCGGTGCTGGAAGCCTGGTACTCGGGTGAAGAAGGCGGCGCGGCGATTGCGGACACGCTGAGCGGCAAGAATGATCCGGCGGGCCGTTTGCCGGTGACCTTCTACAAGAGCGTGAACCAGTTGCCGAACTTTGAAGACTATTCCATGGAGAACCGGACCTACCGCTACTTCAAGGGCAAGCCGCTTTATCCGTTTGGCTATGGTTTGAGCTACACGACGTTCCGGTACTCTGACCTGAGCATTCCTCATGCGACGGTGGATGCGGGGCAGCCGGTAGAGGCCAGCGCGACCGTGACCAACACGGGCAAGGTGGCCGGGGATGAAGTGGTGCAGCTCTATCTGAAGTTCCCGAAGGTGGATGGTGCGCCGGATATCGCGCTGCGCGGCTTCCAGCGCATTCACCTGGAGCCGGGCCAGAGCCAGCAGGTGCACTTTGAGCTGAAGAAGCGCGACCTGAGCATGGTGACCGCACTGGGCCAGATCATCGTCGCCCAGGGCGATTACACGCTGAGCATCGGCGGCGGCCAGCCGGATACGGTGGCCCCGGTTGTGACGGGACACTTCCACATCCACGGGCAGATCGGCCTGGCCGAATAACCCCAGGAGCCTGACGGCGGAGAGCATCTGCCGTCAGGTGAACGAATCTGCAGCAGGCATAGAGGGGCGCATGGCGAGAGCTGTGCGCCCTTCTTTTTGGGGGAGGGTTTGCGAACGTGCTGGGGGAGAAGAGAGATGGCGGAGGGAGAGGGATTCGAACCCCCGTTAGCCTCACGGCTAAAGCGGTTTTCAAGACCGCCTGTTTCAACCACTCACACATCCCTCCGCGAGTGGCGGCTGTTGCGCTTCTTTATTGTACGATGGCGGCCGGCGATGCCGTAGAAAGGCGTGGGTAGGCCGGTACTCCGCCGCACCTTTCCGGTGCAGCGGGGTCAGGTGCAGCGGGGGTCCGGTGCAGCGGGCGGGGAGGTTTTAGGGTTCCTTCTTCTCGGGGGCGGTGCTGTGGTTTGCCTGCTGGAAGACGCGCTGCATGACGAAGTCCGGGGTGACCTGCTCGCCGGAGAGCAGCATGGCGGTCAGTTCGCCGCCGAGCACCTGCGGAGCGATGACCACATCGGGCTGCACCAGCTTGACGCGGCTGAGATGGCGGGCATCATTCACGGCCGCCACGGTGCGGGCTGAGCCGTTCAACTCCTTGACGGCGAGGATGGTGAAGGCATTTTCCGAGTCGTCCACCAGCATGGCCAGCACGGCCTCGGCCTTGTGGGCGCCGGCCTCACGTAGCACGTCTACCATGCTGGGGTCGCCCACCACCATATCTACGTCTGGTTTCTGGCCCTCTTCGGGGGTTTCGCGGACGATGCGGGTGACGGGGCGGCCGCGGCGGGCGAGTTCACGCCACGTATTCACAGCCAGCGGCGTGTTGCCGATGACGACGAAGTGATTTTCGCGTTTCATGCGAGGACCTTTGCGATTGATGATCCGCTGCAGGCTCTGGCCTACCAGCGGAGCGATGACGGCAGTCAAGGATGTTGCAAAGACCGCGACGCCCAGCATCATGATGGAGATGGTGAACATGCGGGCTTCCATGGTGCGCGGCACAATGTCGCCGTAGCCGACCGTGCTCATGGTGACCATGGAGTAGTAGAGGGCCGTGGGCAGGTCGGCGATGTGAGGCTTGAACTGCGTGCCCAGGTAATAGGAGCCAAAGGTGGCATAGAGCAGCAACATCACCACCGAGGTGATGGCAAACAGTGTGCTGGCTGCGACGCTGGACCGGTCAAAGCTGCGCCAGGTGAGCAGCAGCACGATCAGCGTGAAGGCGAAGTAAGCCAGCATGACCTCGACCTGTACGCGTCCCGTGAGCAGCGTATTGACGAGGCCGAGCGCGGCGAGGAGCGTGGCCATGGTCCAGGCCAGGCGCGAGCGCCAGAGCAGGGCGATGCCCATGGCGACCATGCCGCCGCCGATGAGCAGCGAGGGCAGCAGGTGGGGGTTCATGTTGAACTGGCCCTGCATCAACTGGTTGAAGTAGTAGCGCCAGGTGCTGCCGAACTTCGAGTCCAGAATCCACCAGCCACCGAGCGCCAGCAGAAGAAACAGCGGCACATGCGGAAACCAGTATTGCGCCCGGGAAAAGTAATGCAGTCGCTGGAAGCGGGCGCGCACGCGCTGTAGCAGAGAGGGAATCATGAACGTGCCCAGTGTAAACGTGCCCAGTGGAATGGTTCTGTGGAGTTCGATGCGCGGGCTCTGGGCAGAAGCTGTTGCGAGCCGCGGATTTTCGGCGAAAAGCCCTCTGGTTTGACGGTCTTATGAGGAAAGGGATACCTTGGCAGGCGATAGTAAATCGAATTACCATGCGTTGCCATGTCCGCTGCCGGGCGCGCGCCGACGCATGGATTCTGTATGATTCAACCGTCGTAATGAAGGGAATGCCATGAGGCCATTCAAATCACTTTTGGGCTGGTGCACTCTGACGCCGGCAGCCATGTTGTGCCTGATTGCCGCCGCGGGGCCGCAGGCTGGTGCGCAGGCGAAGTACCAGCATCCGTGGGATAACCCGAATCAGCCGATTCAAAAGCGTGTGCATGAGCTGGTTTCGCAGATGACGCTGCAGGAAGAAGCCGCGCAGATGATGAACACCGCGCCTGCGATTCCGCGCCTGGGAGTGCCTGCTTACAACTGGTGGAGCGAGGGGTTGCACGGGATTGCGCGCTCCGGCTATGCGACGGTGTTTCCGCAGGCGATCGGGATGTCGGCGACGTTTGATCCGGCGGCAATTCACCAGATGGGCACCACGGTCTCGACCGAGGCCCGCGCCAAGTACAACTGGGCGATCCGGCATGACATTCACAGCATCTATTTCGGCCTGACGCTGTGGGCTCCGAATATCAATATCGTTCGCGATCCGCGCTGGGGCCGCGGGCAGGAGACCTACGGCGAAGATCCGTTCCTGACCGGCACCATGGCGGCAGAGTACGTGAGCGGGCTGCAGGGGAATAATCCGAAATACCTGAAGACCGTCGCGACGCCGAAGCATTTCTCGGTCTACAACGGGCCCGAGTCGATGCGGCACAAGATCAATGCCAATCCTTCAGCACATGACATGCAGGACACGTATCTCGCGGCCTTTCGCATGGCGATTACAAAGGGTCATGCCGACTCGATGATGTGCTCCTACAACGCGGTGTACGGCGTGCCGTCGTGCGCGAACAAGTTGCTGGCCGATGTGGTGCGCGGCAAATGGGGCTTTGACGGTTACATAACGTCGGATTGCGGCGCGATCTCTGACTTTTACCGTCCGGGTGCGCATGGATATTCGCCGGATGCCGTTCATGCCGCAGCTTCCGCAGTGCTGGCGGGAACCGATACGGACTGCGGGACAGGCTACAAGGTTCTGCCGCAGTCGGTGCAGCAAGGGCTGATTTCAAAGGCGGCGATTGATCGCGCGGTGGAGCGGCTTTTCACGGCGCGCTTCCGCCTCGGCATGTTTGATCCCAAGGCGGATGTGCCGTACAACAGCATTCCCTACAGCGTGGTGGACTCGGCGGCGCATCGTGCGCAGGCGCTCGAAGATGCGAGCAAGTCGATGGTGCTGCTGAAGAACGAAGGCGGCATCCTGCCGCTCAGGAATGCGCGCACCATTGCCGTGGTGGGGCCGAATGCGGCCAACCTCAATTCGATTGAAGGCAATTACAACGCGATTCCCTCGCACCCGAGTCTGCCGGTGGATGGTATCGAAGCGGCCTTCCCGCAGGCGCATGTGGTGTATGCGCAGGGTTCTTCTTTTGATGCGGTGCTGCCGGTGCCGATACCACGCACGCAGTTTCGCCCGGGCGCGGACAGCAAAACCAGTGGCCTGAAGGCGCAGTACTTTGCGAAAGCGTCCTTCCAGGGCAAGCCGGTGGCGACCCGCGTGGACAAGCAGATTGATTTTGACTGGGATGCGGCGCATCCGGTGCCGGGTGCGCCGAAGGATAGTTTTGGCGTGCGCTGGACGGGAACCATGCGCGTTCCCGCGCCGGGCACTTACAAGATGCAGGTGTCGCTGACGGACTGCTACCCATGCAACGATGTGGAGGCCTACACGCTGTGGATCGATGGCCGCAAGGTTTCGAGCGATGCGACGCAGGATGCTCCGAATCGTCCACGGCAGTTGCCCGCCTTTACGGTGGACTTCAAGGACACGAAGCCGCACAGCTTCCGGCTGGATTACTCGCACACTTCGAAGATGTTTGGCGCGGGCATTACGCTGAATTGGTATCCGCCGGAGCAGGCGCTGCGCGAGCAGGCTGTGGCTGCGGCGAAGAAGGCTGACGTGGTGGTGGCGGTCATGGGACTCTCCCCGACATTTGTCAGCGAAGAGATGCCTATCAAGATTCCGGGCTTTGACGGCGGCGACCGCACGCGGCTCTCACTGCCGCAGACGCAGCAAGACCTGCTGCACGCCCTGGTGGCAACGGGCAAGCCGGTGGTGCTGGTGCTCTTGAACGGGAGCGCCCTCTCGATTGACTGGGCCAAGCAGCATGTTCAGGGCATTCTGGAGGCGTGGTACCCGGGCGAGGCCGGTGGCGAGGCGATTGGCGAAACGCTCTCGGGGCAGAATGACCCGGGCGGCAAGCTGCCGATCACCTTCTACACGTCGGTCAAGGATCTGCCGCCGTTCACTGACTACAGTATGAAGGGGCGCACCTACCGCTATTACACGGGCAAGCCGCTCTTCCCGTTTGGCTATGGGCTGAGCTACACCACCTTTGAGTACTCGCATGTGCGTCTCTCCACATCGAACCTCAAGGCAGGAGAGCCGCTGACCGTCGAGGCAGAGGTGAAGAATACGGGCCATGTCGCGGGCGATGCGGTGACCGAGGTATATGTCACGCCGCCGCAGAATGGCGTGAATCCGCTCAAGGAGCTGAAGGGCTTTGACCGCGTGCATCTCGCGCCGGGCCAGTCGCGGCAGCTTACCTTTACGCTGAATCCGCGTGATCTGAGCCTGGTGGATGAGGCCGGCAAGCGCAGCGTGCAACCGGGCGTCTACTCCATTTTTGTGGGCGGCAGCCAGCCCACGGGAGCCAAACAGCAGACGGTGAACCTCACCATTCACGGTTCGAAACCGTTGCCGGAATAAATCATGATGAAACTGAATTGCTGGAAAGTGGCCGCGCTCTCGTGCGCGGCCACCCTCTTTTTGCCGCTGCCATTGCATGCAGAGAGTGGCGCCAAGGCATGGCTGCGCTATGCTCCCGTGAAGCTGGCGGCTCCACTGCCGCAGCGAATGGTGGTGCTGGACAAGGCGGTGACGGTGCGCAGCGCTGCCTTTGAGCTGCGCCGGGGATTGCTCTCGATGACGGGTGCTGCGCCGGTCTCTGTGCCAGTTTCTGGGTATGTCTCTGGGCTGGGGCTGGATGCCCAGCCGGAATTTGTGCTGGGAACGGTTACAGAAGTCAGGAAGGCTCTTCCGGGCTGGCACGCTCCTGTGGGTCTGAAGCTCGACGGGTATGCGCTCGAGACCTTTCGCAACCATGGGCAGACGGATTTGATCATTGCCGGGCGCACGCCGCGCGGCGTGTTGTATGGCACGTTCGCTCTGCTTGAAACGCTGGGCGAGCATTCGGAACTGAAGCAGTTACAGATTGCGTCTTCGCCTTCGGCGCCGATTCGCTGGGCTGACCAGTGGGACAACCTGAACGGCAGCATTGAGCGCGGCTATGGCGGGCGGTCTATCTTCTTCAACGATGGGCATGTGCGCGCCAATCTTGCCCGCGTGGGACAGTATGCCCGCCTGCTGGCCTCGGTGGGACTGAATGGCGTGGATGTGAACAACGTCAATGCCAGCCCGCAGATGCTCTCGCCTGAGACCATTGCGGGGCTTGGGCGCATTGCCGATGTCATGCGCCCGTGGGGCGTGCGAGTGGCGATCTCAGTCGATTTTCGGAGCCCGGAAACGCTTGGCGGCATGAAGACCTTCAATCCCAAAGACCCGCAGGTGATTGCGTGGTGGCGGCAGAAGGTGAATGCGCTTTACCAGGCTATTCCTGACTTTGCGGGATTCACCGTCAAGGCCGACTCCGAGGGGCAGGCCGGCCCGTCGCAGTATGGGCTGACGCCGGCGGCCGCCGCGAACATGCTGGCGGGCCTGCTGCGCCCGCACGGCGGCGTCGTGATGTATCGCGCGTTTGTTTATAACAATCATCTGGACTGGAATGACAAGAAGGCGGACCGCGCCCGCGCGGCCTACGACATCTTTCATCCGCTGGACGGCAAGTTTGCGTCGAATGTCGTGGTCCAGATCAAGAACGGTCCTATCGACTTTCAGGTGCGCGAGCCTGCGTCTCCTTTGTATGCCGGACTGCGACATACCAATGAGGCGATGGAGCTTGAGGTCACGCAGGAGTACCTAGGGCAGGCGCGCCAGACCGTCTATCTGGTACCGATGTGGAAGAAGACGCTCGACTTCAACATGCATGCGGAGAATCGCGATACTCCTGTGAAGTCGATTGTCGAGGGCAAGGCCTTTCATCGTCCGCTCGGTGGTTACGCAGCCGTGGTGAACGTGGGGCTGGATGCAAACTGGCTGCGCAATCCGCTCTCGATGGCAAACTTGTGGGGCTATGGGCAACTGGCGTGGAATCCGGATCAGAGCGCGGAGGAGATTGCGTCGAACTGGGCGCGGCTGACGTTTGGGGATGATCCGCGGATCGTCTCGGCGGTGGACAGCATTCTGTTGCCGTCGTGGCATGTTTATGAGGACTACACCGGGCCGCTGGGCTTGGAGACACTCACGGATATTACCGGAGCGCACTATGGTCCTGCTCCGCAGTCGGCGGAGCGCAATGGATGGGGGATGTGGTTCCGCGCGACGCACACGGGCGTGGGCATGGATCGCACGACAGCGACGGGCACCGGATTTATCGGGCAGTATCCGCCGAAGGTGGCCGCGATGTATGAGTCGCTGAAGACGTGTCCGGACGATCTGCTGCTCTTCATGCATCATGTGCCGTATACGCACCGGCTGCATGATGGCAAGACGGTGATTCAGTACATCTATGACTCGCACTACGCCGGCGCGATTGCTGCGCAGAAGTTTGTGGATGAGTGGAAGACGCTGCATGGACTCATCGACACGGAGCGCTATGAGCAGGTGCTCGGCATTCAGCGCTATCAGGCCGCGTATGCGATTGTGTGGCGCGATGGCATTACGCGCTACTTCTACAAGATGTCTGGCATTGCGGATGACAAAGGCCGCGTGGGACATTATGCGGGCCGCGTGACGGGTGCGCAGATGCAACTCCGCGGTTATTCGCCGGAAAAGGTGACGCCGTGGGAGGACGCCTCCGATGGCAAGGCCGAGGTGTGCCGCGATCAGGCGCAATGCACGGCCAGCACGGTGCTGCAGCATCCGGCGGGCGTTTATAACATCGGCGTGCAGTACTTTGACCTGCCGCAGGGGGCTTCGACCTTTGATCTGCTGCTCAACGGCAAAGCTCTCGCGCACTGGACGGCGGACCGGCATCTGCCGGGCTACAAGATCGATGGAGATACCTCGATTCGTTATCTGGTGCGTCACGTGTCTCTGAAGCCGGGCGACAAGCTCGCGCTGGTCGGGCATCCAGAGGGCGGTGAGCCTGCGCCGTTTGATTATGTGGTGGTGTATCCGTCGGCCGATCAATCGAAGCTGCACAACTAACGATGCTGCGGGTGGCAGGCCAGAAAGAGGAATGTCTTTCGGCCCTCCCTCAAAGATTCACAAAGAATTTGCTTCTACTTTTGCGCCGTGCGAGTCACGGCGCTCATCTTTTGTAGCGAAGTATTTTCACCGCGAGGAAAAATTCCATGCAGATTTCAGGCAATACCATTCTCATTACGGGCGGCGGATCGGGCATTGGCCGTGCGCTGGCCGAGGCTTTCCACCGCGAGGGCAATCAGGTCATCATTGCGGGCCGCCGGAAGAGCGTGCTGGATGAGACGACCGCAGCTAATCCCGGCATGGCCTCGATGGTGCTCGATATCGAGAGCAAAGAGGCCGTGAAGAACTTCGCCGCGGAGATTGTGCAGAAGTTCCCCAAGCTGAACGTGGTGCTGAACAATGCCGGCATCATGCAGGTGGAGAATCTCAAAGAAGCAGCCGACGAGGCGACGGCCGAATCCATCATCAACATCAACCTGCTGGGCACTATCCGGCTTACGTCCGCGCTGCTGCCGCACCTGTTGCAGCAGCCGAAGGCGACGGTGCTCACGGTTTCGTCCGGGCTGGCCTTTGTGCCGCTGGCGATGACGCCGGTGTACTGTGCCACCAAGGCGGCGGTGCATTCGTGGTCGCAGTCGCTGCGTTACCAGCTCAAGAACACCTCGGTGGGAGTCATCGAGATCATTCCGCCTTACGTGCAGACTGAACTCATGGGCGCGCAGCAGGCCAGCGACTCGCGGGCCATGCCTCTGGCGGAGTATCTGCAGGAGACCTTCCACATTCTCAAGACGCAGCCGGATGTGGAGGAAGTCCACGTGGAGCGGGTGAAGTTCCTGAGCCAGGCCGCCGAGCGCGGGGAGTATGTCAAGGTGTTTGAAACGCTCAATGGTATGTGGGCAGGCGAAGGGCACTGAGCTTTCCGGCTCCTGGCTTCCGGATGCGCGCTGCGGCGCATTTCCGGGAGCCTGCGGCTTCTAATCCGTCCTACAATCAAGCCATGTCCACGCGCACGGTCCATACGGTTTGTTCTCATGACTGCCCCGACTCCTGCGGGGTGCTGGTGACCATTGACGCAGCCGGCAAGGCGACGCGCGTGCAGGGTGATCCTAGCCATCCGGTGACGCGCGGTTTTTTGTGCGGCAAGGTGGCGAAGTATCTCGACCGCGTCTATGCGCCGGACCGCCTGCTGTACCCCATGCGGCGGCGCAAGGGTGCGCCTAAAGGGCCGGGACGCGAGCTGGATGCGTTCGAGCGCATTAGTTGGGATGAAGCGCTGGATGAGGTGGCGCGGCGTCTGCAGCAGGTCAGCGACGAGCATGGGTCTGAGGCGATTTTGCCCTACTCCTATGCGGGAACCATTGGCCTGCTCGGATACGGTTCGATGGACCGGCGGTTCTTCCATCGGCTGGGAGCGTCGCAGCTTGGCCGCACGATCTGCTCGGCCACGGGCGGCGAGGCGCTGGAGTCGGTTTACGGCATCAAGTACGGCACAGAGCCGGAGCAGTTTGCGCATGCGCGGCTGATTCTGGCCTGGGGAGCGAATGTTCACGGCAACAATATTCATCTGTGGCCGTTTATTGAAGAAGCGCGGCGCAACGGCGCCAAGCTGGTGGTGATTGACCCCTACCAGACGCGCACGGCAGCGCTGGCCGACTGGCATATTCCGATTCATCCCGGCACGGATGCCGCCCTGGCGCTGGGCATGATGCATGTGCTGGTGCGCGATGGGCTATGCGATCTGGAATACATTCGCGAAAACACCACGGGCTTTGACCGGCTGGCGGAGCATGTCGAGGAATACACGCCTGAGCGCGTGGCCGGCATCACGGGCCTGAGCGCGGCCGAGGTGGAGCAACTGGCCCGCATGTATGGCACCACGCAGCCCGCGGTGATTCGTATGAATTATGGTGTGCAGCGCTCAGAGAATGGCGGCACCGCGGCGCGCGCCATTGCCATGCTGCCCGCTCTGACCGGGGCCTGGCGTTATGCGGGCGGAGGATTCCAGCTTTCGACGAGCGGAGGCTTTCCTTTTGACAAGCAGGCGCTGGAGCGGCCCGACCTCATGAAATCCAGTCCGCTCGGCCGTCCATCGCGCGTGCTCAATATGTCGCTGCTGGGACAGGTGCTTGCGGCCAGCGAGCCTCCGGTGAAGGCGCTGTTTGTGTATAACTCCAACCCGGCGGCCATTGCACCCGATCAGGCGGCGGTGCTGCGGGGCCTGGCGCGGCCTGACCTCTTCACGGTGGTGCATGAGCAGTTTTTGACCGACACGGCAGATTACGCCGACATTCTGCTGCCGGCCACGACGTTTCTGGAGCACAGGGACATTCAGGGCGCGTACGGACATTATTATTTGCAGCTCTCGGAGCAGGCTGTGGAGCCGCTGGGCGAGGCGCGGCCGAATGTGTGGCTGTTTTCGCAACTGGCACAGCGTATGGGCTTTGCAGAGCCATGCTTCCGGGACTCGATCGATGACCTGATTCGCCAGGCGCTTCATGAGGGCAAGGAGCAGCCGGCCACGTTCAGGGGCATCACGCTGGAGTTGCTGGAGAAGCAGCCCACTCAGCGATTGCGACTGCACGAAGAGACGGCTGACGGGAAAGAGAAACCGTGGCTCCCCTTTGCGCAGGGGCCTTTTCCGACGGCGAGCGGAAAAATTGAGCTGTATTCCGAGCCGCTGGCCAAGCGCGGCGCGGATGCTCTGCCGACCTTCCGGCCTCCGCGGGAATCGCGGCTGGGCCGTGAGGGTTCGCCGTACCCGCTCGAGTTTCTGGCCCGCAAGGCCGATAACTATATGAATTCCACCTTTGTGAACCTGCCCGGGCACCGGAAGCTGGAGACGGCCTATAACGGCGTGCTCGAGATGCACCCTGATGATGCGGCGGAGCGCGGCGTGACCGATGGGGCTTCGGTGGTGGCCTGGAATGGCCGGGGCAGCCTGCCGCTGGTGGCCCGGATCAGCCGCAAAGTTGGCCGGGGGGTGGTTGCAGGCCGCCTCCATTGGAACAAATTGTCGGCGGCCGGCCACAACGTAAACTTGCTCACGGGCCAGCATTTGACCGATCTGGCTGGTGGCCCGGCTCTCTATTCGGTGCTCGTGGATGTCCGCCTTGCGGATTCCTTGACGAACTCCGGCGACTAAATGCGTTCTTTCCAGTAGACTGGTAGCGGAAATCTCCTCCCAAACCGTGGAAGCGACCGTCAACGGCCGATTGTGCGGAACGGGTGGAGAAAGGCCGTAAATCGTAGGGTTGGGGACTGCCTTTCGGTTTCATATAATCGGCTTTTCCTGAGAGTCCGCTGATTTTAAGCAGTGAGGGTGTTCCTATTTTTCCCGTAATGAAAGGGAGCGCGAGTTCCCCAAAGGAATTGAGCAAGATTTTGCGTTCGTATCGCCGCTACGCGCAGTTCTTTGTTCTGTTGGTGCTGTCTTTCACGGCGATTTCAGCGTGGGCTCAGCAGCAGATCATCACCCAGATCCGCGTGATCGGCGTGCGCCGTATCCCCAAGGAGACGGTGCTGGCGCGCATGTTCAGCCGCGTGGGTGACCCTTATGATCCCCTGACGGTGGAGCGAGACTTCAACTCGCTCTGGAACACCGGCTACTTCACGAGCGTCCGCATTCAGAAGCAAGACACCCCCAAGGGTGCGATTCTGAACGTCTACCTCAAAGAGAAGCCCACGATCAGTGAGATTGATTACAAGGGCCTGAACACCATCACGGTTTCAGACATTCTGACTCGATACAAAAAAGACCACGTTCACCTCGAGCAGGAAGACCAGTTTGATCCGACACAGGTGGCGCAAGCCATTAACGCGATCCGCGAGTTGGAGGCCGAGCACGGCCATCAGTTCGCCACGGTTCGCCCCGAGCTCAAGAATGTGCCGCCGGCTCGCGTCGCCATCACCTTTGTGGTGAAGGAAGGCCCGAAGGTCAAGGTTGGCAAGATCACCTTCAGCGGCAACCAGCACGTTTCTTCGGGCACGCTTCGCAATGCAATGGTAGATCTGCGCCCGATCGGCATTCCGCACTCCATTATCTTTGAGCATCTTTTCGCGCGTACCTATGATGCGAGCAAGCTCGAAGAGGACTCTGACCGCGTGCTCGAAGCCTATCGCGATCGCGGCTATGAGCGCGCCGATGTGGGCGAACCGGCGACGCACCTGCGGAATGAGACCGGCTTGTCCCTGTTCACCTTCCGCCCCCGCAAAGGCAAGCGGATTGATATCCATATTCCTGTGACCGAAGGCGGCCGCTACTACCTTGGCAAGATCACCTTCACCGGCAACAAGGCGGTGCAGAACGTCAAGGCACTGCGCGCGCAGTTCCCCATCAAGGATGGCGAGATTTTCAACGCCACTGAATTCCGCAAGGGCCTCGACAACTTGCGCAAGGCTTACGGCACGCTGGGCTACATCAACTTCGTAGCCACCCCGACGCCTACCTTTGACGAGAAGAACCACACGATGAGCTGGAATATCGATATCGATGAAGGCAAGCCGTTCTATGTCTCCCGTATCGAATTCCGCGGCAACACCGTGACGCGCGACTTCGTGATTCGCCGTTCCCTGCTTTTGCAGGAAGGCCAGGTCTATAACAGCCACCTGTGGGAGCTGAGTCTGCAGCGCCTGAATCAGCTCGATTACTTCAATCCGCTCAAGGTGGATCAGGACTCGGAGACCCATCAGAACACCGAAAAGGGCACCGTCGACCTTCTGCTCAAGGTGCAGGAAAAGGGCAAGAACTCCATCGGTCTGCAGGGCGGTGTCAGCGGTCTCTCGGGCTCGTTTATCGGTTTGAATTACCAGACCAATAACTTCCTGGGACTCGGAGAGACTCTTACGCTGCAGGCCAGCGGTGGCGACCTCGCGCGCAACCTGGTCTTCGGTTTCACCGAGCCTTATGTGCATGACAAGCCGCTGAGCCTTGGCTTCCAGGTCTTTGACAGCAAGGAAGATTACAACGCCTCGAAGAACTACTCGCTGACCGGTTCCCCGTCGGGCAACCTCAGTGCGGCCACCAATTCGCTGCTGCAGAACTACAACCAGCAGAGCAAGGGATTCACTCTGTCGGCCAGCTATCCGCTGCCGCATTCCTTCAAGCGCATCGGTATCACCTACTCCTGGAACAAGTCTTCGGTGAATACCTTTAGCCAGGCTTCGCAGAACCTCTTCCAGACGCTGGCTTTCCGCAGCGGTATTCAGGGCCAGAATGCGCTGGAAGGCATTCTGACCAGCGAAGTCTCGCTGAGTCTCTCTGAGAACAAGCTCGACGCTCTCTTCCTGCCGCACACTGGTTATGAGCTCTCCACGGCTCTGCAGTTGGCTGGCATCTGGGGCAGCGTGCGGTACATCCGCCCGGTGGTCGAGTTCAAGCAGTTCTTCCCGATCAAGGGATTGCATCTGAACCGCGACGGCCGCAATACTCTCGGCTACCGTATTCAAGGCTCTTATATCCGCGGTTTCAGCGGAGACGTGGCGCCACCGTTTGACCGTCTCTATGAGGGCGGCGAGCAGGATCTGCGCGGCTTCCAGATTCGCGCGGCTACACCGTATGGCTTTGTGCCTACGCGTGTCATGTTCAACCTGACCAACCCGGATGGCACCACCGTCTCTCGTAATCCAAATGTTCCAACCGAGGGAGCCATTCAGGTTCCGATCCCGGTCTATGGCATCGCTCCGGTCGGTGGCGACCTCAGCTTTGTCGGGAACCTGGAATACACGATTCCGATTTATGCCCGGTCAGTGGCCTTCAAGTTCTTCAACGACTTTGGCATGGACATGGCCGTGAGCCAGGAGCAGCTCAAGCAGAGCCCGGAGGGCATCGCCAGCCTCGACTCTCCGCTTTATGGCTGCCCCAATTACGTGAACGGTTCCTGCCAGGGCGGTACGCAAGTGCAGTTCTCGCGCTACATCAACATCATCAAGGGCACCAACTATGTACCTCGCGATTCGCTGGGTGCCGAGCTGGACGTGATGGTGCCGATCATCAACGCGCCTTTCCGCCTCTACTATGCTTACAATCCGCTGCGTCTTGAGACGCAGTTCAACCGGCCGGATCTGATCACGCGCAGCATGTTCCCCTCGGGGCAGGCCGGTACGTTCAGCTACGACGAGGCCGAGCAGTTCTACAACGGTCTGTACCAGTTGCGCGAGCCCAAGAAGACGTTCCGGCTTGCTGTCAGCACGACCTTCTAAGCCCTGAAAACGGGGGTAAAAGCAGCATATTTTTACCCCCGTTTGGTTTGACGGTTCATGAGTGCAACCCTATAATTCGCTCAGTTCCTGAAAATGCCTTCTGCCCATTGTTCTCTGCGTCGGTGCATCAACCGCCGGCTTCCTGGAAGATCATAGGAGAAGCAGTATAGGGGAGCGAAGATTCGCTTCCGCGAGAACAGCGGGCGATCTCACCTGAGAACCTAAGGAGTTCTAAATCCGCATGAAGCGTTCGTTGTCATTGATTTGTGTGCTCGCAACCGGCCTGAGCATGAATGCCATGGCCCAAACCAGCAAGGCTCCGGCGCCGGGAACCAAGATTGCTGTCATCATGTTCCAGGCTGCCGTGGCTCACACCAACGAGGGAGAGCGTGATCTGGCTGACCTGCAGAAGAAGTTCGCTCCTCAGCGGGACAAACTGCAGCAGGAGAATCAGGAGATCAACAATCTCAAGCAGCAGCTTCAGGCCGCCGGCAAGACACTGACCGATCAGCAGCGGGCGGATCGTCTGCGCGTGATCAACCAGAAGGAAAAGGACCTGCAGCAGAACGCTCAGGACGCCCAGACCGACTTCCAGAATGCTTTGGGTGATGACTTCAATGGACTGGCTCAAAAAGTCGGCACCGTGATGACCGACTATGCCAAGGCGCACAGCTACACGCTGGTGATCGATGCCGGGTCGCAGCAGAGTCCGGTTCTCTGGGCCAGCCCCTCGGCAGACATTACCAAGGCTGTGATTGCTGCCTACAACGCCAAGTCCGGTGTACCGGCACCTCCGCCGTCGGCTCCTGCGCCTCATGCAGCAGGCAAGCAGTAGGCTTCAATATCGAACCTGGTATACCTGGGGCTCTCTTCGGAGAGCCTCAAGTGTTTCTCCCTCCGCGACCACCACTCCCTCTGTGGAAAAGAATGTGGAAAATCAACTGGCGTCGGATGAAGCCGGAATTTCTTTCACGCCAAAAACGGAAGTTCACCGGAAATTAAACTGTAAGTACTCATAAACTCTGCGTTTACAGCAGCTTTCGGGTAATTCTTGATGTACTGCAGAGATTCTTCGTTAATTTTCTGATTTCCACAGAATGTAACTTAATCCGATCGCATCCAGCCGCATTTTGTCCTCCCTTTTCTGCCAGATCAGGCATTTGGAATCGTGGCTGCAACGTTTCAGGTGGATCTGTAATTGTTGCGGTGCCTTATTGCGAGGAAGTTGAGGATTTGAGATTCCCAGTACCCGGCATAGGGCGTCCACGTCAAGAATGGACTGGCGCGCTGAGCGGCGCAGCGAAGCAAACGCGGCGAAAAACAGATGGCCGAAGCCGCCCCGAGACAAAAGACGGTTTCACCTGCGCTCATGCGTCCGCAAGAACCAAGGTCAAACTTTATTCAGATTGCCAGGGAGAAGATTGGTGGAGCTAGACGGGATCGAACCGTCGACCTCATCGTTGCGAACGATGCGCTCTCCCAGCTGAGCTATAGCCCCACAAACAGGTAACGACTTGTCTGATTTTAGCAGTGAAGCGCGCAGGTGCAAAGGGGGACGCCGCAGTGCGGAACTATACCTCTGGCAGCCTGCGCAGATCTGTCTGCAGCGCTGCCCGCACCTCGGCTAACCGAGCGAGGGGAACATCTGTTTGAGCGAGGCCAGGGGAGCCGCCGCCGCGCAGACCAAATCGTGCAAGGACGGCTTTCATTACATCTCCGCAATGCAAATCGAGGTCGAGACTGCGAGCCAGTACGAGGCGCACAGTTTGTCCTTGTTCGCAGCTCAACAGAGCGATCGTACGCGGCACGGCGGCAGCAAGACTGGAGGCCAGCATGCGCAGATAGTCGGCGTCGCGATCGTTCATCACGCGGTCCACCCAGCGAAGACCATTCTGGATGGGTACTTCCACCGCGATCTGCGTGGCCTGATAGTGAGCCAGCTCCTCGCGCAGCTTCTGGTTAACTTTGACGGCGGCTTTGGCTTCGCTTCTGAGGCGCTCCACGGATGCCGGGACATCCGGCACCCCGACCGAGAGCTGGGCTGCGGTACTGGCGAGTATCGCGGCATCCTGTCGAGCGGCCATGACGGCTCGCAGTCCACATACGTAGCTGACACGCACTCCACGGCTTACCTTTTCCGTGCCGCGGATCAGCAGGCTGCCAATCTGGCCGGTGGTATTCACGTGCGTTCCACCGCAGGCATTGCGGTCATAATCTTCAATCTCAATGATGCGCAACTCGCCATCGCGTTCGGGCAGCTTGCGCAATTCCCCGGACGCCAGCATGGCCTCAGCTTCTGAGCGAGGCAGTTGGCGAACGCGGACTGGCCGATTTCCGGCGATCTGCTCATTGGCAATGCGTTCGATTCGCACCAGCGTGGCCTCATCGAGTGGGCCGCAATCCAGATCAATGGTTGAGACTTCTTCGCCGAGATGGAAGGACAAGGTGTGCGCCTCCAGCTCGTGGGCAAAGACGGCCGAAAGCAGGTGCTGTCCGCTGTGCTGCTGCATATGGTCGAGGCGGCGGGGCCAGTCGACCAGACCCTCGATCTGTGTGCCGGCGATCAGCGGTTTCTGCACAAAGTGCCAGACTTCGCCCTGCTCATCTTCTTCTACTGCGACCACGGGCAGTTCAAGCACGTTGCCCAGGCGCGAAGTGGCCCGCAGCAGCCCAAGGTCAAAGGGCTGGCCTCCGCTGGTGGGGTAGAAGGCTGAACGGTCCAGCGCAACCTGCCAGAGCGACTGCCTGTCTTCCCGCGAGTATTCGCGGATATCCGTGACGGTTGCCGTAAAGCTCAAAAGAAAGGAGTCGTTGTAATAAAGCCGCTCTGCCGCCGTCATGCCACCCCTCCGGTGCCCTTTAGATTTTAAGCACTTTCAATGTGCGGAAACCGCCCGGCACAAGGTTCTTTGTACCTGGGCAACGGACTGCGAAGGGCGCAAAACACTCGCACTCCTTTTCTCAAGGAAGCCGGTTTCGCTGCGGGGGAACTTATCTTTAGATGTGGCAAGTGGCCAGGCCGCGCTTTTCCAAATACCTCTGGTGGTATTCTTCCGCGCGCCAGAAGGTTGCTGCCGGCACTACCTGAGTCACGATTGGCCGGGGGAAACGCTTCTCTGCTGTCAGGCGATCGATAAAGGCCTGCGCCACAGTCTGCTGTTCTGGTGAGTGATAGAAGATCACGCTGCGATACTGGGTGCCCCAGTCCGGCCCCTGGCGGTTCAGTTGGGTCGGGTCATGCAGGCCAAAAAAGGCCTCAAGAAGCTGCTCGAAGCGAATCTCGTCGGGGTTGAAGTCGATCTCTACGACCTCAGCGTGGCCGGTGAGGTCAGTGCATACATCCCGATAGGTGGGGTTATCGAGCTTTCCGCCCTCATATCCGGCTGCCACATCCTGAACGCCATGCAGTTGCCGGAAGCTGGCTTCCACTCCCCAGAAACAGCCCGCTCCAAATGTTGCCTTTGCCATGACTTCCCTCCCATCTGTCAGGATGCCACAAAGGGCTCTCAGGATGCAGACAGGAAGGCTGCCGGGCGCTTATGAGCGGCGAGAGAAGAGCGGACTCAGGCCCGCTCTTCTCCCAGCGTGTAGTTGTGCTCGTGAGCGTCGCTCCAGGCCATGCGCAAACCGCCGGAGAACGGGCGGCTGCCCATCATGCGGACGATACGAACGCCGTAGTGCATGTACCAGGGGGAGCGTCCGCTGGGCCAAAGCTGGCTCAAGGGGCGAGGGACGCCATTGCCATCCGGATGGAAGACGCGGTCATCCCAGGTACGCGATCCCTGAGGAAAATCAGGGTAATCGCGAATGGCATCCAGCGTGGATTCGAGTACGCGATGCTTCCAGGGCTCGGCATACTGCGGCATGAACATCACATGGCTGAAGCCGTCACGAACCTCGTGCACAAACTCAGTGAACGAGGTGGCGTTGGTCAGGTTCACGTTGGCGTTCGGTTCGCGGCCGTGACGGTCGCCGCCGGAGATGAGCAGCATGTTCCACTTTTCGGCCAACTGCTTCACGCGGCGATTCTCGTCCCAGTTGCGCAGGCCGTTCAATTCCAGTGCATGAATGAACTGGCGGTTCGCCGTCAGAAAGTCGTGAACGCGCTGCTGGGCTTTCTCGCGGCCAATCAGGTAAAGATCCCAAACCGGATGATTAAAAACGATCAGCACGTTGGGCAGCGCGTAAAGAGCTTCGAGCAGCTCGGTCAGGCGGCCCTCATCGGGGTTTGCTGTGAACTCGTTCAGCGTTTGTATCCAGGCAGCGCCCTGATCGCTGGGCAGATTGTGGATACCGAGGTGAAATGCCTGATCGCCGCCGAACGGAGCTGTCCACTCGACCGAAACCGGGATGTGGCGCGCGCTGGGGACCGTGCGCAGCAGCAACGGGGCCTGAATGCTGTCGTGGTCCGTAATGGATACCAGTCCTGCCAGGTCGAGCTTCTTCTCAATCTGGCCGCGTTCCAGATCAAAAGCCAGAATCGGAGTTAGCGGCGGGGTCCAGTAGCTGTGGGAGTAGTCGATCTTGACTCCATGATTTGCGTTGGCGCGAGATTCCGCGCGCTGCAAAAAAGGACGCAGGTAAGGAAATTGGCGGCCCCAGTTGGCGACAAAATCCAGAGTCTCCCTCGACTGGTTGGTGTGGCTGTGCAGGGAAACCCCGGTCTTGTAAGACCGTGCAGCCTTGCTGTCCTTCCAGAAATAGGAGATGTGATTTCGACCTACCATGCTTGAATCCCCCTCCACTACTACTCCTTCAGTATCTGCCCCCAACATGAAGGCAACATTAGCAATCAAAGAAAGCTGGACTAAAATCCGGCCGCTGTATCGCCTGCGGCATTAGCGCCGCGTATGCGCAATTTCCGGCACTTCGATTTCCGCTCCTGGAGCTAAGTGCTCTCTTTCCAGATGGTTATGGATCAACCCGTCTCGCAGCAGGGCAAAAGCCTCCTCTGGAGTGTCGGCGAACTGGAATAACTCCCGGTCGGCCGCGGAGATAGCGCCTTTTTGGACCAGCGCATCCAGATTGATGACCTGCTTCCAGTATGACGAGCCGTAAACCACAATGCCGATCTTCTTGGCCAACTTGTTGGTCTGCGAGAGGGTCAGGATCTCAAACATCTCGTCCAGCGTTCCAAACCCACCCGGAAAGACTACTAGCGCCTTTGCGAGATAAGCAAACCAGTATTTGCGCATGAAGAAATAATGAAACTCGAAATTCAGCGCAGGCGTGATGTACCGGTTGGGCTCCTGCTCAAAAGGTAGACGTATGTTGAGGCCGATGGTTTTTCCGCCTGCCTCATAGGCGCCGCGGTTGGCCGCTTCCATGATGCCCGGGCCTCCGCCCGAGGTCACCACGAAACGGTGCCGGGGATATTTGAGCGATAAGGACCAGTCGGTCAGCAGGTGGGCCAGTTTGCGGGCATCCTGGTAGTACTGCACCATTTCCTGTGCAGTTTCACCGTCCAGAGGTACTTTTCGCGCGGACTGGGCGGTGTCATCCGACTTACCGGCGGCGAGTTCCTGCTCTCTTTGCAAATCCTCGGGCGATGGAGTGCGGGCCGAGCCGAAGAAGACCACGGTGTCCTGAATGCGCTCGCGCCGGAACTGGGCGAGCGGAGACGAGTATTCCGAAAGAATGCGCACAATGCGCCCGTCGGGACTGTTCAGGAAGGCCGGGTTTTCGTAGGCAAGAGGAGCGGAAGCGAGGGATTCGGGTGGTTCCAGAGGCATAAGGTCAGCTTTCGCGATAGCGAATCGCATCCGTCATGGCGATCCAAATGTTGAGTATCCCCAGGCCGGAAATCACTCCACGCAGCGCTCCGCTCATGGCAATCTTGGCGGCGAGAGCGTAGTACAGCAGCAGCCGGTTTTCCGTCCAGAAGTGGGTCCACGGCAGTACCAGCACGATGAGCCCCACATAGAGCCGCACCATCACGCGCAGGAAGAATTCCACCCGCAGCATCCAGGACGAAGGCGATGGAGAAACGGGCGCCGAGCCCCGGGGGGATACTGAAGAAGAAGGGTTCGGCTGTAGCGGCATAAGAATCAATCGGTTTGGGTGAGCAAAAAAGTCACCCGCACCCTCAACCCACGTTAACACAGGCGGCCGGGGCAGCCGGAGCCGCCCCGATCCTTCGCCCATGCACTATTGGCCCATCACGCTGACCGCGTGCTGCGCCAGGTTCCAACCCCGCAGCGTGAGGCGCGGTGCTCCGCTCGCCGCCGTTGCTGGATAGGTGATGGTGATCTGCCGGCTCTCGCCGGGCAACAGAGACACGTAATTGTCGCTGTAATAGGCAGGCAGAATGCGTTTGCCGGCCGCATTCAACAGCGTGAGCTTATCCTGCAGCGAGGCTGTTGAGCCGGTGTTGTGCAATGTCACATGCAGCTCCACCGTGCTGCCGTGGCTGGCATACGTTGCGGTCGCGGTGACGGGGGCATCGGGCAGCCGGTCGAGCGCGCGATAGTCAGCCATGTTCGAGGCCAGCCAATAGAGGTTGCGCGATACCACCTTGCCGCTCGCATCCGACAGCTTCAGCTCGACCAGTGCGACGCCGTGGGCTTCCACCTGGACCAGATCAACGGGAAAGGCTGTCACGACGCCGTCGGCGGCACTGTTCACGGTTGCGGAGTGTGAGAGCAGCGGTTGATTTGCCAGCGAATACGCCTTCACGCTGACCGTCATGGCAGGATGCGCCTCGCGCGTGGTGTTGACCACCTGCACGTTGCCATTCGAGAGGTCAAGCTGCACATGCAGGGGTTCGCACGCCTTTTTTACGCCGTAATACGAGGCTTGCGTGTCGTAGTCGTAGCTGTAAATCTCCCATACATTGCTGGGCCATGCCGGATGCGTCATCCAGAGCATGCGCCCGCTGTTGGGCTGCCACAGGTGCGCGTCCATGCCCTCAAAGATGGCACGATGGTCGATGTAGTTGAGCATCTGGGCCTTGCGTTCAAAGTCAGCCAGGCTGGTGGGTGCGCCAAACATGGCCTCGACGGCGTCCATGAAAGGATGCACGTCCCCATTTCCTGACTGATGCCAGTCGTGATAGGCCCACACGTCATCGATGGGCCACTGATCGGGCTTCGGCGTCCAGGCTTTGAAGGATTCGAGTGTGGACATGGAGGGCGTGCCGGTCTCGACCGAAAATCCCTCATTCAGATTGGTGTAATAAAGCACGGGATTCTGCCAGCGATAGGGGCCGCTCACCTGCAGGTTCACATTGTTAGAGCTGGGCATGTAGATGCGCGTGCCATCGAGCTTGCGGGTCCACTTGTCCAGCCCCTGATTGATGATGGGCTGCGGCACGCCCTCATTGCGTCCGCACCACACCACGATGGAGGGGTGATTGCGGTAATGCGAGATGGTGTCGCGCGCGTTTTTCAAAAACAGCGCCGGATTCTCCGCTTCGAGATTGCTGTCCTGCGTGGACTCCCAGAAGTCGTTCCACACCATCAGGCCATATTCGTCGGCCAGGTTATAGAAAGTCTGTTCGGTGTCCTGCCCCTGCCAGTTGCGGATAATGTTGACGCCGGCTTGCTGCTCCAGCTTGAAGTAGGGCTCAAGATGCGCGCGTGAGACGTTCTTCATTGCGTCATCCATGCCCCAGCTTCCGCCACGCGCGGCAATGCGCACGCCGTTGACCAGAATGACGAGGAAGGTTCGTGTGCCCGCATCGCTGGCGGGCGCGGGAGTGACGGCTGGCGAATGCATGGCAGCCGGAGTGAGCGAGTAGACCCAGTTGGTCCAGTTCTTCTTGCCGTCGGGGGAGTAGAAGCCGGGGTATGGCGCCTGGGGCGGGACCTGAAGAATGGCCTCATGCCGGATATTGATGAGCGCCTGCTTTGCAACGTCGCCGCGCGAGGGGTCATAGATGATCTGCTTGAGCTGCCCGCCGGGCGTCATGAGGCCGAGCTGATAGCTCACCTCGCGCATGCCAAACTGCACCGTCCGCATGTCAGATACGCCGTTGCTGGTGGCAAAGGTGAGCTTCAGGTGATAGAGATTTGGCTTGCCGTAGCCATTGGGCCACCAGAGCCGGGGATGCTGCACGACCAGTTGCGGATACTCCGAAGGCGTGAGCTGGATGGAATTGGCGCCGGAGGCCAGCGTGACTTTCTTTGTGACGGTTACGCCTTCAAAGCTGGCCGTCAGGGTGCCCTGCACCGCAGCCGTATTTGTGTTCTGGAGCGGCACATCGATGCGCACGCGAGCGCTGGTGAGGCTGGGCAGCGGGAGAGTGGTCACGACCTGCGGATCGCCGATCTTCACCGCGCCGGTAGCCTCAAGCATCACCGGCTGCCACAGGCCGCTGTCGCGATCGCGAATCGCTGGAATCCAGTCCCAGCCTTCGGTGTCCATGAAGGTCGGGCCATCGAGTACCATCTCGCCGCCATTCATGCCCGGGCCGCCCAGCACCGACTGTTCCTGCGGAATGCCGGGGTGCGGCGGCGGCGAAATCTTCACCAGCAGCACATTTTTTCCCGAGGCTTTGACGTAGGGCGTCACATCGAAAGCGCCGCGAATGAATGCGCCCTTGATGGTGCCGAGTTCGTGACCGTTGAGCCAGACTTTTGCCTTGTAGTTGATGCCCTCAAAGTCGAGCGAGAGCTGCCGTCCCTGTGCGGATTTCGGAGTCTCAAATTCCGTACGGTACCAGTAGTCCTGCTTGTTGAGGCTCTCGGGGATCGCCATGTTGTTGAGCCCGTAATAGGGGTTGGGATAGATGCCGCGATCGACCATTGTCGTGAGCACGGTGCCGGGCACGGTCGCGGCCATCCAACCTTTGGGGTCGTATTGCGGAGAATTCAGCTCCTCCGCAGTGGCATGGACCTTCGGCGCGGCTTGCAGGTTCCAGTCGCCGATCATCCATTGATCGACACCCTTCGGCGTCAGGCCAGGGCGATGCGCGGGCAGTGGCTCGGCGACCGGCTTTGAAAATGGAGCTTTGCTGTGCGGCAGCGTCTGCGGACTCTGCGGCTGACGATACCCGATCCACTGGCGTGACTGGATGGGCCAGTCCTCTGAGCCGTGCTCAAAGTCCACGACGTCGAGATCTTTGCGCTGTTTTGAGAGCGCGGCCAAATCGGAGCTGCTCATGGCATGGCGCAGCAGCGTGAAGCCTTCGATCAAGCCTCCAAAGTGAGAGAAGCCGCCGGGCAGGCCGCGCGCCGGCGCGAGCGAGAGCACCGGAGAGACACTGCCCAGCAGCAGCGTTCCATGGCCGGCCTCCGTGCCGTCCACGTAGACATGAAACTGCGTGCCATCAAACGTTGCCGCCACAAAGTGCCACGTGCCGGCTGCGATGCTCCTGCCGCCCGGCAGAGGAAAGCGCAAGGTGTTGTCCGCGCCATCCCACAGCATGACGTCTTTGGCGCTCAGGGCCAGCATGCGCGGATATTCCTCTGACGTCTCTCCCATGCCTCCGATGAGTACGGGCGCTGTTACGGCCACATTGGGTTTGATCCACGCATAGAGGGTCCACGGCGATGAGGCCATCTGCACGGTATCGTGGGTCTCGAGCTTTTCCGTCAGCCCGGTGCCGCCTTCGAGAAAAATCGCGTTGAAGGGGCCATACTGCGGCGGATTATTCGTGGTGGGCGTCCCATAGGTTTGGGTCATGCCAACGAGTGGGAACGTTAACATAAGCGCCACCGCGAAAGAGAAAAGGCGCAGGCGCGCCGCTAGATACCTTGCAGACATGAGTGTGTGCTCGCTCGTGGAATGTTATGCGCAGTCATTATGCATGACGGGGCGAGCCGGTGTCAGCAGGGAATGCTCCCGCGCCAGCCGCCATACAATGAGAGGCATGCCAGCTTCCGTGTCCGCCAGCCCTGATGTTCTCGCCCGCGCCCGCAAGATCAAGCTCTTTTTGATGGACGTGGATGGCACCCTCACCAGCGGTGGCGTCTGTCTGATCTCTCTGCCCACGGGCGGCGTGGGAGAGATGAAGCAGTTCGATTCCCAGGACGGGCTCGCGCTCAAGCTGGCCGGCATCATGGGCATACAGACCGGCTTTATCACTGGCCGCCGCTCCCCAGCGGTGCAACAGCGTGCCAGTGAGTTGAATGTGCGCTTTGTTTATCTTGGGCAGGCCACCAAAACCGCTGCCTTTGAGGAGTGCCTGGAGCAGGCCGGTGTCACCGAAGAAGAGACGGCGTATCTTGGCGACGATCTGCCCGACATGCCGCTGGCGCGCCGTGCCGGGCTGGCCATTGCCGTGGGCAATGCGGCCGTGGAACTGAAGGAGATCTGCCATTACACGACCCAGGCGCGTGGCGGCGAGGGAGCGGCGCGCGAGGTGATCGAGCTCATTCTCAAAGCGCAGGGCCGTTGGGAAGAGGCCGTGCCGAAGGCGCTCGCCTAAGGCGGCTTTTTCATCCCACCGAATCCTCGGGCCGTCCTTATGGCGGCTCGCTTATACTGCCAGCCATG
The DNA here is from genome assembly GCF_000022565.1 of Acidobacterium capsulatum ATCC 51196. Taxonomy (NCBI): domain Bacteria; kingdom Pseudomonadati; phylum Acidobacteriota; class Terriglobia; order Terriglobales; family Acidobacteriaceae; genus Acidobacterium; species Acidobacterium capsulatum. Next base: position 2,817,910 of record NC_012483.1, read on the forward strand.
CTGAAATTTCGCGCTGGATTATTTGTTTTGTCCTTTGCGCTTGCTGCTGCCCCGGTTCTCGCGCAAGCCCCTGCTACGCCGCACCCGATGACGATTGACGATGCCTTTCGTGTACAGAACGTGGGCAGTCCTCGCGTCTCGCCCGACGGCAAGTGGATCGTTTACACGGTCTCCTCGACAGACCTCAAAGCCGACAAGCGCACCACCGATTTGTGGATGGTGGGCTGGGATGGCAAACAGGACATGCAACTCACCTTCGGGTATGACGGCTCGACGAGTTCGCCGGAGTTCAGTCCCGATGGCCGTTCCATCTCCTTTCTGTCAGGCCGCAAGGGCACCGCCAAGGGAACGCAGGTGTGGGTGCTTGACCGGCGTGGCGGCGAAGCCCGCCAACTCACCGATGTGAAAAAGGGCGATCTGGAGAATTACGCATGGTCGCCGGACAGCAAAGAACTGCTCCTGACGATTCACACCGGCGGCACGGTGAGCGCGAATGATTTCAACGATCCCGGCAAGCACAAGCTCATTCCGCCCATCGTGATGACCCGCTACCACTTCAAGCAGGACGTGGAGGGCTACCTGACGGCGGACGACCACACCTACCTCTATCTGTATGACATTGCCACCGGCAAAATGGAGAAGCTGACGGCCGGCAAGCAGTACAACGAGAGCGATGGCGTCTGGAGCCCTGACGGCAAAGAGATCGCCTTCGTCAGCAATCACACGGCGGAGCCGGACCGGAACATCAACACCGACATCTTTGTCGTCGCGGCAAAGCACGGCGCCGAGCCGCGCCAGCTCACGCACTACACGGGCGCGGATGCCGGACCACTCTCCTGGAGCCCTGACGGCAAGTTGATCGCGTTTTTGCGCGGCGGTCACGTCAAGTACTGGCAGTATCAGGAGAACCATCTCGGCGTGATTGCGGCCGATGGCAGCAGCCCGGCACGCATTCTCACGTCGAAGTTTGACCGGCCTGTCCACTCGCCGCAGTTTTCAAGCGACGGCAAGAGCATCATGGTGCTCGTGACGGACGACCGCAACCGCTATCCCGCAAGCGTGGATGTGGCCACCGGCGCGGTGCATCGCCTGGTTGCGACAGAGGGCGTCTCGTGGGCGCATGCCGAAAAGGCCGGGCATGAGGCTCTGCTGTGGACCACTGACACCGAGCCCGGAGAGGTGTACGCGCTGTCGCAGGGGCATCTGCGCGAGCTGACGCATCACAACGCCAAGCTGCTCTCTGAGCTGGAGCTATCGAAATCAGAAAACATCAGCGCCCTCAGCAAAGACGGCACCCGCATTGACGGGCTGCTGACCTTGCCGGTGAACAAGAGCGAGGCCAAGCCTTATCCCTTGCTGGTCTTCATTCACGGCGGGCCGCAGGGGCAGGATGCGCATGAGTTCAACACCATTCCGCAGTTGTTTGCCGCGCGCGGCTGGGCTGTGCTCAATGTGAACTATCGCGGCAGCAACGGCCGCGGCCTTGCCTTCCAGCGCGCCATCTGGGCGAACTGGGGTGTTCTTGAGGTCCAGGATGTGCAGGCCTGCGTCCACAAGGTGATTCAGGAGGGCATCGCCGACCCCAATCGCATGGGCGTGGGCGGATGGAGCTACGGCGGCATCATGACCGACTTCATGATTGCCAGCACGAATGAGTTCAAGGCGGCGAGCAGCGGCGCGGGCACCGGCGATCCGCTGGCGCTTTATGGGGTGGATGAATACGGCAACCAGTACAACTTTGAGCTGGGCGAGCCGTGGAAGGACCTGAATACCTACATCAAGATTGGCTACCCGTTCTTCCATGCCGATCGCATTCACACGCCGACGCTCTTCATGGGCGGCACGAGCGACTTCAACGTGCCGGTGGTGGCCGGGGAGCAGATGTACCTGGCGCTCCAGACGCTGCATGTGCCGTCGGCGCTGATCGTGTATCCGCAGCAGTTCCACGGATTCACGGATCCCACTTACATTCGCGACCGCTACCAGTACTGGTTCAACTGGTACGACAAGTGGGTACTCGGCAAGGATGTGAAGCTGAGTTATCTGCCGTGGGCGAAGAAGGATAAGGACAAGGACAAGAAAAAGTAGCCATAGTCTATTGCAATAACGAGAGAGACCGCCTGTGAGGGCGGTCTTTCTCGTTGCGGCCTCGTCACAAGGATGTGCGCTGCATCACGCGCCGGAACCCCGTGCCGGTGCTAGCCTTGAAAGTGGCCTCCGATGCCTCAAAAATATGCCTTTGAATCCTGAAAACGGCGCTCTCGCCGCTGATGCCTTGTCTCTCTCTGCCCATGGCGGCCGCTTTGTGCGCGCCTGCCTGCGCCGCCCGGTGGATCGCACGCCGGTGTGGTTTCTGCGCCAGGCCGGCCGTTACATGCCCGAATACATGGCCGTGCGCAAACACCACTCACTGCTCGATATCTGCAAGCGGCCGGAGATTGCCGCCGAAGTGACTATCACCGCCGCCGAAAAGCTCGATGTGGATGCGGCCATCATCTTTGCCGATCTGCTGCTGCCCTTCGAGTGCATGGGGCTTCCGTTTGAATTTCAGGCCGGCGAGGGGCCGGTGGTGCATCACCCGGTGCGCACGCTGGAAGATGTCGAGCGCCTGCGTACCGACAAGGCTTCGGAGCTGATCTATGTGGCGCAGGCCATTGAGAAGGTGGTTGCGCACTTCAAAGACCGCCTCGGCATCATCGGCTTCTGCGGCGCGCCTTACACGCTGGCCAGCTACATGATTGAGGGCGGCGGCACGCGGCAGTATATCGAGACCAAAAAGTTCATGTACCGCCAGCCCGATGCGTGGAAGCAGTTGCTCGACAAGCTGGTCACGGTGCTCACGGCCTATGCCCGCCAGCAGGTCGAGGCCGGTGCCGACGTCATTCAGATCTTCGATAGCTGGGCCGGCTCGCTCAGCGTCGAGGACTACCGCGAATTTGTGCTGCCGGTCACGCGCCAACTGGTGCGCGAGGTGCAGGCGCTGGGCGTGCCGGTCATCTATTTCGGTGTGGATACGGCCTCGCTGCTGCCCTCCATGCGCGAGACCGGCGCCGACGTGCTCGGGCTGGACTGGCGCACGCCGCTTGCCGAGGCCTGGCATCGCCTCGATTACGGCTGCGCGGTGCAGGGCAACCTCGATCCCATCACGCTCTTTGCCGAGCCGGATCTGATTCGTAACCGTGTCGAGAACATTCTGGCGCAGGCTGCGAATCGCCCCGGACACATCTTCAATCTAGGCCACGGCATTGTGCCCGGCACGCCGGTCGAGCATGTGCAGGCCGTGGTCAAATTTGTGCGCGAATACAAGCCCGCGACCTTGTGAGGAAGCAGTTTATGGAAGAAAGAGCCGCCATTCTTTTGCTCGCTCACGGCACTCCGGACTCCGCCGAAGAGATCCCCGAGTACCTGCGCAATGTGGTCAGCGGCCGCCCCATGCCGGCCGAGGTCATCGAAGAGGTGCGCCACCGCTTTGTTGAGATCGGCGGCAGCCCGCTCACCGCACTCACCCTGCAGCAGGGCCGCCTGCTGCAAGAGGCCCTGGGCCTTCCGGTCTATGTGGGCATGCGCAACTGGAAGCCCTACATCGCCGATGTGGTGAAGCAGATGGTGGAGGACGGCATCACCCGCGCTGTGGCGATCTGTCTGGCTCCGCAGAACTCGCGCACCAGCGTCGGCCTCTACCGCCGCGCCGTCTTTGCCGAGGCCGGGCAGAAGATGCAGATTGGCTTCATCGAGGGCTGGGCCGAGGACGACCTGCTGGCCGCGGCCTTCGCCGACCGCCTGCGCGCGACCTGGGAGCCTTTTCGCGCCGAGGTGGGTGGGCCGGTGCCCGTGCTCTTCACCGCGCACAGTGTGCCCTGCCGCACGGTGCAGGCGCCGCAGCCCGATCCGGAGGCGCCGCGCCGTCCTGTTCTGCCGCCGGACCCCTACAACTACGAAGCCAAGAAGACTGCGATGCATGTGGCTGCAAAGGTGGATGGCCTCGATGCCTGGTACTTCGCCTTTCAGAGCCAGGGTATGTCGGGCGGCCCCTGGATTGGCCCCACGGTGGAAGACACGCTCACGGCGCTGCATCAGGAGGGCATTCGTCATCTTGTGATCCAGCCGGTGGGCTTTCTCTGCGATCACGTCGAAATTCTGTATGACATCGACATCGCCTTCCGCGACTTTGCGCAGAACCTTGGCATGATGCTGCGGCGTCCGGCCTCGCTCAATGATTCGCCTCTGCTCACCGCCGCGCTGGCGCGCCTGGCGCAGTCGGGGCTGGATCGGCTGCAGGCCAGCGAAGCCCCCGAACCGGCGGCTTCATGAAGCACATTGCGGTCATCGGAGGCGGCATCAGCGGTCTCACCGCCGCCTGGCAGCTCACGCAACTGGATCAATCCTGCACCCTCTTTGAGGCAAGCGCGCGGGTGGGCGGCATTGTGGAAACAGAGCGGCGCGACGGCTTTGTGATCGAGTGCGGCCCCGATTCCTGGGTGGCTGAGAAGCCCTGGGCGCGCGAACTGGCGATTGAGCTGGGTCTGGAAGACGAAATCATCGCGTCGAACGATTTTCAGCGCCGCACCTGGCTGCTGCGTGATGGCCAACTGCTGCCCATGCCCGATGGCATGCGCATGATGGTGCCCACGCGGCTCGATGCGCTCGAAGGCTCCCCGCTGTTTTCTCAAGAGGCGATCCGCGCCTATGCCGCCGAACCCTCCCGCGCGGAGGGACTGCGCGCGTCGGCGCTGCCGGAGGGGCAGGATGAGTCCGTGGCCAGCTTCGTGCGCCGCCACTTTGGCGATGAGGTTACCCGCACCATCGCGGCGCCCCTGCTGGCTGGGGTCTTCGGCGGCGATGTGGAGCAGTTGAGCGTCCGCTCGGTGATGGCACCCTTCGTCAAGATGGAGCAGGAGCACGGCAGCCTGATCGCTGCTCTCAACGCGCGCCCGCCTAAGCCGGGCCATGGTGGCACGTCTATTTTCGGCTCGCTGCGCTCGGGGTTGGGCACACTGGCTGAAAAAATGTCTGAGGCTCTGCCTACGGCCAGCGTCCATTTTGAAACTCCGGTCCAAGCCCTGGCACGCGAGGGAGGCCAGTGGCGGGTGTCCACCACGCAAGGGAGTGGCCTCTTTGACGCGGTGTTGCTGGCCACGCCTGCGAATGCTACCCGCGCGCTGCTGGCCCGGCTCGATGCGGCTGCCGCCGCGCTGCTGCCGGTAGAAGCCAGCTCCGCCATCGTCGTGGCGCTGGCCTATGATCGGGCTGCGGCCCGGCATATGCGAGTTCCAGAGGGATTTGGTTACCTCGTGCCGCCGCCGCAGGCTGGGCAGGGCCCCAGCGCCGAATCGCTGCTGGCCTGCACCTTTGTGGATCAGAAGTTCCCGCATCGCGCCCCCGATGGCTGCGTGCTGCTGCGCGCCTTCTTTGGCGGGGATGCCGCGGAGCGTCTTCTGCATGCGCCGGAGAGTGAATTGATCACCCGCGCCGAGGCGCAATTGGCCGTGGCGCTGGGGCCGCTGCCCGCGCCCGCGTTTTCTCTGGTGCGCCGCTGGCCGCTTTCGCTGCCGCAGTATGCGACCGGCCATCTGGACCGCATGCGGGAGCTTGAAGCCCGCGTTGCGCAGCTCCCGGGTCTCACGCTGCTGGGCAACGCCTATCACGGTGTGGGGCTGCCGGATCTGATTCGCCAGGCGCGCAGTGCTGCCCGCGCGCTGGTTGCGCCCGAAGCGTAGCCGCTGCCGCCGGGCGCTCCAAAAGATGCGAGATGCCGCGTGAAATCAGGGTGTTTTTCGCACGGGAACAAGCGGACGCCGGAGTTTTTCTCCGGTCGAATTCATGGGAATCGAATGCTCGCGCCGCAACATCTAGCAGGCGATGATGCAATTTAAGGCTTCGAATGACGCGCTCCCGGCAAGTTCACTCCGGTCTCGCGTTCGTTCCGTTATGGGAACAGCAGGTAAAAATTTGGTGAGATGCAGCATGGAATTGAGGCGAGACCGTTTTCCGGTTAGCATAGAGTTTCGCTGGCATACATCCCGAAATGCGTGTCTGGGCCACGAAGGCCCGAGCACGGGGGACCAGAGGCAGCTCTTGATCGCTGCTACGGATAGATTGGTTCTGCTTCCTGGTTCCTCAACTTTGTCGCGAGCGATTGCACGAGCATACGCAGCGCCGGAGATCCGGCAACAGGCAATTTCATCGCGCGCCCTGGCGGATAGGACTCCTGTGCGCGCCACAACCACGAACGGGTAAGCAATACCGATGTTCAAGCAAATTTCCAGAGGGTTGCGGTCGATTTTGTACGCTGCCGGCTGCGCCATGTTCCTGCAAGCGGGCGCCTGGGCGCAGACGATTACGACAAACACCGATTCGTTTTCGCCGGCGTCGAAGCCTGCCCATGAGATTTTCGGTCTCGCCATCTTTGCGCTGGCGATTACCGGCGGCATCTTTGTGGTGGTCGCCGCGGCCATGTTCTATGCTGTGATTCGCTACCGCCGCCGCAAGGACGACGATGGCAGCGAGCCGCCGCAGATTTTTGGCAGCGTGCAGATTGAGATTGCCTGGACGGTGATCCCGATCATCATTGTCGTGGTGCTCTTTCTGACGTCGGCCCGCCTGATCTTTGCCATCAAGGATGCTCCGCGTCCCAAGTCGGCGTTGAACATTACGGTTGTCGGCCACCAGTTCTGGTGGGAGATTCGTTATCCCGGTCTGGGCATCATCACGGCGAACGAGATTCACGTGCCGGTCAGCACCAAGGCCGATCCGCAGCCTACCTATATCAAGCTGCTCTCCGCCGACGTTGTCCACTCCTTCTGGGTGCCGCAGTTGGCCGGCAAGACCGATGCCATTCCGAATCATGTGAATGAGACCTGGATCGAGCCGACGCACACCGGCATTTACAAGGGTCAGTGCTCGCAGTTTTGCGGCGCGGAACACGCCAAGATGCTGCTGCGGGTCTATGTCGATACGCCGGCTCAGTTTGAGGCTTGGGTCAAGCAGCAGCAGCAGCCGGCGGTGGAAGATCCGGCCGTGGCCGCCGGGCGCGAAGTCTTCATGCACAACGCCTGCATGAACTGCCACGAAATTCGGGGCACGGAGGCGACGGGCCGTTTCGGGCCTGACCTTACGCATGTGGCCAGCCGCGATACTCTTGCCTCCGGCTCGGTGATGAACAACCCGGCAAACCTGCGCCAGTGGATCGAAAATCCTGACTACTTCAAGCCGGGTGTTCTGATGCCGGCAATGCACCTCAGTTCACAGCAGCTCGACCAGGTAACCGCATATCTGGATACGCTTCACTAGTTTTCGCAGTGCTCAGCGCTGCCCGCGCGGCAGCCGCTGACGAGGAGAATGGGAAGAAAAAATCATGGCAGACCAGACTCTACCAATTGGCGGTGCCCTGGACGTTACGCCTCATGATGAGGCGCAAAAGGGCACATTCCTTGAGTGGCTGCATGGCTGGGTAATCACGGTAGACCACAAGCGGCTGGGCATTCTGTATGTCACGTTTGCTCTGTTCTTCCTGCTGGTGGCCGGTCTCGAAGCCCTGGCTATTCGCGTGCAACTCGCGATGCCCAACAACCACTTTGTTTCGCCGGAACTGTATAACCGCCTCTTCACCATGCATGGCACCACCATGATCTTCCTGGTGGGCATGCCCATTCTCTTCGGCTTTGCGAACTACATCGTGCCGTTGCAGATCGGCGCGCGAGACATGGCGTTTCCGCGTCTGAATGCATTCAGCTTCTGGCTGACAGCCTTCGGCGGTCTGCTGCTCTACTGGAGCTTCGTCGGCGGCTTCGGCCTCTTCGGCGCCGGCACGGCGCCGGACGTAGGATGGTTCGCCTACGCCCCGCTGACCGAACGCGCCTTCTCGATCGGCCATGCGATGGACTACTGGGCCGTCGCGCTGATTATCTCGGGCTGGGGTACGCTGGGAACGGCCATCAATATTGTCGCCACGACGGTTTCGATGCGCTGCAAGGGTATGACGCTGATGCGCATGCCGCTCTTCACCTGGCTGATGCTGGTGGTCAGCGCGCTGACCCTGGTGACCATCACTCCGCTCACCGCGGCGCAGATCATGCTGATGATTGACCGCTACCTTGGCGGCCACTTCTTTGACACGCAGGCCGGCGGGTCAGCCGTGGTCTGGATGCACTTCTTCTGGATCTTCGGCCATCCTGAAGTCTATGTTCTGGCGCTGCCGGCCTTCGGCATCGCGAGCGAAATCATCCCGGTCTTCTCGCGCAAGGCGATCTTCGGCTATCCGGCCATGGTGGCGGCATCGGCCGGCATCGGCTTCGTGAGCCTTGGCGTCTGGGCGCACCACATGTTCACCGTGGGCATGAACGGCCCTACCACTGCCTTCTTCGTGCTTTCCACCATGCTGGTGGGTATCCCCACGGGCATCAAGATTTTCAACTGGACCGCCACGCTCATTGGCGGCAAGATCTGGTTCGCCACGCCGATGCTCTTCTGCCTCGGCTTCCTGATCCAGTTCCTCATCGCCGGTTTGACCGGTATCATGCTCGCCTGCGCACCGTGGGATTGGCAGTTGCACAACTCCTACTTCGTGGTGGCGCACTTCCACTACGTGCTGGTGGGCGGTATCGTCTTCAACATTTTCGCGGCCATCTACTACTGGTTCCCCAAGGCTACCGGCAAGATGCTGAGCGAAACCCTGGGCAAGTGGCACTTCTGGCTCTTCCTGCTGGGCTTCCACCTTACATTTGACACGATGCATATCCCGGGCATTCTGGGCATGCCGCGCCACATTTATACGTATGAGGCCGATCGTGGATGGGGCGTCTATAACTTCATCGAGACCATCGGCGCGTTCGTGCAGGCGATTGCGGTTCTGATCTTCGTCTACAACATCGTGATTTCGCTGATGAAGGGGCAGGACGCGGGCAGCGATCCCTGGGATGCCTGGACGCTCGAATGGGCTGTTCCCTCGCCGCCGCCGTCGTACAACTTTGTCGTCGATCCGGTCGTCAACAGCCGCCGGCCGCTGTGGGACCTCAAGCATCCTGAAGATCCAGATTGGAAATACGAATAATGGCTACGATTCCCGTTGTGCATAACCCGGCTGAGGAGAAAGAGTGGCGGCTGCCCTCCCGCGGCCTCGCGGCCATGGTTTCGCTCATCATCGGCGAGACGGCTCTCTTCAGCATCTTTGTTGTGGCCTATGTCTTTTACATGGGCAAGAGCATCAGTGGACCTCAGCCCAGCCAGGTGCTTGAGCTGCCAATTTTCATGACGATCTGCCTGTGGTCGAGCAGCCTGACCATCGTGCTGGCCGAGCGGGCGATCGAACATGGAAAGATGAAGGTCTTCTCGCTCTTCTGGGGCCTCACCATTCTGCTGGGGGCGATCTTCCTCGGTGGCACGGCCATGGAGTGGCACAAGCTCATCTATCACGATGGCCTGACGATCAGCACCAACCTTTTTGGTACCACGTTCTACTCGCTGGTCGGGCTGCACGCCTCGCACGTCATCGTGGGCCTGATCATGCTCCTGATTGTTTTCTTCTTTTCATTGACCGGACGGCTGCAGCCGAAACACGCCTATCAGATCAAGACGCTGGCGCTTTACTGGCACTTCGTCGACGCGGTGTGGGTGGTGGTCTTCACGGTTGTTTATCTGGTGGGGCGGTGATCATATGTCCGAGATAACCAAGCATACTGATATTGCACAACATCCGGCCGGCCCGGAGCACGGCGAGTCGATTCACCTGCCGGCGGGCACCTCGTGGCCCATCGTGCTGGCCTTTGGCTGCACCATGCTGCTGGGCGGAATTCTGCTCGGAGCCTACATCTCTCTGCTGGGTGCGGTTCTGGTGGTTTTTGGTTGCGTTGGCTGGTTCCGTCAGCTCTTTCCGCATGAGCACGCCGAGCATATCCCGGTCGTGGTGCAACCCATTCACGTGGAGACAGTCCGCAAGAAGATCGATCGTTATGTTCTGCCGGGTAATTTGCCGGCCGATGCCGAGCCGCCGGTTTCCACGCCGATCATGGCAGGCCTCAAGGGCGGAATCGCGGGCGGTATCGCCATGGTCATTCCGGCCCTTATTTACGGGGTCGTGGCGCACCACAGCATCTGGTATCCGATCAACCTGCTGGGAGGCGCGGGCCTTACCGGCATGGGCAGCCTGAGCACGGCCAGCCTGAACGCCTTCCATCCGGCCACATTCATCATCGCGATCGTGATTCACATCACCACATCGCTGCTGGTGGGCCTGCTCTATGGCGCCCTGCTACCTTTGCTGCCTCGTCATCCGATCGTACTGGGCGGCATCGTGACGCCGCTGCTCTGGACAGGTCTGCTGCACTCCTCGCTCGGCCTGATCAATCCCACTTTTGACGTCCGCATCTCGTGGCCCTGGTTTGTGGTTTCGCAGATTGCCTTTGGCCTGGTGGCCGGCTGGATTGTCTCGCGGGATGAGAGCTACCGGCGTGTTCAGAAACTTCCGTTCGCCATGCGAGCGGGTTTGGAGATTCCAGGAATCATGCACGAAAGCGACAAGAACGGAAACGGGGAGGGCTCGCACTGATGCGCCGCCGTTACCTTCTGCCTATCGTCTGTGTCTTCGCGGTGAGTCTGCTCAGCGGATGCAAGAATCTGCCCGGTTATCCGAAGCCCGCCTGGCAGCCTCCTAAAGATGAGACCAGCTTCAAGGTTCTCTACACGCAGAATTGCGCCTCCTGCCATGGCGAAAACGGTCGCAATGGCACTGCCATAGCGCTGAACAATCCCGAGTATCTGGCCATCGCCAATGATGCGGCCCTTCATCAGGCCGTCACCAACGGCGTACCCAACTCGCTGATGCCGGCCTTTGCCATGTCGGCCGGCGGCATGCTCACGAGCCAGCAGGTGGATATCATCGTCTCTGGCATTCGCCAGCACTGGGGTAAGCCGAACGCGCTGGCGGGAGCCACGCCCCCGGCCTATCTGCAGCCGGCTACGGGCGGCAACGCGCAGCAGGGACGCCAGGATTACATCCAATACTGCCTCTCCTGCCACAACAGCAAGCAGACGAACATCACGAACACTTCGTATCTTGCGTTGATCAGCGATCAGGCCCTGCGCAGCATCATCATTGCCGGACGCCCTGACCTCGGCCAGCCCGACTGGAGAAATGACAAGCCGGGCCACCCTTTGACCGATCAGGAAGTCACCGACATTGTTACCTATCTGGGGTCGCTCCGCGTACAGAACCCCGGACAACCGTATTCGTCGTATGAGTGAGGAACAACGTGACTGAAGAAACTGGCACCCATAGCGAACCCTCGGATTACAGCCAGCACTCCGCCACGAACGATCAACTGTCGATCTCACGCCGCTGGCTGCTGCTCAAGATCGGCGTTGCGTTCAACGCCGTCGTCGGGCTGGTTCTGGCCACGCCGATCATCGGCTATCTGCTGGCTCCGATGAAAAAGGATCGCGCCTATAAGTCGTGGGTTTCGCTCGGCGGGATTGAGAAATTTCCCGTTGGCCAGACTCGTCTGGCGACCTATGTGAACCCATGGAAGAGCCCTTCGGACGGGCAGACAGACGATATTCCATGCTGGGTGCAGCGGCGGACGAAAACCGAATTCACGGTGTTCGCCATTAACTGCGCTCACCTCGGCTGCCCGGTGCGCTGGTTTCCCCAGTCGCAGCTTTTCATGTGCCCCTGCCACGGCGGCGTGTACTACGCCGATGGTTCGGTGGCCGCGGGTCCGCCTCCGAGAGGCCTGTTCAAGTACCAGAGCAAGATTGTGGGTGGCGATCTGCAGATCTTCGCCGGCCAGATTCCTACGCTCTCCAACACGGCGCAGCTCGTGAACATCGGTGGCTGCAAGGGAGATTCCCCATGCGCGGGCTAGACAAAGCAAAGAAGGTTTATGACTGGCTTGAGTTCCGGGTCGGGTTTGAAAAGCCCGTCAAGGAAGCCGCTCTGCACCCGGTGCCGCGTAATACCGCCAGCTGGTGGTATGTGTTCGGCAGCGCGGCCTTTACGCTGCTGATGCTGCAGGTTTTCACGGGCATTCTGCTGGCGCTTATTTATGTGCCGTCGGCAGGGCAGGCATGGCAGAGCCTGAACTTTATCAATCATGACCTGACCCTGGGCTGGTTTGTCCGGGCGGTGCACAACTGGGGATCGAACTTCATGGTCGCCATTGTGCTCATCCATATGGTGCAGGTCTTCCTGTTTGGCGCCTATAAGTTTCCGCGCGAACTCACCTGGATGGTCGGCGTCTTTCTGCTGCTGCTGACCCTGGGTATGGCCTTCACCGGTCAGGTGCTTCGCTTTGATCAGGACGCCTACTGGGGCCTGGGTATCGGCGTCTCCATTACCGGCCGTGTTCCTTTCATCGGGGGACAATTAGTCCACCTGCTGTTAGGCGGTCCAATCATAGGCGGCGCCACGCTCAGCCACTTCTTTGACCTGCACGTGTTCATTATGCCGGCGGCACTGCTTGGCCTGGCTGGTCTGCACGTGTGGATGGTGCTGCGCCTCGGCATTAACGAGTGGCCGATGCCTGGCCGCATGGTCAAGCGCACCACCTACATGAAGGAGTACCACGAGCTCACCCACACGGATGGCGTGCCCTTTGTGCCGGTCGCCCTGTGGAAGGACATCGTCTTCTCCGGCGCCATCATTGCAGCGGTACTGGTGTGCGCGGCGATTCTGGGTCCCAAGGGACCCGGCGGTGCGCCGAACCCGACATACATTCGCACGGCTCCCAAGCCGGACTTCTTCTTCCTCTGGATCTATACCGCGCTGGCCATGCTGCCGCCGTGGATGGAGACACCGCTGCTGCTGACAGCGCCGATCATCGGCATCGTCGGCCTGCTGTCGGTGCCGCTCATTGCCTCAGAGGGGGAGAAGAGCTGGCATCGCCGACCGGTGGCCGTGCTTACGGTTGCTCTGGTCGCGGTGGCATGGGGAACGCTGACCCACCTCGGTACCTATGAGCCCTGGAGCCCGCACATGAATGCGTGGAGCAAGGACACTATGCCGGTGAAGTTTGTCCACCAGGACTCGCCCCTCGAACGCCGTGGCGCGGTGGTCTTCCAGGAAAAGCAGTGCCGTAACTGCCATGAGATTGCCGGCGAAGGCGGTCACCGTGGTCCAGCTCTTGACGATGTGGCGACCAACATGACGCAGGATCAGTTGATTCGCCAGGTGCTGCAGGGCGGCGGCAATATGCCGGCTTACGGTAAGAACCTGACACCGCCGCAGGTGAAGGCGCTCATCGCCTTCCTGGAAACGCTGCATGGCCCCAATCAGAAGCCGGCGATGGACGCCTCGCAGCACTTTGACGAGAGCTTGGTTCACACTGGCGTCACTGTGCCAGCGCAGACCATGCCCTTTGCTCCTCCGGCGGGCAGCGGCTCTCAGAACAGCGATCCGATGAAGTAGTTGTCAGGTCGCTCCAGACGCAGAAAGGCCGTCGCACACCGCGACGGCCTTTCTTTTTTGCTCGATGGAGTCAGCGAAATTTCAGTACTTGTAGACCGCCGGCGATGGCATCTGCCCACGCACCCAGGCAGAGATCTGCATGGCGTGGTTCAGGTTCCAGGTGCGCACGCGGCTTGGCATGAAGAAGCACTCAATTATTCCCAGCAGCGTGGGAATTCCGGTCCAGCAGAAGAGAATGTAGAGAATGCCGGCCGTTGTCTCCCCGAGATAGAAGCGATGCGCGCCGAAGGTCCCCAGAAAGAGAGCCAATAATGCACCCAGCAGTTCATCTTTCTGCACCATGGCCATGTGCTGGTAAAAGAGGGCCTGCTGCGCGGGACTTGCATCCGCGGGATAGTAGTTGGCTGGGGTCATCGCATCCTCCTTCGGTTGCACGCGTGAGTCTTCAAACGGCCCGGCCAGGAATGTGTTCCTCTGAGCCTGCGCCGGCCCTTCTGATTTGCTATAGAGTGATACGCAGGCAGGTGCATTCCGGTTCCAGTGCCGAGGGCTACTCTGGGGGCTCAGGCAGCCTGTAAAGCCAGGCGCGCATCCGTCCAACGGACCCCTATGGCGACGGAAACAGCTTCACGCACCCGGAAAGCGCTCTTCGACAGTCATCCAGCCTGGATGCTGGCGCTGGTCATTGCCGCGCTCTATTTTGGGCGCGACATCTTTATTCCACTGGCGATGGCGCTGATTCTGAGCTTTTTGCTGACGCCGCTGGCCGAGCGCGTCGAGCACCGCCTGCATCTGCGCCGCACGCCTTCTGTGATTCTGGTGGCGATCGTGGCCTTTGGGTGCATGGCCATCATTGGCTGGGTGGTAGCCGCGCAGCTTCTCACGGTGGTGGATGCGCTACCCAACTACCGGGACAATATTCAGGCGAAGATTGATGCCATTCACGCCCCTGCCAAGGGCCCGGTGGCGCAGGCCGTCCGTAGTATTCAGGAGATCAGCAACGCGCTCTCCTCCGGTGCGCCGCAACCGGCTCCGGCTCCCGAGGTGCAATTGCCCTCATTCCGCCGCATGACGCGGGCTGATCTGGAGAAGGAAATTCTGCGGCTGCAGGCCGAGTCGCAGGCCAATACGAACAAAGGCCCCACACCGGTCATGGTGGTTTCGCCGCCTGTCTCTGAAACTGCATATCTGGGCACCATTCTGTTGCCGGTGGTCAAACCGCTGGGCATTCTTGCGGCGATGCTTGTTTTCACGGTCTACATGCTGCTGCGGCGAGAGGACTTGCGCAATCGCGTGCTGCTGCTGGCCGGGGTGGGCCACATCAACGTCATGAGCCAGGCGCTCAACGATGCCGCCGAGCGCATCAGCCGCTACCTGCGCATGAATGTGCTGGTCAATGCCGGCTTTGGCGCCGTGGTTGGCATTGGCCTCTATCTGCTGCACGTGCCCAACGCCACTTTGTGGGGTGTGCTGGTGGGCCTGATGCGACTTGTGCCCTATTTTGGCATCTGGGCGGCCGGCTCTGTCACTTTCATCTTCACGCTGGCGGTTTTTCCGGGGTGGTGGCATCCGCTCTTTGTGGCGATGATGCTGGTCGCCATCGAGCTGCTGATCAGTAATTTTTTTGAGCCCTGGTTTTATGGCAGCCATACCGGTGTTTCTTCGCTGGCGCTGCTGGTCTCGGCTATCGTCTGGACGATTCTATGGGGATGGGCGGGGCTGATTCTTTCGACGCCGCTGACCGTCTGCCTGATCGTGATTGGCCAGCATATTCCGCAGTTGCGGTTTCTGCAGATTCTGCTGGGAGACGATGCGGAACTGGAGCCGGAAGCTGCCTTGTATGAGCGCCTGCTGGCCATGGACCAGGCCGAGGCGCGCACCATCGCCTACCAGTACCTCGAAGAGCGCAGCCTGCTCGAACTCTATGACAGCGTGCTGCTACCGGCGCTGGTGCTGGCCGAGCAGGACCGTCACAAGGGCGATCTGGATGAGGTGCGGACCACGTATGTGCATCAATCCATTGCCGAGATCATCGCCGAGGTGGCCGAACACAAGCCTGCATGGCCCCCGAGCCTTGAGGCTGTGATGCAGCGTGCGCCGGCCCTGCGTTGCGGGCCCGTGGTTTGCGTGGCCGCCTCAGACTATGCGGATGAACTCGCCGCAGGCATGATGGCACATCTGCTCGAACGCGCCGGGCGAGACACGCTGCTGTTGCCCTCGAACGCGCTCTCTCCTGAGATTCTGGAGCGCCTCGCCCAGGAGAAGGACACGGTGCTCTGCCTCTCGGCGCTGCCGCCCTTTGCCTTCGCGCATGCCCGCGCCCTGTGCCTGCAATTGCGGCAGCAGATGCCAGACCAGCGCATCGCCGTCGGCTTATGGAGTGAGCAGGAAGACCAGTCAGAGATGGTCGTGCGCTTTGGAAAGGCTGCGCCGAGCACCGTGTTCTTCACCATGCGCGAGGCAATGACTTACCTGCTGGGCTGCGAAAATCCGCGCCCTGCACAGATGATGCCCGAAAGCTCCGCCACTGGGGTTTGATCCTGACGCGTGCAAGATAGAAAGGCCGCTCCGGATGGGAGCGGCCTTCAGACTGGTGACAAAGTTGAATTGGAGCAGAGCAAACATCGCGCAGGGGCTAAAGCCCGCTGATTTCATTGGGCTTGATCGGCATGACTGAAGTCATGCCCTGTTACAAAACGATTGCTGCATAGGTTTGTCATCAACCTCAAAGGCCGCTCCGGATGGGAGCGGCCTTTTTGCATTCGTAGCTGTTTTGCTTACATTTCGCGGGCGTTGTCCACAAAGGCCCGCAGCTTGCGCGAGCGCGAGGGGTGCCGCAGCTTGCGCAGCGCCTTGGCTTCGATCTGGCGAATGCGCTCGCGGGTGACCTGGAAGCTCTGGCCTACTTCTTCGAGCGTGTGCTCTGAGCCGTCTTCGAGGCCGAAGCGCATCTTGATGACGCGCTCTTCGCGCGGTGTCAGGGTGCGCAGCACTTGCGAGGTGTACTCCTTGAGGTTCACGCTGATGACCGCCTCTGAAGGCGAGACCGCCTGCGAGTCCTCAATGAAGTCGCCCAGGTGCGAATCTTCCTCTTCGCCGATCGGCGTTTCGAGGGAGATGGGCTCCTGCGCAATCTTGAGCACCTTGCGGACCTTGGCCACCGGAATATCCATGCGGCGGGCAATTTCCTCTGAGGTGGGTTCGCGGCCCAGCTCCTGCACCAGTTGACGCGAGGTGCGGATGAGCTTGTTGATCGTCTCAATCATGTGCACCGGAATACGGATGGTGCGGGCCTGATCGGCGATGGCGCGCGTGATGGCCTGGCGAATCCACCAGGTGGCGTAGGTGGAGAACTTGTAACCGCGGCGGTACTCGAACTTGTCCACGGCCTTCATCAGGCCGATGTTGCCTTCCTGAATCAGATCGAGGAACTGCAGGCCGCGATTGGTGTACTTCTTGGCAATCGAGACCACCAGGCGCAGGTTGGCTTCAATCAGCTCGCGCTTGGCCTGCTCGGCATCCATGTCGCCCTGAATGATCTCGCGCTGCGTGCGCTTCAGGTCGGCAATGGAGAGTCCGGCTTCCTCTTCGAGCTTTTCGAGGTCGGTCTTGCAGTTCTTCTGCTGGCGGCGGTATTCCTTCTTGAGCTCTTCGCTCTTCGACTGGTCATACTTCTGGTCGAGAGAGCGAATCTGGCGCTCAAGCGTGCGCATGGAATCGACGGTCTTGTTGACCTTGTCGAGCAGGCGCTTGCGCTCCTGATTGGTGTACTTCAGGTCGCGCACAATGCGCGTGATGAAGACCATTTCGCGCGCGATGAGCCAGCGCAGCTTGCGCTGCTCCTTCACCTTGCTCTTGGCGGCCTGCATCTTCTCTTCGAGCGCCTGAATCTTCTTCTGGTGCTTGACGATGCCGTCGATCTTGTTGGCCGTCTGGCGCACGCGGGCGGCCAGTACTTCTTCAGTGATCTCTTCTTCGTCGAAGATCACCACTTCCTTGACGCTGCGCACACCGCGGCGCAGATCTTCACCGAGCGCGATGATCTCGCGAATCACGATGGGCGAGCGCGAGACAGCCTTCATCACGCGCAACTGGCCGCGTTCAATGCGCTTGGCGATTTCTACTTCGCCTTCGCGTGTGAGCAGCGGAACGGTGCCCATTTCGCGCAGATACATGCGCACGGGGTCGTTGGTTTTTTCAAGCGTTCCTGGGGTAAGATCAAGCTCGACGTCGTCGCTGTCTTCGTCGTCGAAGCCATCGTTGCCGAGCTTGGGACTGCCTTCAAGAATGTCGATTCCCTGGGTCCCGATGGTCGTCATCAGGTCGTCCAGGTCTTCTGGAGAAGTCATGTCGCCAGGGATCAGGTCGTTGACCTCGTTGTAGGTCAAATAGCCCTTTTCCTTACCGGCGTCGATGAGCTTCTGCAGATCCTCTTCGTATTTATCGTCTAATGCCAAGCGGATTCGTCTCCCGCGAATATGGTCGGATCTGGCGTTGAATCGGACGAAGTGCGATCGAGGCCATGACAGGCATGTCCCATTGCGAACAAAGTCGCGGGACGATGGGCGCACCTTCCCCCAAAGACTTATAGAGTATCATGCGAGGGGTCTTCACTGGTACGACGCGTTGGTTTCCCGCGGACCTGACATGCCCTCCACGATCCGCTCCTGCAAGAACAGATCCCATAGGTATAGATGTGGAAAACGGCATTTTGTTGCAGTCCGGGGTCAAAATACCCGCTGAGGCCGGTATTCCGGCTGCTCAGACGAGCCGCTCCTATCCAGATCGCCACCCGTAAGCGTGTGACCGGGGATGTGGCAGGGCAATAGATCTGACGCCAAAGTGGTAGGCCGGGTTGGGCGGAGAAACCCTGTCCGGCACTCCCTTTGGGCCCGGCCGTTGGTTAAGATAAGCTAGCAGTCCGCAGGCAAGTCCCCCCGATGAGCAGCGGATGGGAGATTGCATGTCTTTGCGCAAGTCGAGGTATCTGGCTGCCGCTCTGGCCGTGGCGGCCACGGTGGGCGTCCTGAGCGGATGCCAGTCGGTGGCCGGTTCGCAGGCCGTGAGCCTGGTGCGGGTCATTGATGCCTCCTACAACGCCCCGGCGGTGGACGTGTATGTTGGGCAAACTCAGATTGCCGGGAATATTGCCGCGCCGTTCATCAGCAACTATGCCATTCTGAGCCCCGGCGTGCAGACGACCAAGATCGACAGCACCGGCACCACCAAGGTGCTCGCCACGGTGAGCGGAAATTATCTGGCCAGCACGCAGCACTCCCTTTATCTCTCCGACTCGGGCACCAGCTTTACGGCGACCCTGCTCACTGACCAGGTGACGGCGGCTCCGGCCGGCGACTTTGACGTGCGCTTTCTGCAGAACGCCAACGCGGTGGGCAGTGTGGATATTTACCTCGTTCCGGATGGCAGCAAGTTTGCCGCCGCCACGCCGATTGCGGCGAATCTCGCGCCGGGGCAGGTGACCAGCTACATTCCGGTGGCGGCGGGCAGCTACCAGCTCGTGATTGCCCCGGCCGGCAGCACCAAGGCCAGCTATACCGGCAGCGCCGTGGTTTACGCCTCGGGCCAAGTGCGTACCCTGCTCATCACGGACCAGCCCAATGTGGACCAGCAGCCCATCAACGTAGTGGTGGGCGACGATGTGGATTAAGAGCCGAAAGGCCAGGCGCGGGGCGCCAGATCTCGTGGCAGGAGAGACGAGCTTCTCCCCTTCTGGCGTGAAGCCGAATTAGGCCGGGTCGCAAACTTTACCTCAAAACGGCTATGCTGGTCGCCATGAAATGCTTCCTGCTTCTGCTGTTGGCCGCCGCCGTCTCCGCAAGCGCCCAGACGGCTTCCTCCCTGCCGCCGGGTACGCACTGGGTGGGCACCTGGGCCTCTTCGCAACAGATTCCCGAGCCGCGCAATACCCTGCCCGTTGCCGATCTCACCGACGCCACGGTGCGCCAGATTGTGCATCTGTCGCTGGGCGGTGACGAATTGCGCATTCGCCTTTCGAATGCCTGGGGCATGCGTCCGCTCACCTTCACGGCGGTGCATATTGCCGAGCCGGTGGCGCTGGATTCCTCTGCGATTGTGCCGGCGACAGATACCGAGATCACTTTCGGCGGCCAGGCGAGCGTGACGATTCCGGCCGGGGCGGAGTATGTGTCTGATCCTGTGCATTTTGACGCGAAGCCGCTCTCGAGCCTCGCGATCACGTTCTACCTGAAGCAGCCCCCGGCCAGGGAGACGAGCCATCCCGGCGCGCGCGCGACGACCTACTATGTGCATGGCGATCAGGTCTCCGCGCCTGAGCTGAAGGATGCGGGCACGGTCGATCACTGGTTTGAGATCTCAGGCGTCGATGTGGCCGCGCCCCGCAAGGACGCCTGCATTATTGCGCTCGGCGATTCCATCACCGACGGGCATGCCACGGAAGACAATAAAAATCAGCGCTGGACCGATGACCTGGCCGCCCGGCTGCAGGCGCATCGCCAGACCCGCAACCTGTGCGTGCTGAACGAAGGCATCGGCGGCAACCGGCTGCTCCAGTATGGGCTGGGACCGGCGGCGGCGGCCCGGGTGGATCGCGATGTGCTGGCGCAGGCCGGAGCGCGCACCGTGATTCTGCTGGAAGGGGTGAATGACATCGGGGTCTTCGGCTTTCACAAGAACGCCACGGCGGCCGACCATCATGCCCTGGTGGAGCGGATGATCGAGGCGGACCGGCAGATCATCGAGCGGGCGCATGAGCATGGCCTGCGCATCCTGGGCGGAACGATCATGCCGTTCAAGGGTTCGGGCTACTACCATCCCGGCCCGCAGGAGGAAGCCGATCTGGCGGCGGTGAATGCGTGGATTCGCACGCCGGGGCACTTTGACGGCGTGATCGACTTCAACAAGATCATGCGCGATCCGGCGCATCCTTTGCGGCTGAATCCGAAGTATGATTCGGGCGATCACCTGCATCCGGGACCCGCAGGTTATGTGGTGATGGCTAACTCCATTCCGCTCAAGATGCTCGAAGCGAAGTAGCCGCAAGCCAGAGGCAGGTGAAAAACGGTACCATCTTTGGCGTACGAGATCCGGCGCGTTATGCGCGCCGGAGACTTTTCAAAAGAGGATGGACTCGTGAATCTTTTGCGCCGTATTTCCTGTGGTGCTTTTTGGATTGCTCTTGCTTCGCTGACTTCGACCGCCGTCGCTCAGACGCCGCGTAACCTGCACTGGACAGACAGCTGGGCGGCCTCGCCCATGCAGCAGACCTTCTACACTTCCAACACTGCATTTCATGACACGACCGTGCGAGAGATTGTGCATCTCTCCCGTGGCGGTCACTACGTCCGCGTGCGGCTCTCGAATGTTTTTGGCACGGAGCCGCTGCACATCACGGCCGTGCATGTGGCCGCCGCGGTGGCCACCAACAGCTCGCAGATTGTCGCCGGCACGGATACTCCGGTGACCTTTCAGGGCAGCGCGGATGTGCTGATTCCGCCGGGGGCGGCCTATGTTTCAGACCCGGTGGCCTTTGACGCCAAGCCGCTCGAAAACCTGACGGTCAGCTTTCACGTGAACGAGCCCTCGATGCCCGAGACGTTTCATGACAATGCCAACCAGGTGGCATTCATGGCGCCGGGCGACCAGGTGGGCGCGACGCAGTTGACGCATGCCCGCAGCGAGCTGCACTGGTACTGGCTCACGGGCGTGGAAGTGGGCACGCCGCAGCCCGGTAGCTGCGTGGTGGCCTTTGGCGACTCGATCACCGATGGCTGGCAGTCCACCGTGAACGGCAACAACCGCTGGCCGGACGATCTGGCGGCGCGCCTGCAGGCTCATGCGGCGACGAAGAATGTCTGCGTCGTGGACGAGGGCATCAGCGGGAATCGCGTGCTGCTCGACGGTTCGGGGCCGAATGCGATGTCGCGCTTTGATCGCGATGTGCTCTCGCAGCCGGGCGTGAAGTATGTCATCGTGCTCGAGGCCATCAACGACATTGGGCATCTGGCCGATCAGCAGGACGTCAGCCAGGCCGACCAGGAGGCGCTCTACCACCACCTGATTGCGGGCTATCAGGAGATGATCGATCAGGCGCACGCGCACGGCATCAAGATCATTGGTGCGACGCTGACGCCCTTCAAGGGCTGCGGATACTACACGGCGCAGGGGCCGGAGTTTGAGGCGCTGCGGCAGAAGATCAATACCTGGATTCGCACGCCGGGGCATTTTGATGCCTACGTGGACTTTGACAAGGCGACGCGCGACCCGGCGCAGCCGGATCGTTTTGCGCCGGAGTACGACTCGGGGGATCACCTGCACCCGAATCCGGCCGGGTACAAGGCGATGGCGAATGCGATTCCGCTGACGTTATTTGAAAAGTAAATAATAGTTATTGCTTTGAATATAGAGGCGGCCGGAAGGCCGCCTCTGCTTTTGAAAATGTGAATGCGGATTCACTTTTTGGCGATTTTTTGTGCGGCGAAGACGAGAAGGGTGTAAGTGGTTGATATTGCATGAGATAAAATGTGAATTCGGATTCGCATTGATGCGGGTGCGTGGTGAATTGCCGGGAAGTTGTTTTATATCAGTGATTTGAAGTATGGTTCGGGCAGGTTTCCGGCTGCTAGATGCGGCGTATGTTGTTGATTATAAGCAGCATTAAAAAATGTGAATATGCATTCACATCTTTTGAGGGATAGGCTGTCTGGGGCGAGTCTTCTGAATTTCAGATTACCGGATTTGGGTGGAATTTCCGGCAGGGGCTTGAGGGCTGGTGTTCCCTCAGGTGCTTCAGAGTCTGTGTGAGTATTTGATTTCGATGTTGATAAGCGAGAAGTGAGCATGTCTCGTTATCGGTTTTATTCAAGGGAGCAGGTGGAGTTGCTTCCGCCGAGTGTTCACGAGGTTGTGGGCCGGGATCATGTTTGTTTTTTGTTCATGGGGTGGTGGAGCGTCTGGATTTATGCCGGTTTCATGAGGTCTACGCTGCCGAAGGTGATCGCGGCACAGAGAGTCACGCAGGCGGTCAACGACAACGCCGGACTGCTGCCGATGGACGATCAGGTGCAACGCAGGTGTGGTTCGCCGCCCGAGCGTGTGCTTGCCGACTCGGGCTTGTTCTCTGCCGCCAACCTGGAAGACCTGGAAAACCGCAACATCGAGTTCACCCTGGCGGCGCTGGCATGGCACCTCACCCGGCTGCACCTCGGAAAACAGAACTGACCAACAAAAACACCAGCCTCTTGCTCCAACTTGCCGTTCCGAGCACCTTTGCCTGCCCACAGCATCCAGCCAAACACCGCAACCACCATAGCCTGAACAACCCCTCCTACCACTCAAACCCGCTCTCACAAAGACTCTGAAGCCCGTACCCTTCAGGGGCTAAAGCTCATTCTTTTGAGGGGCGTTTAGTGGCACGGATGAAGCCATGCCCTGATACATGCCCCGATGCAGGGGATGCGTCTGGATGGACGGGGCTGGGTGGGAGGAATGCAGTTCTCCATTGAATATGTCCCCTTCGCCCTCGTTTTCGTTATTCTCATGGCATGCGTCTCTCTTCTGTGCTTCTGCTCTGCGGCCTGGTCGCCGCGGTTCCTGCCCTGTCCACTCAGAGCCTGTCCGCTCAGACCACCAGTGCTCCCAACACCGGCACCACCACGGCCAGCCCCGCGCCGCAAGCAACCGGCAACTCCGCGAGCACATCACAGAACAGCGCTCCCGCCGCTCCGCTTAAGCTGGAATCTCTGCCGCCCGAGCCGCACACGCTCACGCCCGCGCAGATTGCCCGGCTGCGCGAGCAGCGCATCCTCGAGGCCACCACCCAGCTCGCCCGCAATGAAGCGGCCTGGGGACCGGCGCGCTCCACACCCGGCACATCCCTCGATATGGTCGAGGCCGGCCGCAAATCCACGCCCCAGGGCCTCCAGATCACCTATACCTTTCAGGTCAAGGGCTTCAAGTCCACCGACAATCTGCGCCTCATCCAGTGGCCGCTCGACGAGAACCTGAAAGTCCTCAACACCGGTCTCTCCCTGGACGGACAAGGCCAGCTCATCTGCCCCGCCATCACACAGGGCGACTGCCTCAGCTCCATGCAGCCCGGCGATGCCGTCAAGTTTGCCGCCACCGCCGCACGCGGCGAAGCCCTGCGCCTCGCCGTCTTTGACGACACCACCAAGCAGCACGCCGAGACCACCGTCATCCCCTTCCCGCTGCTCTACACCGGCAAGAGCTGCCAGCTTGAGGCGATGCTCGGCGTCAAGAATGCAGCCCTCGTGCTGCTCGAAGGTGTCGGCTTCCCGGCCAGCAAGACCATCCAGATTCAGGCCGCCACCAATGGCGAAAATCGCGCAGTCTCCACCACCACATCGGCCAAAGGACAGCTCCTCGCCGCCTTCATGCCCGTCGTGGCCAACAAGACCTCCGGCACCACCACGCTCAGCTACGATGGCGGCCCCGGCTGCTCGCCCAGTCTGAGCTTTCCCTGGGGCGAAGGCTCCTACCACGCCGTCACGCAGGCAGAGGCCGCCACCCCGCAAGCCGCGGCACCGGCCACAAAGCCAACCCCGGCGCACTCCGCCACTCTCCACAAGAAGCACTGACGCGATCTCCCATCTCAACTCGGGTGCCCCACGTCCGTCCGTTCGGACGTGGGATCAACCTCACACCAACCCTTTGTCATCCCGACCGAACGAAGTGAGTGGAGGGACCTGCAGTCCGCCGCTCGTCCCAGGCACACCTCATCGGTATCAGGGCATGGCTTCAGCCATGCCGCAAACCGCCGCTGAAAACACTGGGCTTTGGCCCCTGAAGGGTACGGGCTTCAGCCCGTACATCCAGATCTCCACTAAAAAACACTGGGCTTTAGCCCCTGAGGCAATCCCGCCCTCCATACTCAACATCCGCACAGAAGACTTCACCATCCCGAACCGCTGCGCGATGAAGAATCTCGATGCCATCTCGCTCTCAGACGCCACCGTAAGTTTCTCCCCACCCACGCCGCCTCAAGTTTCCCACTCCCACCCAACAATCCCTTTCCTCCGGCTCCTGTTCCTGCGATACTTGATTGTGCCTACCCGGTGCCCCCAATCCACTCCATCCGAAAAGGTGAAGCATAAATGTCCGCAAAGTACATCTTTGTGACCGGCGGAGTCGTGTCCAGCCTCGGCAAGGGCCTCGCAGCCGCTTCCATTGGTTGTCTGCTCGAAGCTCGCGGCCTGCGCGTCAATCTCATGAAGTTCGACCCCTATCTCAACGTTGATCCCGGAACCATGTCGCCTTTCCAGCATGGCGAGGTCTTCGTCACCGATGATGGCGCCGAAACCGACCTCGACCTCGGGCATTATGAGCGCTTTACCCACGCGCGCCTCACCCGCGACAACAACCTCACCACCGGCCGCATCTACGAGCAGATCATCACCAAGGAGCGCCGCGGCGACTATCTCGGCAAGACCGTGCAGGTCATTCCGCACGTCACCAACGAGATCAAAAACGCCATGCGCAAGGTCGCGGCCGATGGCGATGTGACCATCGTCGAAATCGGCGGCACCGTAGGCGATATCGAGTCGCTGCCCTTCCTTGAAGCCATCCGCCAGATGCGCCAGGAACTCGGTCGCGAAAACACCGTCTTCGTCCACGTCACCCTCGTCCCCTGGATCAGCGCCGCGCAGGAGCTCAAGACCAAGCCCACGCAGCACTCCGTCAAGGAGATGCTCTCCATCGGCATCCAGCCCGACATCCTGCTCTGCCGCACCGACCGTTATCTGCCCCACGACATCAAGAGCAAAATCGCCCTCTTCTGCAATCTTGAAGAGAAGGCCGTCATCACCGCCAAAGATGTCGATTCCATCTACGAGGTGCCGCTCGTCTTCGCGCAGGAAGGCGTCGACAAGCTCGCCCTCCGCTATCTCCACCTCGACACCCGCGAGCCCGACCTCAGCCGCTGGAGCGCGCTCGTCGAGCGCTGCTACCACCCCACCGGCGAAGTCTCCATCGGCATCGTCGGCAAGTATGTCGAGTATGAAGACAGCTACAAGTCCCTCAAGGAAGCGCTCGTCCACGGCGCACTCGCCGAGGGCCTCAAGCTCCGCGTCACCTGGATCGAGGCCGAAGGCCTCGAAGCTCCCAACTACGAGCAGCAGCTCTCCGGCTTTGACGGCATCCTCGTCCCCGGCGGCTTCGGCAAGCGCGGCGTCGAGGGCATGCTCAACGCCATCCGCTACGCCCGCGAAAACAAGGTGCCCTACTTCGGCATCTGCCTCGGCATGCAGACCGCCTGCATCGAGTTTGCCCGCAACGTCTGCGGTCTGCAGGGCGCAAACTCCAGCGAATTCGATCCCGCCACGCCGCACCGCATCATCTACAAGCTGCGCGAGCTGACCGGCGTCGAAGAAATGGGCGGAACCATGCGCCTCGGCGCCTGGGCCTGCGTGCTGCAAAACGGCTCACTCGCCGCCGATGCCTACGGCAAAACCGAAATCAGCGAACGTCACCGCCACCGTTACGAATTTAACCGCGAGTACGAGGCCGTCCTCACCGGCGCGGGACTCCGCATCAGCGGCACCACCCCTGACTCCACCTACGTCGAGATCGTCGAGATTCCTGACCATCCCTACTTCCTCGGCTGCCAGTTCCACCCGGAGTTCAAGTCCAAGCCCCTCGAACCGCATCCACTCTTCCACGCCTTCGTAAAGGCCGCATACCAAAACCACAAGCCTCACACCGAGGCCACCCAGCCAGCAGCCGAATCCGCCCCCATCGGCAAGTAAATATCACCCTGCAATAATCTGGTGCCCCATTCAAGCCCGCCGTTGGCTTGAGTGGGGCTTTCTCTTCACTGGACGTCTCATCCCAACTCGGGTGCCTGTAGAAGGTCAAGAGGTTGTTCCTTCTTGGGATCGGCTGCTTGGCGGTTTGTAGTTGAGGCTACCATGAGGTCTTTCGTGGTTGTAGTAGTGGATCCAGGACTGCAAGTGTTGATCTCTCTGGCTGGAGTCGGTCCAGTGTTTGGCGTAAGCCCATTCGCGCATGGCTGTCTGGATGAAGCGCTCGGCCTTGCCGTTGGTTCTGGGGGTATAGGGCCGAGTGCGGCTGTGTTTGATGGCCATCTGCTGGCAAGCCTGACGGAACTGGCGAGAGCGGTAGCTGCTGCCGTTGTCGGTCAGCAGCGCGCGGATGCCGATACCATGGCTGGCGAAAAACTCAACCGCCGCGTGCAGAAAACCGATCGTGGTTTCCGCCTTCTGATCGGCCAGCATCTGGGCGAAGACCATGCGCGAGTGATCGTCGACGGCCACATGCAGAGCCAAAAAGCCCGGGTGTTCCTTCTTGCCCCGCAGCCTGCCGTCGCCGCGCAGCGAGACCTCGCCGAAGCGCGTCATGCCTTTGATGTCCAGATGCAGCAAGTCGCCTGGAGCGGCATGCTCATAGCGAACCACCGGCGGAGGCGGGTTCAGATCGCGCCATCGGCTCAGCCGCGCGCGCCGCAAAATACGGCTCACCGAAGACACGCTCACAGCGCTGCGCCGGGCGATCTGATACCCCGGCATGTAACCCCGCCGTAGCTCAATCACACTCAGCCGCAACGCCTCCGGCAAGCGCCGCGGGCTGCGATGCGGACGCGAGCTGCGGTCCCGCAAGCCATCCGAACCCTCGGCGCGATACCGGCGCACCCATTTGCCGGCCGTCTTTGCGCTCACGTTGAAGCTGGCCGCGGCCAGCTTCAACGTGCACCCGGTACAAATAACTTTTCTCGCCAACTGCTCTCGACTGTAAGGCGTTAGACGAGCATTCTGGTGAATGTCCATTCGATCTCTCCGAAGACTCTGCTTGTTCGCCACAAACAGCTTCTCCGCGAAATTTCGAATGGACAACCTCTTGAAACATCACAGGTGCCCCACGTCCGTCCGTTCGGACGTGGGATCGACCTCCTGCCAACCTTTGTCATCCCGACCACCGCTGCGCAGCCGAGCGATCCACATCCCCGCCCCAAAAAAGCAAAAGCCCCGATCTCAGAGATCGGGGCTTTTGAGCTTTGCGGCGAAGCCGCGCACACCTGGACGGCCAGTCCTAGGTGCCTTCGCTCCAGCTCGCCAGGTACTCTTCCTGCTCCGGAGTCAGACGGTCGATCCCGATGCCCATCGCTTCGAGCTTCAGGCGCGCCACGCGCTTGTCCAGATCCACCGGCACCGAGTAGACCTTCTTCTCGAGATTCGCGTGGTTCTTCACCAGATACTCGGCCGCGAGCGCCTGGTTGGCAAAGCTCATATCCATCACCGAGGCCGGATGCCCTTCCGCCGCCGCCAGGTTGATCAGGCGGCCTTCGCCGAGCAGATAAATCTTCCGCCCGTCGCGCAGCGCATACTCGTCCACAAACTCGCGGCCCGCACGCTTCGAAGAAGCCAGACGCGCCAGCGCCGGAATATCGATCTCCACGTTGAAGTGACCCGAGTTGGCCACAATCGCGCCATTCTTCATCGCCTCGAAGTGTTCCTGGCGCAGCACGCTCTTGTTGCCCGTCACCGTGCAGAAGATATCGCCAATCTTCGCCGCCTCTGCCATCGACATCACGCGATAGCCATCCATCACCGCTTCCAGCGCGCGCGTCGGGTCCACTTCGGTCACAATCACATCCGCGCCCATGCCGCGAGCGCGCGACGCCAGGCCGCGTCCGCACCAGCCATATCCGGCCACCACAAACTTCGAGCCGGCCAGCAGCACGTTGGTCGAGCGCACAATGCCGTCAATCGTGGACTGGCCCGTGCCATAGCGGTTGTCAAACATGTGCTTCGTCAGCGCATCGTTGACCGCAACCACCGGAAAGTTCAGCACGCCTTCCTTGGCCATCGCATGCAGGCGAATCACGCCCGTCGTCGTCTCTTCCGTGCCGCCAATCACGCCCTCGAGCGCATCCTTGCGCTTGGTGTGCAAAATCGTCACGAGGTCGCAGCCGTCATCCATCGTCACCTGCGGCTTGTGGTCAATCGCCGCCAGAATGTGCGAGTAGTACGTGTCGTTGTCCTCGCCCTTGATGGCATAGGTCTTGATGTTGAAGTCGCGTGCCAGCGATGCCGCCACGTCGTCCTGCGTTGACAGCGGGTTCGACGCGCAAAGCGCCACATCCGCGCCGCCGTCGCGCAGCGTGATCATCAGGTTGGCCGTCTCGGTCGTGACGTGCAGGCAGGCCGAAATGCGCAGCCCCTTCAGCGGCTGGTTCTTGATGAAATCCTTGCGGATGCTCTGCAGAACGGGCATCGACTGGTTCGCCCACTCAATGCGCTTGCGCCCCTGATCGGCCAGATCCAGATTTTTTACGTGATGCGAGGTAGGAATGCTTGTAGTAGCCATATATGTTTAGAAGCTGCGCCACCGCAAAGCGGTCTGACGCGCCGGGTAATTTCTCCCTTCATTGAAGACGATACCATCCTGAGCCGCGCATCACCGGCACGAAATTCCCAGCGCAGCAGCAAGCATTGCGCGGGATGAATCGCGAGTGCCCTGAAAATAGTGCGACACGCAAAGGTAAGTTGCTGATTTCTCGTGAAGGCTCTCTATCTCGTGAACAGACGATGAATCAAAACCGGCTCAAAGTAACTTTTTTCTGTTACCGCTGATTGTTACGCGAGCGCTCCTGCACAAGCATGGCTGCAACCTCAAGAGCACGGCCCACTGCCCGGACATCTAGGCCAGCCGGGTGCCCCGCGTCTCGACTCTGAGACGTGGGATTCATCACCCCTCGATGAACTCTCCCCCGCACTCCGCTACGATAGTCCTGTGGCATCCACGCGACCTCCCGAATTCACCAGCGAGCAGATGACCCGCATCGCCAAAGCGATCGGTGACCCGCGCCGCTTTGAAATCTTCCAGCGCATCGCCGCCGCGCGGCAGCAGCCCACCTGCGGCTGCCTGCTCGAAACGCTGCCCATCAGCGCCGCCACCCTCTCTCACCACCTCAAAGAGTTGGAGCAGGCCGGCCTCATCGCCGTCGAGCGCGAAGGCAAATTCGCCCATCTCTCCCTGCGGCGCGACACCTGGGCGGCCTACCTCAAGCAGCTCTCTAAAATCTGACGCGCAAAAAAAATCACAACCTTCCCGAAACCTTTCCCGGCCCGGCTCATCAATTCGATAGTTGTCGAAATGTCAAATCGAATGACGCGGCAACCGGAGAGATCAAAATGAGCAAGCTGACAGGAAAAGTTGCAGTTGTGACGGGCGCTTCCAAGGGCATTGGCGCGGCCATTGCCAAGGCGCTGGCTGCCGAGGGTGCGGCCGTTGTGGTGAATTACTCGTCCAGCAAAGAGGGCGCTGATCGCGTCGTCTCTGCCATCACCGCCCAGGGCGGCAAGGCCATCGCCGTACAGGGCAGCGTAGCCAAATCCGCAGACGTCGAGAAGCTCTTCGCCGAGACAAAGAAGGCTTACGGCAAGATCGACGTGCTCGTGAACAACGCCGGCATCTACGCCTTCTCCCCGCTCGATCAGATCACGGAAGAGAGCTTCCAGCAGCAGTTTGGAACCAATGTGCTCGGCCTGCTGCAGGCCTCGCGCGAGGCCGTCAAGCTCTTCCCCGCGGAAGGCGGCAGCATCATCAACATCAGCTCCATCGTGAGCGACATCGCTCCTCCCACCTCTGCCATCTACACCGGCACCAAGGGCGCGGTCGATGCCATCACCCGCGTGCTGGCCAATGAACTCGCGCCGAAGAAGATTCGCGTCAACGCCATCAATCCCGGCATGGTCGATACGGAAGGCGCGCAAGCGGCCGGCTTCATCGGCAGCGACTTTGAGAAGGAGCACACCAAGCAGGTGCCGCTCGGCCGCATCGGGCAGCCCGACGACATCGCAAAGATCGCCGTCTTCCTCGCCTCCGAAGACTCCGGCTGGCTGACCGGCGAGCGCCTGCTCGCCACCGGCGGCCTCCGCTAAGGCACTGGCCGTCCAGGCAAGTGCGGCTTCGCCGCCAGAATGAAGCGAGAGAGTAGAAAGCTTGCGCAGCCATGCGCAGGATCAACGCAACCCAGCTTGGGCTGCTGCCGGTTTCCTCCTGGCCCCCGGCAGCAGCCCATTTTTTTCTGAACTCCAACCCTATCCGCGCCGCTGCTTCGCTTCCAGATCCAGAATCTTCCGCTTGCGCTCCACGCCCCACCGGTAACCCGTGAGCTGCCCATCGCTGCCCACCACCCGATGGCACGGCACCAGCAGAGCCGCCGGATTCGACGCGCACGCCCGCGCCACGGCCCGCACCGCCTTTGGATTGCCCAGCACCGCAGCCATCTCGCGATAACTCCGCGTCTCCCCGGCCGGAATCCGCCGCAGCGCCTCCCACACCCGCATCTGAAAAGCCGTCGCCCGCAGATCGAGCGGCAGGTCGAGCAGCGCCGCCGGGCTCTCCCGGCACGCCTGCGCCAGAGCCTCTATCTCGCCGGCCAGACTTGGATCCTCCCGCAGCTCCGCCGCTTCCAATCGCTCCCGCAGCTCACGTTTTAATCCCTCGCGCTCCGCGCCCAGCGCCACCGCGCAAATGCCGCGTTCCGTGCGCGCCACCAGCATCTCGCCCAGTAGAGTAGGGGCCGTCCAATACCGGATCACCACACCCTCACCGCCCCGCCGAAACTGCCCCGGCCGCATGCCCAGCACATCCCCCGCCGACGCATACACCCGGCTCGAAGCGCCAAAGCCAGCCGCGTAGACCGCATCGGTCACCGAATCCCCACGGCTCAGCTCCTCACGCAGCGCACGGGCGCGCGCCTGGCGCTGGTACTCGGCAGGAGTCAGTCCCAGCACGCGCCGAAAAATCTTCTGCGCCGTGAAAGGGCTGCGTCCCGTCAGCCGGCCCAGCTCGGCCAGCGTCACCGGGCGGTCGCGATGTGCATCCAGAAAATCGGCCATCCGCCGCGCCCGCACCGCCTCACCCGGAGCCTCTTCCGGCCGGCAGCGCAGACACGGGCGAAATCCCGCCGCGCGCGCCGCCGCCGCATCCGCAAAGAAGCGCACGTTATCCCGCGCGGGCCGCCGGCTTGGACATCCCGAGCGGCAAAAGACTCCCGTTGTCGTGACGGCATACACAAACCCGCGCGCTCTCTTGTCGCGGCGCTCCACAGCGGCCCACGCTTCCGCCCAGGCCTCCGTGGCATCAGGCTGTGTCGTCGAAATAGAAACAGTAGCGGCAGGCATGGCAATCTCTCCTGCCATTAAAGTAGGTGCGGCAGCCGCGAAAAAACTATCCGCGGCTTGCCGTCAAATTTCCAGCGGGCCGCCATTCATCCCTGCTGCTCGGCGGCTTCGGCCTCGTTGGCCGCGCCTGGATCATTCAAGATAGCCCGCGCGTCTTCCGCATCTGCCGCCGGTACCTGCAGTTGCAAGGGCCCAAGCCCCGGCTCCATGATGCGCGCGTTCTCTCCAGACAGAAAAACCTCAATCCCCGCCGACTGCAGCCGCAGCCTTGCCATTTCGGCCTCCAGCGGCTCATTGAATTCGGCAATCGTAACAATGTCGTCTGCCATTTTTATGTCCTTCCCTTCCTCACTTTGAAAGCAAACATCGATTGGATGCCTAAACGATAGAATGAGGAGTCCCTGTTTGACGAATCCGCCGCCGTACGGCGACCAAGGAGCCTCGCATTGATCGCGCGCTATACCCGCCCGCAAATGGGCCAGATCTGGACCGAACACAATAAGTATCAGATGTGGATGGAAGTCGAAGCCGCCGCCAGCGAGGTCCTCGCCGAAGACGGCATCGTTCCCGCCGAAGCCGCCCGCGCCATCCGCGAGCGCGGACACTTCTCCGTCGAGCGCATTCAGGAAATCGAAGCCGAAGTGAAGCATGACGTCATCGCCTTCACCACCGCCGTCGCCGAAAACATCGGCCCCGAGTCGCGCTGGCTGCACTACGGCCTTACCTCCAACGACGTGGTAGACACCGCGCAGGCGCTGCAGGTCAAGGCCGCTTCCGCCATTCTGCGCGAAGACCTCCTCGCACTCATCGCCGTGCTCAAGGCGCGCGCTCTCGAATTCAAGCACACGCCCACCATCGGCCGCACGCACGGCATCCATGCCGAGCCCACCACCTTCGGCCTCAAAATCCTCAACTGGTATGCGGAAATGCGCCGCAACCTCGTGCGCTTCGATGCCGCCGCCGAGCAGATGCGCATCGGCAAGCTCTCCGGAGCTGTCGGCACCTTCGGCCACCTCAGCCCGCGCCATGAGGAGCGCATCTGCGCCAAGCTGGGCCTTCAGCCCGCCCCCATCGCCACGCAGGTCATCCAGCGTGACCGCCACGCGCAATACATCTCCACGCTCGCCGTCATCACCGCGACGCTCGACAAAATCGCCACCGAGGTCCGCCACCTGCAACGCACTGAGGTCCGCGAGGCCTCCGAGTACTTCAGCGAAAAGCAGAAGGGCTCCTCGGCCATGCCGCACAAAAAGAACCCCATCATCAGCGAGCAGATTTGCGGCCTCGCGCGCGTCGTGCGCTCCAACGCGCAGGCGGCTTTTGAAAACGTAGCCCTCTGGCATGAGCGCGACATCTCGCACTCTTCGGTCGAGCGGGTCATCTTCCCTGACTCCACCATCCTGACCGACTATCTGCTGGCCAAGACCACCAATCTCGTTGAGAAGCTGCTCGTCTATCCGGCCCGCATGCAGAAAAATCTTGAGAGCACGGGCGGGCTTATCTTCAGCGGCCAGCTTCTGCTCGATCTCGCCGAGGCCGGCATGCTCCGCGAAGACGCCTACCGCCTCGTCCAGCGCCACGCCATGAACGCCTGGCAGAACGATCTCGTCTTCCGCGAGCTCGTCGCGTCGGACCCGGAAATCACCAGCCGCCTTACCCCCGAAAAGCTCGCAAAGACCTTTGACCTCACCCGCCAGCTCAACAACGTCGACGCCATCTTTGAGCGCGTCCTCGCCGGGGACGAGGCATGAACCTCACCGTCGCCATGACGGGTGCCAGCGGAGCCGTCTTCGGCCAGACCCTCTTGCGGGTGCTGGCCGCGGACGCCCGCGTCGAGCGCATTCACTTCATCGCGACCGAGAGCGCGCTGCGCGTGCTCGCCGAGGAGATGGGCTTCAGCGGCCGCAACGGCCTCGTCGAGAAGCTCCTCGGCAGCCCCTCCGCAAAAATCACCCAGCATGTTGAGAATGATGTCGGCGCGGCCATCGCCAGCGGCAGCTACCCCTCCAGCGGCATGATCGTGCTGCCTTGCAGCATGGGCACGCTCGCCGGCATCGCCAACGGCCTCGCGCAAAATCTTATTGAGCGGGCCGCCGATGTCTGCCTCAAGGAGCGCCGCCCGCTTCTGCTCTGCGTGCGGGAGACGCCCTTCAACCGCATCCATCTGCGCAACATGACGCTCGCGGCCGAGGCCGGCGCCACCATCTTCCCCGTCATCCCCAGCTTCTACAACAAGCCGGTGGACTCGACCGAAATGGCCCGCCAGTTCGTCTACCGCGTGCTCGCCCACTTGGGGTTGCCGCAATCCGGCGCTTACATCTGGAAGCCCGACCAGTAACACTAGTCTGAAGGGCACAGCCTTCAGCCCCTGAAGGGTACGAGCTTCAGCCCGTACATCCAGACCCCCACAAAGAGCCGGGGCTTCGGCCCCTGAGGGAATCCCGCCGCCCCGTCAGTCGGCGATGCCACCCTGCCGTTCCGCCTCCGGCTTTTCCCCGGCATCGTCAGGGCTCTCCGCCAGCGGCGCAATGGGCCGCGAAATCGCGCCCGGCAGCCCGCCAATCTGAATCAGCGTCGGAGCCGCAGGCTGTGCCGGAGCATGCGCCTGCGCCGCCTCATGCTGCTTGCGGGCCACCTCGTCGATGTCCACCGGAATGCCACCCGGCACAATCGGCGGAATCGCGTACTGGAACTTCAGCGAGCGCGTCGCCGTCACCACCACCACCACCAGAATCAGCAGCACCACGATGGCCACCGCGCTGCCCTCCGGCCCGTAGCCGCCGCCCGTCAGCCAGTACGGCCCGTAGGTGCTCGTCTCCATCAGCGGAGAAAACCGCGTCAGCCCGCTCAGGGGCAGCCCAAACACAATGGCCATCACCGCATTCCAGGCAAAGTGAAAGCCCCAGCCCACCCACAGCCCGCGCGTGCGCAGATAAGCAACCGCCAGCAGCCAGCCCGCCAGCATCGTCACCAGCGTGCTCGCCGCCGTCGCATCCGGGTTCTGCAGATGCATCACACCAAACGCCAGCGAAGCCAGAACCGTCGCCGTCACCGGTCCGGTGGCCTCAATCAGCCGTTGAAAAGGATATCCCCGGAACGCGACCTCTTCGGCCAGCGAAGCCGCGGCCAGCGTCAGAACATCCAGAAACAGGATGCCCACACTGTGCCAGCTCAGGTTCCATTGAATGTAGAGCGCGCCAAACACCGCCATCGGCAGCACGCAGGCCACCATGCCGCTCCAGCCGATGGCCCCGCCCAGCAGAACCTCGTGGAACCAGCCCGGCCGGAAGGCGAGCCCCATCTCGCGTAGCGGATGAAGCTGCCGCTGCCCCACAAACCCCATCGCCGCAAAGCCGATCAGCAGCAGAAAGAGAAGAAAGACCCTGTTCAGAACCGGAAACCAGTCGCCCGTGCTGAAGCCGCTGGCCGCCGTGACCGCCAGCCGCTCGGCAAACAGAAAATACAGCACGCCGAGAAAGACCCAGCCCAGCGCCCGCAGGCGTCCCATCATACTCACAAGCATCTCCGCTGCGGCAGCCCCGCGAACCGCCTACCCGGCGGTGTAGAACTGGGCAATGTTACGGAACTTCTGATACCGCTGTTCGAGTAGTTGTTCAACCGGCAGCGCCTTGAGTTCTTCGAGGTGCAGATGCAGCCGGTCGCCCAGCATCTCCGCCGCCCGGGCCGCATCGGTATGCGCGCCGCCTTCCGGCTCCGGCACAATGTCATCGATGCAGGCCAGCGCCTTCGCATCCTCAGCCGTCGCCTTGAGCGCCGCCGCCGCCTTGGCCCGCTGCGAGGCATCGCGCCACATGATCGACGCACAGGCCTCCGGCGAAATCACCGAATAGATCGCCGTCTGCAGCATCAGCACGCGGTCCGCCACGGCCAGCGCCAGCGCGCCGCCCGAGCCGCCCTCGCCCGTGATCGTGGCAATCGTCGGCACCCGCAGCCGCGCCATTTCGCGCAGGTTGCGGGCAATCGCCTCGCCCTGGCCGCGCTCTTCCGCGCCCAGCCCCGGGTTCGCGCCCATCAGGTCAATGAAGGTCAAAATCGGCCGCCCAAATTTCTCCGCCAGCTTCATCGCCCGCAGCGCCTTGCGATAACCCTCGGGGTCCGGCATGCCAAAGCGCCGCTGCACTTTCTCGCGCGTCGAGCGGCCCTTCAGATTCGCGATCACCATCACTTCCTGGCCGCGAAAACGCGCCATCCCGCACGTCATCGCCGGATCGTCGCCATACACCCGGTCCCCGTGGACTTCGCTGTAATCCGTGAAGAGAGCCTCCATAAAAGCCAGCGGATCAGGCCGCTGCGGATGGCGGGCCAGCTCGGTCTTGATCCACGCTTCAGGAACCGGCTCGGAGGCCGGAGCAGGGTTCGTCGGTGCGTAATCGCTCATCGCCTCTGATTGTAAAAGAATCTGCCTGTCAAAGTCGGCTGCGAATCCGGCACTCAGCCCCCGCCGCCCGCGCGCCCCGCATTGACAAACCACCGGCAAAGCCCAAAAATCCAGACTGCGGGTTCGCATTTTTACTACTGCGCATCCCGAAGGGAAGACGCCAGCCGCGAACATGAGCATTCTGGAACGCTTTCGTATCGACAGGGAAGTCGCGCTGGTCACCGGCGCCACCGGCGGCCTCGGGACGGCCATCGCCATCGCGCTCGCCGAGGCCGGCGCCAACGTCGCCTGCCACGGGCACAGCCGCGAGGCCGACGAAACCTGCGAGCGCATCCGCGACCTCGGCCGCATGGCTTACTCCTTTTCCGCTGACCTCAGTGACATCTCTCAGGCCGAGCGCCTCTACCGCGAGGTGCAGGCCCGGATGGGCGCGCCTTGCATCCTGGTTAATAATGCCGGCATCCTTCACCGCCAGGCCGCCGAGCATTTTGACGCCGCCATGTGGTCGCGCGTGCTCGACGTCAATCTCACCAGCGCCTTCCGCCTCAGCCAGCTCGCTGGCAGCGCCATGCTTGAGCGCGGCCGCGGCAAGATCATCAACATCGCCTCATTGCTCGCCTTTCAGGGCGGCAGTGAAGTGCCCGCCTACGCCGCCTCCAAGGCGGCCCTGACGCAGCTCACTCGCGCGCTGGCCAATGAGTGGGGAGCACGCAATCTCCAGGTCAACGCCATTTCCCCCGGCTTCTTCCGCACCGCCCATACCGAGGAGCTACGCAAAGACGAAACCCTCAGCCGCCAGATCGTGGATCGCATTCCCGCCGCCCGCTGGGGCGAGCCCGAAGACCTGGCCGGAGCCGTCGTCTTCCTCGCCTCCCGCGCCAGCGACTACGTCAATGGAGAGGTGCTGGTCGTCGATGGCGGCTGGCGAACCCGGTAACGCATCCCGCACCCGGGCAGGCGGGCCCGTGCGGTTGCAGAAAAATCTTCTCTCGCCCCATGCATCTCATCCCGGCGCATCCGCCCCGGAAAAGTAAAATCAAAGCATGACGACCGGTTACCGTTCCTCCCTGCTGCAACTGCTGGCCCGCAACTCCTTCAAGCTCGGCCAGTTCAAGCTCTCCTCGGGGGGCACCAGCGACTATTACATCGACTGCCGCACCACCACGCTGCACGCCGAGGGTGGCCGCCTCACCGGTCTGGCGCTGCTCGACCTGCTGCATGAGAAAAAGCTCCATCCGCAGGCCGTCGGCGGACTCACCATGGGTGCCGACCCCATCGTCTCCAACCTCGCCTCGGCCAGTGCCTGGTACGCGCAGGAGCACCACGGCGCGCCCCTCATCCACGGCTTCCTCGTCCGCAAGACCGAGAAGGCGCACGGCACCGGCCGCCGCCTCGAAGGCTTCTACCCCGAAGGCGCCGAAGTCGTCATTGTCGATGACGTCTGCACCACCGGCGCGTCCACGATTCAGGCGATCGAAGCCGCGCGCGAAGCCGGTCTGAAGATCCTGGCCGCCATCTGCCTCGTCGAGCGCGAAGAAGCCAAGGGCCGTCCCGCCGTCGAGGCTGCCTGCCAGGGAGCGCCCTTCCTGCGCCTCTTCACCGCCAACGACGTGCGCGAAGAGCACCTGCGCCTCATGCCCATGTAACTGCCGCGCCCCATCCAGGCGCACCGGGTGCCCCACGTCCGTCCGTTTGGACGTGGGATCATCTCCCAATCTCTGCTCTCCCTTGTCATCCCGGCCAAACGAAGTGAACGGAGAGACCTGCACCCCCCTCACTAAGCAGCAAAATGCAAACTGAAGGGTGCAGCCTGTAAAGCCCATTCTTTTGAGGGGCGTTTTGTGGCACGGCTGAAGCCATGCCCTGATACATGCCCGATGCAGGGGATGCGTCTGGATGGGCGGGGCTGGGTGGGAGGAATGCAGTTCTCTCCACTTCGCTTCGCTTTGGCCGGGATGGAAGACAAGGGTGGACAAAACCCACATCTCTGCGAGATGTGGGGCACCCGCATGGGTGGGATTCTTCGCCGCTGTGCGGTTCAGAATGACGCAGCTTTCTGGGCGTCAAGAGTTGCGGAGGAGTTCGGTATTGCGGTCGGCGACGGCTACGTCGTCGCGGGTGCTGCCTTTGACCAGATACATCATGGCGTCGGCCATGCGGATGATCTGGTGACCGGTGCGTCCGTCCTCTGGGAAGCTGGCGACGCCGAAGCTGGCGCTGACCTGCAGGCGGAGATCGGAGCCCATCTCGAAGACGTGACTGCGCAGCTTCTGGCGGAGGTTGCGGGCGATCTGCTCGGCCTCAGCCTTGGTGGTCTCTGGCAGGAGCAGGATGAATTCGTCGCCGCCATAGCGGAAGGCGTGGTCGCCGGGGCGGATGTGCAGGCGCAGGCATTGCCCGATGCCGGCCAGCAGGCGGCTGCCGATCAGGTGCCCGTGCTGGTCATTGATCTGCTTGAAGTGGTCAAGGTCAAGGAAGATGACGCTGAAGGGGTGATGATGGCGGCGGGCGCGCGTGACCTCTTCTTCGATTTTCTGCTGCAGGTGGCGCTGGTTGTAGAGCCCGGTGCAGTCATCGGTGATGGTGAGGGCCTGGATCTTCTCGACGGCGCGCGCGTTTTCAATAGCGATGGCGGCGTAATCGCAAAGGATATGCAGGAACGAGATGGTGTACTCGGTCATCGACTCCAGACGGCAATTGAAGAGCTGGATGACGCCGAGGGTGCGCTGGCGCGAGAGCAATGGCATGCAGATGGCCGAGCGCATGGGCGTGCGGGCATCGGATGTTGCGGCGAAGCGGGGGTCCTGCTCAAGGTCGGGAACGATGAGGCTCTCGCCATGCTGGGCGACCCAGCCGGCCATTCCCTCGCCGAGCGGCACGCGCACGTTGCGCAGAGCAGCTTCGCTCTGGCCGACGGCGACAGCGTAATAAAGCTCCTGGGTGGTTTCGTCGAGGATGAGCAGCGACCAGGTTTCGGGCTCGAAGAACTGGCGCATCTGCTCCATGATGGCGTGCAAGACGGAGTCCAACTCAAGCGACGAGGTAAGCGCGCGGGCGAGATTATGAAAGACGACCAGGTCTTTCCAGTTTTGATTGCGTGCTTCTGCGCTCATGCCCTGATTCCATGTGGGAGGGAGTGAGACGATTGTATGCGCATCCAAAGTTTTCGGGGGGTAGGAATTGTGGGCCGTCGAGAACGAGGGATGCTGCTCATTTTGCTGGCGATGGCCGCAGGCGCTGCCGACGGCTGGAGCTTTCTCGGGATGGGGAAGGCATTTGTCGCGAACATGACGGGTAATACGGTTCTGCTCGGGATTTCGTTCTTCCACCTGCATGGAGCCCTGCATCCGGCGGCGGCGCTGGGTGGCTACGTGGTGGGTGTGGCACTCGCCTCTTATGTGACGGGACGGCATGCACGTCGGATTCAAGAAGAAAATCTGGAGCCACCCGAGCGCGTGATATGGTCGCGCGCGGTTTCCTGGATTCTGCTGGCGGAGTGCGCGTGCCTGGCGGCGGCGGAGGCGGTCTGGTTTGCGCGATGCCGGGGTGCGGGGATTCCGGACTATGTGCCACTTATTTTTGTGGCGGTCTGTATCGGGGCGCAGAGTGGGGCGATGCTGCAGTTGCGGGTTCCGGGGATTGTGACCACCTACATCACCGGCACGTGGACGCAGATGGTGCGCGGGCTGACGCGTGTGATTACCGGTGAAAATATTGCCGCGCCGGTGGAGAAACCGGAATTTGAAGAGCAGTTGCGGATGCAGGGCCAGATACTGGTGGCCTATTTTGCGTCAGCGGTGCTGACGGGCTGGTTGTTTTATCACGCAGCGGCGCTCACGGGGGTGGTTCCTGTGATCTGCCTGGGTGTAGCAGGAATTTACGGTATGTTGCGCGGCGGCGCGTATTCTTTATCGGATTGAGATTTTGCGGAATAGGCAATCCTGAGCGGGCCTTGCGCGCATCTCTTTGATGGAAGACCAATTGATGGAAGATCAAATTGCAGCCGTAGAAAGAAAGGGAACGTCATGCCTTCTGCCAGCCCTGTGAAAGTCTCTGCATTGAGGGAGGGCCGACGGCCACGGGTGCTGATTGTTGGCGGCGGCTTTGCGGGCACGCACGCGGCCAAGGCGCTGGCGGAGCTGCCGGTGGATGTGACGGTGGTGGATCGCCGGAATCATTTCACTTTTCAGCCGCTGCTGTACCAGGTGGCGCTGGCTGTGCTTTCTCCGGCGGACATTGCCGCGCCGATTCGCACGATTTTGCGCAATGCAAAAAATGTGGAAGTGCTGATGGACGAGGTCGTGGGAGTTGACCTCGAAAAGCGGCAGGCGATGTTTCGCAGCCGGGTGGCGATGGATTACGACTACCTGGTGGTGGCGACCGGGGCGACGCACTCCTACTTTGGGAATGATCACTGGGCAGAGGTTGCGCCCGGACTGAAGACGGTGGAGAACGCGATCGAGATTCGCCGCCGCGTGCTGCTGGCCTTTGAGCTGGCCGAACGGCAGATGCTGGAGACGGGGAGCCATCCGCCGCTGAATTTTGTAATTGTGGGCGCGGGCCCGACTGGCGTGGAACTGGCGGGCGCGATCACCGACATTGCGAAGCATTACATGCGGCATGATTTCAGACACATTGACCCGACCAAGGCGCGGGTGCTGCTGATTGAAGGCGGGCCGCGGGTGCTGCCGTCGTATCCGGAAGACCTGTCAAAGCGTGCCGTGGCGCAACTGAAGGGCCTGGGCGTGGAGGTCTACACGAACCGGAAGGTCTCGGACATTCAGCCGGGCTATGTGATGGTGGGCGACAACCAGAAGATTGACGCGGTGGTGACGCTGTGGGCGGCGGGGGTGACGGCTTCTCCGCTGGGCAAGCTGCTGGGCGTGGAGACGGACAAGCGCGGCGCGGTGATGGTGAACCAGACGCTGAATCCCGAAGGGCACCCTGAGTTATTTGTGTGCGGAGATCTGGCGCACTTTGAGCAGGACGGAGCGCAGGTGCCGGGAGTGGCGCAGCCGGCGATGCAGATGGGCGATCATGTGGCGCGGATGATTGAGGCGGATCTGGCGGGCAAGCCCCGGAAGGCGTTTCGCTACTTTGACAAGGGTGACATGGCGACCATCGGACGTCAGGCGGCGGTGGCCAAGATTGAGTGGCCCTTCAAGGCGCATTGGAGCGGGCTGCCGGCGTGGCTGACGTGGCTGACGGTGCATATCTTCTTTTTGATCGGCTTCAGAAACCGGCTGGTGGTGATGATGCAGTGGGTGTGGCAGTACTTCACCTTCACGCGCGGCGCGCGGCTGATTTATGGCGACCAGACGCTGGTGGGCTGGACCGAACAGCCGGGGGTGGAAGCGCCGATGAAAGGTGAGCCGCTCGATTTGAATTCGCCGGAGGTGGTGGCAGACCGGCCGGCGAGTTGATAGCGCGCAGGCTGGAGGCGGAGCTTCCCTTATGCTGATAGTCGAGAGTTTAAGTTGAGAGCGGCCTTGGGCACGCCCTGGTTTGTGCGTGCCGCGTCAGGGAGTGTTTGCCGGTGAGGGCATTCGCAGCCGCTTCACGGAGAAGTAGTGAGACTGTTTCGTAAAAAGATCAAGCAAGAGCACAAAGTCATGATGCAGGCGGAGCGCGCGCGAGGCGCGGTCCTGACGGAATATCACCGGCCTACGCCAGAGTGTCCTCATCCGGAGCGATGGAGCATGTATGACTCCATGACGGCGGAGGTGGAGGTGCTGGAGTTTCTGCGGAGCCTGGTGACGACGATCAAGCCAGAGCGCATTGTCGAGACGGGATCTTTTCTGGGTGTGAGCACGCTGTGGATGGCCGAAGGGCTGGCGCGGAATGGCTTCGGGCGGATTGTGAGCTGCGAGCTTGATCCAGTGGTGTTTGAGAAAGCCAGGGCGAATGTCGCGCAGTCAGAGTATGCGCCGTGGATTGACATGCGCAACGAATCGAGCCTGGAGATGCAGGTGGAAGCGCCGATTGATCTGCTGTTCAGCGATAGCGATATTTCAGTGCGCGAGTCGGAGATCCGGAGATTTCTGCCGCTGATGAATCCGAACGGACTCATTCTGATTCATGATGCGAGCTCACATTTGAAGACGGTGCGGGAGATGGCGCAGCGTCTGCACGCAGAAGGAATGCTGTCTGCGGTTTTTCTTCCTACGCCGCGCGGGCTGGTGGTGGCGCAACCGTCGCGATAAGCCGCGCACGGCGATGTGGGCGCGGGCGCAGCGCGCTTTTTCTCGTCCAGCTTGCGTGATGGTTCGCAACTTTTCGAGAGCCGGAGGGGTTTGAGAGGGCATAGGAGCTTTCTCCCCCCATGGCCCTGACCCGTCACATTCTTCTTCGCAATGGTGCCTTTGCGCTCGTCGGCACTGCAGTGATTCCAGCATTTCTGACTCGCACGCTGCATGCGCAGACGGCGGCGGCACGCGCGTGGCAAGGTGCTGGTGGTGGTGTTTCAGCGCGGCGCGGACCGAGCAGGTGATTGCGCGGCAGTTGGCGAAGATGCCGCGTGCGAGTGAGCCGCAGAAGCTCCAGATGATGACGGCGCTGCTGCTGGGTTCGCCGGAGTTTCAGATGCGCTGAGAACTGGCCGTTCTGGCGGACGCGCCTTCGGTGCCTGCTCGCGCTGGAACTGGGGAAGATGCGGCCGGGAAGTTCGGCGTCCCCATCCTGACATCGAGATGGGGGATGGTCGAATGCCCGCGATTGCTGGCGGACGAATTTGTAACTCTTATGGAGACAAATGAAAGAGGCAGCCTTGAAGGCTGCCTCTTTTTGCGCGGAAAGCGCGGAAGCGTTATGCGCCGACGGGCTGCTCGGCGTTCACGTTGACGGGCGTGAGCCAGCCGAAGCGATCGGGCTTGAGGCCGTTGGCGATGCCGAAGAACTCGTCGGAGAGCTGCTTGGTGACGGGGCCCATGGATCCGTCGCCGATGAGAATGCGATCGACCGAGCGGATGGGCGTAACCTCAGCGGCGGTGCCCACGAAGAAGACTTCGTCGGCGATGTAGATCATCTCGCGGGGCAGGCCCTGCTCGACGACCGGAATGCCGAGGTGGCGCG
Source organism: Acidobacterium capsulatum ATCC 51196 (assembly GCF_000022565.1). Taxonomy (NCBI): domain Bacteria; kingdom Pseudomonadati; phylum Acidobacteriota; class Terriglobia; order Terriglobales; family Acidobacteriaceae; genus Acidobacterium; species Acidobacterium capsulatum. The sequence goes on from NC_012483.1 coordinate 2,860,946, forward strand.
CGAGCGTGAGGATGGAGTCGCGTGTGATGCCGGAGAGCACGGAGTTGGCGAGCGGCGGGGTGTAGAGCACGCCGTTGCGGACGAGGAAGAGATTTTCGCCCGAGCCCTCGGCCAGGTAGCCGTTGGTGTCAAGCGCGATGCCCTCGGCGTAGCCGTTGACCTCGGCCTCCATGCGGATGAGCTGCGAGTTCATGTAGTTGGCGCCAGCCTTGGCGAGGCCCGGCATGGTGTTGGGCGCGAGGCGGTTCCAGGAGGAGATGCAGACATCGGCACCCTGCTCGCCGCTGACATATTTGCCCCACGGGAAGTTGGCGATGTAGACCTCAACGGGCGAGTTCTTGGGATTGACGCCGGCCTCGCCGTAGCCACGGAAGGCGATGGGGCGCAGATAGCAGGGGGCAACCTTGTTGGCCTCGGTGAGCTCGACGACGGCCGAGCAGAGCTGATCGAGCGAGTAAGGCAGCGGCATGCGATAGATGCGCGCCGAATCAAGCAGGCGCTGCATGTGTTCAGGCAGGCGGAAGATGGCCGCACCCTGGGGCTGCCCGTAGCAGCGGATGCCTTCAAAAACAGAGGAGCCATAGTGGACGACGTGGCTCATGACGTGAATCTGGGCTTTTTCCCACGGGATGAGGGTGCCGTTATGCCAGATGTTGGTGGTGGGCGTGATGGGCATTGCGCGCTGCTCCTTGATGATTTGGCTCGAGTGGTGGTGTGGCGCGAAGCCGGCGGAAATGGCTGCTCGACGTTCTCAAAATCGCCAACGTACGATTATAGCCGTGGCCGGGAACGATTGGCTGCATGACGGCGGGCATGACGAGAGCCGGAAGAGATGCGTTGAGGCGCGGAGCAGGGCTCGTGCATCTGTCATCATGACTGGAAGGCTTTTCTGTCTGACGGTTGCCGGAGGATCCATGGTTTCGCCCGCCGCTGCTGCTACGCATGCACTGCATTCGCCGATGGTGCGCTTTTCGCTTTTGGCGCTGAGCTCGGTCTTCTTTCTCGTGGATCCCTTTGCGGCGATTCCCTCATTCATTGCTCTGACGGACGGGGTGGATGCGGGGGGCCGGAAGCGCATGGCGCGGCGCGCGACGTTGACCTGCTTTGTGGTGCTGTCGTCCTTTGCGCTGGCCGGGCAGTTTATTTTCAGCCTGTTTGGCATCAAACTGCCGGCCTTTGAGATTGCGGGCGGCCTGATCCTGTTGCTGATCGGCATCGATATGCTCGAGGCCAAGCGGTCGCCGACACAGGAGTCAACCGACGAGACCGAAGAGGCCGCCCACAAGGACGACGCCAGCATTGTGCCGATGGGGATTCCCATGCTGGCCGGCCCCGGGGCCATATCAAGTGTGATGGTCCTGGTGGGTGAGGCGCAGAATCACTGGCAGATGGGGGCGGTTCTGGCCTCCATTGCGATTACCGCTGTTGCGAGCTACTGGGTGTTGGTAGGGGCTGATCGTCTGCGAAAGATTCTCGGGGAGACCGGCATTCGCATTCTGGTGCGCATTATGGGCCTGCTTCTGGTGGCTCTGGCGATGCAGTTCTTTGTGAACGGCTTGACGGAATTGGGGATTATTCCGAGGTAAATGGGGCGTGAATCTGCGGTAACTGGTTGAAAAGCGCTTGCGGAGAGCCGCGTATTTCAAGGCTCCGCCTCGCTTTTCAACAGTTTGAGCGCTTTTTCAACAGTTGCAGTGCCCCAGCCCGGTTGCTAGTATTCATCTTGTCGCTGCGGTGCGGAAGAGAGCACTGAGAGACAGGTAAGCAGTGGAAGCGAATGATGGAACGCTTCTGGTGACCACCGAAAAAAAGAGTTGCAGCAAGAGAAAAGAGCTGCTAATCTGGGTTTCGGTTGTAAGGCACTGGAAGACGCCTCCGGAGGCCAGCAGGAACGCGGCCGTGGAAGAGGCAGTAAGTTCGAAGGGCGCAAGCGCCTCATCCAAGCCACAAACCATTGCAGTAAATCGGCCCAGTGCCGGCCGGAGTTTTGCGCTCCGAGTGATCTTTATGAGTTTGGTGCTGTGTAGGGCGGGCAAGACCTGCTGACGCGCGACGGAAATATCGAGTCAAGCGGCTTCGAAAAAAAGTTCCGAAAAGAGCTTGACAGAACGAAGCGAATCTCGATAGTCTGGGAAAGCGCGCAAAACACAGCGCAGCAAGTTCGAGGACAGCAATCACTTGGTGATTGCCTCTCGATCCGAAGCAGACCGCTAAGGCGGAACCTGCCTGGATCTTTGACAATCAGGTTGAACATGCCAGTCGTGAGAATGCAGAAAGATCTGGTTTGATCATTCTCACTATATTAGTACCTCACAGCCTTTCGAGCGCTGTGAGGCTGGTTCCTCTGTTGACCTCCGTCAACAGATGGTAACCCTTCAGGTTTCAAACGAGAGTTTGATCCTGGCTCAGAATCAACGCTGGCGGCGTGCCTAACACATGCAAGTCGAACAAGAAAGGGACTTCGGTCCTGAGTACAGTGGCGCACGGGTGAGTAACACGTGACTAACCTACCCTCGAGTGGGGAATAACTTCGGGAAACCGAGGCTAATACCGCATAATACCCACGGGTCAAAGGAGCAATTCGCTTGAGGAGGGGGTCGCGGCCGATTAGCTAGTTGGCGGGGTAATGGCCCACCAAGGCAGTGATCGGTATCCGGCCTGAGAGGGCGCACGGACACACTGGAACTGAAACACGGTCCAGACTCCTACGGGAGGCAGCAGTGGGGAATTTTGCGCAATGGGGGAAACCCTGACGCAGCAACGCCGCGTGGAGGATGAAGTCTCTTGGGACGTAAACTCCTTTCGATCGGAACGATTATGACGGTACCGGAAGAAGAAGCCCCGGCTAACTTCGTGCCAGCAGCCGCGGTAATACGAGGGGGGCGAGCGTTGTTCGGAATTATTGGGCGTAAAGGGTGCGTAGGCGGTTCGGTAAGTTTGATGTGAAATCTTCGGGCTCAACTCGAAGTCTGCATCGAAAACTGCCGGGCTTGAGTGTGGGAGAGGTGAGTGGAATTTCCGGTGTAGCGGTGAAATGCGTAGATATCGGAAGGAACACCTGTGGCGAAAGCGGCTCACTGGACCACAACTGACGCTGATGCACGAAAGCTAGGGGAGCAAACAGGATTAGATACCCTGGTAGTCCTAGCCCTAAACGATGATCGCTTGGTGTGGCGGGTACCCAATCCCGTCGTGCCGTAGCTAACGCGTTAAGCGATCCGCCTGGGGAGTACGGTCGCAAGGCTGAAACTCAAAGGAATTGACGGGGGCCCGCACAAGCGGTGGAGCATGTGGTTTAATTCGACGCAACGCGAAGAACCTTACCTGGGCTCGAAATGTAGTGGACCGGGGTAGAAATATCCCTTCCCCGCAAGGGGCTGCTATATAGGTGCTGCATGGCTGTCGTCAGCTCGTGTCGTGAGATGTTGGGTTAAGTCCCGCAACGAGCGCAACCCTTATTGCCAGTTGCTACCATTTAGTTGAGCACTCTGGTGAGACCGCCTCGGATAACGGGGAGGAAGGTGGGGATGACGTCAAGTCCTCATGGCCTTTATGTCCAGGGCTACACACGTGCTACAATGGCCGGTACAAACCGCCGCAAACCCGCGAGGGGGAGCTAATCGGAAAAAGCCGGCCTCAGTTCGGATTGTAGTCTGCAACTCGACTACATGAAGCTGGAATCGCTAGTAATCGCGGATCAGCATGCCGCGGTGAATACGTTCCCGGGCCTTGTACACACCGCCCGTCACATCACGAAAGTGGGTCGTACTAGAAGCGGGTGAGCCAACCGTAAGGAGGCAGCCTTCCAAGGTGTGATTCATGATTGGGGTGAAGTCGTAACAAGGTAGCCGTAGGAGAACCTGCGGCTGGATCACCTCCTTTCTAAGAGAGAACGTCACGGCACTCTTATACTTCCGCGATAGCGGACTGCGAAGGCAGCGTATAAGGGATGTTGCCGTGTACCCCGCACCGAGCGTCCTGACGCAAGGAGCGGGAGCCTGAATCAGACCATCTCTGCTTTCTGAAAATTGTCACGATGGTCATGCGCGGCGTAGCTGCGCAGCATGTTCAACCTGGTCCTCGAAACTTCTCGAGTCACAACGACGAGCAGTCGGGCTCAGCAGGCAGTGCCTCTGGGCAGGAATTGCGAGCATTGCCGGGCCTGTAGCTCAGTTGGTTAGAGCGCACCCCTGATAAGGGTGAGGTCGGTAGTTCGAATCTACCCAGGCCCACCATACTTAAGAGATGGGGCTGTAGCTCAGCTGGGAGAGCACCTGCTTTGCAAGCAGGGGGTCAGGAGTTCGATCCTCCTCAGCTCCACCACTCCAATGTGACGCGAGGCTGCTCAAAGCTGGAATCCTCTAAGGAATGAGGTTTCGAGCTTTGAGCAGAGTGCGAAAGCACGAAGTTCATAGCGCCTGAGGGCGCGCACCGGTGACGCTGGTGTTCTGGATGTTTGACAACGAAATCGATTGGGTAACGTTGGTTCTGTATGCTCTGCAGTATGGAGCAGGCAGCAATCAGCGAATACATTACAAGGCCGAGCAACACTTCTGTCCTGTACTCGTAACACAGAGGCAGAAAGGTTGTTCGTGTTGAGTGTCTTTAGGATGAGCCGTGACTGCCGCTCCAGCAAGTGGAGAGCGGAAAGACGGGCTCACAGGCGAATAACAGCATGGAGTAACTCCTGCGTGGAGTTAATTCTATGGTCAAGCTACTAAGGGCGCACGGTGGATGCCTTGGCAGAATCAGGCGATGAAGGACGTGGCAAGCTGCGATAAGCTTCGGGGAGCCGCACACAGGCGTTATATCCGAAGATCTCCGAATGGGGAAACCCACATGAGCAAACCTCATGTACGGCCCGCTGAATACATAGGCGGGCACGAGCGAACCCAGGGAAGTGAACCATCTCAGTACCTGGAGGAAAAGAAAGAAACCTCGATTCCGAAAGTAGTGGCGAGCGAAATCGGAACAGCCCAAACCCGTGATATTTCGGTATTGCGGGGGTTGTAGGGTCTGCAACAGTAGAGTTACCAATCCTCTGGTTAGTCGAATCCGTTGGAAAGCGGATCCATAGAGCGTGACAGACGCGTAGGCGAAAACCATGAGGACTCGAAGCAGATACCTGAGTAAGGCGGGGCACGTGAAACCCTGCTTGAATCCGCGGAGACCATTCCGCAAGGCTAAATACTCGATTCTGACCGATAGTGAACCAGTACCGTGAGGGAAAGGTGAAAAGCACCCCTGCGAGGGGAGTACAAAGTACCTGAAACCGTGTGCCTACAAGCAGTGGGAGGACTATGCCCGCAAGGGAATGTCTGACCGCGTGCCTATTGCATAATGAGCCGGCTAGTTATTCTTGTCAGCAAGGTTAAGCGTAAGCGAGCCGAAGCGAAAGCGAGTCTGAATAGGGCGTTAAGTTGGCAGGAATAGACGCGAAGCGGGATGATCTACCCTTGGCCAGGTTGAAGATGGGGTAACACCCATTGGAGGACCGAACCGGTGTTTGTTGAAAAAAGCTCGGATGAGCTGAGGGTAGGGGTGAAAGGCTAATCAAATTCCGTGATAGCTCGTTCTCTCCGAAATAGCTTTAGGGCTAGCCTCGGATGATTTGCAGTGGTGGTAGAGATCTGGATGGACTAGGGGGCTTTCCGGCTTACTGAATCCAACCAAACTTCGAATGCCACTGACAACCAGTCCGGGAGTCAGACTGTGGGGGCTAAGCTTCACAGTCGAGAGGGAAACAGCCCAGACCGCCTGCTAAGGTCCCCAAGTTACAGTTAAGTGGGAAAGGAAGTCGGAACGCTCAGACAGCCAGGAGGTTGGCTTAGAAGCAGCCATCCTTTAAAGAAAGCGTAATAGCTCACTGGTCAAGCGGTCCGGTGCCGACAATACAACGGGGCTAAAACTGTACACCGAAGCAGCGGATGCACACCTATGGTGTGCGTGGTAGGAGAGCATTCTCAACAGCGTTGAAGTCAGACCGAGAGGATTGATGGAGCGTTGCGAAGAGACCCTGCCGGCATAAGTAGCGATAATGAATGTGAGAACCATTCACGCCGAAAGTCTAAGGTTTCCTGAGGAAGGTTAATCCGCTCAGGGTCAGGCGGTCCCTAAGGCGAGGCCGAGAGGCGTAGCTGATGGACATCCGGTTAATATTCCGGACCTCCCAACTCTCGTTTGACGATGGGGAGACGCAGAAGGATAGGCAGGTCGTCATATGGCTATGGCGGTCGATACGCGTAAGCTGGTGCCGGGAGGCAAATCCCCCGGTGCTTAACAGTGAGGCGTAAAGCAAGCCCGTATGGGTGTAAGCTGCCGAGTTCACGCTGCCGAGAAAATCCTCTAAGGAGAGTAGTTGGGAACCGTACCCCAAACCGACACAGGTAGACGAGGAGAATATCCAAAGGCGCTCGAGTGAAAGCTTGTTAAGGAACTCGGCAAATTAGACCCGTAACTTCGGGAGAAGGGTCGCCCACCTCTGGTGGGCCGCAGTGAAACGCGTACGGCGACTGTTTAACAAAAACACAGGTCTCTGCAAAGTCGAAAACGACGTATAGGGGCTGACTCCTGCCCGGTGCTGGAAGGTTAAAAGGAGAGGTTAGCCGCAAGGCGAAGCTTTGAATTGAAGCCCCAGTGAACGGCGGCCGTAACTATAACGGTCCTAAGGTAGCGAAATTCCTTGTCGGGTAAGTTCCGACCTGCACGAATGGAGTAACGATCGTACGACTGTCTTAACGAGTTGCTCGGCGAACTTGTAGTACCGGTGAAGATGCCGGTTACCCGCAGCTAGACGGAAAGACCCCGTGCACCTTTACTACACCTTTACTATGAATTATGACTCTTACTGCGCAGGATAGGTGGGAGGCTTTGATACCAGGCTCTTGGGCTTGGTGGAGCCACCGGTGAGATACCACCCTGTGAGCGTTGTGATTCTAACCTGCTCCCGTGATCCGGGAGAGGGACATAGTAAGGCGGGTAGTTTGACTGGGGCGGTCGCCTCCTAAATTGTAACGGAGGCGCGCGAAGCTACTCTCAGACTGTTTGGAAATCAGTCGTCGAGTGCAAAGGCATAAGAGTGGTTAACTGTGAGACCTACAAGTCGAGCAGATGCGAAAGCAGGCCTTAGTGATCCGGTGGTTCTGTATGGAAGGGCCATCGCTCAACGGATAAAAGGTACGCCGGGGATAACAGGCTGATCGGAGCCAAGAGTTCATATCGACGCTCCGGTTTGGCACCTCGATGTCGGCTCATCGCATCCTGGAGCTGTAGAAGGTTCCAAGGGTTAGGCTGTTCGCCTATTAAAGCGGTACGTGAGCTGGGTTCAGAACGTCGCGAGACAGTTCGGTCCCTATCTGCTGTGGGCGTAGGAGATTTGAGGAGGGCTGTCCTTAGTACGAGAGGACCGGGATGGACGAACCTCTTGTGTTCCAGTTGTCATGCCAATGGCACGGCTGGGTAGCGAAGTTCGGTTGTGATAACCGCTGAATGCATATAAGCGGGAAGCACGCTCCAAGATGAGATCTCCCTGAAGGGCCCAGGAAGACCACCTGGTTGATAGGCTGGAGGTGTAAGCACAGTAATGTGTTCAGCTTACCAGTACTAATCGCCCGTTCGGCTTGTCCATAGAATTAACTCTGCGCAGTTCAACTGCACTAGAGCATTCAACAGGCCGCGTAATGTACGAGTGATCCGGTGAAACCGGTCACTCTCCAATCGATTTCGTTGTGAAAGATCAGATTTATATGGCGCCAGCTTGCCGTATCTGGTTTCAGAAGAACACGTCTGATGCCCTCTGGCTGCGGGATAACCCTCCCGCCAAGCGCCTCCCAAGTTTCAAAGGCAGCAGTAACGCCTCAAGTTTGCCGGTGACCATACCGTGAGGGGCCCACCCGTTCCCATCCCGAACACGGAAGTTAAGCCTCACTGGGCCGATGGTACTGCACGCGAAAGTGTGTGGGAGATTAGGTGATCGCCGGCATAAACATAGAAAAGCCCGCTCTTCGGAGCGGGCTTTTTTGCGTTTTGGGCCCGAATGGAGGCTAAGCGGGCCGGGGCGGGGGGAGCGCCGTAAACGTTACCGTGAAAACGCATAGGACGCGACGGAATAATATCTCCGCATGCATGGATTATGAATGGTCAGGGCGTGATGCTGAGCGCCGGGGGACAGAGCATGCATCTCGCCTACCGTGAAACTGCAATTCTCTTTGGAATTGGGGTGACGCTCCATAATCTTGAAGAGGCACTGAACGGTCCGCGATGGATGCGCGAGCACCGGATGCCGCTTTTTGAGCCCAACGGGGCGATTTATTGGGCATTGACTTCGCTCGTCAGTGCGGTGATCTGGGTTGCGGTGCTGGGTGTGTGGCTTGAGCCATGGAACAGCGAATTTCAAAATGTGCTGACGGGATTTGCTCTGGCCATGGCGCTGAATGCGGTATTTCCGCACCTGGCAATGAGTCTAGCCCGGCGCTCCTATGTGCCGGGCACGGCGAGCGGAGTGCTGCTCAATCTTCCGCTAGGTATCGCACTGATGGGTGACCGGATGGCTTCGACGCCCTCCGATTTCCTTGCCTGGCGGAGCGCTATTGGGGTTGCCCTGCTCCTGGGTGCCGGCAGCATGGGAGCGTTGTATGGGGCACATGCATTTCTGGCATGGCGCAGAAGTCGCCCCGCTGACGGCGGCTAAATCGCTGTAATTGCTATCGAATGTGGGCGTGGTGGCTGTGGGCGGCAGACTCTGAGTGTCTGACAGGCTCCGGGACCGGCGTCTGCTGTTTGTACGCCTCGATCAGGAGGCGCATGTCGCCGTTGGTGAACAGGGGATGGTTGAAGTGGACGGTTCCGTCGCGGCCGATGAGGATGGCGGTGGGATAGTCGGCGATGGAGAGTGCCTGCAGTTCCTGGTCAGGGAGAATCAGCAAGGGGAGATGTGGCGGAAATTGCGCCTGCATCTCCTCGAATGCCTTCAGGATTGCGTCGGAGGGTTTGTCGCTGGTGCCGGTATTGGCGGCAAAGGATGTGACGGCCGCGATGGTTACGGGGAGACCGTGGAAGCTTTTGGCCATCATTTGCACGGCGACCGGGGAGGTTGGCGCCCAGAGGGTAACCGGGATGAGGATGGTCGTAGCGTTGCTGAGGCTCAGGGTGGTGAGTGACAGTGGGTGGCCGCTGAGAATCGCCTTTCCGTGCAGAAAGGATAGGGCTGCGGGCTGGCCGAGGGTGCGATAGGCGGCGAGATCGGCCTGCAGGGCGGGCAGTTCGGGGCTGTGGGCGTAGCGGCTGTTCGCGGCAATTTGGGTGAGAGTGTCGAGAAGCGCCGATTCCTTTTTCGGCTGCTGCTCGATGCGGAACTGGTAGGCGCAGCGTAGCGCGTCGTAGAATGCGGTTTCCGGATCGACCGGTGCGTGCTCAGGGCTGGATTTGGCCGTAGATGCCGGGATGGCACCGGAGTTCAGCGTTTTGAGCAGAAATGGCAACTGCTCCTCGGCGAGCCGGTGCACGGTGAAGGAGGCCATGCTGACAGGATTGCGGCCCTCGGAGTGGCTGATGATGAGATCGATCAGTGCATTGGTGGCGGCGCTGTAGGGGTAGTCGTCCATGAGCGATTCGGCTTCGCTCTCTGCCGCCGCGGACTGGTGAAGACCGAGGAACACGCGGCCCAGAAGCAGGTAGGCAGCTTCGCGGTCGGGAGGGTGCGGCAGGCCGAGATAGGCGACGAGCGCATCGCGAGCTGGCGCGTACTGGATGCCAAAGTTGCAGAGGCGGCCAAGAGCGAGCAGGTCCGGCGCTGTTGTGGGCAGGCCTTTGGCAGTGATCTGATTGCACAACTTCATGGCCCGGGTGATGCTGATGCCGAGCGCCCACTGGTCCTGTGCGGTGAGGTCGTTGGGCTGATGGCGTGCGTCGTGATAGGGCGCGAGCGCGTATTTCAAGGCATCGGCCGGGGAGAGCTCGGGCATCGCAGCCTGGCTGGCGACCGATGGCTTCGATGCGGTCGTGGTTTGCGCCGCGAAGGGAAGCGAGCAAAGGACGAGTAGAAGCAGGCATCTCCGCATGGCAGCGAGTATAGCGGAGGGCCAGAAAGCGGAGCGAAGAAACACTGCGGAAACCGGCAAATCCGGGTGTCCGCAGTAGTTCTTCCGCTTTCGTTGATCCGGCCGCGCCGCTTTCCCTATAAATCTGCCCTTGGGTGGGAATACGACCGGGCGGAGAATACCCGTTGGCGCTCGAGCTATGGGACGGCGTGGGAAGAGTGAGCCGCAGCAGGAGCGCCGCTGAGCAGTGCCGAGATGACATCCTGTGCGGAATAGGAGGAATGGCCGGGCAGCAGAAAGTCGCGGATGGTGTTCAGGTCGTCGCCCGCAGTGACCAGACCGGGCTCCATTCTTTGACCATTTCTGATCTGGGGATGGCCGATATTGGCCAGCAGCGCATTGCAGATGCATTTTCTGCCGGCCGCCTCTTCGGGAGCGCCGCCTTTGGAGGTGTAGAGGGTGATGGGTTCGGAGGCGCAACGATAGCCGAGTTCTCCGCCGGGGATGAGATAGATTTCACGGAGCGCCCCGATGTCGCAGATGCGCGCGCGAGCGGCATAGACTTCGGGCTCGGAGCAGGTGCCAGGGAGTTGTGCCACCTTGAAGGGGAAGCCGGTGGGCGACGCCAGGGGGTCTGTGAAGACGTGGCCGCGACCGGCGATGGCCTGGGCCAGCAGGGCTGCTTTGTAGTCATCGCGGAGACCGGACTCGGTGGCGAATTCAAAAGCCGTGCCTACCTGGATACCAGAGGCTCCCTGCGCAAGGGCCTCTTCGAGCTTGCCGGGGTGCCCATAGCCGCCGGCGAGCCAGAAGGGAATCTCGAGCTCGCGCAATTTTTCGAGATTCACAATATCGCGATCGCCGTAGACCGGCTCGCCGGAGCCGGAGAGCTGAAGCTTGCCGCGCGGCGGAGCATTGTGGCCGCCGGCCTTTCGCATTTCGACGATGAGGCCATCGACGGTACCATTTGCCTTTTTGAGCATGGTGGCGGCAAGGGTGTTGGAAGAGACGATGGGCAGAAATCGTGGCCGTTCGAGCGGGGGCAAGGGGTGGTCCTGACACTCGGCTGGATCGAATTGCATGACGAAGCGGTCTCCCTCCCGGGCTCCCTTGACGCTCAACTCGTATTCCACCGGCTGGTGCAAGGCCAGCCGATCGAGGATTCCGGGAATCTTTAGTGGAATGCCCGCGCCCATGAGGATGTAGCCGACACCGGCCAGCATGGCCCCGTAAATGGAGGGCAGATGGGCCATCTGAATTTTCTCAAGATAGTTGATGCCCACCAGGTTGGCGTGGCCCTGCCGGGCGAGATAGACCTCGACAAAATTGCTGACGATGCACAGCTCCGTGATCTGCCGCGGTGTGTCGCGGGTATGAGCGGGCAGCAGACGGTAGGGGGCATCTTTGCGTTTGCCGCCGGGAATGAAGTATTCGCGGTAAATGCGCGCGGCCATCGAGGGGAAGGGGAAGGCATCGAGACCGCGGCGCATGTGGCCGCCGGGATCTCCGTCCTGCAGGCGAAGAACGAGAATCTGATCGAGAGCCGTTCCGGAGACGACGCCGAGCTGGCCGGTGCGGGAGACAGCCTGGGCCAGTCTCCAGTTGGAGACGCCGGCTCCCATGCCGCCTTGAATGATGTGGGGATAGAGGGTCATAGGCGGCTCCTTGTTGCCGTAGGGGCTGTTGTCTGATCTTTGGTGCCGGCTATTGTGCGGATTCGGTATGAGGACAATTCGGAGGCTTCGATCCCTTGTGATATCTGCTGCTGCGCGTGGCCTGCGCTGGCCACGAGCAACCACGCGCGCCCCGTAGAGGTATGGGGCGGAGGCGTGGGCACAGGTTTGAGTATCGGCCGGGCATGAGGAGGAGTGTTGTGACCAGGATCACAGGGGATGGCGCGTGCCGGCGGCGGAGTTGTGCGCGCGAGTTCAAAGAACGTCAGGGCGCGAGTGTCTTCTGGATGAGGGTAGTGGCTCCGGCGAGATTGGCGAGCAGCTCCGGGGGGAAGCCGTGGCGGGCTTGCAGGTAGGCCGGATCATTCAGCGTGACCCAGGTCTGGCCGGTGGCATCCTCGGCGACGAGTGCCTTGAGGGGAAGATCGATGGCCAGAGAGGGCGTGGCCAGCATGAGCGGGGTTCCAGCCCTGGGGCTGCCGAAGAGGATCACCTGGGTTGGCAGCATGGCGAGGCCGGCTTGCTCGGCTTCGTCGCTGTGGTTGATGAGGGCGAAGATTTTGAGGCCGCGGGCGGTGAGCGCGGACTCCAGTTGGGCCACGGTTTCGGGTACGGAACGGGGACTGGGAAAAGTGATGAGGCCGGGTGCGGACATGGGTTTCCTCCGGGAATGACGCTGCGAACGAGGCTGCCGCTACTATCCCACAGAATGGGGTGAAGTTTGTGAAGAGGCCTTTCGGACTTTGTTATCGATAACGGGGTAGGATGGTGAATTATGCGCCGATTCGCTCTCATTCTGCTGGCTTTTGCGACGACCGTGCTGGCGGTGAATCTTCCCTGCACCCCCAAGGGGCCAAAGGCGGCGGCTTGCAGCGATGCGAGCTTTGCGGCGGCGACGGCGGCGCTGCGGAAGGCCTTCCGGCAAAGCGAGGCGCAGCTCTCCGCTGCGGCCAGCGGGCAGATGGAGAGCGATGCGGCGGAGTGGCTCGCCTGGACGCAGAGAGTTTGCCCGGCAGGCAAGGCGGAGTGCCTGACTCCTCTCTACAGAGCGGAAGAAAAGACGATTGCCGAAGGGATGGTACGGGCTGGCGGAATGCAATTTTACCCGCGCACGGAGTATCGCACGGCACCCGACCCGGCGCATACGGCCGGGGAGCCGGAGCATCTGCCGGGAGATCCGGGATATGGGGTGGGCGAGTTTGCATGGCCCCAGGTGGACCGGGCAAATGAGCGCGCGTCGCGATGGAACCGGGCGGTGCGGACGCGAGTGGCGGCTTTGAAGCGGGGAAGCGCGGCGGATGGGGATGCTTTCGAGCCGAGTCCGCTGGGCGGCAAGCATGAGTGGCTGAGCTACCGGGTGGCGGCGGCGAACGCGCGGCTGATCGAGGTCACATTTACGCAGAGCATTTTCCCGTACGGGGCGGCGCATCCGGCGACCAAGAAGACGCAGATGAACTGGTGGCTGCCGCGCGGTCGCGAGGTGCGGGCGGAGGATGTGTTTCGGCCGGGCAGCGGCTGGCGGCCATTTCTGGCGCGGGTGAGCTATGAGCAACTGGTGGAGATGAGCCGGCGGAAGGAGAATCCGGTGAGGATATTTCCGGAGGCCGAGTCGCGGCCAGCGGCGGAGAAGGCTGCGCTACAGACCGGCCACTGGACGCTGCTGCGGGATGGGCTGTGGGTGACCTTCCCGGCATATTCGGTGGCGGCAGGCTTTTATGGTGAGCCGACGATTTTTATTCGATGGGGGCAGTTGCGGCCGTATTTAGCGGCGGGGCTCGATCCAGAGACGCTGCCGGTGCGGGTGCGGTGAGGGGTGGTTTTTCGCGAGGGGGCGGGAACGGAGATCCTTCCGCTCGCTCAGGATGACGGGCGCATTTTTGGGGGAGCGGATTGCGCTGAAAATCCCGGGTCCGAACCGACGGACCCGGGGCACCCGACTCGATCCGGAGATGCTGCCGGTGCGGGTGCGGTAGCCGCCTTACCTCAAAGGTGTGGACGCCAGGGCTTCTTGTTGAGATCCCGCGAAATCATGAACTTCAAGGTCCATTTGTCTGAGCCGGCGGTGAGTCCGTAGCCTGCGCCTGCCTCGATGTCCCAGGTCTGGCCGAAGTGGTCGAAGTCGCCCCAGACTTCGTGGAATTGATCATGCAGGGGGGAGAAGTCGTTGAAGGCTCCGAAGCCGTCGTATTCCTCGGCGGCGACATCCCACTTGTGATTCAGGGAATAGACGATGCGGGATTCGGGATTGAACTGCAGGCCTCCCAGGCCGCCGCGGTAGTCGGTGTCGACCACGGGGTTGTACATGAGTTCCCACTTGCCGAGGTTTGCGCCGATGATGGGACGCACCTCGGCGCTGAAGGTGCGGGACTCCCAATAGTGGTAATTGAAGCTGAACTCAAAGTTGGAGCCCCAGAAGAGTTTGTGTTGCTGGGCGTGGGGGCGGACAAAGAGTTCGCGCACCTTGAGCCCGTCGATGGAGCCGCCTCGTCCTTTGGAATAGGCGGTATAGATGGGCAGGTAGAGCCCCTGCTCGAGCCACGGGGTGACGCCGTAGGCCCACTCCAGACCGCCGTTAACGGAGTGGTTGGCGATGATGGCGCCGGGGTATGCGGGCGTGGTGCGGCCCTCGGGCGTGAAGTTGCTGTGTAGCATCAGGTTGAAGGTGCCGGGCGGAGCGATGGTGGCGTCGTAGACCTGGATTTCGTCGGTCTGGGCGTGGGCCGCCAGCGGCGCGAGCAGCAGGAAGATGCCGAGTAAGCAGAAAACGGCTTTGGCAATGGTGCGCGATGGAAAGCGGAAGGATGGGCGGCGATGGGAGATGCCGGCGAAATGCCGCGACTGCGGCTTGTACAGATGGCTGCTTTCAACAACACGCATGAGTCCAGTTACTCCTCAAAAACCGGGGATTTCCCGGCGGGATGCAGCGCTCCGGCATGGCTATGGCGAAATGCGGAGACAATGCTCTGCTTGCGCCGGCGGGCTGCTGGCCTGAATGAACGTTCTTCCGTCTTTTCTTTCGCGGAAACTCCATTATAGATTTTGCGCATTGCGATCTGAGGTGCTGGGCAAGAAGCTGCGTGCATGCGATGCAAAACGGGAGCCCGGCCTTTGTGCGGAGTGAGTGAAAGACCGGGCTGCGGATGCTACTGCTGGGGCTTGTACTACTCGGTGGCGTAGGCCCACTCGGCGCGGCCTCGTGCCATCATGGCGGGCTTGTCTTCGGGGAGAATCCAGCGCTCAGCGATGAGCTGGTCGATGGCCTGGCTGTATCGGCGCAGGTATGCGGCCTCGCTCGGGTATCGCTCGGCAATCGAGAGGCGCGGGTCGTGGGTGCGGAGCCGGTCTGCCTTCGTTTTGGGAAATGGAATGTAGGAGCCTTCGAAGGGCACGCGCTGGCCGGGTGCGCCGATGGAGGGCGAGCGCAGGTTCCAGCCGGTGTAGGTGGCCAGGGGCACGGTGATTTCGGGCAGATGGACGCCGTCGATCTCATTGCCGTCGGCATTCACTTTGGGCACGAGCACCGGGAAGGGCGCGCCAACCCTGGGCGGCTGCCAGAGCAGGATGCCGGTCTGCCGCCAGTGCGGGCCGAAGTTGAGATGCCATCCCGCGTTTGCTTCTGTCGGCGTGTGAATGCCGGGGATGGCCGGGAAGGTCCACTTGGCGAGCGGAATGAGTGTGCCGTTGGAGATGCGGGGATAGCTGCTGGGTGGCGGGGGGGGTCCGTTGCGCACCCATGCGTCCATGTTGGCGATCATGGCGCGCCAGAAGTAGTGGATGGGTAGCGGCGACATGGGCTGCTGGCCGGCGAGGTCGCCGGTTCCCTTCTTCGGTGGAAACGGGCCGGAGAAGTGCTGTAGTCCGGTGAAGTGGTAGACGCGGACGTGGGGACCGATGGGCATGTCGTGCCGGCCATCGGCGGTGATGGTGATGAGTCCGGCGGCGCGGCCCCAGTATTCATAAGAAGTGCAGGAGAGAAAGATGTCGGGCACAACGTGCTCGGCTTTGGCGGCGTCGAGCAGACCGGCGCGGCGGCCTGTGGCTGGATCGACTTCCGGCTCATCGGTGAAGGGAAAGATGTCGATGGGGAAATCGACGGAAGACGTGGGCTCGGCATCGCGGGAGGGTTGCGCGAAGCGGTAGTTGAAGCTGCCGCGTCCGGCGCCCGCGACGTGCGCGAGCACACCATCGAGGGCGATGCGGCCCTGTTCATCGGCGTTGAAGCCCTCATAGAGAAAGTCGCGCAGGTAGCGGCCGTTTTGCGAGATGCCTTCGCCGTAGACGCGGCGGACGGGCGTGAGTGCATGGGGATCGTGCTTGGCCCAGGAGGCGAAGTCGCGGATGGAGGCAAAGCCGAGGCCCGCGACGACGGGATTCTGGACAACGTAGACGTACTCGTAGATTTTGCCGGGTTCAAAACCGGTCTTGAGATAGATGTGGCGCGCGCTGGGCACCGGTTTGTCATTGACGAGCTTTGCGAACTCCCAGCCACTGCGTGGGATGACGACGCGGCGGCCCTGGCGCGTGTTGCGAACGGTGAGCAGGTTGCGAGGGTCGCGCGGGTTGGCTACCGGATATTCGGTGCCTCCAATGCTGCCGATGATGTCATGGCCCAGCGGAATGACGGACTGCGGTTTGGACAGCATGAGGTCGCCGCGCAGTAGTCCGGTGATGGTGTGGCCGTGATCCTTTGCGATAGGCGCGTAGAGCTTGAGCGCGTGGGGGCCGGGTGCATCCCACTGCCAGCCGAGCGAGACGACGGTGAAGCCGCGGCGCAGCAGCCATGCGTCGCCCACGTTGGAGAGATCGGTGGTGCCTCCATCGACAAGGCGGACGATGCCCTGATGGCCGCGATTGGGGACCTCGAGCAGCATGGAGCCGTTGCCTTTGGAGGCATCGACGGGACGGATGGCTACGAAGTCCGCTGAGAATGCGACCTGGCCGTCGTGCAGGTTGACGGCATTCTTAAGATCGACGATGCGGCGATTGTGCGGATTGGCGACGGCCACGGAGAAATAGACCTTGCCGGTGAGGCGTTCGTAGGCTCCCGCGTGGCCAAAGGCGCGGCCGTTGGCGACCGGCTGAGTGGACGTGACTTCGACGCGCACCACGCGCGCCTGCAGCCCGGGTACGGCGGCGAAAAGAAGGAACAGGGGGAGGCAGATGCGGCGGAGGAGCTTCATCGCGGCAGGATAGCACCGCCGGAAGAGGAACAAGCATAAGAAACGTATGGGCTGCGGCTACTTGCGCGGCGCTCAATGAGGCGGGTCAAAGGGCGGCATGATGACCTGGTTGGAACGCAGTCCGCAGGTGAGCAGATGGGGAATGTGCTCGCCGGGAGCGGGGAGCCAGGCGTAAGCAAAGACGGCGCGAAACTCGTGTTCGCCGGGATAATTGCACTGCGCGCAGCCTGGTTGATAGGCGATGGCCGGGTCCTCGCTGGTCCACGCAGCCCAGGTGTGCTGGCCATGGGCGGGGATGGTGATGGTGTGGGGAGGTTTGCTGGAGGGCCGGAGGGCGCGATCGACAAACATGGGACTGCGAGAGGAAAGCGCGTTCACGAGAGAACCGCCGCGCCCGGCGGAGGCTCGCCATAACCACAGGCGGCCGACATGCGCGTACCAGTGCGCGCTCGAGGGCAGCGGGGCCACGAGCGTGACGGGATGCGGGGTGCGATTTTCCAGTTGAAAGTAGAAGCCGGGGCCCTGGCCGGGTTTTTCCGGTGCGAGATAGCTGGCGGTGAGCTTGATCTGGGGCGGGCATTGGGGCACGGTGTCCACCGCGCGGCGGGTGGCGGCCCATCCCGGAGTCAGGCCCGCGCAGAGCAGCAGCGCGGCGATGCGCGTAAGACGCAGGAAGGCCCGAAGGCGGAAGGGGGGCAGCACGTTCTCAGGGTAATGCATGCCCTCTCTACGATGCGCGGAGAGCGGTGCCGTGATGCTGGCCGGGCGAAGGGCAGCGGGTGGCAAGATTTGTTACACTTCGCGCCATGCGTTTCTCTCACGTTGTTTCGACGATTGCTACCGGCGCCTGCGCCGCGCTTCTTTCCGCGAGCGTGCTTGCTTCGACGGCAGCCGCGCAAATGCCCCGGCATCTCTTCTTCCGGGTGTCTGCCGGCAGTGCCGTGCATCAGCCTGTTTCTGGGCGGCTGCTGGTCTTTATTGCCAAAGGAACGGGAGCCAAGCAGGTTTCCATCAATGAATTTGAGCCGAATGCCACGTGGGTGGCCGCGCGCGAGGTGCATGACCTTGCGCCGGGGGCGGCGGTGGATATTGATACCGACGAGATCGCTTTTCCCAAGCCTTTCTCTGACCTGACACCGGGTGACTACCAGGTGCAGGCGGTGCTGGATGTGGATCACACCTACAACTACAGCGGCCTGACTCCGGGTGACCTGATGAGCCCCGTGCTGACGCTGACGCATTGGACGGCTGGCGAGGGTGCCGAACCTGCCTTGACGCTCGATCACGTGGTGCCACCGGTCAAGCATCCTGCGCTCAGCGCGGTGGATCAGGATGCGCTGGATCATCATATGAAGCTCGCCGAGCACCAGAGCCGTTTGCTGACGGAATTCTCGGGACGGCCTACATCGATCAAGGCCTGGGTGGTGCTGCCGCCGGGCTATCAGAAGGACAAAAAGAAGCACTACCCGACGGTCTACTGGACGCATGGCTTTGGCGCGAACCTGTACTACTGCGAGCGGATGGGGATCGACCTCTACCGGCGGATGGCCGAGGGCAAGATGCCGCCCATGATCTGGGTGATGCTGGACGAGCATCTGCCGACCGGCACGCATGAGTTCGACAACTCGGTGAACAACGGCCCGTGGGGCTCGGCGCTGGTGGAGGAGTATATTCCATGGCTGGAATCGCAGTATCGCATGGATGCGAGGCCGAATGGGCGCTTTCTGCAGGGGCACTCCTCGGGAGGATGGGCTTCGCTGCAACTGGAGGTGGATTATCCGCGGTTCTTTGGCGGCACGTGGTCCACGTCGCCGGACCCGAGCACCTTTCATGACTTCACGGGCATTGACCTCTACGCGCCGCACGCGAATGTGTATCACCGTCCGGATGGAACGGCGTATCCACTGGTGCGGGCTCACGGCAAGGTGCTGGCGACCTTTGAGCAATTTGCCAGGCTGGAACAGGTGCTCGGCCCCTACGGCGGCCAGATTGCCTCGTTTGAGTGGGTGTTTTCACCGCGCGGGCCAGATGGAAAGCCTGAGCCGATGTTTGATCGCAGCACGGGAGATGTTTATCCCAAAGTGGTGGCCTACTGGCGGGAGCACTACGATCTGGCTCACATTGTGAAGACCACCTGGCCGCAGCAGGGACGCTACCTGAAAGGTCACATCCATGTGTATGTGGGCACGGCGGACACCTTCTACCTGAACGGCGCGGCCCGGAAGTTTGACGCCGTGCTCGAAAAGCTGGGGGCGGAGGAGCACTTTACTTTCCGCAAGGGCCGCAGCCACTTCAATTTGTATGAAAAGAATGGCGACCGGCTGGCGCTCTTCGACACCATTGCCGCGCAGATGTACCTGCAGGCGCGGCCCCATGCCGGCGCGAAGTGGAAAGCTGTGGCTGAGGAACAGTATCCGTAGGCGGCAGGCATACTTTTACGCAGCTCTGGACGGACAACTTTTGATGGTCCGTCTGGGGTTGCGCGAAGGGATGACGCTATTTGCGGGGCTAGAGAGAGGGAGCGGACGTTGCTTGCAGGGAGCCGTCCTCAACCATGCCGCGCCCAGAACTCGGACGGCGTGAGAATGGGATAGCTCTCCGAGCGGGCCAGCAAATCTTTATCTCCAGTGATGAGATAGTCTGCCCGGGAAGCCTGCAGCGTTCCGAGGATGGGTTGATCGGCGGTATCGCGGAGGGCTGGATCGACGGCGCCCTCCGGCTCGACGATTGCGGCCAGGAACATCAGGCCGTCGACCAGGTCCTGAATCTCGGCAGCAGTGAGAGCAATGCGGGAGAGGCGAGGAAGCCCCCGCGCCGTTTCGCCGAGAATGTATCGCGAGAGCACCACTTCGACGCTGCCGTGCTTCCAGAGTGCGAGAATTTTGCCGGGGATGCTGCCGGGATAGGCGATTCCCGAAACGATCACGTTGGTGTCCAGAACGACGCGCAGACGGGACATCAGTGCTTGCGGATCTCGGCGGTCAGGGCGTCAATCTCTGCCATGCCTTCGGCGGCCGGGGTCTGGGCGTAAGCATCGGCGATGCGGCTGGTGAGGTCATCAAAGCGGTCCTGCATGCGGCGGATGCGCGCGAATAAATCCGCATCGACCAGCGCGGCCACGGGCTTGCCGTCCTTATGAATGAGGATGCTGTCATGGCGGTATTGCACCTGATTGAGCATTTCGCCCAGGTTTTGCCGAAACTGCACCGCATTGATCTCCTTGACCATGACCGCGTCTCCTTTTATGCCTATGACTATCATGGCTTCAATGATCGTTATGGTCAATATGGTTGAGTATGCGTCGCAGCCGTGATGATACAGATGACAGATGCAAAAAGGGCGTTCCGCTTCCGGAACGCCCTTTTGCTTTCGTAGAAATGGGTTTAGATGGAGCTCATGTTCAGCAGGAACTCGGCGTTGTTGCGGGTCTTGCCGAGTTTGTCGACCAGGAGTTCCATGGCTTCGACCGGTGAGAGCGGGTTGAGCACCTTGCGGAGGACCCAGATACGCTGCAGGTCTTCCTTGGGGATGAGCAGCTCTTCCTTGCGTGTGCCCGAGCGCTGAATGTCGATGGCCGGGAAGACGCGCTTGTCGACGAGCTTGCGGTCGAGGATCACTTCCATATTGCCGGTGCCCTTGAACTCTTCAAAGATCACTTCGTCCATGCGGGAGCCGGTATCGACCAGGGCCGTGGCGATGATGGTGAGCGAGCCGCCCTCTTCAATGTTGCGGGCCGCGCCGAAGAAGCGCTTGGGCCGCTGCAGGGCGTTTGAGTCCACGCCGCCGGAGAGCACCTTGCCCGAAGGCGGCACAATCGTGTTGTAGGCGCGGGCCAGGCGGGTGATGGAGTCGAGCAGGATGACTACATCGCGCTTGTGCTCGACGAGGCGCTTGGCCTTTTCGATGACCATTTCGGCGACCTGCACATGGCGCGCGGCCGGCTCGTCAAAGGTGGAGCTGATAACCTCGCCCTTGACCGAGCGCTGCATGTCGGTGACTTCTTCGGGGCGCTCGTCAATCAGCAGCACGATCAGTGCCACTTCAGGATGATTGGCGGTGATGGAGTTGGCGATCGACTGCAAGAGCATCGTCTTACCGGTGCGGGGCGGAGCCACGATGAGTCCACGCTGGCCCTTGCCGATGGGCGTCAGCAGGTCCATGACGCGGCCGCTGATGTTGTCGCGGACCGTCTCCATCTTGATGCGCTCTTCAGGGTAGAGCGGCGTCAGATTGTCGAAGAGGATCTTGTTGCGGGTCTCCTCGGGCGACTCGAAGTTGATGGCCTCGATTTTGACCAGCGCGAAGTACTTTTCGCCCTCGTGGGGCGGGCGGACGTTGCCGCTGATGGTGTCGCCGGTCTTGAGGTCGAACTTTCGAATCTGCGAGGGGGAGACGTAAATGTCATCCGGGCCGGGCAGATAGTTGTAGTCGGGCGAGCGCAGGAAGCCGTAGCCGTCGGGCAGAATTTCGAGCACGCCTTCGGCGAAGATGTGGCCTTCTTTTTCGCTCTGCGCCTGCAGAATCTTGAAAATCAGGTCCTGCTTCCGGAGGCCGCTGGCCCCGGGAATGTCGAGCGAGCGGGCGATGCGGCTCAGCTCAGTAATGTTTTTTTCTTTCAGTTCAGCAATGGTCATGTGCACCTGCGGTAGGGGATCGTTCGATGACGGGTAGGAATATCGGGAAGGGGATGAGCGGCAGAAAAGAAGAGTTTAAAGTGCTGCGAGGCTCCCTGGACTGAGCGGCCGCGCCGGTACCATTTTCCCTGAAAAAATAGTTATTGGATAGGGTCGTAACGCCGTTTTCTCACCACGAAAACGGCGCGTCAGGTTTCGACTGGAACGAAGAAATCAGGAAACGAGCTCAGGCCGCGCGGCGCTGGGAGGTCTGAGCGGCAGCCCTCTGGGACATCACGGCAGCCGAGGCTTCCGCCATCGGATTGGACTGGTGGAAGTGCCCCAGAACTTCATTCGTGGTGTCCTGCAGGCGGGTGCTTGGCTTGTGCAGCTTGCGGGTGGCCTTTGACGCCAACTGGCAGAGCTGATAACGGTTCTTCACATAAGACAAAGCGCCAAAAACAAGATCGGAACGCATGAAAACTTTCTCCTCTTTACAACTTTGCAAAAACCAGAAGCCGAGAAGCCAGGGGCGCAAAGTGGATCGAATTAAAGACCAAACAGTTAGACGCAGCAGGATTCCGTTTTGGTCAACTTTTTCTTTTGACCGGTCCAAATCTTCAGGAAACGATCGTAATCTCTTGCAGATGCGGCGAGTGCCCTTGCCCGGCTCGCAAACGCGCAAACAACCGGCCCCCTCAGAGAGCAGGGAGAACCATGGGGACCAGTTACATCGTTCGGAGACAGGCAGCCAGAGACAGAAGACACAGCTCAGAGGCCTGGAAACCAGCACGAATCGCCGCCAGCAATCAGTAACGTAAATCCATCTGCTCTTCAGGTCAATACTTTTTTTTACGGCAGAACGGATTTTTACTTCCATTCCTGGAATGTGGATTAAGGCATTGCCGTTGCAATCGTTTACCGGAAACTCTCTGCATGGCGGCGGCGTGCGAATCGGCAGAAATTCAAAAAACTGTAGGGGATTTGTGGCTTTCGATGCTCGGATTTTGTCTGATTTTCGAAAATTCCTGTTGACATCTGGATTTATTGTACTACTGTACTAATACAAATGATCTTCCGCGTCCATCCCGGTTCTGGAGTCCCGATCTATCTGCAGATTGAGGGGCAGGTCAAACAATCCATTGCGGCCCAGGTATTGCGCGAAGGGGATGCATTGCCCCCAGTGCGCAAGCTGGCCGCCGAGTTGCGCGTCAACCCTAACACCGTGGCCCGCGCCTATCAGAATCTGGAGCGCGAGGGTGTGCTGCGCACGGTTCCGGGCGGCGGGTGCTATGTGCATGGGCAACCGCCGGGGCTGCTGCATGAAGAAAAGCTGCGACGGCTGAAGCCGCTGGCCGACCAGCTCGCGGTAGAGGCTGTGCAGATGCGCCTGGGCCGGCCCGATGCTCTTGCGCTGCTGGACGCATCGTTTCAGAACCTTGAAGCTCCTGATTCTCAAACCCCTGACAGGGAGAACCCGAATGACTGAACTGGCCGTGCATACGCAATCGCTCTCAAAGCACTACCGGTCTCTGCGATCGGTCACGCGCGCCGTGGATGGCCTCACGATGCAGGTGCCGCGCGGCTCCATTTATGGCTTTCTGGGCCGCAACGGCGCCGGAAAGACCACCGCGCTGCGGATGCTGGCCGGACTGGCCCGGCCCACGGCTGGCTCGGCGGTGGTGCTCGGGCTCGATCCTCAGCGAGAGACCGTGGCGGTGCTCAACCGGACGGGATTTGTGATTGAGAAGACGCTTTTTCCGGCGATGACCGGCGAGGAGCTGCTGCGGTTTCAACGGGGCTTCTTTCCGGGGTGGTCCGAGGAACGCGCCCGCCGCTATGTGGATGCACTCGAGGTTCCGATGCGGCAGCGCTTCCGCACTCTCTCGCTCGGCAGCAAGACCAAGCTGTGCCTGTTGCTGGCGCTGGCGCAGAATCCGGAACTGCTGGTGCTCGATGAGCCCACGGCTGGCCTTGATCCCGTCGTAACGGACCAGCTTTTGCGGGTTCTGATTGAAGACTTCGCCGGAACCGGGCGCACGCTGCTGCTCTCTTCTCATCACTTGTCAGAGGTGGAGAAGGTGGCCGACTGGGTCGGCATCATCGACGCCGGCACGCTGAAGCTGGAGGCGCGCCTGGATGATATTCGTCTGGCCTTCCGCCGCATTCGCGCGGCGGGCCGCGATCTGCCGGCCGGAGGGCCCACGGTGGTGACCAGCCGCGTCTCAGGGGGCGCGGCGGAGTATGTCGTCCGTGCCGAGGCGGAGGCATTTGCCGCCGAGCTTCGCGCTCAGGGCGCCACGATCCTCGATATCGAAACCATGAACCTGCAGGAGACATTTCTTGCAGTCGCCGGAAAGGAGTCTGCTCATGTATCTGTGGAAGTGTTGGCGTGAATCGCGGCTGTTTTTTGTTCTGAGCGCCGCGCTGTTTGTGGTGTTTGGGGCGCTCACCATAGAGACGGGCGCGTTGCATGACTTGAATCCTCACCACTTCGGCGTGCTGGTTTCGCTGGCGGCCTTGCTGATTGTGGCGTGCGCTGTGACGTGGTATTTCGGGCAGACGGGGCTGGGGCGGCACTTTCATCAGAATGCCGGGGACTTTCTCTTCACGCGGCCGCGATCCCGCCGCTACTTTGTGTGGAGTGAGTGGAGCTTTGGCATGCTGTCAGCGGTGGTGCTGACGGCTGTACTTGCCACCTGGTTTCTGATCGGGGGGCATATGCCAATGGTCCGGGTTACGCATACCGTGATGACAGGTGGCACCACGCATACCGTACAGACGACCACGGCGGCCGCCATGCTGGGGATTCCCATGTTTCCAATGGTTCTGCTGACGGGGCTATCCATTCTTCTCTTCGCGGGTTTGCTGACGGGACTGGCGCAGTTCTTCTCGCTGCTGTTTCGCAATGGAGGTTACGGGCTGGCGGCAGGCCTGGCGACGCTGATCGTTTATGGATGGGCCAACATGCTGCTGGTGAAGTACCGGGACATTCATTTGCCGAATCCGTTTTTTGTGAGCTTTCATCTTTACGGACACGCCATGACGCTGGCTCCGCACTTTGCGGTCGAGCTGCTGGCGCGCACGGCGTTGATTCTCGCGTTTCCGTTGCTGACGCAGCTCTGGCTGGAGCGCGTGGATATCTGATGAGATCGCGGAGCGCACAGAGTGTAAAAGAGGAGCCGATCGGCTCCTCTTTTGTATGAGAACGAGATAAGAGGGGGAACCTTGCTCGTGAGGGGCGAGCTTTTCCTGAGAGCCCGAAGAAGATTCTCTTGCGGCATTGTAAAAAAATATTGACTCTGGTTTGGACTTAAGGGATAAAGTCTCATGCGCAAAATGCACTGCGGCCCCGCTACTAAATCGCTTTGGCCCTCGCCGAAGCAGCGGTATGCCCTTGTGATTTGCCCGATGAACTGATCCGCAGCCCTTCCATTTTCACCAACATCTCCTCGATTTACCCCCGCACAACTCCCCGTCGAGCCCGTGCTTACCGGCGCCGTCTCTGTTGACGTCTCCTGTTGTCCCCTGCAGTGCCCAATTTCTGTTGAGGATTAAGACAGTGAAGCTATCTCCATCTCTCATACCCCATCTGCGCCCCGGGCGGGTTCTCCTGCTTGCCCTGATGGCTGCGTTATTCATCTCCCCATCGCTGGCGCAAACCAGCGCCACGCCTTCGCTGATCGTGCAGGAGATCAACAACTCCGTGCGCGCGACGCTGCCGGGCACGAAGCCGAAGGCGATTGCCTCCGCCCAGGATATGGGCGCGATGAGCAGTTCGCAGACGCTCCACAACATGATGCTGGTGCTCAAGCCCAGTGCGGCGCAGCAGGCGGCACTCAAGAGCGAACTGGCGAATCTATATAACCGGAACTCGAAGAGCTATCACCAGTGGCTGACGCCGGCGCAGTATGGCGCGGCGTTTGGTCCTTCAGCCGCGGACGTGGCGAAGGTAGAGGGCTGGCTGCAGTCGCAGGGCCTGACGCCCACGGCGGTGGCGAACGGGCGGCAGTGGATTGAGTTCACCGGCAGCGTGCAGCAGGTGAATACCGCGTTTGCGACCTCGATGCATCAGTTTGTTGCGAACGGCCAGAAGCATTATGCCAATGCGACGGATATTTCGATTCCGCAGGCAATCACGCCGGTGGTGGCGGGCGTGCTTTCGCTGAATAATTTTCAGGCGCAGCCGCAGCACACCGATCCGATTGAGGTGAAGCGGAATGTGAGCGGCAAGATGGCGCCGGTGAATCCCAAGTTCACGACGAATGATGGCAATGGTAACTTCTACTATTACCTTTCGCCGAATGACTTTCAGACGATCTATGACGAGACATCGCTGATCAAGAATGGCGTGGATGGCACGGGAGTTTCGATTGCCATTCCGGGCCGCAGCGATATCGATATGGCTGACGTGGAAGCCTTTCGGCAGGCTTTTGGCCTGCCGCAGAATGACCCGAAGATCATCGTCAATGGTACCGACCCCGGGGAGACTTTTAGCCGCGACCAGAGTGAGTCGAGCCTGGACGTAGAGTGGGCCGGAGCGGCTGCGCCGGGCGCCACGATCAACTTTGTGGTGAGCGCGAGCACCGACACGACAGATGGCGTGGATCTTTCTTCGGCTTACATCATCGATAACCGGATTTCTCCGATCATGAGCGTGAGCTACGGTTTGTCGGAAGCGCTGCTTGGGCCTTCCGGCAATGCGTTCTATAACTCGCTCTGGGAGCAGGCCGCGGCCGAGGGCATCACGGTGTTTGTGTCGACCGGTGACAGCGGAACCGCCGAACTGGATGCGGACCTGCAGGGGAATGGCTATGAACCCAGCGGCCCGGCGCAATATGGACCCAGCGTCAGCGGCATGGCCTCGACCCCGTATGACGTGGCGGTGGGCGGCACCCAGTTCAATGAGGGCGGCAACTATCCCTCGTACTGGTCGCCGAACAACACGAATACGTTTGAGGACGCGCTGGGGTATATCCCGGAGGCGGCCTGGAATGAGGGCTGCGACCCGACACTGCCTCAGTCGAGCACGAACTGCGCGTATGGAGAGACCTACTATGTGCTGGAGGGCGGCGGCGGCGGCCCCAGCAACTGCAGCCAGGCCTCCGTGGACAGCCAGGGCAACGAGACCTGTCTCGGCGGCTATGCGAAGCCTGCATGGCAGGCAGGAACAGGCGTGCCCTCCGATGGTGTGCGCGATATTCCTGACGTGGCGCTGAATGCGTCTCCTGACGATGATGGCTACCTCTACTGCTTTTTTGGCCAGTGCCTGATTGGCACACAGAACGGCCAGCCGGTGCTGAACCAGGCGGGCATCATCGGTGGCACCTCGGCTTCGGCGCCTTCCATGGCCGGTATCATGGCCCTGGTGGAGCAGAAGAACGGCGCTTACCAAGGGCAGGCCGACTATGAGTTCTATCAGTTGGCAGCGAAGGACAATGCAGCTTCGTGCGACTCTTCGGCAATGACCCAGCCAACGCTCGGAAGCACCTGCAACTTTCACGATGTGACGCAGGGCAACAACAGCGAGCCGGGCATGGACGGCTACAACACTGCCACGGCGCAGTGGACCGCTGGCACCGGCTATGACATGTCCACCGGTTTGGGCACAGTGGATGCCGCGAACCTGGTGGCGAACTGGGGCAGTGTGTCGGCGACGGCCGGTTCAACCACGACCCTGACGGTGGACGGCAGCACGGCAGCGCATGGGCAGCCGCTGACGGTTCACATTCATGTGGCAGCAGCGAGCGGAAAAGGCACGCCGACGGGCGACGTTGCCCTGATGACGGACAAGTACGGCAGCATCGGCGATGTGACGCTGGATGCTTCCGGCAACTACTCCGGCCCGGTGAGCGACCTGCCTGGTGGGACCTATAACCTGACGGCGCACTATAACGGAGACAGCACCTTCACAAGCAGCGACTCTTCGCCGGTTTCGCTGACGGTGTCTCCGGAAGACAGCACCGTATCGGTGAGCCTGGATGTGGTGAACTTCACGACGAATCGGGAAGTTCCTTATACGGGTACGCTGACATGGAGCGAACCGCTGTTTGTGACGGTGACGGTGGCCGGCAAGTCTGGGCAGGGCAATGCAACGGGCACGGTCAACCTGCTGGACAACGGCAAGGTGGTAATGACCGGTACCCTGACCTCAAGCGGCACGGCTGCTTTCACGACGGGCGGTGGCACCAGCTATACCTTCCCAAATGGAAGCAGCACGCTGACCGTGCAGTATGAGGGCGACAACAGCTTCCATGCGAGCACTTCGGCAGCGCAAACCGTTACCCAGCAGAAGGTGCAAGGGCCGACCTATGTAAGCATCAGCAACTACCAGGTGCCTGCGGGGCAGACGGTATTCCTGACCGCGATCATTCCTCCGGCCTACAATGGCGGCGGGCCCGCGACGGGAACGGTTCAGTTCTATGACAACGGTCAGCCGCTGGGCAGCCCGATGACGCTCGCAACGCCGGCCGGCGCAACCGAAGCTAAGGTCAAGTACGCAGCCACCTTCACTACATTGGGCACGCACAACATCACTGCTGGCTACAGTGGCGACGCAAACTTTGCGGCGGTTTCGGGAACGGACCCGACCTACGCAATGCCGTCGCAGTTCACGGTGGTGCCGGTCACGGGTGCGGCGACCACTACGACGATCACGCAGAATCCAACCACGGTCTCCTACGGGCAATCCTTTACGTACACGGTCAAGGTGACTCCGGTGAAGGCAAGCGCCACGGTGCCGACTGGCCAGGTGACGATCGCCAGCGACGGCAATATCTTTGGCGGTCCGGTCACGCTGGTGAATGGCGTCGGCACGGTGATTGAGAGTGGAGATGCGGAGACGGCACACGTCTATGCGCAATACTCGGGCGACTCGAATTATGCAGCCTCGACAAGCTCGATGATCACGACCACCATCTCCAAGGTCACCACGCCGATCGCTCTGACGACGACTGCGCCTTATGTGTTGCCGGGGCAGCAGACGGAGCTGAGCGTTGTGGTGACGGGGCACAGCTATGGCCAGTACGGCTATTACCGTCCGCAGGGCACGGTGCAGTTCTTCACCTCGGTGAATGGCGGCGCCGAGCAGGCGGTCTCTGCTCCTATCGGCCTCACGCTTCCCTGGATACAGAACCCCATGGACGCGATTGTGACCGTTCCGGTTACATTGCCCGCAGGCACGAATGTGGTCACGGCGATGTATTCCGGCGACTCGGACTTTAACGCGGAAACTTCCGCACCAGCCACCGTGGTGGTGACGGCGCCGGACTTCACGCTGAACTCTGGCTCGCCCAACATGACCATTTCGGCAGGGGGAAACGCGACCACTTCGTTGTCGATCGCTTCGGTGCTGGGCTTCAGCGGCAACATCGCTCTGGCTTGCGGCAGCGGATTGCCGGCGGGCGCGACGTGCAGCTTTTCTCCGGCGACGCTGGCCGGAGGCGGGCAGTCGAACCTGACGGTCACGTTGCAGGGACCGTTTACGCAGACGCAGGCGAAGAATGACAGCCGGAAGTCTCAAGGCTGGGCCACGGGCGCGGAGCTTTGCGGCCTGTTTGGCCTGTTCTTTGCCGGCTTTGCCAAGCAGCGCCGCAAGGTGATGTCGATGCTGATGGTGCTGGTGATGGCCTTCGGCTTCCTCTCCGGTTGCGGCGGCAACTCGACGCCTGTTTCGAGTATGGTGACGGTCGGCAGCACGCAGTCTGAGGTTGCCTCAGGAAACTCGGTGACCTTTACGGCCCAGGTTTCAGAAGGAGACCGCATGCCGACGGGAACCGTGACCTTCTATGACGGCGCCACGGCGCTGGGCAATCCGGTCACGCTGGACAACGGTGAGGCGACCCTCACGGCGAGCAGCCTTGCCGTGGGCACGCACCTCATCTCTGCCAAGTACAGCGGGGACGCACACCACTCGGCCGCGGTCTCGCAGGACTACTATGAGGCGGTGACCGGCACCACTACGCTGCAGGTGGTGGCGACCTCCGGGGCGACCACTCATACGTTGAATGTGAAGCTGGCCGTGCAGTAGACGGTTTGCTTCGCGTCTTTGGCCACTCAAGGGTGTGGCGTGCCTTCGGGCTTCGCCGCACCCTTTCTTTTTTGTAAGAGGAAGTGGGGGCCACCTGCCGGAGTTGTCCGCAAATGGACACCTGTGTCCGGGGATGGGCAGGTTGCAGGCGGCTCGAGGCGGGCCCGCGCTGGCATTCGCGATGAAAACAAAGCCGGTTATGGGCGAGCGGGGTTTGGCGCAACGCGTGCAATCCATAGACGCGTGGATATCGCTCGGCCCGATTTGAAGAAGAAGAAGAGACGCCGTCAGCTCGTCATTGCCCTGGTTGTTTTAATCGCGGCAGGCGGGGTGGCTCTTGTAGTGTCCCGGTTGAAACCTGCGGCTCCCACGGTGGACAGCAGCGAGATCTGGACCGGCGTGGTGAAACGCGGCGACATGATTCGCCAGGTGCGCGGCCTGGGACAGTTGAAGCCCCGGCAGGATCGTATCCGGCTGATTCCGGCGCAGACCGATGCGACGGTGGTGCGCATTCGCGTGCTGCCGGGCACGAAGGTCGGACCGGATACGGTGCTGATGGATCTTTCGGATCCGCAACTGCAGCAGCAGTTGTTGAATGCCCAACTGGCGCTCAAGGCGGCCAAGGTGGATTATCACAATCTGCAGGTGAGCCTCGAAAGCGCGCTGATGGACAAGCGCTCGGCGGCAGCGGCGGTGAGCGCGGACCACAGCCAGGCGGAGCTGCAGGCGCAGACCGATCACCAGCTCTACAAACTGGGCGTGATCAGCGGCCTCTCGTATCACGCCTCAGAGAGCAAGGCACAGCAGCTCACCGTGCAAAATCATCTGCAGCAGGAAGAGATCACCATGAATCAGAAGGCGATTGCGACCCAGTTGCAGGTGCAGCAGACCAAGGTGGAGCAGGCGCAGGCGATGTATTCGCTGCTGCAGAGCGAGCAGGATGCCCTGCACGTGACGGCGGGCATCAGCGGCGTGCTGATCAACCTGCCGCACCAGATTGGCGAGCACGTGGCGGCCGGCGCGACGCTGGCCGAAGTGGTCCAGCCGAATCAGCTCATGGCGGAGTTACAGATTCCTGAAACGCAGGCGCACGACATCGAGCTGGATCAGCCGGCCGAGATCGACACGCACAACGGCATCGTGCCCGGGCATGTGATGCGCATTGACCCCTCGGTGGTGAATGGCACGCGTACGGTCGATGTTGCGCTGGATGGTCCGCTGCCCGCCGGCGCGGTGCCTGACCTGAGTGTGGACGGCACCATTGACCTGCAGCGGCTGCATGATGTGCTGTACGTGGGGCGGCCCGCCTTTGGCAACGAGAACAGCACGATCAGCCTTTTCCGTATTTCGCCGAACGGAAAGACCGCGACGCGCGTACAGGTGAAGGTGGGCGTCGCCTCTGTGACGAAGATCCAGATTCTGGGCGGACTCAGGGAAGGCGACCGGGTCATTCTTTCGGATATGTCTCAGTACGACAACGTCGACAGAGTTCAGCTCAACTAAAGCAGCATTCGAGGAGAGAAGCAGCGATGGAAAACACGCAACCATTGATCGAGATCGAAGGGCTGACCAAGGTCTTCTATACCGACGAAATTGAAACGCATGCCCTGTCGGGCATTCACCTGAGAATTGATCGCGGCGAATATGTCGCGATGTCTGGTCCTTCAGGCTGCGGCAAGTCCACGCTGCTCTCCATCATCGGGCTGCTCGACACGCCGACGGGCGGCAAGTACATGCTGAATGGGCACGAGGTGGAGAATCTTGATTTCTCGCAGCGCTCGCGCATTCGCAACCAGGAGATCGGTTTCATCTTTCAGAGCTTCAACCTGATTGGCGATCTCACTGTGTATGAGAATGTCGAGCTGCCGCTGACTTACCGCTCAGGCATGACGGCGGCGGAACGCAAGCGGCGCGTGCAGGAGTCGCTGGAGCGAGTGGCGATGGCGCATCGCATGCGGCATTATCCTTCGCAGCTCTCGGGCGGCCAGCAGCAGCGCGTGGCCGTGGCGCGTGCGCTGGCGGGGTCGCCCTCCATTCTGCTGGCCGATGAGCCGACCGGAAACCTTGACTCGAAGAACGGCGAGGCCGTGATGGATCTGCTGCGCAATCTGCACCGCGAGGGCGCGACCATCTGCATGGTGACGCACGATCCGCGCTTTGCCGCGCATGCCGAGCGTCAGGTGCATTTGTTTGACGGCAAGGTAGTGAGCGAAGAGGAATTGCAGCGCCAGTTGGCGGCGATTCAGGCCTGAAACCACGGGCGAGAGCGCCGGCTAAATTTCTCAACGGAGGCAACGACACGATGCGGACATGGACTGCGGACATCTCTTTCGCTTTGCGGCAATTGCGCAAGGCCCCAGGCTTTGCGCTGCTGGCAGTGCTGACGCTTGCCTTTGGCATCGGCGCGAACACGGCCATGTTCACGGTGATGGAGAATGTGCTGCTGCGTCCGCTACCGTATGCGGGGGCGAGCCGGCTGGTGGCGATCCAGCCTGGTCCCGGGACTGATTCGCCGCAATCGACTTCGTGGCTGGACTATCGCGACATTCGACATGGGATGAAAAATATTGTCGACGTGGCCGGATATTCGGACGATCTGGCGGTTGTGCAGGGAAAAGATACATCCACAGCGGTGGCCGCTCCCCATGTCACGCCCAGTCTGCTGACCATGCTGGGGACCAGGCCTCTGCTGGGACGAACTTTTACATCGCAGGAAGGGCTGGCCGGAGGACCGCAGGTTGTGCTGCTCTCTGAGGGCATCTGGAAGAAGGTATTTCACGCTGACCCGGACATTGTGGGAAAGGTGATTCACATCAGCAGTGTGCCGCACACTGTGGTGGGCGTGATGCCGGCGAACTTTGGCTTTCCTGAGAATGAAGGCTCGTCCACCAGAACCGCTGTGTGGCTGCCGCTGCAGCCCACGCATGCCATGCTGACGAAGCGCGGGTATAGCTTCTTTCTGATTCTCGCCAAGCTGCATCCGGGCGTAAGCATGGCACAGGCACAGGCGCAGCTCCAGCAGGTCAGCAAGCAGCTTGCGGATGTCGATCATGATCCGGCGCGGGATGGCAGCTTCACGATGGTCTCTTACGCGAAGACGGTGGTGGGCAGCACGCGACCGGTGCTGATGGGTCTGTTTGCTGCCCTGTTACTGGTTTTGCTGATTGCATGCGCCAATGTTGCCAATCTGCTGCTGGCTCGGGCGATTGGCCGTCAGCAGGAGTTTGCAGTGCGAGTTGCGCTGGGTGCGGGCCGGGCGAGGCTGCTGCGGCAGGTGATGACCGAGGGCGCGGTGCTGAGCGGGTTAGGCTGCGTTGCCGGTTTTGCACTGGCAGCCGCGGCGATTGAGAGTGTGCATAAGCTGCCGCCGGACACACTTCCGCGCATGGATGCGATTCATCTGCGGTGGACCGTGGTGCTGGTGATGGCTGCAATTGCGACGTTCACGACGGTGCTCTCATCGCTGCTGCCGGCCGTGATGGTCTCGGGTGCGGACCCGCAGGCGACGCTGCAGTCCGCCTCGCG
The DNA here is from genome assembly GCF_000022565.1 of Acidobacterium capsulatum ATCC 51196. Classification (NCBI taxonomy): domain Bacteria; kingdom Pseudomonadati; phylum Acidobacteriota; class Terriglobia; order Terriglobales; family Acidobacteriaceae; genus Acidobacterium; species Acidobacterium capsulatum. The sequence goes on from NC_012483.1 coordinate 2,894,003, forward strand.
GGGTGTGGGCACTCGCTCGGTGCGCGGCAAGCTCACGGCATGGCTCGTCATGGCGGAGATTGCGCTTTCGACTCTGCTGCTGGTGGGGACTGGATTGCTGGCGCGCACGATGTGGAATCTGGAGCATGCGTGGCTCGGCTTTCAGACGACGCGGCTCACTACGTTTCAGGTAACACCGCCGGATGCCGTGGGTTTCAGCGGCATGAGCGTGTCATCCGGTACCGGAGTACCGCCAGCTTCCGTCGCAGTGCTCTCCTATGACCCGGTGCTGGCAAGGCTGCGCGAAGCTCCGGGAATTGAGGATGCGGCTTACACCACGATGCTGCCGCTGACCAACTCGCAGATTCGGTCTTCCTTCAGCGTGGTGGAGCATCCGGCCAAAACGCATCATCAGCCTCAGGCGCTCATGACCGCGGTGGGTGGCGACTATGCAAAATTGATGGGCACGCCCATCTTGCGTGGGCGCATGATCAATCCGGATGACACAGCCAGCGCTCCGCCGGTGGCAGTGATCAATGAGGAGATGGCAAAGAAGTACTTTGCAGGCAGAAATCCGATTGGCGAGCATCTGGATCTCGGCGGCAAAGACACGGGCATTCTTGTTCCGCCCGTGATTGTCGGGGTCATTGGCAACGAGCGCACCACGAGCGTGGAGGAACCTGCCCAGCCTATGATTCTGCTGCCGGGCGACCAGATTCCGACGACATCGCTCTTTTATCAGGCGCTGGTGGATTCGTTCCAGAACTTCATCGTGAAGACGCGCGGCAATGTTCCGGTAGCAAGAGAGGTGCGGGATGTCTTTCATCAGCAGGCGCCCGGCTTTGCGCTGGATACCTTTCAGACCATGCAGACGGTCGTGAACCAGACGACATTCAATCAGCGGCTTGGCCTGGATTTGACCGCGTCTTTTGCTGGACTGGCCATTCTGATGGTGATTGCGGGGCTTTACGGCGTGCTATCGCAGTTTGTCGGGTTCCGCAGACGTGAGATAGGGATTCGTCTGGCGCTGGGCGCATCCCGGCAGCAGATTTTGCGCATGATTTTTCGCCAGAGTCTGCTGCTAGCAGGATATGGGCTCGGATGTGGCCTGGCGATTTCATTGCTTGCCGGACGGCTGTTGCGCAGCTTTCTTTATGGAGTGCAGCCCTTTGATCTGCCGACGTACGCCGGTGTGCTGGGACTGCTGTTGCTGGTGAGCGTGGCCGCCGCGGTGTGGCCGGCAAAGCAGGCGGCGTCGGTCGATCCGATGACCACTCTGCGCATGGATTAAGAGGTTCAGAATGATTCAGCTAAAAGATATCGAACGCAGTTACAAAACGGGCACCGGGCAGGAGTGGGTGCTGCGCCGCATCCAGTTGCAGATTGCCGAGGGCGAGTTTGTCACTATCATGGGGCCATCGGGGGCGGGTAAGTCGTCGCTGCTGAATGTGCTGGCAATGCTCGATGACCAATGGGAAGGCGAGTACTGGCTCAAAGGTGAGCCGGTACACAAGCTGGGCCGCAAGCAGAGAGCCGACGTGGCGCGGCGTGAGATCGGCATGGTCTTCCAGAGCTATCACCTGCTGGATGATCTGACGGTGGCGGAGAACATTGATCTTCCACTCTCATATAAAAATATGCCGCGTTCTGAGCGGCAGGCGATGGTGGCCGATACGCTGGACCGCTTCAATATCGTCGGTAAAAAAGATCTCTATCCATCACAGCTCTCAGGTGGGCAGCAGCAACTGGTAGGCATTGCACGCGCGGTGATTCACAAGCCCGCATTGCTGCTGGCCGATGAGCCTACGGGCAATCTGCATTCCGGCCATGCCAGAGAGATTATGGAAATGTTTCGGGAGTTGAATGGACAGGGGACGACGATTGTGCAGGTGACGCACTCTGACGCCAATGCCGCTTACGGTTCGCGCGTGATCGAGCTGCGCGACGGATGGATGGTCAAGGACACGGCGTCTGCGGAGGTATCTGCTTCGTGAAGTTCTTTTCTCCATTTGCCCGGCTTCTGGTTCCAGTCAGTATTTCTGCTTTGTTGTTGCTTCCTGCTGCCACCGTGGCGCAGACAGCTTCTCCCGCTGGGCCCGCAAACTCCACGCACGCGGTTCCCAGCGCTCCGCAACCGGCGCAGCAGCCAGCGGCGAAGGCGACGACTATCGAGCAGCAGATTCATGAGAATGCTGTCGGGCATTATGCGCTGCCGAGAGACAGCTTTCATGTGGAGGAGCCGCACTCGCACAATCCGTTTGCAGCTTATATGCCCAGCACGGTGCCACCGCTTGATTTGAGCAATTCACCGCGGCTCAAGAGCCTTGAGATCAACGGAAAGCTCTATCTTTCGCTGCGCGAAGCGATCGCCCTGGCGATTGAGAATAATCTTGATCTTGCCTATTTTCGCTATAACCTGCCCATTGCGCGCACCGACCTTGCGCGTACCAAGGCGGGCGGGGTCGCCAATGGTGTAAATGTAGGCGTGCGGCAGAATACGCCCGGCGGGAATGGGCAATCCTTTGGTTCGGGCAATAGCGCGGGCAGCGCCGGAAGCAGCGCAGGCAGCGCGGGAGCCTCGGCGGGCGGCGCGGGCGGCATTGTGACCTCGACCCTAGGTGAAGGCAGTGCCGTGCATTCGTATGATCCGCAATTGAGCGCAGTCGGCTTTGTAGATCACACCAAGACGCAGTTGACCAATATTGTGACTACGGGCACGCCAGTCTTTGATCAGAATACGGTGGAGGGCGAGGCGGAATACCGGCAGTATTTTCCGTTGGGGACCAACATTCAGTTTGACTATCAGGGGCTGCGGCAGACGACGAACAGCTTGTATAACGCGACGAATCCTACGCTTGAGTCAGCGTTTCAGTTCTATGTCTATCAGCCGGTGCTGCAGGGCTTTGGCCTGGCGACCAATGATCGCTACATTCACATTGCAAAGAAAAACATGCAGCTCACCAACCTGGGATTTCGCGCACAGGTGATCGCCACGGTTACGCAGGTAGAGGACATCTACTGGGATTTAGCGAATGCGTATGAAGATGAACAGGTGAAGGAAAATGCTCTGCAGTTTGCGCAGAAGACGCTGGATGACGACAGGAAGCAGTTGAAGCTGCAGGCGATTCCTGAGATGCAGGTGCTCAAGGATGAATCCGATGTTGCTGCCCGCGAAGGTGATCTGACTGTGGCGCGCGCTAATTTGCGCCTGAATGAACTGCTGATCAAGAACGCTCTGACCAAAACGATCAGCGATCCAAAGCTGGTCGAAATGCCTGTGGTGCCGCTCACACTGGAGACGCCTTCTGATCCCAACGCAGACCGTCCTATTGATGCGCTCATTAAGGAAGCGGAGAAAAATCGTCCCGATGTGACGATGGATCAGCTAGCCATGGAGATTGCGCAACGCAGCCTGAAGAGTATTCGTAATGAACTTTTGCCGTCACTGAGTCTATATGGCGAATATGCAGGCGTGGGTAATGCGGGTCAGCCAAACCCAAACTGCGCCGGCTGTGAAACCGTACCGCTGCCAAACTCCTACGGAGGGTCTCTGCAGAACGCATTCAACTATTCTTCGCCGGAGTACCAGGCGGGCTTTCAGTTGAACATTACGTTGCGCAATCGCATCGCCAAGGCTGACCAGTTTCGTGCGGTGCTCGAGTACCGGCAGCGCCAGCTTGCCTTTGAGGAGCAAAAGAAGAGCATTCTGTTTGACGTGCGCAACTCGCAGTATGCGCTGCGGCAGGCCGAGGCCCGCGTGACCGCGGCACAACAGGCGCGTGACCTGGCACAAAAGACTTTTGCAATTACAGAGCAGGAACAGAAGCTCGGAGCGAAGTCGAGCTATGACACGCTCGCTGCCCAGGACGCGTTGGCGGTGGCCCAGTCGGCGCTCTACGATGCGCAGGCCGCATATGCCAAGGCTCAGGTGGATATTGATCGCGCGACCGGCGAGACGCTGGACCAGGTGGACATTTCGATTGATGATGCGCGCCTGGGTGTAGTCCACAACATTCAGCCGTAGAATCAAAAGCACCGGTAAGTTCTATGGCTGCGAATGTACAGTTTGAAGCGCCGCGGGGGGGTGAGCAGGATGCACTGCCGCCCTGCGTGCTGATTGCCGATGATCAACCGCACATTCTGGATGCGCTTGAAATCCTGTTGGCGCCGGAAGGCTATCGCATCGAGCGTGCCAGTTCGCCACGCATGGTGCTGGAAGCGCTGCAGTGCGGCAATTATGATGCCCTGCTCATCGATCTGAATTACACGCGCGACACGACCTCGGGCCGCGAAGGGCTGGATCTGCTCTCGCAGATTCAAGCCATGGACAGCCAGGCTCCCGTGATTGTGATGACGGCCTGGGCCAATGTAGATGTAGCCGTCGAAGCTATGCGGCGGGGCGCGCGCGACTTTATTCAGAAGCCGTGGGACAACGTGCGTCTGTTGACTATTCTGCGGACGCAGATTGATCTTTACCACGCGGTACGCAAGGCGCAGCACCTTGAGGCGGAGAATCGTCTGCTGCGCGCCGAGGGCCTGCCGGAGATGATTGCAACCGCGCCGGCCATGCAGCCGGTGCTGGCGACCATTGCGCGCATTGGCCCCTCTGGCGCTAACGTACTCATCACGGGAGAGCATGGAACAGGCAAAGAGGTCGTCGCGCAGACATTGCACCGGCTCTCATCCCGGGCTCCTCGCTCGTTGGTGGCGGTGAATACGGGCGCGCTGCCTGAGGGCACGTTTGAGAGCGAACTCTTCGGGCATGTAAAGGGCGCATTTACCGACGCGCGTACAGATCGCATCGGGCGTTTTGAGCTGGCCGATGGCGGCACACTTTTTCTTGACGAGATTGCGAATGTTCCGCTGCGGCAGCAGGCACGGCTGCTGCGGGTGCTGGAGTCAGGAGAAATGGAGCGCGTGGGTTCGTCAAAGACGCGCCGTGTCGATGTGCGCGTGCTTTCAGCGACCAATGCCAATCTGCAGACGGAGGTCGAAGAAGGCCGCTTTCGGGCTGATTTGCTTTTTCGCCTCAACACCGTCGAAATTCATTTGCCGCCGCTGCGTGAGCGGCGAGAGGATATTCCTTTGTTGGCCGCGCATTTTTTGGCGCGGTATGCGCAGCGCTACCGCAAGCCGGTGTCGGCCATTGCGCCGACTGCATTGCAGGCAATGATGCAGCATGACTGGCCGGGCAATGTGCGCGAGCTGGACCATACGATGGAACGTGCGGTGCTGATGGCTCGCGGCGGTCAGATTGAGGTCTCGGACCTTGGACTGAACAAGGCTCGTGTCTCTTCGTCATCGCTCGAAGAAATGAGTCTGGAATCCGTAGAGAGTATCCTCATCCGCAAGGCGCTGGCGCGTTGTCACGGCAACGTTAGCCAGGCGGCTGAAGCCCTGGGGCTGAGCCGCGGAGCGCTCTATCGGCGGATGGAAAAGTATGGCCTCTAGCTCCAGGGAGGAAATGCGCAAACAACGCGGAGCAGCACGGGACAGGCAAGCGATCCACGTTTCGTTTGCCACGCGTTACCGCATTTTTTGCGTGCTCGTTGCGGCTGCTCTGCTGGGCCTGGTGGGAGCCTTGCTGGCGGAGCAGCATCTTTCCGCGACAGCCATTGTCGCCATTCTCGCGGTGTTCGGGTTTCTACTGATCTTCATTTTTCTGGCCTTCTATGAGTCCTCGGTGCGCCCCCTGCAGACACTCTCCAATGTAGTCTCCGCGCTCCGCGAGGAAGATTACTCATTTCGCGCGCGCGGGGCGCATCGTGATGATGTGCTGGGGGAGCTTGCGCGCGAGATTAATGCGCTGGCCGACATGCTGCAGAGCCAGCGGCTGAAGGCGCTTGAAGCCATCGCATTGCTGCAGCGGGTGATGGCGGAGATGGATGCGCCGGTGCTCGCCTTTGATCATCGGGAGTCATTGCGGCTGCTCAATCCCGCGGCTGAGCGCGCTTTTCGCCTCAGTGCTTCGCGAGACATTGGAAAATCTGCGGGAGAGTTGGGGTTGCTTGGATTGCTCGCGCAGCCGCAGGAAGGCATCTGGCAGCAAGAGTTGAATGACCGCACTGTCCGCTGGATGGTGCGCCGCAGCCGCTTTCGCCAGCGGGGAGCGCCCCATTTGTTATTGCTGCTTTCTGACGTAAGTCTGGCTCTGCGTGAAGAGGAGCAGCAGGCATGGAAGCGACTGATTCGCGTGCTGGGTCACGAGATCAGCAACTCTCTCACGCCCATCAAGTCGATTGCTGGCAGCCTGCGACTGCGTAGTGAGGCCCGGGAAGAGTTTGAGCGCGGTCTAAGTGTAATTGAGAGCCGTGCCGAGTCATTGCATCGCTTTGTGGAATCTTACCGGCAGTTGGCCCAATTGCCATCACCCACTTTGCAGCGTGTCGCATTGGCGCCGTTGCTGCAGCGCGTGGCACAACTGGAGACACGATCGGAGGTGCGGATTGTCTCGCTGGCAGAGATGGATTTGCAGGCCGATCCTGATCAACTGGAGCAGCTTTTCATCAATTTGGTTCGTAATGCCGTGGAAGCGGCCAGCCGTGAAGAGGAGTGTGGAGGAGAGAATGTAACTCCTGAAGTGACAATTGCTTCTTCGCGGCAGGGCGGCCTGGCAGTGGCCGTCATTGCTGACAATGGTCCGGGGCTGGCCAATGAGACGAACCTTTTTGTACCGTTCTATACGACAAAGAAGAGCGGCAGCGGCGTGGGGTTGGCGTTGGCGCGGCAAATTGCAGAGGCGCATGGCGGCTCGCTCGAATTGCGAAACCGCCGCGACGTTCAGGGCTGCGAAGCCGTGGTGCGCCTGCCGCTGCAGGCGGCTTCGCTGTCTTCGTGAATCCGCTTCTCCAGTCAAGTTTGCCTCAGGCTTTGCGAAGGTGCCAAAGCATTTGAGAGACGCAAATCCCCGGGAGAACTATTCATTTCTCAAAGCCTGCATGGGGTCTACGGAGGCGGCACGATAGGCCGGCAGAAGTCCGGCGCAGGAGCCGGCGAGCAGCAGCGCTGCGGTGGAAAGCAAGATGGAGAGCGCGAGGCCATCGCCGAATCCGGCGAAGGCATGGCGCAGAAGCAGCGAGGCTGCGACCGAGCAGGCCGCGCCGCAGAGCAGGCCGACGGCGGTCCAGCGCAAAACCGCGCGGAGCACCAGGAGCAGGACATCGCGGCGTTGCGCCCCGAGCGCCATGCGCACCCCCATCTCACTCGTGCGCTGCGCGGTGATGTAGCTGATCAGGCCGTAGATTCCGATGATGGAGAGCAGCAGCGCCAGCCCGGCGAAGGCTGCGAGCATCCACACGATGAGTTGACGGCCGGCGAGGGTATTCGCGATGAGCGAGTCGAGCGTCTCGCTAGTGGAAATTGCCTGGGCGCCGTCAGCCTGCTGCACGGCTTGCTGCAATTGTGCCTGAAACAGTTTCAAATTCTCATGGGAGCGCGCTATAAATTCCACGCCGCCGTTTTGAGACTGAGCAAAGGGGTAATAACGCATGCCGTCGCTGGTATTTTGCTCAAGCGAGTCGTTGCGAATATTGCCAACTACGCCGATGACGGTTGCCCAATTCTTTCCATCGGGACTGCCGATGCGTTGCCCTATAGGGTTGCTGTGCGGCCACCAGCGGTGCGCCAAGTGCGCGTCGATGACCACCACCGGCGTGGTGCCGTTGCGGTCGTCCGTGCTGAACCAGCGGCCCGCAATCAGAGGAATTCGCATGACCTGCAGGTAGCCGGGCGTGGAGTAGCTGTACTGGCTGTGCATCTGTGCCTGATCGGGCACCTGAGGGCGGCCTTCGATCGAGAAAGTGCTGGCCATCGGGCCTGTTCCAAATGGCACCGGAAAGACAGCGGCTGCTTGCACACCGTGGCGAGCGGAAAGATTTTGAACAACCGAATGAACGAATTGCGCCTGGCGCGCCTGATTGCCTTCGAGATTATGGCCGGCATAGTAGACCGCGCCGACCAGAACATGGTGCGAATCGAAGCCGGGATTCACCTGCTGCAGTTGACGCAGACTGGTGAGAAAGAGTCCGGTGCCGCAGAGCAACAGGAAGGCCATGGCGATTTCGCCAATGACAAAGACGCTGCGCAGGCGTTGCTTTTCGGCGGATGCCGTCGCACTGCGGCCACCCTCGCGCAACTCGAGCGACTGATTGTGCCGCGTCATGCGCCATGCCGGACCCATTCCGGCGACGAGCGCAGTGAGCACTGCGATGGCCGCTGTAAATAGCAGCACGGCGGGCTGCATGCGCACGGAATAGCCGGTAGCCAGGCTGTGTGGAATGCTGCTCAGGATGAAACGCCCGAGCGCAGGCCCCGCCAGGCAGCCCATGAGCGCGGCTGCACCGGCGAGCAGCAACGTCTCCATCAGGATTTGCCGCACCATGCGTGGGGTGCTTGCACCCAATGCCGCGCGAATGGCAAACTCGCGCCCGCGCGCCGAGCTGCGTGCCAGGAAGAGTCCGGCGACATTGGCTGCGGCAATCAGAAGCACCAGCACCACCACGCCGAAGAGTACATAGAGCGGCTTTTGCAATGAGCCGGCGATGTATTGGGTGAAAGCCGTGGCATACATCGACCATCCGGCCTGGCGCGCATAACCGCCATAGGTGCCCAGGCGGAACTCTTCCTGCATCTTCTGCTGTAGCCCCGCATTGAGTTGTGCGAGTGTGATGCCGGGTCGCAGGCGCACCACTGCGGTGCCGTTCTCGTTGAAGCGATTGTGCTCGACGAAGGCCGCAGGCGGCAGTCCCATGGGGACCCACAGCATGCGCTGGCGCGGCCAGTCAAAGTCGCTGCGCATGACACCGATGACGCGATACGGCTTCTGGTCGAGGTCTATGGTCTTGCCGATGGCGTCTGCCGCGCCGCCGAACTGCTGCTGCCAGAGGTTGTAGCTGATGACGGTGACGGGCGCAGCGCCGGGCAGCTCGTCCCCGGCGCTGAAGACGCGGCCGAGAATGGGACTGGCTCCAAAGACTTGAAACCATTGCTGCGTAACGTCGGCCGCGCGCAGCCGCGCCATGTGTCCATTTTGCTCGATGTTGAATCCGTCTTCATCCTCGAGGGCGGCTGCCTCGACCAGGTGATGCATCGAGGCTGCATCCGCATAGTCAGGGATGGAAGCTTCGGATATGTTCAATCCTAGCTTTTTGTAATCCACATGAAGCACGGCGACGCGGCCGGGGTGGTCGATTCCTTCGGGATGCCGCAGGACCGCGTTGACAACGCTGAAGATCGCCGTGTTGGCGCCGATGCCGAGCGTGAGCGTCAGCACAACGGTGATCGTGAATCCCGGCGACTTGCGCATCTGGCGCAGCGCGTAGCGAAGGTCCTGCAGCAGGGTATGCATGGTGCTGTTCTCCTATTCGGTGCGCAATGCCTGAATTGGTTCTACGGCTGCCGCACGCCGTGCGGGGATTAATGCTGCCAATAATCCAACCGTCGCCAGTCCCATGGCGAGTGCGAGCATCAGCCCAACCTGATGAATGAAGCGGATCTGCACAACCGAGCCGATCACTCTTTGCGCTGCAGCGGTGAGCGCGAGGCCGAGAGTGACGCCAATGGCAATGAGGATTGTCACGCGCCGCAGCACCATGGTCAGCACGCTTGCACGCGTTGCCCCGAGTGCCATGCGCACACCGATGTCGCGCGTGCGCAGCTCCACTTCATGGCTGATGAGCCCATAGAGGCCAATGATTGCCAGCAATACCGCAAGTGAGGCGAAGATGCCGAAGAGCCAGCCTTCCAGGCGCTGCATCACCAGGCGGCTCGAGATGGCTTGTTCCATGGTCACGGGTTGGCGAAAGGGAATCGTAGGGTCAAGGCTATGCAGAATGCGGCGTAGATCGGAAATGATGGCTTTGGGACTGCCCGAAGTGCGCACCATGAGGCGTGTGGACATGAGATAGGTGCCCATGTCTTTGGTCTGGAACTCCGTGTAGAGCATATCCATCTCTGGCAGCGGGCCATGGCTGATGAGATCCTGCCGCGCGCTGGCAACGACGCCTACGATGCGGGTCTTGTTGTCGGCCTGATCCGCGTCGTCGAGATGCTGGCCCACAGGGTCGAGCGAAGAAGGGATGTACTTATTTACGAACGCCTGATTCACCACGACAGTGGCCGCTTTGTTGCTGGCCAGATCGACTTGAGGAGAAAGCATGCGTCCACGAATCAGGGGCAGACCCATGGCATGGAAGTAGCCGGGACTTACGAAGCGAATCTCGGCCAGGGAAAATTCATTGGGAGGATAGGGCGGCTGGCCTGAGATGTGAATTTCCTCGTTGGTGCCGCTGCCTTCGAGAATCGGGACCGTGCTGATGAGTCCGGCACCCTCTACGCCGTGAATGTGGCGCACGCGTTCGAGCAAGGGCTGGTAGAAGTCTGTCCAGACATTGCGATTGCCATAACGCGCGGGTGCAAGGTTGATTTGCGCAGTGAGAAGGTGGTGCGGATTAAAGCCGAGGTTTTCATTGCGATAGCCGGCGATGGAACGGAAGAGCACTCCGGCCACGGCCAGCAGGACAAGCGAAAGAGCCATCTGCGTGATGATGAAGCTTGAGCGCAGACGATGCTGTGTGCCACTGGTGCCGGCGCTTCCACCTGTTTTGAGTGCCCGGTTGGGATCAGTGCCGGAGAGACGCAGTGCGGGCGCGAGCGAAGCCAGCAGGCTCGTGAGGCTGGCCAGCACAATGGCCGCGAGCAGCACCTTCCACTCCAGATGGGCATTGGCGCCACGGGCAACGGCTGTGACCAGAAAGCTGCGCATCGCTGCGAGCAGAAGCCACGCGACGAAGATACCGCCGATGGCCCCGAAGCATGCGAGCGCAAGATTCTCAGTGAGCACCTGGCGCACGACGCGCTTGCGAGAGGCCCCGATGGCGGTGCGCAAAGCCATTTCGCGTTCGCGCTTGACGCCGCGCGCCAGCAGCAGTCCCGCCAGATTGACGCAGGCAATCAGCAACACGGCGAGCACCGCTCCGGCGAGAGTCCAGAGGCTGCCGGCATCGCGCCCATAGGTTTCTTTGGCAACGCTGATCATCTCAACCTTGCGCCCGGCATCGCTGTCAGGATAGGCGCGGCCCACATTGGCCATGACGTGATTCATGTCTGCCTGTGCCTGCGCCAGAGAGACTCCGGGTTTGAGCAGACCGATGGTCATGAGCCAGTGGCTGCCGCGCGCGGTCTGCTCGCCCTTGGGGACCACGATCGGCGCATAGATGGCATGCCGGTCACTGAGCAGTGTGAACCCGGCCGGCATGACCCCGATGCAGGTATAGGGCTTGCCGTCGAGATCAATCTTGCTGCCCACCACATTGGGGTCGCCGTTGAAGTTGGCCTTCCACACCTCATAGCTGAGCACGGCGACATTATTTTTGCCGGGCTGGTCTTCATCTGGCCGGTAGGTGCGGCCAAGAATCGGCTGCACGCCGAATACCTGAAAGAAGTTGGCCGTGCTGGCAATGAGGTTGAGCGCAACCGGTCCTGACTTGGTTTGCAAATTGGTGCCGGTGTAGTCGGTGTAGCCGGCCAGGGCGCTGAAGCTTTGGTTTTGCGCGCGCATGTCTTCATAGCCGGGCCAGGAGGGCGGCTGAAAGTAGCCTTCTTTGGCGATGGTAGTCGGCGAATAGATGCGGTCAGGATGCTGATAGGGCAAGGGCTCGAGGATCACCGCATCCACGACACTATAGATCGCAGCGGCGGCGCCAACGCCAAGGGTCAGCGTCAGTATGGCGATGATCGTGAATCCGGGCGACTTGCGCATCTGGCGAAGCGCGTAGCGAAGGTCTTGCAGCAGGGTGTGCATTAAGGTGTGCTCCTGTGTCTATTCGTTTCTCAGGGCCCGCATTGGCTCGACAGACGATGCGCGGCGCGCCGGAATAATGGCTGCAACTACGGTTGCGAAAGCCAGAACTGCAATGGTGCTCGCCAGCACTGCCGGATTCCACGCGCCGACACCGAAGAGGCTGGTGCTCATCATGTGTCCGGCCAGAATCGCTGCGGGAGTCCCGATCAGCAGGCCGATACCTGTTTGCAGGAATGCTCCGCGCAGCACCATCTGCAGCACATTGCTGCGATCTGCGCCGAGGGCCATGCGCACACCAATTTCGCTGGTGCGTTGCGCTACGTTGTAAGCGGTGACGCCATAGAGGCCGATGGCAGCCAGCACGAGCGCGAGCAATCCGAACAACGAGGTCAATTGCGCGATCATGTTTTGCCAACTCAAAGACGAGCGCACCATCTCGCCCAGTGAGGCAAAGCGAATCATGATGAGGTTGGGATTGATTCCGGTCAGAGCCTCGCGCACCTTAGCCTGCAGATCAGGCACGCGGCCGTGTGTTTCGATTTCAATCGCGCGCATGTAGTGGGTTGTGTTCACATAACGCAGATCATTTGCGGCCTGCGTATCCGTAGCCGGGAGCGAAGTCCACTGCGCCGCCGCCTCAAAGAACATGGGCCTCGCCGCGTGATCCGCGTATTGGTACTTTGCATCCTGCACGACGCCTACGATCTCAAAGGTGTTGTTGTCGTTTGGATCCCAATCGCCAAAGTGCATGCCGATGGCGGCCCTGCCATGCAGAATCTCGCGCACAAAGGCCTGGTTCACAATCGCCACTGGCCTGCTGGATCTGTCATCAGCCTTTGTGAAGCTCCGTCCGGCGATGATTCGGCTGCCGATGGCTGCAAAGTAGTCCGGGCTTACACGATCAAAGCCCGCCAGGTTCGCATTCGATTCTGGAGGGGGCGCGGGCAGGCCTTCGATGTACACAGACGTGTTGGTATTTTCGCCATCGAGCGGGCTGCTCAATGAATAGGAAACGCGCGCCACACCGGGAATCGCCGCGATTGTGTCGTGCAACTGCTGGTAAAACGCATCCAGTTGACTGGGCTGGTAGCCGGCCGTCTGCGGATCGATGTGGACCACATAACGATGGGTGGTGACGAAGCCAAAGTTCTGGTGCTGCAACTTGTTCAGGCTCAGGACGAGCAGCCCCGCCGAGCACAGCAGCACTACGGAGACAGATGCCTGCGTGATGACAAGCGCCTTCTGCAGAAAGAGGCTACGCCGGCCGGTCGAGCGATTGGCTCCGCGCAGGGCTTCAATCGGATCGGCATGCGCCGCTAACCATGCGGGCGCTACTCCGAAGAGGATTCCGGTAAGGAGCGAGACTGCAAATGCAAAGCCAAGCACAGGCAGCGAGGGACTGACGTGCAGGTTCTCCAGCGAATCGTGATGAAAGGCCAGGCGAACTATCAGATGGGCGCCACCCCAGGCGACCAGTAATCCGGCAAAGCCGCCGATGACAGCCAGCGCCAGGCTCTCAATGAGCGCACGCTGCACAAGCCGCCGCCGCGGGGCACCCAGGGCCATGCGCACGGAGACCTGCTGGCGATGCGAGGTGGAGCGCGCCAGCATCAGGTTGGCAAGATTGGCGCAGGCGATCAGCAGGACGAAGCTTGAGATCCACATCAGCAGATGCAGGTCTGCCTTGTACTGGTCTTGCATGCGTTGCACGCCGCCGCCGCCAGGCGTGACGCGCAGGTACTGGCGGGGAATCAGTGCTGCTGCCGGTCCGGTGATGCCACTGATGGGACTCTTCAAAAACTGCCGCAGTTCGACGATCATCCGCGCCTGCACCGCGCCGGCTGTAGCTCCGGGAGCGAGACGGCCAAACAGATTCAGCCATTGCTCTTCCGGATGATGCATCAGGTCCTGCTGCGGCTGGAGCTCTGTGATCATATGCAGCGGAAACCACAGCGAAGGCGGAGTGGGGCGCAACTCTTCCCCATAAAAGCCCGGCGGAGCAATGCCCACGATCGTTACCGGCACATTGTTCACCAGAAAGTTCGCGCCGATGACTGAAAGATCGCCGCCATATCTCTGCTGCCACGCCTGATAGCTCATCACCGCGACTGGCGCGGCACCATCATGATCATCCGATGGCTGCAGCAGGCGGCCGGCATAGGCCCTCAGTCCGAGAGTGGAAAATGCGTTTCCTGAGACCATTTCGCCAAACATGGGTTGAGCCGCATGCTGGCTGCCCGCACGCCGCACGGCCATTTGCGGCTGGCTCGCCTGAAAAGCAGCCAGACTGGCAAAGCCCGGGGTATGATCGCGGAATTCGCGGTATTGCTCATAGGAGAAGATGGACCAGTCATTGGATGTAGAGTCGAAGCTGGGCAAGCCGCTGTCTACGCAGCAGGCGTTGGTGTTGCCCACCCGCCATAGCCCGGCAGGATCTTTGACGGGCAGCGACTTCAGCAGTACCGCGTTGACCAGAGTGAATATCGCCGTTGTGGCCCCAATGCCGAGCGCCAGCGTCAGCACGGTGGTCAGGGTGAATCCGGGCGACTTGCGCATCTGGCGCAGTGCGTAGCGAAGGTCTTGCAGCAGGGTGTGCATGGCGGCTCTCCACGTATGCTTACGCAATTCGTGGGCCATTGTTCCGAGTGCGCTGCTGTTGATACAGCAGGGGTTATGCAAGATGGGATTGCGCCGATTGTCCGAATTTGCGCCGCATGTGTCCGGTTATGGACACGATTCGGGGATGAATCAGCGTTGGACTCAGTACGTAGTTGAGTCTGAGATGCGTCCCAAGGTATAGACAGCCGGGAAAGTCTTCTATTTGCTTGTCTGTTTGCGTTGGCTTCGCTGCTGGCTCACTGCCCAGGGTGGGCCAGCAGCGATTGAAACTCCAGATAGACGGCGTTGGTCCACCCGAAGCCCACTACGTTTTGGGTGTAGCCGGCAGTGACGCGAAAGTCGTTGCTGCGGTTGACGACATCGTACTTCTCATAGATGGCATGGTCGTGCTGGTAGGTCGTGCGCACGGTGCGATTGAACTCGGAGGCGATGCGGCGGGCATCGTGCTGGTCGTCAGCGCGCAGCAGACCTTGCACGGCCATCCATTCGGTGGGCGCCCATCCGTAGGGTAAATCCCACTGCACGCCTGAGTCGTGATTGCTGATGGCCAGGCCGCCGGGATGCTCGAAGAGAGGTAGTGACGCGATGACGCCCTGCTGCTGCGCTTTGTCTGCCGCGCCTGCCCATAGCGGATAGAACGTCGTGATGAAGGCGTAGCTCGATTGCCGGTGTGTCTCGAAGTTGTAATCGAAATACATCTTCTTCTGCGCGTTCCAGAGGTAGTGATTCATCTCTGCGCGGCGCGTCTCTGCTTCGGAATTCCACTTCGCGGCTTCGCCCGGCTTGCCCAGTTGTGCGGCCATCCAGGCCAGGTCGCGCTCATATTTGTAGAGCAGGGCGTTCAGTCCGACGGGGGCGAAGTGCTGGGTCGATCCACTGAAGGGGCCAAAGCGAAAGGTTGTGTCAAAGCCGGACTCCCGCATGGCGCGGTCGCCCTTGTAAAAGCTGCGCGTCAGCCAGTAGCCGTGCACATGCGCGCGCGCGCAGACTTTTGAGAGTGTGGGATCACAGCTTAATTGCGCCAGCCGCTCGCGTGCGGCCGCGTCGAGATGCGGGGAACCATGCATCAGATAGCCTGTGTGCAGGCCGGGGTGCGCGAGCAGCCAGCGAATCACGTCCTGGTAATAGGTGCTGTCATCGGCCATCTCCGGCACCGGCCCCTGACCGGTATCAAAGTAGCGGGCCAGGCCCGTGTTGCCTGCCTGATGAATGGGGCTCATCCACAACGCATGATCGCGCACCGCGTAGGGGTATGCCTCGACCAGCCATGCGTGCGCTGCTTGAGTATGGCCCTCGGCGACTTCTGCGGCGTAGATGGCGCGAATCATCGAGGAGAGAAACGGCGGTTGCGAGCGGGTGAAGTAGTAGGTCCGGTTAGCGTTGAGAATGCCGCCGTAGTGGGCAATTTCAAAGAAGAAGTTTTCGACGATACCGCGCGCCAGCGCAATGTGGTGATCGTCGAGCAGTCCTTTGAGGATGAAGAAGCTGTCCCATCCATACATTTCATTGAAGCGGCCGCCAGGCACTACGTAGGGATGCGGCAGATAGAGCAGGCCGGGAGTGGCGATCTGTGATTCCCTGATCTGATCAAAGTGCGTGATGACGATGGGCAGCCGCAGCACGCGCACGTGACACTGCTTTTGCATGGCGGCGACATTGGCCGGCACGGCGAGGTCGCGCGGCAGGTAGAGGACGGGAGTGCTTTTCAGCTTTGGGTCTGCGACCGACTTGCAATCGCTCATGGAGCGGGTGAGCGTGCTCCAGGCCGTGTGAATATAGGCGTCGATGGGCTGAGGCCCGGCAACGGCATGCGGACTTAGGGAAGACCGCGCACCCGCGTGCGCGACCGGACCGAGCAGGCACAGGAGCAGAGCAAGAGATCGGAATGGATGTCTCAAGCAGCGAGTCAGCTTGAGCGTCGAACCTTTCATGTCGTTCCCCCCTTATGGGGCCTTTGATTGCGGAGTTGTGTGCCGCCCGCAACCAGTCTAAGAAATTGCAACCGCGAAGGGCCAGCCGGCGCATTCGCCTGCTTCGCGAAAAAAGAAGCGAGCCCGCAGGCTCGCTGTCTTGAGATGCACGCCGGAGTGGGATCTAGTGATGCACGCTGTAGCGATATCCGACCTGAAAGTACATAAGCGTGAGCGGAGCGCCATGCTGATTGTGGGTCATCAGAGCGCCGGGGAAGAAGTGTCCCTGCCCGGCCTGCAGCAGAAAGTGCTTCTTGAAAAGGTACCGGCCTGAGGCGTCGAACTCGGTTCCGATATCGTCACTGGCAAAACCCATCATGGGCGGCTTTACGGATGCGCTGCCGCTTCCGGAGTATACGTCGTCCATGACCGAGGCGACATGCAGGGACTCGGCCTGCAACAGAACAAACGCAGAACGCATGGGTAGCAGCGAAAGACTTGCGCGGCGTTCCTTGATGTTGCGGAACCCGAAGAGATCAGTCAGTCCAAAGGCGTTGTGGTTGCTGGGGTACTGTTGGTCGTAGGTGCTGATGCGGTCGGGGTTGCGATGCGAGTTGCCGGTCGCGTATTTGTATTCGAGCACCAGATGCGGCGCCCAGGAAGAGCGTGCCAGGGTGTACCCGCCGCGGATAATGGCCGCGCCGGCGTGAATGGAATCGTTGGAGTAGCTGCCGCGCTGGAAGTCGCCGGTTCCCGAAGCGTCGAAATGATAAGGCAGCTTTGAAGAGAAGTAGATGCCCGGCGTCACCTCGTTTTCCGCCCCTTTGATTTTCTGCTGGCTGGTGACCAGCGGCTCTCGCCGAATCAGCACAAAGGGCTGCAGCGATGTTCCGCGCACGAGCGTGTTGATGTTGCCTTCGACGCCGTGAAAGGTCAGTCCCGCGCCGTGTGTGTCCAGACTGGTGGGATGAACCGTCACCACCGAAGTGGTGAAGAGATCGATGCGATTCTTCTTGCCAATGCGAAGATCGGCACCATCCCAGGAGCGGCTGTTGTTGGTCCAGTTGCTGATGCCCACGACTCGCTGATCGCCAAAGATGAGCAATTGGCGGCCCACGATCAGTTGCGCCGCCCTGTAGTGGAAGTTGGCATAGCCCTGACGAAAGTCAAAGGTATCGCGCATGTTGGCGGCAACTTCATGCAGGGGCAGGCCCAGAGCATGCGTGTCGTGAAACTGCACGTAGCCGGTGAACCATGAGGCAGGACGCATCGTCACCGAGCCGCGCACGCGGGTCAGCTCATAAACGCGGCCATTGCCCGAGATGTAGTTATACGCGGTCTGGTCTTCGGTGCGGCCGCGCAGTTCCATCTGCAGCGTCATCCACGGGGGCAACATATCCCACTTGAGAGGTTGAAAGGGCGCGGATTTCGGGGGAATAGCGCGTGGGGAATGGCTGTGAAGCGGCTGTCCGTTCAGGGCGGGAACGGTGACCATGCCCACGATGGCTGTCATACAGCACAACTGCTTGATATTACGAATCATTGTCGATCTGCACTCCACGAAAAGAAAGCTGCTCAGCATTTATCGTTCGCTGAAGGCGTGGAGTTGAATCGGAAGTGAAAGGGGCCCGGATGGCTCATGCTACGGGGGGATGGAGCCGAAAATATCAGGTACGGAAGCTATGGGGCTCCGGATGGCTGGCTCGATGCGGATTCCGGACCTGGTCTCGGATAGAGATTGCCAGCTCCGGCAGGGAGCGTGAGCTCGCTTCTATGCAGGTCTCACACTCTCCGCGATCAACAGCCGTGTATGGATGAGACCAGCACCGGCATCGAGGGCTTCCGCGGAGTTCTCTGGATTTTGGCCAAAGACGGAAAAAGCGAACCTTTCGGTTCGCTGGAGCTTCAGAAGCTGTTCCGTTGGTGCCGAAGAGAGGACTCGAACCTCCACACCCTTGCGAGTACATGGACCTGAACCATGCGCGTCTGCCAATTCCGCCACTTCGGCTTTTGTGGATCATCCGTTCGGCCAGAGCGGCCGAACAGGCAGTAAACCTAGTGTTACAAAGGTCTGCATGGCTGTCAAACCCAAGTCCATCCGGCTGCATCCCATTATCTTTGCAGTATCCATCTTCTGCCTGGAATTCGTCTTCTCATGCGCGAAAATACGCCATCTTCCACGTCGCTCAGCGCCATTCCGTCTGAGCATGCTCAGCAAATCCGCCACCTTGCCCATGACTTGAGCAACGCGCTCGAGGTGATTCTGCAAACCAGCTACCTGCTCGGTACGCAGCCGCTCGATGAGAACGGCCGACAGTGGCACGAGATGCTCGACAAAGGCGTGCAGCAGGCTGCCGGCATCAATCAGCAGTTGAGAGAGTATCTTCGCCGCCACTGCTAGAACCGGTCTCATATAGGTAGATTTTTAGATCCAATAGGGAGCATGAGCCCCGCTTCGGCGGCGGGGCTCACACCGTCCACAATCGGCAGCCACGTCTTTATGAGACCAGTTGCAGGCTGTTGCGCCGCATACTCCCGGCCATTCCGTCATCCCTCTGCCAGGTGCCCACTCGCTGTGATACCGTTGCTGCCAGGAACCGCAATCATAAGCGGACAAATTGCAGCACGACAAAACACAGCAGTACACCATTTTGATTTGGGAGTGACCGATGAAACATCGAGTGCTTGGCGCCATTTGCGCGCTGGCCATCCTGTGTCTTGCGTCTGCGCGTCTGCAGGCCCTGCCATCTTCTCCGCATTCATCCGCAACACCACATGCCACTAGCGCCACCGGTGCCCCGTGGTGGAAGAACGCTGTCATCTACGAGGTCTACCCGCGCAGCTTTCAGGACTCGAACGGCGACGGCGTCGGCGACCTGAACGGCATCACCCAGCGACTGGGATATCTGCAGTCGCTGGGCGTGAATGCCATCTGGCTGACGCCCATCTATGATTCGCCGCAGGTTGACTTCGGCTATGACATTTCGAACTACTACCATATCGATCCGCGCTACGGCACCATGGCCGACTTTGACCGCCTAGTGCGCGAAGCCAAAAAGCACCATATCGGCGTCATCATGGATCTGGTTCTGAACCATACTTCAGACAAGCATCCGTGGTTCCTCGAGTCGGAGAGTTCGCGGACGAACCCCAAGCGCGACTGGTACATCTGGCGGAACGGCCGCAAGGGACCGAATGGAAAGCTGTTGCCACCTAACAATTGGCAGTCCGATTTTGGCGGCTCGGCCTGGCAGTACGACCCGAAAACCAAGCAGTTCTACTACCACAAGTTTTATATTCAGCAGCCTGACCTGAACTGGAACAATCCGCAGGTGCGCAAGGCGATGTATGACGTGGCGCGCTTCTGGATTCGTCACGGTGTCGCAGGCTTTCGTCTGGATGCCATCACGACGCTCTTTGAGGATCCCAAGCTGCGTAATGAAAAGCCCATCCTGGGGCCGAATGGCAAGCCGCAAATCGACGCCTTCGGGGAAGTGGAGCTGGACGACTCGCTTACCAACAACCTGCCGCAGGTGCATGACGTGCTGCGCCAGTTGCGCCAGGTGGCCGATAGCTATCACCGCAATGTCCTGCTGATTGGGGAAACCTATCTCAGCTCGATCAAAGATTTGCGCGCCATGTATGGGGCAAACAATGACGAACTGCAACTCCCCATGGACATGCAGGTAGGCTTCATCAACAAGCTGGACGTGAAGGAGTTCCGCGCCCGAATCAATGAAGCGGAGACGAAGCTCGACGGCGATGAGCCGCTCTTTGTCTTTGACAATCATGACAACGTACGCTGGGAGCGCTATGCCACGGCGGCGGGTGTCACCGATCCGGTGCAGCGCGAGAATATAGCCCGGCTGCTCGCGGCAATTCTCTTTGCTTCCCGAGATTCCGCGCTGATGTATTACGGCGACGAAATCGGCATGGTGACCACCCCGCCGAAGACCCGGGCCGAGGTACGCGACCCGGTTGGGCTTCGTGGCTGGCCCAAGAACAAGGGCCGCGACGGCGAACGCACCCCTATGCAGTGGAACAGCGGCCCTAATGCAGGCTTCTCACCAGCAGGCGTGAAGACCTGGCTGCCGATTCCGCCGAGCTATAAGACGGTTAATGTCGCGGTGGAGTCGCGGCAACCAGATTCTCTGCTGGCCTGGTATAAGCAGCTCATCGCGCTCAAGCACGCCAATCCTGCCTTGCGCGATGGGCAGGAGATCATGCTGAACACCAGCAACGATAGCGTGCTCTCCTGGCTGCGCAAGACGTCGCAGGGGCAGGCCGTGGTGGTGGCGTGCAACTTCACGGCTCAGCCGCAGACCATTCGATTTGACCTCAAGCCGCAAGGTGTTTCCGGAGCGGGACTTCGCACGCTCATGGCGACCCCTCACGACGCCGAGGTTCAGTCGCTGGACGCGGTGCATCTTGGTCCGTTTGGGGTATACATCGGGCAGGTGGAGTAAAGGACACGGGTAAAAGGAAAAGCCCCGGAGCGCATCTGCACTCCGGGGCTTTCTCTCTTGCAGAATACTGCAGCTACTAGACCAGCTTGGCGTCGAGAGTGATCTCAGTATTCCCCTGGAAGAGCCGCGAGATGGGACAGCCATTCTTGGCATTCTGTGCGGCTGTCTCAAAGGCAGCCTGGTTGGCGCCGGGTACCTTGGCACGCGTGGTCAGACGGATTGCCGTAATCGTGAAGCCCTGCTCGGTCTTCTCAAACTTCACGGCAGCCGTCGTTTCCAGTGACTCTGGCGTCAGGTTGGCGTTGCCGAGCTGTGCGCTCAGCGCCATGGTGAAACAGCCGGCGTGGGCGGCCGCAATCAATTCTTCCGGGTTAGTGCCGGTTCCATGTTCAAAACGGGTTGAAAATGAATACTGCGTGTCTCCCAGCACTCCGCTTTGCGTCGTGATGGCTCCCTTGCCTTCCTTCAGGCTGCCATGCCAAACTGCGCTCGCTGTGCGCTCCATAGTGACTCCTTTTTCAAGTTTTGGGTGGGGATGAGCTTTCCAAGGCTTCCTGCCCGGCAATAGCCTCATCATAACTGTTCAGGGAATACGATGCGAAACGATGCCCATGCGGCCTCCTCTGCGAGCCAGACTGTGGAAGCAAAAATCAGTTCTCCGTCCGAGGGGGCCCCTCGGGATGCTGGAGCTCCTCATCATTCGGTTTTTTGTCCCAACTGTTCCAGTCGGCTGCATGGGTACCGATGCAAACTAGTGTGCGGGAAGTGTGGTTACTATTTGAGCTGTGCGGATTACTACTAGGTGAGAGGTGGAGCCAAAAGATAACTGACTCCTAATGTTCACTAATTTTCCATCCAAATAAATCTTCTTGAGTTAGATTTGTTTCAAGCAAGTTCCAGTCCTCCCTAATATCGAGTGTGTTTGCCGTGAAGCTTTGCCCCATGTGCTACTTCTCTGACTTTCGCCCCTCTCATTTGAGGGCGAATGATCTGTCGCACCTTCTGGCGTTTCAGCTTCCTTTGCGCTGCCGCCGGTGCCAGGAACGCACCTACGCCGGGATTTCGTTTGCCATGAAGGTCTGGCTCAGGCATAAGGATGGGGTTCACGCCTCCCATTCCCATAGCTCGTCTGACAAGTAGATCTTTATCAGTTTTCAGGTAGTTTCATGGTGTACATGTTTGCTGCGGAAGTGCGTGCATCCACCAGGGGAACATTCTCGGGTGTGAGCCCGGCAAAGCGATAGTCCACGGCGTCGGCGGCGCGCAGGTCGCGCAGGTCGGCAATCTTCTGGATAGCACCCGCCTTCACATCCACCCGATAGAGCGGCTGGCCCGGCTGCACAAAGTCATGAAAGTAAATGGCGGGCGCGCCATGCGCCCATGCCGGATCGGCCACGCTCTGCTGCGCGAGTGTCTTCCAGAGGTGTGTTTTCAGGTCGTACAGCATGAGCCGGGTCTGGTCGATAGAGAGTGCGGCAATGTAGCGCCCATCCGGGGACCAGCGCGGGCTGAAGAGCCCCTCGGAGCCCGGCAACTTGCTCAGGTGATGACTGGCCAGGTCATAGATATAGATGGCCTTCGGCATCGAGGCCTCGGCCATCAGGTCGGGAAGCCTTCCAAAGACGATCTGCTTGCCATCAGGGGACCAGTTGGGGTCAGCCTGGCTGCGGTTTTCAGGATAGACGACGCGAAGAGGGCCGCCGTCGGCATCAAGCGTGTAGATCGTCCATCGCTTGCCCGGTTCCCGGGCCATCAGGATCAGCTTTTTATCGTCTGGCGACCACTGCATCATAAAGACGTCCAACGGTCCGCTGCTCAACTGCAGCCGTTCGGTGCCGTTCCGGCGGCTGCGCCAGAGTGAGCCATCGTCCTGCCGAAACCAGGCGACCCATTCCCCATCTCGTGAGAATGCTACCCGGCTCGCGTTGCTGATGCCCCCGGCATACGGAATAAAGAGCTGCGACGAGGCATCGTATTGCAGAAGTTCTGAGCGCAGATTGAGCCCGATAAAGAAGACTCGGCGCCCTGTCGTGTCCGTGATGGGCGACTGGTAGTTGAGGGGACCGTTTGTCAGCGGGTACGGTTGCCGGTTCCGCCAGAACCAACCGCTCCGGCTGGGCAGCACCCAGATGTTCGAGCCCTCGCTGGCGTTCTTTTGAAAGACGTAGTCCCTGCCATCCGCCGTCCAGCTTCCGCAACACTCTGAGCCGTCGTCGTCGGCGAGCAGCAGGTGGGCATCATTTCCATTGGCGCGAATCGACCACAAGCGGGAGCTGTGCGTCTCACTGTTCAGCAGCGTGAACCGCAGTTCTTTGCCGTCGGGCGACCACCGCAGCCAGAAGGCGCGTCCCGGTAGCGAGGCAAACTTCTGAACATCCGAGCCGTTCAATTGCGCGATATATAAATTGTCGCCGCTGGCATACAGGATGCGCTGCCCATCCGGCATCCATGTGGCATCGTGCGCCAGGATACCCGGAACCTGCCTGGCTCCGCCGCCGATCGTCGGCACAATCCAGAGGGGCTGCTCGGCCCTGGCGGCGAGATGGTCGCGCAGCAGCAGACTTGATCCATCGCGGGAAATATCGCTGATATAAGGAGCCGCGATCTCCTGCGGCAAGGGAATCGTGCTCGTCTCTCCGTCGGCGATGAGCGCCTGGGCCAGGACCGCGCGCCCCTCCTCAATCTCCGGAAAGTAGAGCCGCGAACCGTCGGTCGCGGTAGGGCCAAAGCTTTCGAATAGAGGATCGCTTGGCGAAACGCGCCCTGAAAATGTGATCTGCCGAATCAGGGGTGGCTGCGGAGAATGGTCATGCACATACCCCCGGCCAGGAAGCAGATCGCGCCCAGGGCCATCGCGGCGAGCGATGCCGCCGTCCAAGTCCACGCGCGGCTGAGAGGGTGCTTGGATGATATCGAGCTTTTGGGGCCGGATTCGGGAATTGCAACCGCAGAGGGCTCTTCCATGTTCGTTCTGGCGGCCGGCTCCCCCGGAGTCTCCTCATGCTCATGCACCTGCGTGACTGGAGCCAGAAAGCGGTATCCACGCCGCGCCAGCGTTTCTATGAAGCGTGGATTATCCGCTGAGTCTCCCAGCGCCTCGCGCAATTTATTGATGGCGGTTCCCAGACTGTGGTCGAAATCCACAATGGTGTCGGAGCCCCACAGCCGCTGCTGGATCTCTTCGCGGGTGACAACCTCACCGGGCCTTTCCAGTAAGAAACTCAACACTCGAAATGGTTGAGCCTGAATGCGAATTCGGATTCCCGATTTGCGCAGCTCGCCTGTGCTCAGGTCTGCCTCAAACAGGCCGAACCTCAGCTTGCGAACCGGGTGAGGAGGAGATTCCAAAGGGGTGCTCATGAGCAGATTTCTATACAGGACTCCTAGTTCTACTCCTTCTGAAAGGCCCGGTCAATCAGTAAAGGAGCATTCATTGTCGGTTAAATCTGACTTCACTTGATTGAATCCAAAGGGCTTATTCGGTGATCAACGTTTGATGTAAAATGGATGCGCTGTGTATTGCCCATCGTTGCAGCAGGCATGTCTAGTTCGCGTTGGCATGATGCTCCACGACCCTGTATGGGCATGAGCGCATGTGCAAGTTGTTTTTTGGGAGGCAACATGAAATCTCACGATAAGAAGAACGCTGGCAGCCGGAAGGGTTGGATGACCTTTCTGCTGCTGATTCTCTTCACGGCCCTGTCCGCCGCCGGCGCCTATGCGCAGTCAGATGACGGCAGCATCGTCGGAACAGTGACGGACCAGACCGGCGCCGTCATTCCAAATGCGGCCATCACCGTCACGAACAGCGACACCGGCCTGACCTTTCATTCCACGTCGAATGCGTCGGGCGAATTCCGCATCTTCGCCGTGCCCCGTGGCAACTACAAGGCGGATGTGACCGCACCCGGCTTCCAGAGCCAGAGCACCAGCTTTGCAGTGCAGGTCACCACGACGCAGACTCTGATCTTCAAGCTGCAGCCGGGCACGGTGAGCACGACGGTGCAGGTCACCGCCGCCGCCCCGCTGGTGAACACCTCCAACGGCACCATTGGAGACACCATCCGCGGCAAGCAGGTCACTCACCTTCCGCTGAATGGCCGCAATTTCACCGGTCTGGCGCTGCTGACTCCGGGTGTGACCCGCGGCTCCTATGGCAATGGGCAGAGCGGTGTGAGTGACAACACCGAGAGCTTCCGCAACAACGAGAGCGGTGGCGCTGCCCTGTCGGTCAATGGTCTTGATCCGACGGCAGACAATTACCTGCTCGATGGTCTGGATGACAACGATTCGCTCTTCAACACGATTGTGATCTTCCCGAATATTGACGCGACCGACGAGTTCAAGGTGGATACCAGCGTCGCCCCGGCGGAGTACGGACGAGCTGGCGGCGCGATTGTGTCTTCGTCGATCAAGAGCGGAACCAACCAGTATCACGGCTCGGCCTTCTGGTTTTATCGCAGCGCAAAGTTTGATGCGAACCCGAGCTACCGCTTTCTTGGAGCTCCGGCGAGCCCGAATCCCTCATTCAACCGCAACCAGCCCGGCTTCTCCATCGGCGGGCCCTTCATCAAGAACAAGCTCTTCGGTTTTGGCGACTATCAGGCTTTCCGCGAAGTGCAGCCCATCAACCCTTACTACCTCACGGTGCCCACGGCTCGTATGCGGCAGGGTGACTTTGGCGAGCTGCTCAACAACCCCGACGTGGTCAAGCAATTCACTGAGCCTTACTGTCTGATCCATCAGGGCGTGTCGCCTGCAGACTTTCAGAAGATGAACAACGGGCAGCTCTACGATCCTCAGACCTGCCAGCCGATTCCGAATAACAACATTGCCGCAGCCGGCATTGCCGAGAACCAGGCGGCGGTGAATTACTTCAACGCCTATCCCGCGCCGCAGCGCCCGGGCGTCATCAACAACTTTCTGGCGCATGAGCAGCAGTTCACGCACTACAACACCTTTGACGTTCGCCTTGATTATGACGCGACGCCCAAGGATGTGGCGTTCCTGCGCTTCAGCTATGACAACTCCGCGTTTACCAAGACGCCGGAACTCGGCACGCTGCCCTCGGGCTTCGGTACCGGCTCCACCTTTCTGCATGCGCGCTCGTGGGCGCTGGGTTACACGCATACCTTTACCCCGTCGCTGGTCAACGAGTTGCTCATCGGCTATAACCGCGACAACTATGGCTACCAGCCGCCGTTTTATGGCGATGCACTCTCAGCCAAGCTGGGAATCGTAAATGCCAACCGCAACCAGGAAACCAGCGGTGGAGCGCTCATTGGCGGCAACGCGGGCATCGACTACACCGGCGACTACGGCCTGTATGCCGTGCCGCAAAACACCATTGAAGCCAGCGACAGTGTGGACTGGGAGCATGGCCACCACTCCTTCAAGTTTGGTGCGACCGGCATCCTTCGCAATCTTGAGTACTTCCGTCCCATTGCCGGCAAGGGCTACTTCAACTTCGGCAACGGCGACTTTACCGGCTTTCCGACCGCGGAAATGCTGATCGGCTTCACTGACAACTACACCATCGGCGCGCAGAGCGGCTATTACAGCAACATCTCCTATGAAGATGGCTTTTTTGCGCAGGACGACTGGCGCGTGACCCAGCGGCTGACCCTCAACCTGGGCGTTCGCTATGATCTGATGCCGTGGCCCTATGAAACCCACAACCGCATGGCGTCGTTTGACGTCAACCCCAACAGCAACACCTATGGCCAGGTTCTGCTGGCCGGCAAGAACGGTGTGCGCCGCTCCATCATGGCGAACAACTATGGTGACTTTGCACCGCGCATCGGCTTTGCGTGGGACATGAACGGTAACGGCACCCGCGTGCTGCGCGGCGGCTACGGTATCTATTACTTCCCCAACTATGGCGGCATCGGCAACCAGCTTGGCCAGCAGGTGCCCTTCGGCGGCAGCGTCGCCTATGACGCGCAGCACGGCTACTGCGTGACCTTCACCGGTCAGACGCCGACTCCCGGCACGGCTTATGGCTGCCAGGCGGCTGCGACGCAGACGACGCCACTGCCGGCTCCCGGATTCCCGAACTTCAATCCGGCGAATCCGCCCACGGGCCTCAGCACGCTGGCTGTGAACATTCACAACAAGAATCAGGGAATCCAGGAATGGAACCTGCAGCTTGAGCAGCAGTTCGGCAAGTACGACGTGGTCGATCTTGCCTATGTGGGCAACAAGGCCGATCATCTCTCCGAGTACTACAACTACAATCTCTACCATTTCGGAACCGGCCTGCAGAACTTCCCGCAGTTTGGCACCATCACCTACAACAACTACAACGGAAGCTCGGACTACAACGGCCTGCAGTTGCACTTTGAGCATCGCCAGGGCAGAGATCTGGTGGTGACCGGCTCCTATGCCTGGTCGCACACCATGGACGACCAGCCCGGAACGATTGCGCTCTACTACAATCCTCAGGCCAGCTACGGCAATTCCAACCAGGATCAACGGAATGTCTTCACATCCTCGATCCTTTACAGTCTGCCTTTTGGACGCGGCCAGCGCTTCTTCGGGCATGCCAGCTATCCGGTCAATCTCATCATCGGTGGATGGCAGCTCAATGTGATTGGCCATATCGCCAGCGGTAATCCGTTTGATCTCTCAGTGTCAAACTTTGCCACTGCCGATACGCCAGATGTAACAGGGCCGATCACTTATCCCAAGAGCATCAGCGGTCTCTGGTTCAATACGGCTCCGTTCACTCAGGCTCCCAGCACACAGGCCAATGGACAGAATGTCTTCACGCGGGTGGGCACGTTGGCGCGCAATCAGGTCTACGGGCCGGGTCAGCGTTCGGCAGACGTCTCGCTTGAGAAGGACATTCCGTTCACCAGCCGCTATGTGTTGCAGTTGCATGGCGACGCATTCAACGTAACCAACACGCCGCAGTTCACCAACCCGATCAGCAATTACAACGATGCAAATTTCGGCAAGGTAACAGACACCGAGCTGGATTCGCAGCGTGAAATTCAGCTCGCGGCTCGCTTCGTCTTCTAAAGTTGTCGTGCTTCCTCCATGCGCCACGATAGTATCCCTGTCGTGGCGCGTCTTTTCTTCTGGACACGATGAGTCAGCAGCCGTTCGCACGAACGGACAAAAGGGAAGTCATGTCTTATTTTTTGAGAGCAGTATCTCTTGCAGTTCTTTTCGCGGGCCTCGGCCTCGCGGCTCAGGCCCAGTTGCAGGCTCAAAAGGTATGCGAGGCAGCGCCGGCGAATGCGGCGCCATGCGTATACCGGCTGGATCCGCCAAACTGGTGGACGCACATGCCCGCGCCCATGTTGCTGCTCTATGGCCGCAACCTGAAAGACACCCACATCACAGTGCAGGGGCGCGATGTCTCCATCAGGCGCACGCATTTTTCCGCGAACGGACACTATGCCTTCGTATGGCTGGCCGATCAGAACAACGCCCCTCAGACCCTGCAGCTAAAGGTTTCATCGGCGCAGGGCGAAACCTCATTTCCATTCGTGCTCGGCAAGCGCAAGCCCGCCAGTGATGGATTTCAGGGCTTCTCGGCTGCGGACACGATGTATCTCATCATGACGGATCGCTTTGCCGACGGCGATCTCAGCAACGATCCGCATCCCTCGCAACTCGCGCTGCCGCGTGGATGGCATGGCGGCGATTTCAAGGGCATTCAGGACCATCTGAATTACCTGAAGCAGTTGGGCATTACGACTATCTGGATTACCCCCGCCTACGACAATTCCGGCGGCCAGCAGGACTATCACGGCTACAGCGCGACCAACATGTATAAGCCGGACCCGCATTTTGGAAGCATTCGGGATTTTGAGAACCTCGTCTCCGCTGTCCACGCAGACGGCATGAAATTTGTGCTCGACACGGTGCCAAATCATGTTGGAGCCGCGAATCCGTGGGCGCTTGATCCACCCGCGCCGGGTTGGTTTCACGGGACCGTGGCGCATCACGACGAAGCGAAATCCAATTTCGAGGCCATCACCGACCCTCATTCCGATTGGGCGCAGCGCAAAGACATTACCGAGGGCTGGTTTGCGAATGTGCTGCCCGATCTGAACCAGGAGAACCCGCTCGTTTCGCAATATCTCACGCAGAATGCGCTCTGGTGGATTGAAACCGGCGGTCTTGATGGTCTGCGCATCGACACTTTTCCTTATGTGGGGCGCGCCTTCTGGCAGCACTTCAACGGAGAGATTCACCAGGTCTTTCCGCGTGTGACCGAGGTGGGTGAGGTCTTCAATCCCGACCCAACCATCGTCTCCTACTTTGCAGGCGGAGTTGCTCATGACGGCATCGATACGCATCTGTATACGCCCTTTGACTTTCCTACTTACTTTGCCCTGCGCGCCGTGTTGACGCATCAGAAGCCCATGTCCTACCTGGAAAGCGTCTGGGGCAAGGACTGGCTCTATCCGCATCCCAATCGCCTGGTGCCATTCTTTGGCAATCACGACACGATGCGCTTCATGAGTCTGCCCGGCATGACGGTCGCTGATCTCAAGCTTGCTTATGGCATCGTGCTCACCATGCGTGGAATGCCGGAAATTTACTACGGGGACGAACTGGCGATGAAAGGCGGCGACGACCCGAACAATCGTCATGATTTCCCCGGAGGGTTCCCGGGTGGCAAACGTGACGCCTTCACACGCGCGGGACGCACACCTAAGGAGAATGAGGTGCATGACTGGGTCGCCGGCCTGCTGCACTTCCGTGATACTAACGCCGTCTTTGGAGACGGCGGCCAGCAAGATATTGAATATGATGCGACTTCGTTCGTCTACCTGCGTGCCCGCGATATTTCGCACGGCTGCATCGCCGGACATTCGGACCGCGTGCTGGTCGCGATCAATGACGGGTCCAAGGCGAAGGTGATTTCCATCGCTTCAAAAAATACAGCGCTGGCGGGCTGCAGTATATTTGTGCCGGAAGCAGGTACAAATGTTCCGGCATCGCAGCGCGAAGGAAATCTCACGCTCACCCTCGCGCCGAAGCAGATGGCAATTTACACGGTGCGTTGATACAAGAAATGCAGCAATAACAAAGTGAGGGGCGGATTTTCCGCCCCTCACTTTTCCTTACCGGGTCTTTATCTTGCCTTGGGCCTCGTCTTCAATGGCCTGCCACTCATCGGCACGCAATTCAAATTGAGCCGCCGCTACATTCTCTTCCAGATGCTGCACTGATGAGGTGCCAGGAATGGGAAGAACCACCTTGGATCGGTGCAGAAGCCAGGCCAGCGAAAGCTGCGCTACCGTCATCTGGTGCAACTCTGCGGCGTGCTGCAGCATACCGCCCTTTTGGGCCAGCTTGCCTGCCGCGACTGGAAACCACGGAATGAAGCCAAGCCCGTGCTGCTCGCAGTAGTTGAGCGTCGCTTCATGCTTGCGTTCGCTCAGGTTGTACATATTCTGCACGCTCACGATAGGAAGCACTTTCTGCGCCTGCTCAATCTCTTTTGCGTCGACTTCAGACAGCCCAACGTGCCGAATCTTGCCTTCCTTCTGCATGTCTTTGATCGCGCCCAGCGATTCTTCTACCGGCACCTTGGGATCAATGCGATGCAGTTGCCAGAGATCAATGCGCTCGACCTTGAGCCGCCGCAGGCTCATCTCGACGCATTGGCGCAGGTATTCCGGCCTGCCGACGGGGTGCCACTGGTTTGGCCCTGTGCGCGTGAGCCCGCCCTTGGTCGCGATCACCAGTTCTTTTGGGTAAGGCCGCAAAGCCTCGCCAATCAGGCGTTCGCTCACTTCCGGGCCATAGGCATCCGCTGTATCAATGAAGTTCACGCCCAGCTCAATAGCGCGTCTCAGAACCTTCTTCGCCGTGTCTGCATCCTTGGGCTCGCCCCAGATTCCCTCGCCGGTGATGCGCATTGCGCCGTAACCGAGCCGGTGAATTTCCAGGTCGCCGCCTAATAGGAATGTTCCGCTTTTTGCCGCAGGGGTATTGATCATGTCCATACGCAATTAGATGCGCTGGAACTTGCGAAGAGCTATTTTGTGGCTGGGGATTGTGTATCTGGCTAGCTGCGGCTGGCTGGGAGAGATGGGGTGCCTTTTGCGCAGAAGGGCGGGATGGTGAGCCCATCCCTGGCATAGCTGCTGCCAAAGGATGGGCGCCCACGGTTTCTAGTGCTTGTTGAAGATGTCGGCCTCGACCGCCTTCTGGAAGGCGACGCGGCTTGCCTCGCGGGTGTAGAACATGTGTCCGCCCGGGAACTCGTGAATTTCGATGCGGTCACGCAGCGCGTTGGGCATCTCATTCACGCTCAGCACCGAGCCCATGAACGGGCAGGAGAGATCGTTCCACCCATGCCCGATGAACACATGCAGGCCCGGATCGGCGGCGACGGCATCGCGCAGTTGCTCCACTGAGCCGTTGCGCAGGTCGTTGTCGCGATTCCACTCCTCGTTCACCTTGTAGGAGAGCGTGTGGTACGGCGCGTCGTCCTTCCAGCCGACGGTTTGCGTCACAAAGTTCACCATAGCCTCGGTGGTGGGCGCAATGATGCTGGCCAGAATCGGATCGTTGGCGCGCTGGTCAGGAGACCACGGAAAAGGATCTGTCATGGTTACATTAGAGTCGTAGATCGAGCCGATCTTGCCCTGCTCCCGCCACGCTTCGCGCAGGTAGGACTCCGTGTTAAAGCGGCCGCCCGATTCCTTCACATAGGTGGGGTCGAGGCCGGTCATCTGCGTCACCTTCTGGATCATGGCCTGCTCCGCGGAAGGATCCGCGTTGCCAGTAATAAGAGCCGAAGCATACGGACCTTCGTCATACGCAATGACCGACTGCATGGCTTCGGGTGTCAGCTTGCCTTCCCTCTCCAGGTGCGCGGCAACAATGGGCGGTAGTGTTACCATCCACGGAATCGGGGAGACATCGCCGAAGCGCTCGATGCTCGGGTTCAGGTAGGGCGAAACCAGCACGAGACCGTTGACGCCCACTCCCAGCCGCGACTGCAGGTAATAGGTGATGCGCGGTCCGCGGAAGCCGCCGTAGCTCTCGCCGATGACATACTTGGGCGAGGTCATGCGACCGTTATCGACCAGCCAGGTATAGATGACGCGCGACAGGTAAGCGATATCAGGGTCAGTGTTGTAGAAGAGCTTGCGGGTTTCTGCATCCGAGACCAGCGACCGGCTGAAGCCCGTGCCGATGGGGTCAATGAAAACCAGATCGCTGAAGCCGAGCCACGTGCCCTGATTGTCGGTCATCGTGATGGGGCCCGATGCGCTGTCCCCCTTGTTGCCGATGCCTTCTAGGTGCTTGGGCCCGATGGCGCCGAAGTTCAGAAAGACCGACGAGGCGCCAGGGCCGCCATTCACAGCAAACGTAACAGGGCGGTTCTTTCCTGGCACCGTGTAAGCGGTGTAGACCACTTCCCCGGCAACTTTGCCGTTTTCATCGCGCACGGGAATCTTGCCCACCGTGACGGTGTAATGCAGTGTGCTGCCGTTGAGCACCATGGATTGCGGAACGCTCTTATCCGCCGGCAATGACGGCCATTTGCTGGTGTCAGTGTCAGCCGGTTTAGCGGCCGAAGGCGCGGGCTTGGCAGGCGAGCTCGTGCTCTTGTCTTCATGATGCTTTTTCTGCGCATGAGCGGGCAGAGCAGCAGAGCAGAATAGAAGGCAGAGAGAGGCACAGCCCAACGCAGCCCAGGGGCGAGCGGAGGTCGTTAGAGGATTTCGCATGGAATTCACGATAAAGGAACCGGCGGAAAAGGAACAGGAGCGAACTTGAATCAGGCTTGGAGCGGATGCATATCAGGTCGTGGGAATGCTTCGCCGCCGTTGCGCGGCTACAGTCCGCTTGCGCCACTGATGTAACAGAAAAAGCAGCATCATGATCGGCACAATGGCGATCTGCCATGCGACTTCATTGGTAATCAGGTTCGGCGGGGCAACGCGAAACTCGCCGGTGCAAACGCCGCTCTCGGCACCCTGGCTTACATGAATCGCAATACGCCACAACCCCTGCTTCGGCAGAGAGAAATTGGCCGCCTCAAGAAACCGCGTGGTGGCCTGTCCATGCGTGGCTTGCAGGGTAATCGGCTCGCCCTGCCCATCTGCCGGGGTCAGCACAAATGTGACGCGGGCATCGCTGACGATGCCTTGTACTCCGGGCCTTTCTACCACCACGCTGAAGTCCGCGCGGCCCGGCGTGAGCGGATCAGGCGTGGTGAACAGCGTTACGACAAACGGCCCGGCCGGTTTGCGAAATTGCAGCCGTCCGCCATCGGCCCAGGCATGCACGGAAACAAAAAGCATCAGCAGCAGAAGCAGATATCGTTTCATCACATGCCCATCCCACGCATCTCCATCGGCTGGGTGTATATCCAGATGCAGATGGCATAGAAGAGTCCGCTACTGAGCGCCCATAAAGTCAGCATGGCGACGGCATTGCGGGCTGAGGAGGCCATCTGTCGCACCAGGCGCCATCCGGCATAAAGCGTAAACAGCAACCCTAGATCGAGCATCCAGATTTGCAGGTGAAAGAGATTCAGCCCTTCCGCCCCCGGAATCAGCATGAGCTGGATGGGCTTGCTCACCATCGTCATCGCGCCCATGCCGCTCATGTCCATGTTCATGCCGGGCATATTGCCCATTTGGCTCATCCCCTGCATGCCGGCCATTGCGCTCATGGCATGCGGGTGCGCTCCGCCTGTCAGAGCATGCCATGCATGGGTGAGAGTTGGCATGAAAGAAGAAGTTGCGGTGGCCATATGAAACAGCAGGTGAGCCGCCCACATCGCAAGCCCCAGCGGCAGCAGAGCCAGTGCGAAGCGGCAGAAGACGGTGCGAACACTCTTCTCGGTGGAGAAGATCTGCAGCGCTTTGGCAAATGTCCAACTCGCGGCCAGCAACACGAGAAAGATGGATGCTGCGACGGCAAGAGAACCAACTCCCGAGGCGAAGAAAGGGTGCGCTGCCTCGAAGTCTGAGAGGCGATCCACCACCGGCGCAATCATCACTCCCGCATTGAAGATCGAAGAGATCGCCAGCAGCAACACCATCACCGCGACATCAAACCGCCGCGAGAATCGGCGCAGGGATGAGCGCCGTGGATCGTTGACCAGATCGCGCACCGGCGGCAACACACGCAGCGCAATATTGTCGTGCGGGCAGGCTTTCACGCAGTCCATGCAGAGTGTGCAGTCCATGTTGCCTTGCTTCATCGGCAGATAAAGCTGCAGCTCGCAGCCTCGCTGCGCTTCATTGCCACGAATGCAATCCCGCGTGGAGCAACTCGAACAGGTGGACTGGCTTTTCACGCCCAGATCAAGCGGCGAAACCAGCGATGAGACAAAATTGAACTGGCCGATCGGGCAAACGTACTTGCAAAAATTTGCCCCGCGAAAGATGGAATCAATTGCAAAGACCGCCAGCACATAGCCGAGCAGCACTATCGCGGTATCACGCGGCGAGTTCCAAAGTGCGAAGTGTTCATAGGCCCAGAAAAAGACCAGCAGCAGGATCGTCGCGGGCCATTTGTTTTTGAGCCACGCGGGCCAGCGCAGCTTACCCAGACCAAAGAAACGGGCCAGTTCCCGCGGCAGCGTAAAGGGACAGGCCATGCAGAAGAGGTTGCCGGCGACGAAAAAGAGCAGCAGATTCAAGGGCCGCAAAATGTTCCAAAGCACGGAACCGCCAAGATTCAGCATGGCTACCGGTGTGCCGCGTGCGCCGTCGAGAATAATGGCAGCAATCAGCAACAGGGTGAGACTCTGCAATCCGGCGCGGCCAAATCGCGCGCGCAAGATTCGGCCTACAGGTGGCATCTGGAGCAAGTCAAATGCCGGCGGCATCTTAACTTTGTGGCGTATCGCTGCCGCGCGCTGGATTGCCTGGCGTATGCGCTGCCTGCGTGGCGAGAGCAACTGCAATACGATGACCATCAACGGAATCCAGAAGATAAATGAGCCAATCACCCACATCTCGGCTCCCGCCGCCGTTTGGTCCATTTGCGCCGAGATGCCAAAGATGCGCGGCGCATTCCGATAGGTCGAATAGATGACGCTGCCGCCGAAAACCAGATAGCCCGAGAGGGCCGTATTCACAACATCAGCCGTCATTAAATATGGCAAAATCATCCAGCGCGACCAGCGGTAACGGCTTGGCCAGGGTTGAAGCACAAACCACCAGAAGGGCAGCGCAAAAAAGAAGAAGCTGGCGTGCTCCAGTTCGTGCACGGTGTTGTTGCGCAGCGCCAGATCGTACGCCGCGGGTACATGCCAGAGCAGAAATGAGATGTTCATGGCCAGCCATCCGAAGACAGGGTGCGTCACCACCGCCTGCACACCGTGGAAGGCCTTGGAGTTCATCCATGCGGACAGATCATCGCGCACCAGCGCGCGGGGCAGTCCGCGCAGCAGGGGCACCACGGGCGCGCCCAGCACAATGAGCGGCGGCGCCACTGACATGAGGATAAGGTGCTGTGTCATGTGCGCGACCAGCAGAAACTGATCCAGTGCGTCCAGTGGAGACGCCAGCGCCAGCCAGAACGAAGCCAGCCCAGCCATAAAGGAGGCCATGCGCCACACCGGCAACTCCGTGGGGCGGGTCACGCGGGCCATCCGCCACCCGCGCAGGTAGACAATGGCGGCCACCATCACGCCGATGGTAGGGGCCAGCGGGATGGTCCACGATTGAAGGATGGCTTGAGTCAGGTTATCGGGCACGAGGGTTCCACATCCGTAGCGCGGCTCGGGAGACGGTGATCATCTGGGAGCTTGCACTTCTTAGGATACCGCTGCGGATCGCCTGCTTCCTGCGCGACCTGGTGCGGCAGATCGTCGCTTGGTGCGCTATGAAATTCATATGGCAACCGAGGTGCGGTATACTTGGATAGACGCTGTCCTTCGACGGACTTCGCAGAGCGAGCATTCATGCAGCTTCACGTGACATACCGAAAGCCAATGTCGGCCCTCGGAAATCAATCCGGTGCCATGCATGCACTTGTTTTTGTCACAGGCTGGAGCCCACTCGCACTCTGATTCTTCTTACAAGAGTTTGCGAAGCCCCGGCCCTCAGCGCCGGGGCTTTTGCGTTGGCGCACGATTTCTTTCTCACAAACCATAAAAAAAGGAGGCAATTCATGATCACGACCTATTCTTTCCAGGCAGACTTTCGCAATGTGGCCCAGCGGCTCGCGGAGAATCAGCGGCAGAGTGTGCGGCAGACCGAGCACGTCCGGCGCGCTGTCCGGTCTGCGGCAGAGGAGCGCGAAAGGATGCGGTTCCAGCAGGAAGATGCCTCAAGCGAGCGCGTAGCCTGAGCGGCATGTGGCGGCCAGCGTGACTCCAGACCGCGAAGCCCCGAGAGCGAGCTGGTTCCCAGCTCGCTCTTTTCATTTTTACTCTGTTTCGCAGGGATGATTCGGATGCATATGCGGAGCGCCGACCGGCTGCTTGGCAAAGATGCCAGTCGATGTCCTGAGGAATGTATAAGCCCCTGGCGGTGGCGCGTCCGCTAAAGAAACCGTTTTCTATAACTTCCGCGATAAATTCTTTTTATCCGGAATCCATTTGTTGACGGATAAGTAAATCCTTTCTGAATCATGAAGTTAGAGTCATGAAGCGATGCCGGGGCTTTCCGCGGCACCCGTTTCCTCCTTTCGCCCCTCTTGACAATGCAAATTCACAGCGTGCTTAATGTTGCCCGCATCAGTTTTTGTCCTGTCTGAAGGCATGAACTGAAACGTTTCAGCAGAATCTCGTTAGGCGCTTTGTACCTGAGATGGTTCTGTCTGATCGTCCCCTGCTGCGAACGCCTGCTGAGAGTAGAAGCCCGGCATCTTCCGGTCATCTTCTGTCTTGGAGGGCGAAACAGGAAATACGAGTCTTCCACTCAGAGAAGACGCGAATACTAAGGCGCGAGATATCACAACCTGGTACGACTTATCGCATTTGGCGCGCAAAGCGCGTTGGGTGCGACAACGCAAGACCATGCCTGCAGGGCGATGCGGTCACAGAGCCGCACGCGATCGGTGCATTGCGCACTGACAGGCCACCACAGGATTTTTCAAGGAGAAAGGTTACATGCAAAGAACTGCAAGATACGCATTCGCGTTGTTAATTGCTGTCCTGTTGTCAGTGACTACCGTCTATGCTCAGGCCACCGCCGAAATCACCGGCACGGTCACCGATCCGAGCGGCGCAGTGATTCCCGGCGCCAAAATCACCGCCACCAATGATGCCAGTGGCAGCTCACAGAGCACCGTGAGCAACAGTTCGGGCCTCTACACGCTGCCCGGTCTTTCCAATGGAACGTATACGCTGGTCGTCACGGCCAAAGGCTTTGCGACTTATAAAACATCGGGCGTAGTTCTAGACGTTGCCGCCACCGTGCAGGAGAATGTCGCACTGCAACTCGGCTCCAGCAGCCAGACTGTCACTGTGCGCGCCAATGCCTTGCAGGTACAGTCGCAGAGCAACGAGATCAGCACGCTCATCAGCGGCGCACAGGTAAACCAGATTGCCACCAATGGCCGCAACATCACCAGCCTCACCACGCTGGGCACGGGCGTTTCGGGTAATCTGCCCTCATTCAACGGAGTGGCGGCGCAGACCAGCACAGCCACTATCAGCTTCAACGGCATGCGCCCTGATCACAACAACTACCTGATCGACGGCGGTGAAGTGTATGACCGCGGTTCGGGGGGCAAAATTGACGTGCTGCCTTCTCCTGATGCGATTTCGGAGTTTCAGGTACTCAGCAGCAATTACCCGCCAGACTATGGTCTCTCTTCCGGTGGAACGATCCTGGTCGAGCTGAAGAGCGGCACGCGCAAGTTTCACGGCGGCGTGTGGGAGTTCAATCGCAATGACGCGCTCGATGCCGGCTACTACTTTGCCAAGAAGAATCATCAGGCGAGTCCCGAACTTCGCCTGAATATCTTCGGCGGGAACATCGGCGGCCCAGTCTGGATTCCGCACGTTTACAACACTCACAAGAACAAGACATTCTTTTTCGTGAACGAAGAGTGGCGTCGCTTTGTGCAGGGAGCCAACCCGACGGCGACCAATACGATTCCTTCCAACGATTTCCCGACGGCGGGCCAGCCTTTCACCTACACGCCGTTCAATGGTCCAGTGCCGGTGGTGCCTCAGACCAGCGACCCAGCCAAGCTGGCGCTCTACACCCAGGATGGCCTCGTTCCCGGCCAGCCATTCCCAAATAACACCATTCCTGCCAACCTCCTCGATCCGAATGCCGTGGCGTTCATGGGGACTGGCGCGATTCCTAAGCCCAACGCGCCCAATAATCAGTACATTGCTTCGCCCAAGCAGCCGACCAACGTGCGGGAAGATGTCGTGCGCATTGATCAGAACATCGGCTCGAAGTACAAGCTGATGGGGAGCTGGATTCACGACTCGATGACCCAGACCATCTTTCCCACGCAGTGGAGTGGAGACAGCTACTCCACGGTAGGCGATATCTTCTCCAATCCCTCCTGGGCGGCAGCCGTGCGCCTCACACAGGCGCTCTCTCCGACGGTGCTCAACGAGACGGGCCTTTATGTGAACGGCAACAAGATCAACGTGCAGCCGGCCGGCATTTATCAGCAGCCCTCGGGCTGGAGCGCGAAGAGCTTTTTCACGGGTAACAACGCGGAAAACCGCTTGCCGCAGATTGCTTTCAGCGGCGGTCCCATCAACACCACCTACACGGCCATTTACTGGCCCTGGCATAACTCGTATCTGAACTATCAGATTCGTGACGATCTCTCGATCACGCGCGGCAAGCACGCTTTCAAGTTTGGCTTCTCGTACATGCGCGAGGACAAGAACCAGCAGCTGCAGGCTGATACCCAAGGCGACTACGGCTTCGATGGTTCCAAGTACTCGGGCGACGCCTATATCAACTTCCTGCTGGGATTTGCGAGCACCTACGATCAACTGCAGCAGCAGCGTACCGATCACTGGATCTCAAATACGTATTCGTTCTATGCAATGGACAACTGGCACATCACGCCGCGGCTTTCGCTGCAACTCGGCTTGCGCGATGACATCATGCCGCAAACCTATGAGAAGAACAATCAGGTCGCAAACTTTGTGCCGGCTGACTATAAGGCAGCCGATGCGCAGAGTCCCGATCCCAACACCGGCAATCTGAACCCCAATGGTCCGGGCGTCCAGATCATTAACAACGAGCCTTTTTATCTCAACGGAATTGAGCAGGCAGGCAAAAATGGTGCTCCGCGTGGACTGGTCAAGAATGACTTTTACACGCTGCAGCCTCGCATCGGTTTTGCCTATGACGCTTCTGGCGATGGCCGCACCATCCTGCGTGGTGGCGCCGGCATCTTCTACGAGCGTGTGCAGGGCAATGATATTTACAACCTATCCACCACGCCGCCGTTTGCCTATGCGCCCAGTGTCTCTGACGTTTATTTCTCTGATCCTAACGTCAGCGCGGATACTGGCCAGCGTGCCTCGGTTCCGCTCGGTCCGGCAGGGCTGACGGCCATGAACTACTACTACCCGCATCCGGGTACGGCTCAGTACAGCCTTGGCATTCAGCACCAGCTGGCGCCTTCGGCGATCTTCTATCTCGGCTACGTCGGTTCCACCAGTTGGAATCAGGACGATCTGCGCGAGATCAACGATCTGCCGCTCAACGCGATCAGCCAGCGCGAAGAGGTAGCGACCGGCTGCGCGAACTCGGCTCCGCCTTCGGCGGGAGCGCTGCCGTGCCCCAACATTCCATCGAATGCAAACCTGTATCGCCCTTACCTGGGATATAGCAACATTCGCCTGGAAGAAAACGCGGTCAACGCGGACTACAACTCGTTGCAGGCCTCAGTGCGCATGGAGAAATGGCATGGCCTGACGTTGCAACTCGCCTACACATGGTCGCATGAGATCGATATCCAGAGTGCCGACCTCACCACCCAGACGCTGGCCGGTTCCGGTGGCGACATTTCCGATCCTTATAGCTATAAGTACGATCGCGGATCAGGCAACTTCGACCGCCGCAATATTTTCAACGCAAACTACATCTATGACCTGCCCTTCTACATGCATTCGCACAATGTACTTGCGCGCACTCTGCTCAGTGGATGGGTCGTCTCTGGTGTAACTGTGGCGCAAAGCGGCTCGCCGGTGAATGTCTACTACAACGGTCCAGACACGCTTGGACTGGGCGGCAGCACCACCAATCGCCCGAACATCGTGGGGAATGTCACCTTTCCGAAGACGCAGCAGGAGTGGTTTAACGCCAAGGCCTTTGCGGATCCGGTTGCACCCTGGGTTTCCAGCGCCAATAACAATCAGGGCTTTGGCGATGCCCGTAAGGACACCATCACCGGTCCCGGGCTCTTCAACTGGAACATCTCCATCTTCAAAACCTTCCCATTTACCGCCAATCCAACTGGACCTCATCTCCAGTTCCGGGCAGAGAGCTTCAACACTTTCAACCACACGGAATGGAACTCGATTGATACCGGCAGCCATGACCCGAACTTCAGTCAGGTCACCAATACCTACGATCCTCGTGTGCTGCAGCTTGGACTGAAACTACTGTTCTAATCCCCCAGTCCTTTCCTCCGGCACGGCAGATCCATTGCTGCCGTGCCTTTCTTTTTTCTGTGCTGCATGCCATGATGGGGCGCGTCTGAAATTCATGCCGGAGGAGCTAATTGCAGTTATTTCGCCTCAAGGCCATTTGTGTGGGTCTGCTTCTGGCTGGACTCTCTCTCGCGTTCGCGGTTCCGGAGGCGCGCGCACAGTCCGCGGCATCGCCAGATTTGCTGCGGCAGCAGGCGCTGGCACTCGAACAGCAGGGCCAGTTTGCCCAGGCCGAATCCATCTGGCATACCTTGCTCACGCAGAATGCGAAGAACGTGGAAGCCTGCGCGCATCTCGGCCTCGATGAAGCGCGCACGCAAAATTATCCTGAAGCAATTCAATATTACCGGCGTGCTCTGGCGCTTGACCCCTCCTTGCATGGCTTGCGCCTCGATCTGGCGCTCTCTTATTTCAAGATGGGAAAGTTCCCTCAGGCTATTCCGCTGCTCGCAGAGGAACTCCATCAGCACCCCGGCGACCTGCGGTTGACCATCCTGCTCGGAATGGCGCACTACGGCGCGCAGCAGTATGACAAGGTGGTTCCATATCTCAAGGCGGCCGCAGCCAAAGAGCCTCAAAGCGCGGCGATCCGTTTGCCACTGGCGCAGGCCTGCCTGTGGTCGCGGCAATTCGAGTGCGTGCTGACCACCTATAAGCAGATACTGGCGCTCAATGCAGATTCAGCCGAGGCAGACATGCTCGCGGGGGAAGCCTACAGCGCGCAGAGCAACACTCCGGCTGCCATACGGCAGTTTCGTGCCGCCATTCAGGCCAACCCCAACCTTCCGCAGGAGCACTTCGGTCTCGGATACCTGCTCTGGACACAGCGCAATTATGCGGAAGCGGAAGAGCAGTTCCGCGACGAGTTGCGCATCAGCCCTGACGATGGCCAGTCACTCGCCTACCTCGGCGATACGCTGATGCATCTGGGCAAGAGCGATGAAGCGCGAGCCTCGCTCGAACGAGCGATGGTGCTGAAGTCCTCGCTTGAACTCGCGCACCTTGATCTCGGCATTCTCGATGTGAATGCCGGGCACGATAGTGCAGCCGTTGCCGAGTTCCATGCCGCCATTCAGATCAACCCCAAGAGCACGGATGCGCGCTGGCGGCTGGCGCGCCTTTATCAAAAAATGGGCCAGCACCAAAAGGCGGCAGCCGAGTTTGCTATCGTCAGCAAGATGAAGCGCGAATCCGCGCAAAGCCTCTACCTCAAAATGGCGGGCAGCCACGAGGCGCAGGCGACTGCCCGGCAAAAAGATGCAACTCCGCAGTGATGGCACTGCGCCGCAGGGTGTTGACTATTTAAACCCTCCTTACGGAAAGATAACTGGATCATTCAGAGGAGGCAGAAGCTGCATCTTGTCTGATAACGTTATCGGAGACAGGAGACAAGGCATGTGGAACTGCTTTAGCCGCCAGGCGAAGAGTTTTTTGAAACACTCGGCAGGATGGGCCGCAATCGGATTTCTGACAGGGGGGCTCGCGATCCCGGCCCATGCGCAGGAACCAGTCACCGCGCGAACTCCGGCCACGCCGCTCGTCGTGCATGATCCTTACTTCAGCATCTGGTCATTCAATGACAAGCTGACCGGTGGCCCCACCCATCACTGGACTGGAAGCTCTCAGCAACTCATCGGCGTCGTTCGCATTGACGGCAAGAGCTATCGCTTCATGGGCGATGAGCCATCGCTGCCTGCCCTGCCGCAGATTTCTCGCGCGATATGGCCCACGCACGTCATCTATCGCTTTCAAGGAGCAGGCGTTCGCCTCACCGCGACCTTTTTCACGCCCGATCTGCCGCACAATCTTGATGTGCTCTCGCGTCCTCTGTCTTATCTGAGTTGGAAGGTGAGTTCCAGTGATGGAAGTCCTCACCAGGTGCAGATCTATTTCGCGGCGAGTGCGGAACTGGCCGTCAACGATGTCTATCAGCATGTCGTTTGGGGAACCAGCCGTGTGGGTGACATGCAGGTGATGCACATCGGCACCAACACGCAGCAGGTGCTTGCGAAGTCCGGCGACAACCTGCGCATCGATTGGGGATGGGCGGACGTGGCCGTTCCCGCGCAGCCCGGCGCCTCAGTGGCTACGATCGGCATGAATGCCTTCAACGATGCGGTGAACAAGGGCGAATTTCCAGCGAGCGACGATCTCAACATGCCCCGCATGGCGCGCATCGACACGCCGGTATTGGCGGCGCGGTTTGATCTGGGCCAGGTATCTGGCACCCCGATCACCCGGCGTCTCATGCTTGCCTACGATGACCGCTACGGCATCGAGCTTTTTCATCGCGAACTGCCTGACTACTGGCGTCGCGGGCACACCACCTTCGCACAGATGCTTTTACAGGCCGAAGCTCAGCGGGCGTCGCTCAATGCACAGGCAACAGCTTTCGACCACGCACTGGTCTCCGCACTCACGCAGGCGGGCGGCAGCAAATATGCGCAGTTAGCCGTGCTGGCCTATCAGCAGACTCTCGGAGCCACGAAGCTGGCCGCAGGCATTGACGGCGAGCCGCTGCTCTTCTCCAAAGAAAACTTCAGCAATGGCTGCGTCGATACAGTCGATGTCACCTACCCCTCGGCGCCGCTGTTTCTGTTTGTCAATCCCAAGCTGCTTGAGGCCATGCTGCGCCCCGTGCTGCAGTACGCTGAGATGCCACGCTGGCCGTGGCCCTTTGCCCCGCATGATATTGGCACCTATCCTCTGGCGAATGGTCAGGTATACGGTGGCGCAGAAACGAGTGAAGTGGACCAGATGCCGGTGGAAGAGACCGGCAACATGCTCATCATGATGGATGCCATTGCGCAGGCCGAGGGCAATCCTGATTTTGCAAAGCCCTATTGGCCCATGCTGACGAAGTGGGCAAAGTATCTGCGCGCCTTTGGCCTCGATCCCAAAAATCAGCTCAGCACCGATGACTTTGCCGGCCATCTGGCCCACAATGCCAATCTCTCAATCAAGGCAATTCTGGCGCTTGGCAGCTACGCACAACTGGC
The DNA here is from genome assembly GCF_000022565.1 of Acidobacterium capsulatum ATCC 51196. Taxonomy (NCBI): domain Bacteria; kingdom Pseudomonadati; phylum Acidobacteriota; class Terriglobia; order Terriglobales; family Acidobacteriaceae; genus Acidobacterium; species Acidobacterium capsulatum. The sequence goes on from NC_012483.1 coordinate 2,937,361, forward strand.
CCGAATGCTAGGCCATGCTGATATTGCCAACGACTATCAGCAGACGGCGAAGCAGATGGCCGGCCAGTGGGTTCACATGGCCGCGGATGGCGACCACACGCGCCTCGCCTTCAACATGCCCAACACCTGGAGCCAGAAGTACAACCTGGTCTGGAATCGCATTCTGGGGCTTAACCTTTTCCCGCCGAGCGTGGCCCGCCAGGAAGTCGCGTTTTATCTCCAGCATCAGAACGCCTTCGGGCTTCCGCTCGACTACCGGCACACTTACACCAAGCTCGACTGGACGACCTGGAGCGCGACACTGGCAAACAATCAAAAAGACTTTGAAGCGCTCATCGATCCACTCTATAAATTCATGACCGAGACGCCCACGCGGGTTCCGTTGAGCGACTGGTTCGATACCGTTACGGGTAAGCAGGTCGGCTTTCAGGCGCGCTCGGTGGTTGGAGGCATCTTCATCAAGCCGCTAACGGACAAGAGCCTTTGGCGCCAGTGGGCACAAGGCCATCCATAGTGCAAACTGGAAAAGCAATGACGATTCAGAATGTATATCTGCTGCATGGCAAGGGTGGTTCTCCCAACGGCACGGTCAGCAAGCTGGCCGCTGTGCTCGAACCACTCTGGCCGCAACTGACTTTCACTCGCCCACTGCTGCCGCACAACGATCCTCAGACTCTCGCTGAGCGATCCGTGGATTTCCTCGAACAACTGCAACTCCCGCAAGGGGCTTTGCTTGTGGGCATAAGTCTCGGCGGCACTGTCGCGGCCAAACTGCAAGAGATGGGCCGTGACGACCTGCATGTCATGGCCATCAGCTCGCCCACCTGGGCCGATGGTGTGGTGCTTCGCGAGCGGCCGGAACGCCGCGTCGCGATCTACTCTTCTCAGGATGAAGTGATTGCCCCGCGCACGGCAGACTGGCCGCGCCTCGCCGCGATTGCCCGTGACTTTTCCTGGCTCAACCACAGCACTGACCAGCACTTTGCGCCGCTGACCCGCCTCTTCGGCTGGTACCTCGAAGGCACGCTGGCCGAGAAGATCGGCACCGATCCTCGCTAGCCGGCAATTCTCCTGGCGCAACAAAAGCCGCACATGATGTGCGGCTTTTTGTTGTTTAACATGCAGTATTATTGGCCAATCTTGCGCAGCGGTTTACCCGCCATCAGATTGCGCTCAATGAACTCCAGCGTGATGTTCTTGGTCTCTGGCACCAGCAGGCCAGTGATCGCGATAAAGATCACGTTAAAGCCCGCATATAGCCAGAAGGTCTGCGCGTGGCCGAAGCTGTTGAGCAGCGTCAGGAAGGTGGCCCCAACCACAAAGTTGGCGACCCAGTTGGTCAGGGTGGAAAGCGCAATGCCAAAGTCGCGTCCGTTAATAGGCTGCACTTCCGAACACAGAATCCAGATCAGCGGCCCGGCCGACATCGCGAAACCAACGATAAACAGCAGCAACATGGCGACGGTGAAGATTTGCTCAGTATGCGAGTGAATGCCCAGATGCATCATGCTGCCCACCACGGCCATGCCAATCGCCATCACCGTGAAGCCTGTATAAAGAATGGGCTTCCGGCCCCAGCGATCTACCAGCCAGATGGCAATGAACGTCGCCAGCACGTTTGCCAGGCCCACAATCGCGGTGAAGACCATCTGCGCTTCTTTCTGGTAGCCCATGTCCTTGAAGATGATCGGCGCATAGTACATCACCACATTCATCCCGGTGAACTGCTGCACAATCTGCAACAGTACGCCGAGCCCCACCGAGCGGCGGAAATTACTGTTCTGCAGAAACATCTGCCAGCCATGCTGAGGTATGCGCAACTGGGCGGCGATCTCCTGCTCTTCCTGCTCCACAATCTTGGGGTTGCCCCGCAGGCGCAGGAGCACGCGAGTGGCTTCCTCTTTGCGTCCCCGCATCATCAGCCAGCGAGGGCTGTCAGGCAGCGAGAAGATGCCTACGAAAAATAAAGCACCCGGGATGGCAATGATGCCGAGCATCCAATGCCAGTTGCCGGAGTAGCTGAAGGCCAGATCAGAAAGATATGCGACAAAAATGCCGATGGTGATCATCAACTGATATAGCGAAACCATGGAGCCGCGAATATTTTCCGGCGCAATCTCTGCCAGGTAAATCGGCGCGGTGAAAGAAAGCATGCCGATCGAGATGCCGAGAATCAGGCGTCCGGCCAGCAGCACGTTCACTGACCATGCCGCGCCGCACAGCACCGAGGCCACCACGAAAATGAATGACCCCAGCAGCAGAGAACGCTTGCGCCCCAGGCTCTTGGCCATCCATCCGCCGGCCAATGCACCCACGGCCGCCCCGAGCATCATCCAGCTCACAATGTGCTCCAGCATCGTGTCCGAAATGCCAAAGTCAGTTTTAATGAACTGCTCGGCTCCTGAAATCACACCAATATCCAGCCCGAACATCAGGCCGGCCAGGGCACCCAGCAGACCAATAAACACGGCCGCGGCTTTGGGGTGAGCCTCGGTTGTAACCGTTTGCATGCTGTCTTTCATGGCATCTCCGTCAGAGTCTCGTTGGCTGCATGAACGGGCCATGGTGAACGGACGCGGAGGCGTGTCACTCGATGCTGGCGCGCGGACTGATCCAACTTCACCGATTGTAGTGGCAGAATTCCATGGCTGGCCAGTGAGAGGGCAGCAGAAGCTCACTCGTGCAATCGAGGCGCTGCCTCGAGAAGAACCGAACCCATATCTCAGGGTGTTTTTATGTGAACAACCTGCTTCCGCGAAGGCAATTCCGAGGCATTCCATCCGCCGCCAAGGGCTTCGATCAACTGCACGCTGGCAATCTGCTGCTGGGTTTGCAGGGTTGCTTCATTTTGCCGGTAGCTGAGCCATGTGATCTGCGCTGTGAGCACATTTACATAGGGATCCAGTCCAGCCGCATAGCGGGTCTGCGTCTCGCTCAGGGCCCGGCTCGCGGCCTCAACTGCAGCCTGCTGCTGCACCCGGGTGGCAGCGAGGGCATGCAGCGCAGCCAGTTGATCCTCGACCTGTTGAAATGCCGTCAAGGTCGTCTGCCGGTAGTTGGCCACGGCCGCGTCATAAAGGGAGCGATACTGCTGCACATTCGCCCGGCGCGCCCCCGCATCAAAAAGCGTCTCCGCTGCCGAAGGCCCAGCGGACCAGAAGCGGCTCGGCCATAAAAACCAGTTGGCCGCGCTCAGGCTTTGAAAACCAGCCGTGCCACTCAACGTTACATTCGGGAAGTAGGCCGAACGCGCCACCCCAATCTGGGCATTGGCCTGTGCCATCATACGCTCGGCCTCGGCGATATCCGGGCGTCGCTGCAGGAGTTCGGCAGGTACTCCGGTTGGAGTGACGGGCAGCGAGATGGGCTCACTTCCCGGCTCAAGCTTGAATCGAGAGGGCGACTCCCCCATGAGCACCGCAATGGAATGCAGGTACTGTGCCCGCGAACTATACAGCAAGCTCTCTTGCGCTTGCGAAGCCTTAAGCTGCGACTCCACGGCGGCGAGAGCTTCTTCGTTCGAGAGCCCATGCCTATAAAGATGACGCGTTACGTCCATCTCTTGCTGCCAGGCGTGGACGGTCTCTTGCAGAATGCATTGCTGCTCCTCCACCCCGCGCAACTCAAAATACGCAGCGGCAAGGGCGGCATGCGCCAGCAGGCGAACATTCGCCCGCTCAGCGGCGCTGGCCTGTGCAGCATAAAAGCTCGAGGCGACTGTCTTGCGCACGCGCGCCCAGAGATCGGGCTCCCACGAGGCAGTGAGTGGAAACTGATATTCGGCCGTCTCAAATCCGGTGTTCTTGATGCCGGGAATGGCAATCGCCGCTATCCGCTGCTGCGTAATCGAGGGAGCAAGTGTTGCCGCCGGCCAATACTGGGCTCTCGCCGCTCGCATAGCCGCACGCGCGGCAAAGTAATTGGCCGTAGCTGCGGCCAAGGTCTGATTGCTCGCATCCACCTGCGCTTCCAGCCGGTTCAGCGTTGCATCGTGATATTGCATCCACCAGTCTTCGCGCAAGGTCGCGCTCTCGGAGGAGGCGGGCACCCATTGTGCCCCCATCGCCTCTTGATATGCAGGTGCCAGAGGCACGGTAGCCCGACGATAGGCAGGCCCAGGAGCGCAGCCTGCAACTGCAAACGCAAGGCAGCCCGCGAGCAACACTCCTTTGTAAAAAGCCCCACGCGAAATGGAAGTGTTTCTCCGCACGGTCTGTCTCCTACTTGCCGATGTACACGTCCACCAGTTCTCCCGGATACAGCGCCACGCCTTTTGGAGTGCGAAGACGGAAGATGAGAGGCAGCACACGCACGTCCACACGCTCCAGGCGTTGATTCGATAGCTCGATCTTTGGCGACACAAGCGGCTGCATGCGCTCAAACGTCAGCGGCAGATGCACATCAGTCCCGCGAATGGTCATCTGTGCGTGAATTTGCGCTGGCGGTGGCAGGCGCGAGATCAGAATCTCATCGACATAACAGCGCACCTCCATCTCTCCGCTGTTCGCGCTGAGCGAGATCACCGGATCCGTGCCCTGTGTGTAGGCGTCATAAGCGCCCTGCGGCGAAACATAGGCGCCCGGTGCCGTGTTGATCGCCATCACCGTCGCATCTCTTGGCGCCACCAGTGCATATTTGCCGAGCAGAGCCTGCGCCGCCTGGTAAGCGCGAGTCAGCGCTATCCACTGGCGTTCCTGATTTTGGATGTCATAACTCCAAGCGCCTGCTTTCGTCAGTGCATATTGATTTTCAGCAACTGTCAGGTTTGCGGCGGCGACTCGCGCGGCATTCTTGGCATTGTCGAGTGCATCCTGGCTGACCGTTCTTGTATCCGCCCGATAAGCGTCCTGCTGTTTGGTCAGCGTGTCTTGCGATGTCTTGAGTTGCGCCTGCGCCGCCGCGACTTGCGCCGCGCTGACCGCGAGCGACTCTGGTCTTGGCTCTGCGCGCAGCTCGTTCAGCATGGTGTGCGCGGCTGCAGCTTGGGCCTGCAATTGCCGCGTCGTCGCGTTCTGAATCGTGTCGTCAATTTGCAACAGTTTCTGCCCTTTTTTTACGGACTGTCCCTCTTTGACCAACACAGCGCTCACCGTTCCGGCAACTTCGGGGTAAAGATTGAGATTGGTCCCGCTCGATTGAGCACTTTCCACAATGCCCTCGGCGTAGATGCCGTCAGAATAAGGATTCGACGCGGGTTGAAACATCGGCTGCTGCGCCTGCATGACGCGGCTGGAGAAGTATGCGGCCACGCACGCCCCTAGTAATCCAATGCTCGCCAGCACAAACAGCCATCGCGTTTTCATGCCGCACTCCTCTCTACTGGGTGAGTTGTCCGTCTTCCATGTGCAGAATGCGTGAGGCAAATTCGTAGATGCGGCTGTCGTGTGTCACCACCACAATGCAGCGTTGGTCATTCAAAAAGGTGGACTTCACAAACCCAACAATCGTGCGGCCGGTATCTCCATCGAGGGATGCTGTAGGCTCATCCATAATCAGAATGTCCGGGGCGCTTGCAATGGCGCGTGCAATCGCCACGCGCTGCTGCTCGCCGCCACTCAGCTTCACCGGTGGCAGATCGGCACGATTGCCGAGGCCGACAATTTCGAGATAGCGTTGCGCTTCCTGCAGTGCTTCTTTCCAGGGCTTGCGTTTGAGAATGAGCGGAATGGCAACGTTTTCGGCAGTGGTGAGCCGGGGAAATAAATGGTAGTCCTGAAATACAAAGCCGATGCGGTTCAGGCGGAATTCGGCTAATTCATCAGCCGGCAACTTCCAGAGATTGACACCGTCGTTTTGTACTGTGCCGCCGTCTGGCCGCAGAATGCCTGAGATCACACTCAGCAGTGTCGTCTTTCCGCTTCCCGAAGGACCCACGATATATACGATCTCTCCGAAAAATGCTTGTAAATTCACGCGACGCAGAGCGTAGGTCCGAGCCGGTCCCGCGCCAAACCATTTCTCTACGCCTTCGGCCTGAATGGCAGTTCTCATGAATCCTATCCTCTAAATACATCAAAGGGCTCAATGCGCAGTACCTTCCGCACGCCGACATAACTCGAAATTGCAGAAATCAGCACCACCATGCCGAGCGCGAGCGCGAGATTAAAAAACGTGATGCGCGAGGCATAGTCGGGCAGGCGCATCTTGGCCAGCGTCGTGAGTGTCGTGCAAAGCCCTACGCCCAGGCCATAGCCAATCAAGGCCGTAACAGTGGATTGAAAGAGAATCATGGCGATTAATTCACGGCTCTTGGTCCCAATCGCCTTCAGCGCGCCAAATTTCTCCAGGTTTTCGAGAATAAAGGTGTAAAAGGTCTGGCCAGAGATTGAAAGGCCCACGATAAAGCTGATCGTGGTCATGATCAGGATATTGATACCCAGGCCAGTCTGATATTTGTAAAAGTCTGAGATACGATTCTCAAATTGCGCTCTTGTCAGGGCAAGATATCCCAGCGCCGCCACCCTGCGCTGAATTTCTGGAACGTCAGCCGCCGATTTTGGCTCGACCAGGACATACGAGATAGTGAAGCGCGGATTGGGAATATATTGAATTGCCCGGTTGTAGGTGGTGTACAGAGTTGGCAAGCCAAACAGGCTGCTGGTCGGGGCTTTGGCAATGCCCACCAGCACGCCGCGATGATCGTTCAGTTCAAATTCCGTTCCAAGATGAGCATCTCCGAATTTGCTGAATTCAGAATCACGCACCAGGATGAATGAACTCTCGGCGAAGATATTTTGTATGTTGCCCTGAAGCATCGTAGGACGGCCAAAGAGGCTGGTGTCGTCCAGGCCAAGAACGCTGACAGCTTGATACGTTCCATTGCCTAGCTTCACTAATGCTGTGCCGGAAAACAAAGGCACCGCATACTTGACGCCAGGAATACTGCGAACGGAGTCGAGCAGATAATCCGGCAAGCCAATGGAACTGGCCACCGTCTGCACGGACGGATCCATCACCCACATGTCCGCGCCAATGTTGATGACCGTGGAAGAGGCACGATTCAGGACGCCGGCGAAGAGCGACGTCATCACCACCATCAGGAAGGCCGCAAACGTAATGCCCGTGAGCAGAGCGGTGAACTTGCTCCGGTCATTGACCAGCAGTTTGAATGCGAGTTTGAGGATTCCCCGCAATCCGGCCTCCCCTCATATCCAGCAAATAGCCTGTGCTCGTTCCGGCGGCTCCGGTTCCAGCGGTCGCGGGACTCAGCATAAGAGCGGGCAAGCTTTCGCCCGCTCTTACGTCACATGCATTCAGGCTGCTTTCACTTCAATCAGTTTGGGTGGCGCAGCCTTTGGAAGATGAATCTCCAGCACGCCGTTCTCGAGCTTTGCTGTCGCTTTCTCGGCGAGCACGGCGGTTGGCAGCAAGATCTGGCGATAGATTTCGCTGGCAGACATCTCGCTGTACTGCTGACGAGACTTCTTATCTGCCTCCGTCTTGCGTTCCGTCTTTCCATAGACTGTCAGCAGATTGTTTTCTGCGCGAACAGACAATTCCTTCGCTTCAAAGCCGGGCACCTCGGCACGAACCACCACGTCACCGTCATGCTCTTCGACGGCAATCGGTACAGGCTTCAGAATTTCCGATTCCGCGCGGAACCAGTCATTCATATCGAGTCCATCAAAGCCGCCGCGCTGCTGGAAGAGATGGAACGCGCGGTTGGCAATGCGTTGGGTGAGTTGATCCATCTCTTCAAAAATCGACGAGGGGCGAAGCATGGTGGAGATTTGCTTTGGAGCCGAAGGCTCTTTCATCAGGCTGGTAGACATGGTCGTGATCTCCTTTTCGGGATGCAGACAGGAAGGAGCGAGATGAGCAATGGGTGCTCCGACTCCCACCCATCTGCCGAATTTCAGCTTACGAAGCTGCCCGGCGCCTTGATGTGACGCAGAACACCGGCCACCTGATTTTTAGAAAGAGGTGATGGTAGTCACAGATGAAATTGTATGCATCTACTTAGAATCAGAATCCGCAGGTAGTTACACCTTACCGGGAGGTTCTTATGCCGGCTCCCCTCGACTTTTCACCGCCCGCTTTGCGTGGCACGGGTAAATATCAGTTACGGCGTATCCTGCTTGCGCACGACAACTCTCATGCCGCGCGGCAGGCTCTGGAAGACGCCGAGGCCCTCGCGCTGCGCTTCCAGGCCGAAATCATTCTGGTGCGCGTGCAAACCGCCGGCGAAGATTTCTCCAGCACTGCGTTAGCATCGCTCCGCAAGGAAGACTTTCTGGAACTGGACACGATAGTCAAGCACCTCTCTGCCAAGGGCATTACCAGCCGTACCATGGTGCGCACGGGCATGGTCGGTGACACGCTTTTCCATGTCAGCCATGAAGAACGCGCGGATCTGCTGATGTTAGGAGCCTACGGCCATGGCTCTCAGGATCGCCAGACCCTGGGCTCCACTGCGGAGCATCTTCTGCGTGCTATTCCCTGTCCTGTGCTCACCTATGGTCCCCATGCCAGCGCTGGCTTCCTGAGGCGAATGAACGCAAATCCATCCTTGCTGGTGGCGATTCCGCTTCCGTTCAGTATTGAGTCGCTCGAACCGGCGCTGCAGATCGCTCAACTCTTAGGCCTTGCGATCGAGTTGGTACATGTTGTTCAGGAACCGGGGCCGCGCAGAGACAACGGAAAATTTCGCGAGCAGTGTGAGAACCTCGCTCTGCAGATTCGTCAGAGAGGCATTGCCGCTGACTGGACCATCTTTGTCGGCGTTCCTGCCATCTTTCTTCACGCGTGCGTCGAGGAGCGCAAGAGCCCTACGCTCATGTTGCCGCTGCAGCGCCGCGACCGGTTGTCTTCTATTACGTCAGACAACGTGGCAGCACAGATTATCCGCTGTTCGGCAGTCCCGGTGCTCTCTTACCGTATAGATTGATCGAGAGCGAAGCCGTCTACGCTCCAGTGATTCGCATAGCGAACAATCGCAACAGCAAATTTCACTGGAGCACTCGGATCGGTCATCACTTGCACATCTCCGCCGTGACGCAGAGTCTCCAGCGCAAGATGATTCAGCATTTCGTCTGAGGAATCTCCAGACTCCTGTGAGGACAAAATCAGGCGATGAATGCGGCCGTGCTCTGCGGCACAGAGCAATTGCAGTGGATCCTCAACGGCATGGTCTGCCTCCTTTGCGGCCAGCACTTCCTGCCAGGCAGCTTCTTGCTCCGCCGCCAGGTGTGTCCTCCAGACGTGCAGGGCCTTCTGGTGCAGATCTTCCTGCGTGAAGCCTTCCGGGCTGCCCTCCACTTCTTCCGCAAGTAGAGCCGCACTGGCGCACACCTTGCGGTAGAGGCATGTATTGCGTGTAACTCCCGCCAGCATGAGAGAGGATCGCGTTTTGCGCATCAAAGGCTCCACAGAACGAGCCACGGCAGAAAAAAGTGTGCTCCGATGCGCGTCCTGTCTTTCCTCTTCCGCGCTGGTGCTGAAGTGAATGCGCCGCTTTGCTCCAGCGGCCTTTCCGGCTGCTGCGCGATTTTCCAGCATGTGGTCTGGGGGACTGAACTGCCCCGCTTCCCATACGGAGTGAGGCAGTTGATCCGGCAGGGGCACATCTTCCAACGCCGCTCCCGTGCAACGCAACAGGTGTACGTGCTTCTCGCTCAGCGCCAGCAGGTAAAAAGTCCGCTCGCGTTGCAGACCCTCCAGCAGAGGGCGAATATAGAAATCCTCTCCAGCGTGGACCGAGGATGCCACCTGTCCCGCTAGCTGCACAATCGCGGTATAGCCCGGCGTATCAAATATTGCGAGCGATCCTGTATGTCCGGCTGCCTCTGCGTGTTTCGCATATTGCCAAAGATCAGGACTCGGCAGTATTGCTGCCCCGCCGGGCAGGCCGGTCAGCATGCTTTGTGCCTGCTGCAATGCGTTGCGCAGGCGTCTGCCAAGGGTGGAATGCGTTTCACCATCCATGTGCAAGGGCAGATAAATAGAAAGACACGGGCCGATCCGGGGCAGCAGGTTTTTAATGTGCCTGGAATCATAGAATTCGGCAGCATCCATTACAGGAATCACCGCACACCCCCTTCGTTAAGCCACGCGGATATTGTTCTCCACCGCAATGATTCCGGGCACGCTCCACGCCGCACGTTCGGCCTCTTTGCGCCGCGAGAGTGTCTGCACCACGCCCGTGAGCACGGCTCGGTTGCCCTCCAGCGTCACCTGAATGCCATGGGCATTCAGGACGGCATTCCGGCGCAGCGCTTCGTGAATGCGGTCGCGAATCTCCGCCTTGAGAGCATGAGTGCTCACCGTGATCTGATTGCTGACTCCTCTCACTCCCATCAGATCGCGAACCGCGCGTTCCGCCGCCATGCGCTCAAAGTGCCAGTCCACTTCTCCGCTCAGGGTGATCCAGCCATGAGAAACCTGCACATGGATACGATGTTTCGGTAGCGAGCTATGCCACACAAGAGCAGAAGTGGCCGTACGCGCAATGTCTTCATCCCGGCGCTCGCTTTCGGCGGGCAGTTCTACCTCCAGATCATTGATCAACGCACGCACGCCATGAATGCGCATAATGGCACGCTCGGCTGTCTGCTTTTCTGTGTAGCTTCGCACTTTTCCGCTCAAGGTAACCATTGCATCGGATACGGCTACGCCGATCGCAGCCGCATCCAGAGAGGGTTCCAGGTAGAGTTCGTCTTCCACATGCGTTTTGAGTTCTCGGCCGCCATCCCGCATCGCAGACCTCCCGGCGTGACAGAGGGGGGCAGGGCCACTGACCATGCCACGCACTGTCATTTGTCTGAACAGTGTTGCGCTGAACGCGAGTAGTTGAAGTGATTTGGATCACGTAAAATCAGTGCCCGGCGTCACAGCCTGGCTTCGGGCGCGGTTCTATCCTGAGGAGGAATTTCGGAAAGGAGTATTCCGATGACAGAGTATCTTGGTGAGCAGCGCAGCGATGAGCGTGTCCGCAACGATGTAATGCGGGAAATCGAATGGGATCCCGCCATTCTTTCGCAGGACATAGGCATTACCGTGCATCAGGGGGTTGTCACCCTGACGGGATTCGTCCATAGCTTTCCTGAAAAGTTTGCGGCCGAGAGAGCGGCAAAATCCGTCTATGGCGTGCGCTCCCTCGCGAACGATATCCAGGTCAAGCCCAAGCTCCTCCGCACCGACCCGGAGATTGCGCGAGATATTTTGCATGCGCTCGAAGTGCATCCTCTCGTGCCCCATGAGAAGCTCACCGCCACCACGCGGGAAGGCTTCGTGACTCTCGAAGGGGAACTGGAATGGGATTATCAGCGCCGCAATGCGGAGAGCGCCGCGGCAGGTGTCTCTGGTGTTCGCGGCGTCACCAACTCCATACGCATCAAGCCGGCTCTCTCCTCCTCGCAAGTGAAGGAGAAAATAGAAGCGGCTCTCAAGCGCAGCGCGGAGGTGGATGCGCGCCGCATCCATGTCACCTTGCAGGGCAGCACCGTCGAGCTGCACGGCAGCGTCCGCTCATGGCTGGAGAGGGAAGAGGCCGAGCGCGCAGCATGGGCAGCGCCGGGCGTGGCCCATGTAATCGACCATATCTCAGTGACGCCCTGACGCGCAGAATCGCGCCTCAATCATGGGGCACTCAGGCAGTATGTTGTGGGTCTGAATGGTAGGCACGAGCGGATTCGAACCGCTGACCTCTACCGTGTCAAGGTAGCGCTCTAACCAACTGAGCTACGCGCCTGCGAGGTGGGACAAACTGTTTTTAATATAGCAGGAACCGGCCGCTTTCGGAGCGTCGGCCCACCCGCGAATCCGCCATTCGCCTCCCACGGCAGAAAATCTCGCTCTGAGCCCGGCGCTTCCAGTAAAACTGTAATGGCGCAATGAATCCATTCCGGTCGACTCCGAATCTGCTCACCTTTTTGCGGCTCTGTCTGGTGCCGTTTTTGGTGCTGTTGATTCTCAATGACCACTATGAGCTGGCGTTCGGGGTCTTCATCGTGGCCGGCATCACGGATGCGCTCGATGGGCTGCTCGCCCGCATGCTCAATCAGGCCACCATGCTCGGTCATTATCTTGATCCTGTGGCCGACAAGCTGCTCTTGAGCACGCTCTTTCTGGCTCTGCACCACCAGGAACTCATCTCGCGCCTCGTCACTGTGCTGGTCTTCGGCCGCGACTTCGGCATTCTGCTGGTTTCGGCCATTCTCTATGCCACGATTGGCATGCGTTCATTCCCGCCCAGCATTTTTGGCAAAACCAATACGCTCATGCAGATTGTGGCGGTCACCTCGGTGCTGCTGGGCGAGTTCTACGATCCGCTTTGGGTCAAGTTCACGCGGCATTGGTCGCTCGATGCCACCGTGGTCTTCACCGTGCTCTCGGGCTTCCACTATGCCTGGACGGTCGCGCGCCGCGTGGGCCAAATGAGCCCGTCGGCTCCCTCAGAAGGGTAGCCATCGCGCCACCTTTTGCCGGGCCTATGGTTCCGTATCTTCTTCTTGCGGTTGCTCTTCAAGCTCCATGTCGCGGAACTCCGAGGCCTCAAAGACCTCGCCGCACTGCTGGCATTCCACGTATTCGGCGTCTTCTTCGCGCGCTACCACGCGCACTTGGGGGTGTTTGCAGGGCGAGTTCATGGGTGTCGGCATCAGAAAATTGGGTCGAATATGGGGAAGATTGTAGCGGGGCTTTTCAATCTGTCAAAGCATCGTCTTCTGGTTCGATGCCATCCGTGAAAATACGGGGCAAATTCGACCCTGAATGGGAATCCACGTTGAATTCAGACTAAAGCAGTCCTATACTCTACAAAGGGAGTCTTACGTGCTGCGGCTGACAAAGAAAGCGGACTACGGCCTCATGGCAGTCAAGTATCTGGCTGAGCATGCCGGCGAGCCTTCGCGCAGCGCCAAGGATATAGCCGAGGCGTATCACATTCCGGCGCAGTTGCTTGCCAAGATTCTGCAAAAGCTCACCCGCGAGGGGCTTCTGCGCTCCCACGCTGGCATGAACGGCGGATATTCGCTGACGCGGGCGGCCAAGGATATTTCAGCATTTGAAGTCATCCGGGCCATTGACGGACCACTTTTTATCACCTCATGCACCACCGGTACCAGTGTCTGCGACCTGACCGCCAGTTGCACCATCAAAGAACCACTGGCCCGGGTGAATGAAAGCATCATTGATCTGCTGCGCAAGACGCGCATCTCTGACCTGATGGATCATGAGGTTCACAACGCTCCGCCGCAAAAGCTCGTCAGCATTGCGAGCGTGAGCTAAGGCAAGTTTTTAACAGAAGGATTTCAGGAGAAGGCAATGAGTACAGCAACTACCACCAACGGAGCATCCAGCAGCGCGGCCATTGCGGGCATTCCGGTACCGGCGGGCGTCAAGCTGCCCATCTATATGGATAACCACGCCACCACGCGCATGGACCCGCGCGTGCTTGAGGCGATGATGCCCTATTTCACCGAGACCTTTGGCAATGCCGCCAGCCGCAATCACTCCTTTGGTTGGGAAGCCGAACAGGCCGTGGAACAGGCGCGCGCGCAGATTGCCAAGCTCATCGGCGCCACCTCCAAGGAGATCATCTTTACCTCCGGCGCCACCGAGAGCAACAACCTCGCCATCAAGGGCATCGCCGAGATGTACCGCGAGCGCGGCAATCACATCATCACCCAGGCCACCGAGCACAAGGCCGTGCTTGACACCTGCAAGCGCCTCGAAAAGAGCGGCTACCAGGTCACCTATCTGCCCGTGAAGGCCGACGGTCTCATTGACATTGAAGATCTGAAGAATGCCATCACCGACAAGACGATCCTCGTCACCATCATGATCGCCAACAACGAGATCGGCGTCGTTCAGCCCGTTGAAGAAATCGGCAAGCTCTGTCACGAGCGCGGCGTGCTCTTCCATACGGATGGCGTGCAGGCCGTGGGCAAAATTCCGGTCGACGTCAACGCCATGCAGATCGATGCGCTCTCGCTCACCGCGCACAAAATCTACGGTCCCAAGGGCGTCGGCGCGCTTTATGTCCGCCGCCGCAACCCGCGTGTCCAGATTTCTGAGCAGATCAATGGCGGCGGCCACGAGCGCGGCATGCGTTCCGGCACCCTGAACGTGCCCGGCATTGTCGGCCTGGGCAAAGCCTGCGAACTCGCTGGCGAAGAGATGGAATCCGAGGCGAAGCGCCTTACCGCCATGCGCGACCGCCTCAAGCACAAGCTTGAGTCCAGCCTCGACTACATCCACGTCAACGGCACCATGGAGCGCCACCTGCCCGGCAACCTCAACATGAGCTTTGTCTACGTTGAGGGCGAGTCGCTGCTCATGGGCATCAACGATGTCGCTGTTTCGAGCGGCTCGGCCTGCACCTCGGCCACTCTGGAGCCATCTTATGTATTGAAGGCTCTCGGTCTCGGCGATGACGTGGCGCACAGCTCCATCCGCTTCGGCCTTGGCCGCTTCAACACCGACGCCGAAGTGGACTACGTCGCCGACAAGGTGATTGACGTCGTGCAGAAGCTTCGCGAGCTCTCGCCGCTCTACGAGATGGTGAAAGAGGGCATCGACCTTACCAAGATCGAGTGGGCCGCGCACTAAAAAGCGGCTCAATCCACACAGCAGCACGGTGTAACAGAAGATCAGAAGGAGATTCCAAATGGCATACAGCGATAAAGTCATTGACCACTACAACAATCCCCGCAACGTCGGCCAGCTCGACAAGAGCAGCGAGGCCGTCGGTACCGGCCTGGTCGGCGCGCCCGAGTGCGGCGACGTCATGCGTCTGCAGATTCGCGTGAACCCTGAGACGCAGGTCATCGAAGAGGCCAAGTTCAAGACCTTCGGCTGCGGCTCGGCTATCGCTTCGTCCTCGCTCGCCACCGAGTGGGTCAAGGGCAAGACGGTGGAAGAAGCGCTGCAGATCAAGAACACCGACATCGTGAAGGAACTCGCGCTGCCTCCGGTCAAGATTCACTGCTCCGTGCTCGCGGAAGACGCCATCCGTGCTGCCATCGGCGACTGGAAGAAGAAGAATGGCGTCGCCGAGACGGAAGCCGCGCAGCAGACCGTTGCCGCGCAGTAACCCTCATCAGGAAGGAGCCAGGAATGGCAACCTCGCAAACCAGCGGATCCGCCGCGGGAGCAAGCGCTCCTGCGGCCAAAGGGATTGAAGTCACGCCCAAGGCCATCGCTCGCATTCGCGTCGCGATGCAGCAGGAGGGCATCTCGCCCGAGCAGGGCGGTCTGCGCCTGGGCGTGCAGGGTGGCGGATGCAGCGGCCTCTCGTACAGCGTGCGCTTTGACACGCAGCCACGCGAGCGCGACCGCATCTACACCTACGACGACGTGCGCATTTTTGTGGACCCCAAATCGTTCCTCTACCTCAGTGGCATGATTCTCGACTACGAAGAGACGCTCATGCGCCGTGGCTTCAATTTCATCAACCCAAACTCTAAAAAGTCCTGCGGCTGCGGCTCATCCTTCTCGGCCTGAGCCCGTCGCGGCTCACTTTTTTCGATTCGCCTATGCAAAATGCCACCACCTCCGTCTCTGGTGTCTGCTGGTCCTGCGGTCAAACGCTTGAGGGCTCTGCGGCCTTGTGCGCGGCCTGCGGAAAAGTGCAGCCGGTCATTTCTGAAGGCGGAGAGCAGCCGGACTACTTCCGCGTCTTCGGCCTGCCGCGCAAGCTTGCACTCGACACCGCCGCTCTCGAGCGCAGCTTCTACCGCCTCAGCCGCAAGCTGCATCCCGACGTTTACGCACGCGCCTCGGCCGAGGAGCAGCAATGGAGCCTCGACCAGACCTCGCTGCTCAACGACGCCTACCGCACGCTCAAGAATCCTGTAGCGCGCACCGAGTATCTGCTCAAGCTCGAAGGCAAACCCATCGCCAGCGAAGAGCAGCAGGCCCAAAGCGGAGTCCAGCCCGGTGCTACCAAAGAAGCTCGCGTGCCCGCAGACATGCTCGAAGAGGTCTTCGAGCTGAACATGCAGCTTGAAGAGATGCGCATGAACCGCAAAATGGGCGAGGATGATCCCGCTCTCCGCGGCGATCTTGAGAAAGCACGCGCGCAGTTTGAAGCGCAGCTCGCCGCCGTTGACGAAGACCTGAAGACCCTGTGGCAGCAATGGGACGCGGCCATCGACGCAGATGCGTCCGCCACCGCCGAGCCGGTGAAGGACAAGATGTTCTCCCTGCTCGACCGCCGCCGCTATATTCGTAACCTTGTTCGTGACGTAAACGACGCACTCGGCGCTTAGGGAGATTGCATGCCACTCGTTCGTATTTCGGTTTTTGAAGATCTCGCCAAAGAGCGCCGCCGGCAATTGCCGCAAGCGGTGTACGACGCCATGCGGACCGTTCTCCCTATTCCCGAAGGCGATCTTTTCGTGGTGCTCACCGCGCATGCCGAGGGCGAGATGGTGGTCGATCCCCACTTCATGGGTGTAACCCGGACTAAGGACTTCGTTCTGGTGCAGATTACCTTCCGGCACCGCCCGGTTGAGATCAAGCAGAAGCTTTATGCCGAGATCGCCAGCCTGCTCCAGCAGCGTGCGGGTATAGCACCGGACGATGTGATGATTGTGATCACGGAAAACGATCTTGCAGACTGGTCCTTTGGCCGGGGCGAAGCGCAGTATGTGCTGCATCCGCCTGCTTAGATCCAGCTTGTCGCGGGAAAAGTGAATTTCTTATGAGTGAAAACGTTCAGGAAAGAATTGTTGGCATTGATCTCGGTACCACCAACTCGCTGATCGCCTTCATGCAGGGCGAGCAGCCGGTGGTGATTCCCGGCGAAGACGGCTCCAGGCTTGTGCCTTCGGTCGTGGCTATTCCGTCGGCGAAGCAGATCGTCGTGGGCAACGCCGCACGGCAATATCTGGCGGAAACGCCGGAGCGCGTCGTCTACTCGGCCAAGCGCCTGATGGGCCGCGGTGTCGAAGATGTGCAGGAAGAGTTGAAGCTCTTCCCGTTTCGCATCGCCAGTGACCTGCAGACCGGCGAAGTCATCCGCCTGCAGATCGGCGAGCAGCAGTTCACGCCACCGGAGATTTCCGCCTACGTCCTGCGCCAGCTCAAGCGTAATGCCGAGCGCTACTTCGGTGCGCCCGTCACCAAGGCGGTCATCACCGTCCCGGCATATTTCAATGACGCGCAGCGCCAGGCCACCAAGGATGCAGGCCGCATGGCCGGCCTCGAAGTGCTGCGCCTGGTCAACGAGCCTACGGCGGCCGCGCTCGCCTACGGCCTCGACCGGGCGAAAGAAGGCATCGTCGCTGTGTACGACCTCGGCGGCGGCACCTTTGATATTTCCATCCTAAAGCTGCATGACGGCATCTTCGAGGTCATCGCTACCAATGGCGACACCCACCTCGGCGGCGACGACATCGACAACCTGCTCATCGCCATCGCGCTCGACGACATTCACGGCGAGCTGAATCTCGATCTGCGCCACGACGCTGCGGCCGTGCAGGCCATTCGCAAGGCTGTCATTGAGGCAAAGATCGCGCTCTCGTCGTCCGATTCCGCCCGCATCTCCGTCGATCTGCCCGGCGGCGTGCCCTATCGCCGTGAAATCACGCGCGAGCAGTTCCAGCAACTCGTCAAGCCCATCCTCGATCGCACCGTCGGCCCGTGCCTTGCCGCGATGAAAGACGCCGGCATCCAGCCCGAACAAATTGATGAAGTCGTCCTTGTCGGCGGCTCCACGCGTATTCCCGCCGTCTGGCAGCTTACCGATGAGCTGTTTCATCTCGCGCCGCGCGGCAAAAAGCCCCATCGCGAGCTCAATCCCGACGAAGTCGTCGCTCTCGGTGCGGCCGTGCAGGCCAACATTCTTGAGGGCGGCAGCAAAGCCACTGAGGACATGCTGCTGCTCGACGTCACCCCGCTCTCGCTCGGCATTGAGGCCCTCGGCGGAGTCGTCGCCAGGATCATCCAGCGCAACTCGACCATCCCCGCCTCGGCCACCGAGCACTTCACCACCGGCGTCGATGGCCAGACCAACGTTGCCATCCACGTGCTGCAGGGCGAGCGTGAGCTCGCCAAGGACTGCCGCTCACTCGCCCGCTTCGATCTCAAAGGCATTCCGCCCATGGCCGCCGGTCTGCCGCGCATTGAGGTCAAGTTCCTCATCGACGCGAACGGCATTCTGCAGGTCAACGCGCGCGAACAGCGCAGTGGACAAGAGGCGCAGATCGAGGTCAAGCCCACCTACGGCCTCACCGACGATCAGGTGGAGTCGATGATTCTCGAATCCTTCGACTTTGCCGAGCAGGACTTTCATGAGCGCCAGTTGATTGAGGCGCGCAATGAGGCCACCAATTTGCTCGCGCACGTGGAGAAGGCACCCCAACACCCCGCCTGGCAACAGTTGACGGAGGAAGACCGCACGCACATTCGCTCTCTGGCAGAAGAACTCCGCGTGCTCGTGCAGGGCGATGATCTGCAGGCGCTGCGTGCCGGCACCGAGGCGCTCGACAAATCCACCACCCGCTTTGCCGAACTTATGATGGATGCCGCCGTCTCCACCGCCCTCCGCGGACAGACCATGGAGGCCGCCGGCGACAAACTTGGTGACGGCCCGGACGCACCGCACCCCTTTGCGCCTGCCGAAATCACCGACAAATAGAATGGAATGAGAATCCGACCATGACGACAGAGAATTCACAGCAATCCATCGACCTCAGCCAGCCGCCCGCGCCCAACATGGTGCGCGTCACCTTTATGCCCGAGGGCCGCACGGTTGAGTTTGAGTACGGCACCATGCCGTATGACCACCACGGCAAACCCATGTCCTTTCTAGACGTTGCAGAAAACTACGGCATCTTTCTCGATCACGCCTGCGGCGGATCCTGCGCCTGCACCACCTGCCACATCTGGATCAAGGAAGGCGCAAAGGGTATCAGCGAAGCCGACGACGATGAGCTGGACCGTCTCGACATGGCGGCCGATCTGCAACTCAACTCACGCCTCGGCTGCCAGGCCGTCATTACCGGCCCCGGTAGCTATGTTGTCGAGATTCCTAAGTGGAACCGCAACTACGTGCAGGAAGGCAAGCCGCTGGCTGCCGCTGAAAAATAAATAGCATCATCACAGTTACAAATTCCGGAGCCCACCATGCCGCGTGAAATTACCTGGAACGACGCCGAAGAAATCGGCATTCAACTGCAGGAGAAGTTCCCGGATCTCGATCCGCTCTCCGTCCGCTTTACCGACCTGCACAAGCACGTCACCGAGTTGGAAGGTTTCGCCGACGACCCGTCCAAGTCCAATGAAAGCAAACTTGAGGCCATCCAGATGGCCTGGTACGAGGAATACAAAGACGCGCAGTAACCGGCTGCGCGTCTCCGCTTCACTCACTTCATCGCCGGTGCGAGTCCGGCGTCTCTTCTCCGCTCCACCCGCTTCCGTTTTCCCATCCCTTAAGTCAGCTCCCTTGGCACGTTCAGGTCGAATATTCGCATCCTCTTTGCGTCTTTATTTTCTTGTTTTGTTCGCCTTTTTGAGGCGTTGAGCGGCCCATTCCCGCTCTTTTCTTTAGTTTCTTTAAGGTTCGGTGAAATGTGGCCGCCAAAGGGATGCAGAATGCTCGCGGGCCACTATCCTAACTTTCGGGACGCGAGGCATTGTGCCCTGCGCGGGAACCAAAAGTTTTCAGACGTATCAATGAAGTGAAAAGCCAAGAGGAGGCCTTCATGAGCATTTTCAACAAGACTGCCGACACGAGCCGCCGCAAGTTCGGCAAGGGCGCGATTCTCGCCCTGGCGCTCGCTGTGGCCGGTGCCGGTTCGGCGTTTGCCGCGGCGCAGGTCAACATTCTCGAAACCGGTTCGAGCCTGCTGTATCCGCTCTTCAATCTCTGGGTTCCGGTCTACACCAAGGCCCACCCGAACGTGAAGATCACCACGCAGTCCACCGGCAGCGGCACGGGTATGTCGCAGTCCGTGGCCGGCATCGCGCAGATCGGCGCTTCTGACGCTTACCTGAGCAACGCCATTATGCACATGCACCCGGATATGCTGAACATTCCGCTGGCGATCTCTTCGCAGATGGTGAACTACAACGTTCCCGGCCTGAACAAGGCGCATCTGAAGCTGAGCGGCCCGGTGCTCGCTGGCATCTACTCCGGCAAGATCACCAAGTGGAACGACGCCCAGATCGCGAAGATCAACCCCGGCGTTAAGCTGCCCAACCACAACATCATTCCCATTCACCGCACTGACGGCAGCGGCGACACCTTCATCTTCACGCAGTACTTGGCCTTCAGCACCCCGTCCTGGGCAAACTCCCTCAGCTACGGCACCACGGTCAGCTGGCCGGCAGTCTCCGGCAGCCTCGGCGCCGAGGGCAATCCTGGTATGGTGACGGCTCTGAAGGGCAGCGCCTACTCCATCGCCTACATCGGCATCAGCTTTGAGCAGGCCATCATGCACGACGGCATGGGCATCGCAGCTCTCGGCAACCGCGACGGCAAGTTCGTTCTGCCGAACGACCACACCGTCAGCGCTGCCGCTGCCGCAATGGTTCCCAAGACCCCGAAGGACGAGCGCGTTAGCCTCATCTTCGCTCCGGGTGCCGAATCCTACCCCATCATCAACTACGAGTACGCGCTCGTGAAGAAGGATCAGCCCTCCTCCGACACCGCCGCGGCTCTGCGCCAGCTCTTCACCTGGGCCATCAGCAAGAACGGCGGCAACTCGCCTAAGTTCATGAGCGAAGTTCACTTCGTAGCCCTGCCCCCTTCAGTGGTCAAGCTGAGCATGGATCAGGTCAACCAGATCCGCTAAACTCTGCACCTTCGGGTGTGCGGTTTTTCCCTTCGCCCCTGCCGGAAGATTTCCTCCGGCGGGGGCCAACTGTCTACAATAAGATTGAGAGCACGCTCTCACGCAGTTACAGAAGCAAAAATAAGTGATTATTACAGTTACGCTTTGTAGCTCTCCGATTTTCCAGCATCTGTAGGCGCACCGGAGCCTGAGCATGTCGTTCAAAAACATCATTGCCCCTATCGCCAGCATTGTAGGGGTCACCCTGGTTCTCATCGTCCTGTTCCTGGGCAAATACGCCTGGTCGGCTGTGAAGCTGAATGGCTGGTCGTTTCTCTCAAAGAACGATTGGAACCTGGGCAATCTGTACGCAGATCCGATTGTGCACCACGGCGTCACTCTCATGCCTGGCGCGCAATACGGCATCCTCTTTCTGATCGTTGGCACGCTGCTCAGCACTCTGATCGCTGTCGTCATCGCGGTGCCATTCGGGGTCGGTTCGGCCATTTTCCTGGCCGACGGAATCCCCGCTTCGCTGCGTCCCTGGCTGTCTTTCTTTGTGGAACTGCTGGCTGCGGTCCCCAGCGTGGTCTACGGACTGTGGGGCTACTTTGCCGTCATTCCGCTGCTCAACGAGCATGTCTTTCCCTGGATGGCCATCCACCTCAAGTTCATTCCCTTTTTCGCCGGCGATACGGGCAGTGGCTACGGACTTCTCACCTCCGGCCTCGTGCTCACGCTCATGATCGTGCCGCTCATCACCTCCACCATGCGTGATGCGCTCATCTCGCAGCCGCGTGGATTGAGAGAAGCAGCCCTCGCCCTCGGCGCCACGCGCTTTGAGACCATGTGGTCGGTCATTCTGCCCTCCACGCGCCGCGTGCTCATTGCCTCCGGCATTCTGGCGACCGGCCGCGCCCTCGGCGAAACCATGGCCGTGCTCATGGTCAGCGGCAATGCTCTCAACTACCTGCCCAAAAACATCTACTCCCCCATCACCACCATGGCGGCCTTCGTCGCTTCGCAGTTGGATAGCGCTATGGAAGACCCCACCGGAATGGCCGTCCGCTCCCTTGCCGAGGTGGCGTTGGTGCTTTGCGTCATCTCCGTCATCGTGAACAGTGCCGCACGCCTGATGCTCTACGTCAGCGGCTACCAGCGCATGGGAGGTGGCTCATGGCAGTAACCGCGGCCGATGTTCGCTCCGTCATCATGAAGCCCTCGCCCCTGCGGGCCACGCAGCGCGCCGTCTTCAACTTTCTCGGCTGGGGGCTGTGCGCCTTCACCTTCGCCGTGCTTGGCTTCGCGATGATCTGGATTCTCAAGATGGTCTTCGTGCAAGGCGCAAGCTCCATGAACTGGAAGGTGCTTTCCACCGTTACCACTGGCGTCGGCGGCGGCCTGCTCAATGCGATTGAGGGTACGCTCTTGCTCGCGCTCGGCGGCGTCGTCCTTTCGGTGCCTCCCGGCATCGCCGCCGGAATCTATCTCTCCGAATACGACGGCGGATGGCTCGCCCCTGTCCTGCGCTTCATGTCTGACGTACTTGTTGGCGTTCCCTCCATCGTGGTCGGCTACTTCTGCTACGTCACCATGGTCGATCAGTTGGGCTGGAAGTTCTCGATCGCCGCCGGCAGCATCTCGCTCGCCATCATCTCCATGCCCTACGTCACCCGCACCGCCGAGGTCGCTTTCCGCGCTGTTCCTCGCACGCTGCGCGAGGCAGGTTTTGGACTCGGTTGCACGCCCGGCACCGTCATCCTGCGCGTTTGCCTCCCGATGGCGCTGCCCACCATTCTCACCGGAGTGCTGCTGGCCCTCGCCATATCAGTCGGCGAAACGGCCCCGCTCATCTACACCGCGGGATGGTCCAGCTACATGTGGACCGGCCATCTGACCAATGAGCCGGTCGGCTATCTCACCTACGTCATCTGGACCTTCATCACCGAGCCCTTCGCCTCGGCTCACGCTCTGGCTTTCGCCGCTGCATTTTTCGTCACAGTTTTTGTGCTGATCATCAGCGTGATTGCGCGCGTCGTCACCTTCCGCCGTTCCGGCTGGGGCCACCACTAGTCCATCCGCTTCTCCTCCTGAGGCCGGCAGCGCATTGCGCTCGCCGGCCTTTTCTCATCTGGCACGCCGGTTTTCCATCTCTTGTCAAAGCGCGTAATCTGAACCCGCGCACGCCATCGAGGAGATAACCCTATGCTGAGTACCACTCGACCCTTCCGCCCGGGCATCGTCCGCCTAGCCGCTTTCGTTGCAGCCGCAGTGCTTTCCGCCCTCCCAGCAGCGGCACGCACCGTCACCGCGCAAAACGCTGAGGTACACGCAAGCTTCAGCAGCAACGGCACCTATCAGCTTCACTGCCTGCAAACGCACTGGGATCTGCAAGGCTCGCTGCCTGTGAATCCCGCCGCGCTCGCAGTCAAATCTGGCTCCGATGCACTCGGCGCATGGACAGAAGTGGATGCCACCACCTCGAACCGCGTCGCCATCATTCGCGTCTATCAGCAGCAGCCAGTGGTTCTTTTTCTCGATCGCCGCACGCACTCCGCGCCCAATCGTCATCCCTTTCCGCAGTTCGCAGCGCTGCCGCCCGGCCTTGAGCAGTTCAGCTACGGCGTCAACACCTTCGCGCACTATCAATTCGGAAAGCTTGGCGCGCAAGGCCCCTGGGTGCTCTTCGATGCCCGGCGCAACGCCATGGTGCTCTCTCCCGCCGATCACTTCCTCGTAGCGGACATGAAGGCGATTCCCGGCGGCAAGGTCAGCAGCGGCGTTGATCCGCAAATCAAGACGCTGCCTGCCGGTTTTGAGCACGGCACGCTGCTGGTGCTGGGGCACGGCATCGACCAGACACTCACAGCGTGGGGACAAGCGCTCGAAACCCGCAACGGTAAGCAGCCCGTCCCCAGCGATGCAGATGTGCTACTCAACAAGTTCGGCTACTGGACCGACCATTATGCGACTTATTACTACAAATACGAGCAGAGTCTGGGCTATGAAGGCACACTCGTAGCGGTGCGCAATGCGTATCAGAAACTTGGCGTCCCCATCGCCTACATGCAGCTCGATAGTTGGTGGTATCCCAAGCAGAAGGGCAACAGCCTCGCGGCCATGGCCGTCAATGGCGCGACCGTCTATCGCGCCGATCCAAAGATATTCCCCAAGGGCCTGCACGCTTATCGTCAGCAGCTCGGCCTGCCTTTCGTGGTGCATGCCCGCTGGATCGCGCCCGATAGCCCCTATCGCCACAAATTCAAGATGTCGAACAATGTGATCCTCTCGCCGAAGTATTGGAACCAGACGGCGAAGTATCTCCATCGCGGCGGCGTGGCGGTTTACGAGCAGGACTGGCTCGACCACAACGCGCGCCCGGCCATCAACCTGACCGATCCCCAGCAGTTTCTCGGCAACATGGCGCATGCCATGGCCCGCCAGCAGATCGCCATCCAGTACTGCATGCCGCTGCCCGGCTACTTCATGGCCAGCACCCGCTACCAAAATCTTCAAACCATCCGCGTCAGCGACGATGGCTTTCGCCGCTCGCGCTGGGACTGGTTCCTCTATGGCTCTGCCCTGGCCCGCGCCGTCGGCCTCTGGCCGTGGACCGATGTCTTCATGAGCCATCAGCTTCCTGAGCTGATCTTGTCCACGCTCTCAGCCGGTCCGGTCGGCGTCGGCGACCCCATCGATCAGATCGATGCCGCGAATCTCAAGCGCGTCATGCGTGCTGACTCCGTGCTGCTCAAGCCGGATACTTCCATCGTGCCCACCGACGCGACCTTCCAGAGCGATGCCGCCAACCTCGAAGGCCCCATGGTCGCCTCCACGCACAGTGGAGACGAGGTGGAAGTCTTCGCCTATCCCCGCCGCGATCTTCCCAGGCAGGTCGCCGTGCCACTGCGTGAAGTCGGTATCACCGGTCAGGCCTATGCCTACAACTGGGTCAATCACACCGGCAAACTTATTGCCGCCAAAGGCTCCGTTACCATGCCATTTGCGAATGGATGGGCCTACTCCGTGCTGGCTCCTGTCGATGCGCATGGAATTGCCATTCTGGGAGATACAAATGCCGTGGTTCCACTCGCGGCCAAGCGTTTTCAGGTCGCATCAGGCAATCAAAATGACCAGGTGACGGTTACATTTGCAAAAGGCGAGAGCGCTGTCATGCTGACAGGATGGGCTCGCCAGCAGCCACACGTGCGGGCAAAGAAGGGGAGCGTCGGCACCGTCCACTTCGATGCCACGACACACCTCTTCACCGTGCCGGTCCATCCATCGGACAACACGGCGGAGCTTCGTCTGAATTAGCAGGGAATGCAGGGCAGGGAATTGGAGCACCGGGCCGGATTTGAACCGGCGAATACTGGTTTTGCAGACCAGCGCGTTAGCCCCTTCGCCACCGGTGCTCAATTTGCCTGCCGCAGCGGAATCCGCGGCAGGCAATCCTTCAAAAACTACTTCGGCTGCGCAGCCGTGCGCAGGTAGGGCTTCACCGTCTTGAAGCCTGGAAACTTCGTCGCAGCTTCTTCATTTGAGACCGCTCCGCCAATGATGATGTCATCGCCCTGCTTCCAGTTCGCGGGCGTTGCCACCGGGTGCTTCGCCGTAAGCTGAATCGAGTCCAGCACGCGAATGATCTCGTCAAAGTTGCGTCCCGTCGTCATCGGGTAGGAGAGTGTCAGCTTGATCTTCTTGTCCGGGCCAATCACAAACACCGTGCGCACCGGCGCATTCAGTGTAGGCGTGCGGCCTTCGCAGCTCTCGCCGGCGTCGGCGGCCAGCATGTCGTAGAGCTTGGCAATCTTCAGCTCAGGATCGCCAATGATCGGGTAGTTCACCTTGTGGCCGCCTACCTCTTCAATGTCCTTCTCCCAGTTGCTGTGGCTGTCCACAGGATCCACGCTCAGGCCGATCACCTTCGCGCCGCGCGCCGCAAACTGGCTCTCCAGCGCAGCCACCGCGCCCAGCTCCGTCGTGCAGACGGGCGTGAAGTCCTTCGGGTGCGAAAACAGAATGGCCCAGTTGTCGCCGATCCATTCGTGAAAGTGAATGGTGCCCTGCGTGGTTTCAGCGGTAAAGTCGGGGGCGATGTCGTTGATGCGCAATCCCATTTTCCTTATTCCTCTCTGCAATGACTCAAAGGTTTTCAACCTTGAAAACTCGAAAACCCACCGCGGCAGCTTCTCTGCGGGTGGGTCAGGGCGATACCAGGTTCCGTTTTCGCTCTTAGAGACACACCCGCAGAGTGCGGCCGCAACAGCAGCACATGCACATCGAGTTGTGAGCGTGAGCGATCACGTAGACAGACTAGGGCGCGCGTGGCCCCCGTGTCAATGCGCATCCTCAGCTACCCTGTCTTCATGTGCGCTCTCGACTACTACCTTTGCGACGTCTTCACCTCCAGGCCGCTCACCGGCAACCAGCTTGCGGTTTTTCCTGACGCTGGCCATCTCTCCCCCGAAGAGATGCAGTCCATCGCCCGTGAAACCAATCTCTCCGAGACCACTTTCCTCTGCCGTCGTGACGCTGCGACCGAGGCGGACCAGGGCTACCGCTTGCGCATTTTCACCGTGCGTGAGGAGCTGCCCTTCGCCGGGCATCCCGCCCTCGGCACCGCTGCCGTCATTCGCCGCTTCGTTGCAGACCATCCCAGTCTTCCCGCTCTCACGCTCGATCTCAACGCCGGCCGCGTCCCCGTTGTCTTTGACGATTCGCAGGCCACGGCTCCGGCCATCTATGGCGAAATGACACAGCCCAAAGCCGAGTTGGGCGCCGTGCAATCACGTGAAGCCATCGCCCCGGCACTCGGTCTTGAGCCATGCGATCTCTCGCCTGAGTGGGCGCCGCAAATCACCTCGACCGGCAATCCCTTCTGCATCGTGCCGCTCCGCTCCGTCGAAGTGCTCGCGCGCCTCAGCCTGCGGGCTGATCTCGCGCCCCCGCTGCTGGCCTCCATCGGAGCCCGCTTCTTCTACGTCATCGCGCAGGAAAAGCCAGGCCAGTGGCAGGCCCGCATGCAGTTCTACAACGGTGAAGATCCCGCCACCGGCTCCGCGGCCGGATGCGCCATGGTCTACCTGGTCGGCAACAGCATTGAGCCGTCAGACACGCGAATTCACCTCCGGCAGGGCCTCGCCATCCATCGCCCCAGCGATCTTTACGGCCGCTGCTCGCTGCAAAACGGCAAGCCCGCGCAGGTGCGCATCTCCGGCTGCACCGTTTTCGTAGCAAAGGGACGGCTTTTCCTTGAGCAATTCACATAGTTTCAACAGAGCCACAGGCGCTGTAACGCTGGCGCAACAGCAATTCGGCCAGCTTCCGTGGATCGTGAGTGCAAATCTCCCCGCTTCTTCGCCTCATGTTCCCTGTTTACACGCCCCGGTGCGGTTCGTACTCTTGGCAAGCGAACTGAGGAAACGAAGTTCACAGCTTTTGCCGATTGACCAAAAACTGAGATAGAGCAATGCGCCGCACGCGCGCCTCTGCTGGCTTGCTGCCGTTCCAGGAGCACTCTTCCGGAGCATGCGCAGTCCGGGGACGCAGGCAACCGTGCCGAGCCTTTGCTCACCGCATTCTGGCCTGATCCAGAACACGGCAGCGTGCGTGCGCGCGACTTTTTCCTTTGTGGAAAAAATCGCCGCCGCGCGGTGGGAGACCCATTGTCTCTGCACAGCCGCCTCGCTTCAGGCCCGGAATGCGGCCCTGAATCACCCGCACACCGGTGCGCCCCGGTGCATGCACAGCCGCTTCGCCAGTGCTCGTGAAGCCAAGAAGGATGTCTAAAAAGAATGAGGCCAAAGAAAGTCATTCTCTGCGTCGACGACAACGAACAGGCTCTGTCGGTCCGCAAATTTCTGCTCGAAACCCGCGGCTATCGCGTGCTCACCGCCACCAGCGCCGCCTCCGCCATTGAGACTCTGCACGAGGGCGGCATCGATCTCGTGTTGAGCGATCTCGTCATGCCCCAGATGGATGGCAACGAGATGATTCGCCGCATGAAGCAGTTCGCGCCTGAGGTGCCCATGATGCTCATCAGCGGAACCGTCAAGGCCTTTGAGCGCGCCAATCGCGCCGATGCCTTTCTGCCCAAGGGCGCGTCCTCGCCCGTTGAACTGCTCGATCGCATTCGCGTCCTCATTGCCCGCAAGCGCGGACCCAAGAAGACCGTGCATCGTCCTCTTTACGACGGCGATCTGGCTGCCTCTGCGCAGGATGGCTACGCCGCCGCGCCCACAGCCATCGCTTCGTAGCCATCGGCCGCCGCCAGTCCTTCACCAGGTTTCCGGCTCCCGGGTTTCAGCCTCGGGAGCCGCCACAGGCTCCCCTCCGGCAGTTACAATCAATACTGTGTCCACCATCGTTGCTGAAAAGCTCACCAAGACATACAAATCCGGCAGAATTCAGGTCACCGCGCTGCGCGGCGTCTCCTTCGGCATTGAAGGAGGCGAGTTTGTCAGCATCGTCGGACCCTCCGGCAGCGGCAAGTCCACGCTCTTCTATCTGTTAGGCGGACTTTCCCGTGCCACCAGCGGCAGCGTGCACATTGATGGTGTCGATTTTGTCGCCCTCAGCGACGCCGAACGCACCCGCATCCGCAAGCAGAAAATCGGCTTCGTCTTTCAAAAGTTCAACCTGCTGCCCACGCTCACCGCACGGCAGAACATTGAACTGGCACACGAAATCTCGGGCCGCAAAGAACCGCTCGACAATAAATTCCTCGACCACCTGGCCGATCTGCTCAGCATCCGCGGCCGTCTCGATCACCGGCCCTCTGAGCTCTCCGGCGGCGAGCAGCAGCGCGTCGCCATCGCTCGCGCGCTCGTCAATCGCCCCGCCATCGTGCTGGCCGACGAGCCCACCGGCAATCTCGACACAGAGAACTCTGACGCTGTGCTCCAGATGCTCCGCCGCTCCAACAAGGAACTGAAGCAGACCGTCCTCATGATCACCCACAACCCCGAGGCCGCCTGCATCGGCGACCGCATCATTCACATGCGCGACGGGGAAATCCGCGGCATCGAGCCGGGCCAGGGCCGCATCACCGGCCATAGCTGGTAGTTCCGCAACCGGACTGCCCGGCTTCCACTTTTCCTGAGCCCGTTTGATTGACCACCAGCGGGCTCCCCGATATACTCAAAAAGTACCTCAAGCGGGAGTAGCTCAGTGGTAGAGCATCGCCTTGCCAAGGCGAGGGTCGCGGGTTCAAGTCCCGTCTCCCGCTCCAGTCGGCCCCTACCTCACATGGCTGGCTGTGGAGAGATTGCACAGGTCTCTGACCCCAAAGGCGCGGTACCCAAGTGGTAAGGGAGAGGTCTGCAAAACCTTTATGCGTCGGTTCGATTCCGACCCGCGCCTCCAATTCTGCACATCGCATTGAATACCCTGAGCTGAATTCCACCAGTCACAAGATTTCGCTTTTTCTTTAGCTTGATGACGAAAGTGATCTGCGAGTATATGTAGCGTATAGGCTACGCTTCTTCCGTGATCGAGATTCGGGAGGCAGATCTCTTTTCCTACTGGCTACGAACGCTGCGGGACGTTCAGGCAAGGGTCCGGATTGCAGCCCGCATCCAACGGCTGGCTTTTGGAAATGCCGGAGATGTGCGGCCTGTGGGAGAGGGGATTAGCGAGCTTCGAGTTCATGCGGGACCTGGATATCGCATTTACTACGCCCAACGCGGCAGCATGCTCATCATTCTGCTCTGTGGCGGAGACAAAGCACGCAGGAGCAGGACATCGCATTGGCTAAAAGGTTGGCAAAGGAGATCGGATGAGCCAGATAACCACGAAGCCCTTTGACCCGGCCGCGTACCTCGATAATGCTGAGGCTGTCGCGGCCTATATCACTGAGGCACTTGAGACGGGTGATCCCGCTTTTGTGGCGGACGCCCTCGGAGTGATTGCTCGCTCGCAGGGCATGACAGAGGTGGCCCGCAAGGCCGGAGTCTCTCGCGAAAGTCTCTATCGCTCATTGAGCACAGATGGCAATCCAGAGCTGGCCACAGTCATGCATGTCTTGCGCGCCCTTGGTCTACAACTCTCTGCCGTGCCTGCTTCCACGCGCAAAGACGTCGCATAATTCTCCTGCCATTCATCACTTTTCTTCGCCCTTGTGTTGCAAATCACATTTGAGATTCCCCCGGAATGTGCGACGATAATCTCTCCTGACAGGCCGCACCGTGTTCGTGCTGCCTGTCGTGAGTCCTCGTTGCACGAAGGGAGGAGATGCTTTGCATCCGTGGCGTACGGTAGTCGCGCTCCTGATCGGGGCCGTCGCCTTTGGCCTTGCCCCGTTGGCCCTGGCACGCCTGTGGGCGGTCGTATTCTCCCCGCAAAAGCCCGGCCCGCAAAAGAACTCCATCTATGAGTGCGGCCTTGAGTCGCACGGCGATGCGTGGATTCGCTTTGACGCCGCCTACTATCTCTACGCCATCGTCTTCCTCATCTTCGATGTGGAGGCCGTCTTCCTGCTCCCCTTCGCGGTCGCCTTCACGGGCCTCACGGCCGGGGCCTGCCTCGCCATGCTCGTTTTTCTTCTTCTGCTCGTCGAAGGTCTGCTCTGGGCATGGCAGAAAGGTGTGCTCACATGGAACTAGCAACCATATCTGTTACAAATCTCAGCGCAAATCCAGGAAGCCGCCGCCATGGATGACCACGCACTCGCGCCGCAGCAGTTGAAAGATCTGAAAGTCGAGCTCAGCAAAAACGGAGTCTTCACCACCACGCTCGAAGAGCTCTACAACTGGGGCCGCCGCAGCTCCGTCTGGCCGCTCACCTTTGGCCTTGCCTGCTGCGCCATTGAGATGATCGCCACCACCATGGCCCGTTATGACCTCGCCCGATTCGGCGCGGAAGTCTTTCGTCCCTCGCCGCGCCAGGCCGATCTCATCATCGTCTCCGGCACCGTCACCAAAAAGATGGCGCCGCAGGTCGTGCGCCTTTACAACCAGATGCCCGAGCCGAAATACGTCATCGCCATGGGCGCATGCGCCATCTCCGGCGGCCCCTTTCGCGATGGCTACAACGTTCTCAAGGGCATCGACCGCTACATCCCCGTGGACGTCCATATTCCCGGCTGCCCGCCGCGACCCGAGGCGCTCATTCACGCCTTCATGACGTTGCAGAAGAAGATCGACGCCCAATCCCTCCGTGGCTCAGATCGTCCGCGCCATCTGCAATCCGGCGCCCCCAGTGAATTTCCCGTGCCCGCGTTTGGCGAGCACGGCCTTGAGCCCACGCACAACCCTGACGTCTTTCCGCCGCAAGCTGAAAGCCCCTTCAAGGTGCTGCCATGAGCACTGCTGCCACCGTTGTCGATCTCTCTGCAGAGGCTCTTCGCGCCGCACTCGAGTCCGCCATTCCCGGCTGCCAGATCACAGTGGTTCCCAAGGGAAGCCCCTCGGCACAGCACTCTCTGGTGCTCGACCGCGCGTACGCTGTCGAAGCTGCACGCTATTTGCGTGACCATGCGGATTACCGCCTCGACTACTGCTCTGACGTGGCGGGTGTGGACTGGCTCGACGCCGAAAAGAAAGAAACTGTAAAAGTTACAAAAACTGTAGAAACCCCTGAAGGCCCGGCAGAGCAGCAAGTGGACGAGACCCGTACCACCCTCATCCCCGGCTACCTTGAAGCTGTCTATCACCTTTACTCGGTCGAGAAAAAGCATGGGCCCGTGGTATTGCGCCTGCGCACGGCCGATCGCGCCGCGAACACCCATGTGCCGTCGCTCACCCCCATCTGGCGCAGCGCGGAATTTCAGGAGCGCGAAGCCTTCGACCTCTATGGCATCGTCTTCGACGGCCATCCCGATCTGCGCCGCATCCTCATGTGGGACAACTTCACCGACTATCCCATGCGCAAAGACTACGTGCCTCCCAGCGAAGAAGACGAAGGGAGAGACGCGCAATGACTACGGCTCTCAGTCCCACAGCGATTCTTTCATCGGACTCAGACATCCTCGAAGTCTCCATGGGGCCGCATCATCCGTCTACGCATGGCGTCTTTCGCATGGATGTGCGCCTTGACGGCGAGCGCGTCGTGCGCCTCAAGCCGGTCTTCGGTTACCTGCACCGCAATCACGAGAAGATTGCCGAAAACGCGAGCTATCTCGCCTCCATACCCTATACCGACCGCCTCGACTATCTCTGCTCCATGACCAACAACTGGGGCTATGTGCTCACCGTCGAGAAGCTCGCAGGCATCACGGTGCCCGAGCGCGCCGAATACATTCGCATCATTGCCGCCGAGCTCACCCGCTTTCAAAACCATGCGGGCCTCGTCGGCTTTCTCATGCAGGACATGGGCGCCAGCGGCACCCCGCTGATGTACGCCTTCCGCGAGCGCGAGAAGATTCTCGACCTCTTCGAGTCCCTCACCGGCGCGCGCATGATGTGCAACTATCTGCGCTTTGGCGGCGTGCGCGTCGACTGCACAGAAGAGTGGCTCAACCAGACGCGCCAACTCGTGGCTGCTCTGCCGCGCTTCGTCGATGAATTCGAGCGCCTGCTCCGCGAAAACGAAATCCTGATGGCACGCACGCAAGGCGTGGGTGTTCTGCCGCGCGAGCTCGCCATCAATGCTGGCGTCAGCGGCCCCATGTTGCGCGCCAGCGGCGTCAACTACGATGTGCGCAAGGTGGATGGCTACGGCCTTTATCCGCGTATGAAGTTCCGCGTGCCGCTCGGCGATCACGGCGACGTGTATGACCGCTACATGATGCGTATTCTTGAAATGCGCGAGTCCGTCAGCATTCTTGAGCAGGCGTTGCGCGACATTCCCGCCGGTCCCATCCAGGATCCCAAAACGAAGCTGCGCGGCCTGCGCCCCAAGGCCGGCGAAGCCTACGCGCGCGTCGAGTCGCCCAAAGGGGAGCTCGGCTTTTATCTCATCAGCGATGGCACCATGAATCCCTATCGCTATCGCGTGCGGCCGCCCAGCATGATCAACCTCACCATTCTTGAGGACATGTGCCTCGGCCGTAACGTGGCCGATGTCGTCGTGATCCTGGGCAGCGTCGACATCGTCATGGGAGAGGTGGACCGATGACGAATCTTCAATTTTCAGCAAGCAGCCCACAGGTGAATCCTTGCAGTCATTTCGCGAGCCTGGCGGATGACTGGCAACTGGCAACTGGAGACTCATATGCTCGGTGAAGGCATTGCCAAAGGACTCATCGAAACCGCCCGCAACTTCTTCGGCAGCTTCGTCGACAAGGATCGCCTCGTCACCGTGCAGTATCCCGAGGAGCGGCATCCGCTGCCCGAAGCCTCGCGCGTCTTTCCCTTCCTGCTCTATGACGGCGACGATGCAGAGAAAGGCCTGCGCTGCGTCTCTTGCCACATCTGCGAGAAGGAGTGCCCGCCGCACTGCATCACCATCGAGAAGAGCACAGACAAAAAGCCGGATTACGTTGGCAAGTCTCAGTTTTATCCGGCCGTTTTTAACATCGATGTTTCGGTCTGCATGAGCTGCCAGATCTGCGTCGAGGTCTGCCCCTTCGACGCCATCCGCATGGATACGGCCTTTGAACTCAGCACCAGTGATCGCTTCGACGGCCTGCTTTGGACTAAGGAGCAACTCGCGAAGCCCAACAGCCACTACCGGCAGATTCATCCCACTGAGGCCGCCGAGGTCGATACGCGCCGCGCAGACGACGTCGCCAAGGCAGAGGCCAAAGCCGCCGCTGCCGCGCAGAAAGAGGCCGGCGCATGATGACTCTCGTTTCCGCGCAATCCGTCGATCAAGTCTTCGTCAACCTCGACCACTGGCTCGTCGCGCACACCCCCGCCCCCCTGCAGCCGCTGGCGGCGATCCTGTTGATCATCGTCCCCATTCTCGCCATCTTCCCCGGCCTCTTCGCGCTCACCACGGTGCTGGAGCGCAAGGGCCTCGGTCGCATGCAAAATCGCTTCGGCCCCAATCGTGTCGGCCCGCTGGGCCTTTTGCAGCCCGTAGCGGATGGCATCAAAGCGCTCACCAAAGAAGACATCGTGCCACGCTCCGCCGACGCCCTGCTGCACTTCCTCGCGCCCGTCGTCATCGTCTGCACCGCCTTTCTGGCCTACGCCGTGCTGCCGATCGGCCGCAACATGATCGCCGTGCATCTCGATGCGGGCATCCTCTTCTTCTTCGCCATCGGCTCTGCAACCGAGCTCGCCGTCTTCATGGCAGGCTGGTCGAGCCGCAACAAATATTCGCTGCTCGGCGCCATGCGCGCCATCGCGCAGATGATCAGCTACGAAATCCCGCTCATCCTCTCGTCGGTGGCCGTCATCATGATTGCCGGCACGCTTTCACCCGAGCAGATCGTTACGGCGCAGGCCGGCTTTACCGGAATCTTCCCGCACTGGTATGTCTTCACGCCCTGGGGATTCGCTGGCTTCTTCCTCTTCATGACAGCCGCAGCAGCCGAGACGAATCGCAGCCCGTTTGATCTACCCGAAGGAGAGTCCGAGATCATCGCCGGCTACTTCATCGAATACTCCGGCTTCAAATTCGCACTCTTCTTCCTTGCCGAGTATCTTGAAATCTTTGCCGTCAGCGGCCTCGGCATCACCCTCTTCCTCGGCGGATGGTCCGCGCCCTTCAGCTTTCTCACCTGGATCCCATCCTGGTGCTGGTTCTTCGCAAAGCTGCTCGTGCTTATCGCCACTTTCATCTGGATTCGCGGCACACTTCCGCGCCTGCGCATGGATCAGCTCATGAACTTCGCATGGAAATTCATGCTGCCCATGACGCTGCTCGAAATTCTCTCCGCGGGCATCTGGAGATTCTTCCCGCAAAGCGGCTTCTGGCCTGTGGTTCGCTGGCTGGCATGCGCACTGCTGCTCGCCGTGCCCTATATATTGCTCGCGCGAGGCCTCGAACACGGCCGCCGCATCGAGAAGCGAGTCTATCGCTATGCGGAGGAGTCATGAGCCCAACCACAGCGCCGAATCATTTCGCATTAGGGCATAACCATAGCCGTGCCGCTGAGGGCTTCATAACCACGGAACCGAATCAATCGGCATCAGGACTGAGCCTCAGCTGTGCCGCTGAAAGCTTCGTAATCTCAGCGCCAAGCCGTTTGTATCAGGGCACGGCTTTAGCCGTGCCGCTCAGAGCTACAAAAAAGAGGGGGCTTTAGCCCCTGAGGTATGAAGACAAGAAGTGAGCGCCAATACGCCGCAAACATCCTGCATCGCGGCCTTGGTCTCTGATTTCCGGTATCGCCTGGGGGAAAGGTAACCATGGCTGTATCTTTCTGGATTCTCGCATTTCTCACGCTCGCCAGCGCCGTTGCCGCCATGACCATGGCGCGGCTCATTCACTGTGCGCTCGCGCTGGTGCTCGCCTTCGCCGGGGTCGCCACGCTCTACCTCAACCTCGGTGCGGAGTTTGCGGGCCTCGCCCAATTACTCGTCTACGTCGGCGCAGTGGCCATCCTGATTGTCTTTGCCATTCTGCTCACGCGCAGCAGTGAGGTTACGGCCATGCCCGCGGCTCGCACGGCTTTCTCCGGTAGCCTCATCGCGCTCGCGGTCTTTGCCGTGCTTGCGCGCGCTATTATTTCCAGCCGCCTCGTGCATGCAGCCCCCGCGCAACCCATTGCGCCCATGGCCACGGTCCGGCAGATCGGCGAAGCGCTCATGCAGCCCTATGTGCTGCCGCTTGAAGTGCTGGCCCTGCTGCTCACCGCCGCGCTCATCGGTGCGGTACTCATCGCGCTGCGAGAGAAGCCCTCAAAGCAAGGAGCGCCCACATCATGACCCCGCTCACCGCTTGTCTGCTCGTCGCGTCGCTGCTCTTTGCCGTTGGCCTCGCCGGAGCCATCACGCGCCGTTCCGCCATTCTCGTCCTTGCGGGCATTGAACTCATGCTCAGCGCTGCCAATCTGAACTTCATCGCCTTCTGGCGCTATGGTCCGCATGCAGCCTCGGCAACTCATCCGCTCACCGGCGTCCTCTTCGTGCTGTTTTCCATCGCCGTGGCCGCAGCCGAAGCCGCCGTGGGCCTCGCGCTCATCGTGGCGATCTACCGTCACGCCAATACATCGGATGTAACCGAAATCACGGAACTGAAGGGGTAGCGCATGTCATCTTGCACCTTCCGGAGTCGAACCCTTGCTTAAGCTCCTCTGGCTCATCCCTGCGCTCCCCATGCTGGCGGCGGCTCTCATCGCGCTGATGCCGCGGCAGCGTCGCGTTCCGGCAGCGGCGCTCGCCATCGGCTCGCTCGGCATCTCGTTGCTACTCTCGCTCGTCGCTCTGGTCCAGACCATCGCCAATCCTGTCCGCCAGGTCTACAACTTCAACTGGCTGCAATTTGGCTCGCAGTGGGTCCAACTTGGCTGGATTCTCGATCCCCTCTGCGCCGTCATGCTGGTGATGGTCACCTTCGTCGGCCTGCTCATCTTTATCTACAGCCTTGGCTACATGGCGCATGATGAGAACTTCACGCGCTTCTTCTGCTTCCTCGCGCTCTTTGCCGGGGCCATGCTCGGCGTCGTCCTCGCCAATAGCCTGCTCTTGCTCTTTATGTGCTGGGAGATCGTCGGCCTTACCTCCTACCTGCTCATCGGCTTCTGGTTCCATAAGCCCTCAGCCGCCGCCGCCGCGAAAAAAGCCTTCATCACCACCCGCATTGGCGATCTCGGCCTGCTGCTCGGCATGGTCTGGCTCTATGCGAGCAGCGGTACGCTGCTCTTCTACAACAACGGCGCGGGATGCCTCGAACACTCCGCGCTCGCCGCCATGGTCACGCAGACCACCCTCGCAGGCATGGCCGTCTCCACCGCAATTGCCTTGCTCCTCTTTTGCGGAGCAGCCGGCAAATCCGGCCAGGTGCCGCTGCACGTCTGGCTGCCAGACGCCATGGAAGGCCCCACCCCCGTCAGCGCGCTCATTCATGCCGCGACCATGGTGGCCGCCGGCGTCTATCTCATCGCGCGCGTCTATCCACTCATGGCTGCGGCCGCCACGCCGCACACCATCAGCGCCGCGCTGCAGGTGGTCGCCTGGGTCGGAGCCATCACCGCTTTCTTCGCCGCCTGCATCGCTGTTGCGCAGAATGACATCAAGCGCATCCTCGCCTATTCCACGGTCTCTCAACTCGGTTACATGATGCTGGGCCTCGGCGTCGGCGGAGTCGCCATCGGCATGTTCCACCTCATCACGCACGCCTTCTTCAAGGCGCTGCTCTTCCTCGGTGCGGGCTCCGTCATTCACGGCTGCACTGAAGAGCAGGACATTCGCAACATGGGCGGCCTGCGCCGCTTCATGCCCATCACCTTCGTGACCTACATGTGCGGCATGCTCGCCCTCTGCGGCTTTCCGCTCTTCGCCGGTTTCTGGAGCAAGGACGAAATCCTTCATGCCGCGCACGGCTGGCCCATCTCGCTCGGGCCGTTCTATCTCGGTGCTGCTGGGGCCTTACTGACTGCCTTCTACATGACGCGCCAGGTTTGCTACGTCTTCTTTGGCCCGCGCCGTTTGCCTGAGGCCACGGCGGACCTCTCATCACCGCGCCCGCCAGAAGCCTGCGTCATCCGCGACCCGCACGAGAGCCCCGCCGTCATGACGGTGCCGCTCATCGTGCTCGCGCTCTTCGCCGTCTTGCTCGGCTTCATCAGCACGCCCGCATGGCCATGGTTCAGCAACTTCCTCATCAGCACCCGCGCCACACTTGATCTCACTCGCTTCGCCGCCGCCGATCTCGCCATGCTCATGATCGTTTCTTCGCTCATCGTCTTCGCGGGCCTCGGCCTCGGATGGTGGCTTTATGGCCGCAAGCCAATCGAGCGTGCCACAGATCCTGATGCACTCCAGACCCTGCAACCCACGCTCTTTCATGTGCTGCAGCAACGCTTCTATGTAGATGAAATCTATGACGCGACCATACTGCGCCTCGCGCGCATCGCTTCGGTGGTAGCCGACGGATTCGACCGCTGGATTCTCGGCGGTACGGTGCAAGCCATCGCAGCTCTTACCCGCTTGCTCGGCCATGTCGATGCCGCTATCGATACGCATGCCGTCAATGGCGGCTTTGATCTCGGTTGCCGCGAACTGAACCGTAGCGGGGCATTGTTCGCAACTTGGCAAAACGGACGCGTGCAGACTTATCTGCGCACTCTCGGTGTCGCGCTCGCCGTGCTCGCTGCATGGGTGCTTCTGTGGGGGTGGCGATGATCTTCGCAGGTCCACTCACCTGGCTTACCGCGCTTCCATTCGCAGGAGCCTTCGCCGTACTCGCGCTCTCGCGCAATCGTGCGCTTGCCCGCGCTCTGGCCATCCTCATTGCTGTGGCCTCGCTACTGGGCACGCTGGCCCTCTGGGTTCATTTCAACGCTGCAAGTTCCGGCATGCAATTTGAGCAGCAATATGCATGGGCGTCGTCGATCGGGCTCACCTACCACGTTGGCATTGACGGACTCGGTCTGCTCTTACTGGTGCTCTCAGCCATCGTTGTGCTCATGTCGCTCATCGCTTCCTGGAGCAACCCGGCGCACGGCCCGGTTTACTTCGCCCTGGTGCTCTTTCTGGAGTGCGGCCTCTTCGGCACCTTCACCGCTCTCAACTTCCTGCACTGGTTCCTCTATTGGGAGCTGACGCTCATCCCCGCGTTCTTTCTGGTGCGTCAGTGGGGCGGAGCCAAACGCGCACAAGCTTCGTTGCAATTCTTTCTCTACACCATGGTGGGCAGCGTCGCGCTCCTCGTCGCGTTCCTTGCGCTCTATCTCGCGGCTGGAACCTTCGACTTCCTCGCACTTGCACAATGGGCGCATCAGGGCCAGCTCACTGCCGCGCTACAACAGCAATTCGCCTGGACCGGATGGTCCGGCTCCTCGCTCGCACTGCTGCTCTTCTGGGCAGTCTTTCTTGGCTTCGCAGTCAAGACACCCGTGGTCCCGTTCCATACGTGGCTGCCGGCCACTTATGCCGAAGCTTCCAGCGAAACCACCATGCTCCTCACCGGCGCCATGTCCAAGATGGGCGTCTACGGCTTCCTCCGCATCCTGCTGCCCATCTTCCCCGAGCAGATGCAGCAGATGCTCACTCCGCTGCTCTGGCTCGCTCTCGCTTCCATCGTGTTGCCAGCGCTGGCTGCCTGGGCGCAGCGCGACCTCAAACGCACCTTCGCTTACTCCTCGGTCAACCACCTTGGCTATTGCGTGCTGGGCATCTGCGTCGTCGCGCGCTTTACAGGAGCAGACCCCTCCCTGCTCCTTGAAAAATCCGCCGCACTCACCGGTGTGCTACTGCAAATCTTCAGCCACGGCCTCACCGCCGCCGCGCTCTTCTGGTTTGTTGCGTTGCTTGAGCGCCGCAACCAGGGCAAGCGCGCTCTCACTGACTTTGGCGGTCTCCGCAAAATCGTTCCCGTCTTCTGCGGACTCATGGGCATCGCCATCTTTGCCTCACTCGGCCTGCCCGGTCTCAACGGATTTCCCGGCGAGTTCCTCATCTTCAAAGGCGTCTTCCCGCTCGCAGGCTGGGCCGCTGCTCTTGCCCTGCTGGGCCTGCTCTTCACGGCAGTTTTCCTGTTAGCCGTGCTGCAGCGCGTCTTCTTTGGCCCAATGCGTGAATCACAGCAACAAGCTCCCATGCCTGACCTCACCGCTGCGGAGCGCTTCGCCTTCGCTCCGGTTATCGCGCTCATGCTGGTGCTCGGCTTTTATCCCCAGCTCATCGCAGGCAAAATGACCGGCACCGTCGCGCAATGGACCGCCCCGCAGGCCGCACCGCTGCAAACTGCTGCCAACACAGTTACAAATCCCTCCGGATATCCCGTTCGCGCCACGGAGGCCCATCGCTGATGCCGCTCACGACGATTCCACAGCCGCTCGCTTTCGCTCCGCAACTCGCGTGGACCATCTACGCCTCTTTCCTGGGTGCGGCCGCTGTCCTGCTCACGCCCCAATCGCGCCCGCAGTTTACCCGCTGGGTCGCGTTGCTCACTTCGCTGGTCGGCTTCGTACTCACCCTCGGCGCGGTGCTGCAGTATCAGCCCGGCTCGCTGCTTGTCGTCGCGGACTCTACCTGGATTCCTCAACTCGGTATCCGCTACACGCTCGCCGCCGACGGCATCAGCCTTACGCTCTTGCTGCTCACCGGCCTCGCGGCCATGGCCGGCATCCTCTTTTCGTGGAACATCGAACATCGCACCCGCGAGTTTTTCGCCTTCTACCTCGTGCTCATCGGCGGAGTCTACGGCGTCTTCCTCAGCTTTGATCTCTTCCTGCTCTTCGTCTTCTACGAGATTGCGATCATCCCCAAATACTTCCTCATCGCCATCTGGGGTTCCGCGCCCAACGGAGACACGCGCCCGCGCCAATACGCAGCCATGAAGCTCGCGCTCTACTCCTTCGCGGGCAGCGCGCTTGTGCTCATTGGCATTCTCGCCGCATGGGCCGCTTCAGGCTCCCAGACGCTCAACCTCGCCGTCCTCGCTCACTATCCGTTCTCGCAGCACTTCCAGATGTGGGCCTTCCCGCTCGTCTTCGTGGGCTTTGCGGTGCTCGCCGGCCTCTGGCCGTTCCATACCTGGGCGCCCACGGGCCACGCCGCCGCGCCCACTGCTGCCTCCATGTTGTTGGCTGGTGTTGTTATGAAGCTCGGTGCCTACGGCTGCCTGCGCGTCGCCATGATGCTCTTTCCCCTCGGCCTCGCACCATGGGGATTCCACATTCTCGGCCTCGGCTCCTGGCGTGATGTCTTCGCCCTGCTCGCGCTTATCAGCATCGTCTACGGCGCCAGCGTCGCCCTCGTCCAGCGCGACTTCAAATTCGTCATCGGCTACTCCAGCGTCAGTCACATGGGATTTGTGTTGCTCGGCCTCATGACGCTCAGCCAGATCGGCATCGACGGCGCGGTGCTGCAAATGTTCTCTCACGGCATCATCGCGGGGCTGCTCTTCGCCGTCGTCGGCCGCATGGTCTACGACCGCACCCACACCCGCGACCTCGCCGCTCTCGGCCCCATGCATCTCAGCCGCGCATTGCCGTTTGCGGCCATCACCTTCACCCTCGCCGCCATGGCCTCCGTCGGCCTTCCCGGTTTCAGCGGATTCATCGCCGAACTGCAAGTCATCCTCGGCGTCTGGCGCTCCATGCCATGGATGGTCTTCGCTGTCGCGCTTGGCATTCTCATCGGTGTCGCCTTCACCTGGCGCGCGCTCACTCGGGTATTCTTTCCCGCTGCTCAATCAGACGAGCCGCCCGCGCCCATCGAACATCCTCTGCCGCCCATCACTTTGCCCGAGCGCGCCGGAGCACTGCTTTTGCTCACGGCAACCATCATCGTCGGCCTCTACCCGCACATTCTTATGCGACTCATTCTGCCTAGCCTGCAATCTCCGCTCTTCTCGGCTCTGCGTAACGGAGGCTGGCGATGAACCCGGTCTCCTACTCCGAACTGCTGCGCCTCACACTGCCGCAAATCGCCCTCACTGTCGCCGCCTTCTTCGTGCTGGCCTGTGACGGCATGCTGCTGCGCCGCTCTCCAATAGCCGTACGCGCTCGCATCGCCATGCTGCTCTCGGTGGCAGGCTCCCTCGTGGCGCTCGCACTCCTGCCTCTCACTGCGCCGGTCCAATTGCTCGATGGCATGCTGGTGCTCGACGCCCGCACGGGCGTGGTGCAGGTCGTGCTGCTGCTGTTCACTCTCGCCGTCACGCTCCTCTCCGGCTCAGTGTTAGCCCAGCAGGGCAGGGAAGTATCCGCATTCACCACCCACATCGGCGAATTCTTCGCCTTGCTCTTATTCGCAACCGTCGCGGCACTCTTTCTGGTCAGCACGCAAAATCTTCTGCTCATCTTTCTTGCGGTTGAGTTTTTGAGCCTCGTGCTCTACATCCTCACAGCTTTCAATAAACACAGCCGCGCCTCGGCTGAGGCCGCGCTCAAGTACTTTCTGTTTGGCGGCATGTCCGCCGGTTTTCTGCTCTTCGGCATCAGCCTGCTTTATGGAGTCTCTGGCTCGCTTGATCTGCAGCAAATTGCGCTCGCGGCCTCGCAGCCCGACTCTCTGCTCCTCGTGGCCATCGTGC
Source organism: Acidobacterium capsulatum ATCC 51196 (assembly GCF_000022565.1). Lineage (NCBI taxonomy): Bacteria > Pseudomonadati > Acidobacteriota > Terriglobia > Terriglobales > Acidobacteriaceae > Acidobacterium > Acidobacterium capsulatum. The sequence goes on from NC_012483.1 coordinate 2,979,117, forward strand.
TCGTCATCCTCGGCTTCGGATTCAAGATCGCCGCCGCACCCTTCCACCTCTGGGCTCCTGATGCCTACCAGGGCGCACCGTCTCTCAGCGCCGGTTTCATCGCGTCCTCTTCAAAGGTAGCGAGCTTCTTCGTCTTCGCCCAGGTGCTCTTCATCGGCGTGGCCAGCGCCTCCGGCAATGCGGCGTGGCATCTTTCCGCTCCAGGATGGATGCCCATCCTCGCGGCCGTCGCAGTGCTCTCTATGCTGCTCGGGAATCTCGCCGCGCTCGCCCAGACCAGCCTGCGCCGCCTGCTCGCCTACTCGGCGATTGGCCACGCGGGCTATCTCCTGCTCGGCCTCATCGCGCATACGCCACAGAGTCTCGCCGCGCTGCTCTACTACGTCTTTACCTATGCGCTGGCCGTGCTCGGTGCATTCGGCGTGCTCGCCATCCTTGAAACAAACGGCATCGATTCACTCTCATCCCTCGCAGGACTCAGCCGCCGCTCTCCCGCGCTCTCTGCCTGCCTGCTTGTCTTTCTGCTCTCGCTGGCAGGCATTCCGCCGCTGGTCGGCTTCTTCGCCAAGTTCTGGCTCTTCGCCGCCGCATTGCAGGCCGCGCCCGCCTTTGGACTCCTCTGGCTTGTCATCCTTGCCATTCTGATGAGTGTGGTCGCGCTCTTCTACTATCTGCGTGTGCTGCGTCAGGTCTATGTCGTGCCGATGGCAGAGGACGCCACTCCGCTTTCATCCCCCACACTGGCCCGCATCACGCTCCTCGTCATGGCCGCGCTCACGTTGCTGCTCGGCTGCGCGCCCAATCTGCTCATGCGCTGGTTGCGCTAGCTCTGCCGTCGCGAAATGCCTATTCCGTCACCGCGCGCAGATGCTTGCCGTCCAGATAAAACGTAGTCATGCCATTCATATCGGTGCGATACGTCAAGACATGTGCATCCCCCAGCTCCTGCAGCACGGCCAGCTTGGGATGCCCATACAAATTACGCTGCCCCACTGAGATCGCCGCATATTGCGGCCGCACCGCCGCCAGAAACGCCGGCCTCGTCGACGTGCGGCTGCCATGATGCCCCACTTTCAGCAGGTTCGATTGCAGCCCGCCTTCCGCAATCATCTGTCGTTCGGCCGGAGCCTCCGCATCGCCCTCCAACAGCGCGCTCGTGCCTTCATACCGCAGCCGCAACACCAGGGAGTCCTCATTCGACGGGCGTCTCCCCGGCTCATAATCAGCAGAGGGCCACAACACGCGCACGCGCACGCCCCCAAACCAGAAGCGGTCTCCCGCCAGGTGCGGCACCACCTCCACGTGCATCGCCCGCGCTTCCGCGAGCACCACATCATAAGTCCGCGACTGCGGATTCTTACCCACCCACAACTGCTTCGGATGAAAATTCGCAATCACTGCCGCCATGCCGCCAATATGGTCCACATGCCCATGCGTGATTGCCACCGCATCCAGCCGCCGAATCCCCAGCGACCACAGCACCGGCGAAACCACATCTTCGCCCATGTTGAAATGGTCGTCCGGTGATTTGCCCTCCAGTCCGCCCGCATCAATCAGCAGCGTTTTTCCCTCTGGTGTAATGACCAGCAGGGAATCGCCCTGCCCCACATCAATGGCCGCCACCTCGCATGCTCTTTGGTCGTGCGTAATGGGCCTCGGCCACAGCAGCACTGCCACGCTCAAAGCCACCAGCGCCACGCCCGGAACCCACCCCATGCGCCGCCAGCGCAACATTCCCATGCCCATCACCAGCAGAACCAGGCATCCTGCCAACTGCAACGCAAGCGGCTCCGGCACACGCCAGTTTCCTAGCCGGGCATCCCCAAAATAAGTAACCAAAAATAGAACAAAATGCAGAAACAACGCCGTGCCCGCCGCCGGAATCACCGCCAGCGTAGGAACCGCCAACACGCAAAGCAAAGTCGCAATCGCCAGCGGCAAAAGAATGCCAATCAGCGGAACAATCAGCAGGTTCACCGGCAGCCCGGCAATCGTAATGCGATGAAAGTCCACAGCCATCGGCAGCGCCATCGCTGCCTCAATCGCCACCGTCACAATCACCAGTTCGGCAATTCGCAGGCAAATTCGCAATAGTTTCGGAAGCAAATACCGCATCACTCGCGTTCGCAGTGGCCAGCGCCCCTGCTGTAATAGCATCCGCAGCGTCACTCGAAACTGCGCCAGCCTGGGCGGCAGCGAGGCATCCATCGGAAGCACCCACAAACGCTCCAGCGCACGCAGATACGGCTCCACTCCACGCTCCAGCAATGGAATCGCAATTCCCGCCACGGCAAACACCGCCAGCAGCGTCATCTGAAATCCCGTGTCCGCCACTGCCTCCGGCCGCGCTGCCAGAATTCCCAGTGCCGCCAACCCAATCGCGTTCATCCGCTGCTTCTCGCGCCACACCAGCCGCGCCAGCAAATACAAGACCACCATCCACAGCGAGCGCTGCACCGGCTGTCCCCACCCCGTGAACACTGCATAGCCCCATGACAGTGCAATGGTCGCCACGGTCGCCCATCCACGGCCCATGCGCAGCCGCCGCGCCAGCCAAAAAATCATGCCAGAGAAAATCGCCAGATGCAGCCCTGAAACCACCAGCAGATGAAACGACCCCGTCCGCTCAAAACCCGTGCGCGTGGGTCCCGTCAAATAGCTGCGGTTTCCGGTCGTCATGGCCGTCAGCATCGTCGCGTCAGTAGTTGAGATTCGCAGCATCGCCGGCATCGCCAGATTCCGCTGGCTCTGCGCATACGCCATGAGCTGTTGGCCCGCGCTTTGCTGCCATGAGCGGACGCGGCACATCACCTCCGCGCGCCAGTTCATCGCGTGCGCCGGCAGCAGCCTCACCGCCGCGGCCTTCGTGCTTCCTTCCGCGCCAATGCCTTGTCCACGTAGATATTCCGCCGCATCCCAAACGCCCGGATCATGAAACTCTTCCGGCATGTGCAGCGTGCCCGTCCACTCAACCGCGTCACCGCAGCGCATCGTGGGGAAGCGCGCATCCTCGGGTGCATAGATCCCGACGCGAACACCAAAATCTGCCGGAAGCGCGAGGCCATTGATCCGCACCGCACGCAGATCAGCATATTGGCTGTGCTCCACCCGGCTCTTGCGCGAATAGAATGCGTGCCAATCTTCCTCGCGCACAGCCTGCGCCACGGCCACCATGCCTTCCACATGGTCTTCGCCGCTGACCTTGCGCCCATTGCGATTCTGGTGGCTATACTGCACCAGCAGCGCAGCGTTTTCCGTGGAGGGCTGCGGCGCAATCTCCCAACTCCACGCGCCCGCCAGCGCCATGCACGCTAGGGCCGCCGCCAGGGCGATGCCTGGCAGCACCTTTCGCAAAGTAGCCATCCATGCCACCGCAGCCATGGCAAGCATGGCCACGCCCAGCAGCGCGGGCGTGCGCCAGCACATGCGCGCAAGCAAAATGCCTGCGGCAAATCCCAGGGCGCCCAGTAGCATCGGTGCAGAAAAATACCGGCGAGAGATTTTGCGTGCCACTATGGCCACCGGGTGTTGTTCAGGAATCGCTCGCGTTGCCATGCTGCCTGCGGTTCTCCCCCGCCGGCCGCCGTATCTATTCGAGCGTCAGTTGGGCAATCGTCTCCACATGAAATGTCTGCGGAAACATATCCAACAAGTGCAGAGAGCGGAAGCGGTACCCGGATTGTAGCAACGCAAAAAGGTCGCGCGAGAGCGTTGCCGGATCACAGGAAACGTAAGTAATGTGCCGGGGGCGAATCTTGCCCAGCAGCGCCGTCACATCTTTGCCCAGGCCCGCACGCGGAGGGTCCGCCACTACCAGATCCGGCGCGGCCTTCCGCTTTCCGGCTTCCTGCGCCGCCTTGCGCAGAAAGTCGAGTGTCGTCGCCGCCACCACGCGTGCTCCCGGCGCGTTCACCCGCAAATCCGCGACCGACTCCGGCGCGGCCTCCACCGCCGTCACATGCTCAAACCGCGGCACCAGTGCTTTGGCAAATAGCCCGACGCCCGCATACAAATCCCATGCCGTTGCCCCGGCACGTGCCTCGCACACCGCCGCCACCATGCGATCCACCAGAAACCGGTTCACCTGAAAGAATGCACCCGCGCTCACGCGGTACTGCAAACCGCCAGCGCCATACGTCAGCGAAGGCCCTCCCGCCGTCGCCACGCGCCGCGCAAATCCCTTACCCGCCGGCAGCGCAAACGCCGCGCATCCCGCCGCCTCGGGCAACGCGCCTTGCAGTCGCTCCCACAAAGCATCCAGTCGCTCCTGCATCTTCGCTGTCGCTGCATCGGCATACACGCTTATCAACAGGAGCTCCGTCGCATCATCGGTAAACAGTTCCACTTCGCGCGCCCATCCTGCCAGCGCTGCTTCGCACTGCTCCACCAGCACCTGCATCGCGCGCACCAGCGCTGGAGCGGCAATGCGGCACTCCTCCACGGGCAGCGTTACATGCGACTGCTCTCGCCGGTAGCCCAGCGCAAACGGCTTCGTCTCCACATGCAGCCGAATGCGGTTGCGATATCCCCACGGCTCTCCCGCAATCACCTGTATCTCAGGCAGATCCTTTAATCGCGCACGCTCCAGTGTCTCCTGCAAGATCGCCGCTTTCATGCGCAACTGTTCGTCTTCGCTCGCATGCTGATACTGGCATCCGCCGCATGCGCCGTAATACGGGCACGGCGCCGCCACGCGCTCCGCAGAGGGTTCCAGCACCTCCGTCACACGCGCTTCTGAATAAGATGCTTTGTCGGTTACAATCTCAGCTTCCACGAGCTCGCCCGGCAGAGATCGCTCCACAAAGACCGCTTTGCCCTCATGCCGCGCCAGCCCCGCGCCGCCGTAGATCGCCTTTTCGATGCGTACCTTCATGCCTGGCTCATGTAAAACAGGCTCAGTCGCGGCAGCTTATGCCGGTCCACAAGCTGCTTGTGCAAAAACTGCTGCTCAATCTGTCGAATCTGCGCCACCTGCATCTTCCGTTTATAAGGTGCCAGTTCGCGCGCGCTCTGCTCTTTCAGCGCCAGCATCTCTGCTTCACCGGTTGTGGCCACAATCGCGGTCATCAGCTTCTCTTCCAGCACCAGCAGGTTCCGCTCCAGCGCTTCCAGATCGCCGGCACATGCTGCGGAATCCGCCGCCATCTCGCGCAATCGCGTCGCAATCTCCTGCGCAGTCTCCGCGGCCAGCCCGCGCAATTGGGCCGCCATCAATGCGTCGGCCCCGCGCATCAGCCATGCCGCCACGCGCTCGCTTTCAAAGCCTTGCTGCTCGGCCTTATCCGCTTGCGTGTTGCGCGCCATGCCCACGGCCGCTTCCTGCATTTCCTGAGCTGCTTCCATCACTGCCTGCGCACACCAGGCGAGTCCGTTCACGCGCCGCGTGCGCGCATTGGGTTTGGCCTCGTGCTTGTCAAAAGCCTTGTCGATCCCGCGCAGCACGGCCTCCAGCGGAACCCCCGCCTCGCGCCAGGTCTCAATCAGTGCCCAGTCAAGCGTAGACAGCAGCAGCAGCGTGCCGCGCCGGCGCTGAAAGTGCTCTTCGATCTCCGTGAAGTAGTTGAAGTAGTTCTGCACAGCTTTTACGCGCCGCGATTTCCGCCGCTCTTCTCGCGGCTTGCGCGCTGTGCTTCATACACCAGCCGCAATCCGTCGAGCGTCAGCGTTTCATTTACTTCAGTGATGTACTTCGATTCGCCTGCCAGCACCTGTGCCAGTCCGCCTGTAGCCACGCATTTCACATCATGCCCCAGTTCGCTGATCATGCGCTCCAGTATCGAGTCCACCAGCCCGATGTGCCCCCAGAACAACCCAATCTGCAGATTGTCCACCGTGTTGGTTCCAATCATCTTCGCCGGCTTGCGAATTTCCACGCGCGGCAGCCGCGCAGCCCGCGCAAACAGTGCCTCGGCAGAAATATTCAGCCCCGGCGCAATCGCGCCGCCAATGAATTCACCCTTGCGCGACACCACATCGAAGTTGGTCGCCGTGCCAAAGTCCACCACAATCGTCGGGCCGCCATAGCGGTGAAAAGCACCAATGCAATTCGCCACGCGATCCGCGCCCACCTCCGTCGGATGATCCGTCAGAATCGGCAACCCCGTCTTCACGCCCGGCCCTATAAAGATCGGCTTGCTCGTGAAGTAGCGCTCGCAAAACTGCCGCAGCGTCCAATCCAGCGGCGGAACCACCGATGCAATCACCACATCCCGCACTGCCTCGCATACCAGCCCCTCGCTCGCCAGCAGGCTGCGCACAAGAATGCCATACTCGTCCGCCGTCTGCCCCTGCCGCGTGCTGATGCGCCATGTCGCGCGCAGTTCATCGGTTGAGCCATCGGCATGCAGGCTATAGATCGCGATGAGGGTATTCGTATTGTTGACATTCAAAACCAGCAGCATCGTTATCGTCCCCCATCATCTTCGCGCACTCCGCCAGACAGCACCGTACGAATACCATCCTGCGTGCGCACCTGCAGAAATCCCTGCGCATTCAACCCGTCGGTGACGCCTGCGAAGCCAGCGCCTTCATCCACGCGCACGCGCTTGCCACGCACCCAGCTCGACGCCCGCTCTATCCGCTCCAGAATGCTCTGCTTCGCGGCGTCCATCCGCATCGCATCGCCCAGCGCAGACATTTCGCGATCCAGAGCCTGCAGCAGCGCAACCAGCAGATCCTGCCGCGACCACTGCAGCCCGGTCTCAATCTGCAGTGAGGTTGCCATCGCATCCAGCCCTTCAGGAAACGCCATCTGCAGCACGTTGATGCCGATACCCACCACCACATGCCGCACGCGTGTCGCCTCGGCATGCATCTCAGTCAAAATCCCGCAGAACTTTTTCTTCCCGAGCATCAAATCATTGGGCCAGCGCAAGTCCGCCTGCAGTGTCGTCATCTCTTCCACTGCATGACGCACCGCCAGACCCGCGGCCAGTGAGATCCACAGCGCATCTCCCGGAGCCATCTGCGGACGCAGCAGCACACTCACATACAGTCCGCTGCCCGGCGGCGAAGCCCACGCATGCGCCCCGCGCCCGCGTCCGCCCGTCTGTTCCTCGGCCACATAAACACTGCCATGCGCGGCGCCCGCATCCCCTTCCGCCATTGCATGCGTGTTGGTCGATGTGATCGCTGGGAAGAGCGTAATCCTGCCCGCGAACGGCGTCTCTGCCAGTGCCGCGTTCATTGCGTTCAGGTCAAGGGCTTGCACCGCAGCTTCCACGTCTCAGTAAATCTCCATCTCGCTCTGGGTGCCCCATGCAAGCCAGCCTTTGGCTTGAGTGGGATCGTCATTTGCGCAATTCACTAGTAAATTTCCGCTCTGCACTGGGTGCCCCATTCAAGCCTGGTGTTGGTTTGAGTGGGGCTGTAGGTGGCTCGATTCGTTAGTAAATCTCCGCCGTGATGCGCATGCTGATGTCCGCCGCCATCACCGAGTGCGTCAACGCTCCCACTGAGATATACGTCACGCCAGTCTGCGCATATTTGCGAATGTTCTCGAGCGTAATATTGCCTGATGCTTCGGTCGGAATCTTCTCGTCGTGCTCCTTCACCATCGCCACGGCCTTCTTCACCTCAGCCGGAGTCATGTTATCCAGCAGCAGTGACTCGGCTCCATATTCCAGTGCTGTCTTCAATTCCTCAAAGTTGCGCACTTCAATGTCAATCGTCTGTCCGGGCTGCCGCTTCTTGTGCGCGCTCTCCAGCACCCGGGCCACGCCGCCGCCCAGCGAGATGTGATTGTTCTTGATCAGAATGCCGTCTGACAGGTCCAGCCGGTGATTTTCACCGCCGCCACAGCACACCGCGTACTTGTCCAACATACGAAGCCCCGGAACAGTCTTTCGCGTGTCCAGCACACGTGCTTCGGTGCCTTCAATCGCGTCCACATAGCGCCGCGTCATCGTCGCAATGCCGCTCATGCGCTGCATCAGGTTCAGAATCACCCGCTCGCAGGCTAAAATGACACGCGCATTGTGACGAATTACGGCTATCGCCTGCCCGTTCTTCACCCGCACGCCATCAAACATCTCCGGGTGGCTCACAATTTCATACCGGCGATGCTTGCGGCTGTCGAGCGCCGCAAATATCTCCAGAAATCGCGGAATACATCCCAGCCCGCTCAACGTCAGGTCCTGCCGCGCAATCACGGTAGCAGAAGCTCGCAGGTCGGCATCCACCGTGATGTCCGTCGTCACATCCCGCGTCGCCTTGTCTTCTTTCAGCGCGCCTTCCAGAATGGCTTCAATCTTTTTGCTCTTCCATTCCATCATCGTGTCCCTTTAATTCGTTGCTTCTTTCAACTCACTCAGTCCAGCGCGCGCCTTCTCCAGCAGCAACACAAGTTCTGCCGCGCGCGTGCGCAGCCCTTCCACCACATTTGCGGGAGCCTTGCTCAAAAACGCCTCATTGCCAAGTTGCCGTTCCGCATTCGCTTGCTCTTTCTCGTAGCGCGCGATTTCCTTGGTCAGGCGTTCGCGCTCCGCAGCCACGTCAATCTTCTTTTCGTAGACCACCTGCACGTCAAACTGCGGAGTCGATCGCACGCCTGCGCCTTCCGGCACCGCAGCCACTTGCTCAATGCCCGCCACGCGGGCCAGCTTCTCCACCATCGCTGCATTCGCGGCAATCGCTGCCGCTGCTCCGCCCTCCGCTCGCACCCGCACCGGAACCAGCGCTTTCTCTTCCACGCCAAGATCCTTGCGTGCCGCACGCACCTGCACAATCAACTCCTGCAGCAGCGCAAAGTCATTCTCCGCCTGCGCATCGCGCAGCGCATCTTCGCCCAGCGGATACCGTGTCAGCGCAATCGACTTCGCCGGCGGTGCGCCATTCCAGAACGCATGCCAAAGCTCTTCCGTCAAAAACGGCATGAAGGGCGAGAGCATGCGCAGCGCAGCCTCAAACACCTGCAGCAGAGTTGTTAATGCTTCTTGCTGACTGGCTGATTTGCTGACTGACTGCCCCGCTGTTTCATTGAAATCCAGCCGCAGCTTCACCGCCTCCAGGTACCAGTCGCAAAACTCGCCCCAGAAGAACTGGTACACCAGGTTCGCCGCCTCATGAAAGCGGTACTCCTCCAGCGCCCGATTCACGTCAGCCGCTGTCGCCTGCAGCCGCGACACGATCCACCGCGCTTCCAGAGCCGCATCCTTGCCCAGCATCGGCGCGGCCATCACCTTCGCCGCCTCCACATTCACTCCGGCCTGCTCCGCGCGCTCCACGTTCATAAAGATGAACCGCGCCGCATTCCATATCTTGTTGGCAAATGCGCGGTATCCCTCCGTGCGCGCTTCGCTGAAGGCAATATCGGTGCCCGGCGAGGCCATCGCCGCCAGCGTAAATCGCACGGCATCGGTGCCAAAGCGGCCCACAATCTCAATCGGGTCCACCACGTTGCCCTTGGTCTTTGACATCTTCTGCCGGTCCGCATCGCGCACCAGCGCATGAATATGCACCTCGCGAAACGGCACAGCATCCTTCAGCGTGCGCTCGCTGCCATCGGCCATCGGCACATCCAGCATGAAGTGGCAGCCCAGCATAATCATGCGCGCCACCCAGAAAAACAGAATGTCAAAGCCCGTTACCAGTTGCTGCGTCGGATAAAACGCGTCCAGATCCTTCGTATGCCGGGGCCATCCAAACACTGAGCAGGGCAGCAGTCCTGAAGAGAACCACGTGTCCAGCACGTCCGTCTCCTGCGTCAGCTTCTCGCTGCCGCAATGCACGCACTGCGCCGGAGTCTCGCGTGCCACCGTCACCTGCTGGCAGGTGCCGCAATGCCATGCCGGAATCCGGTGCCCCCACCACAACTGCCGCGACAGGCACCAGTCATGAATGTTGCGCATCCACTCAAAATAGGTCTTCGCATGCTGCTCCGGCGTGAAGCGAATATATCCTTGCTCCACAGCGGCGATCGCCTTATCGGCCAGCGGCTGAATCTTCAAGAACCATTGCGTCGAAAGCCGCGGCTCTACCACCGTCTTGCAACGGTCGCACTTGCCCACGGAGTTCGCATGCGCCTTCACCGCCACCAGCAATCCCTGCGCTTCCAGGTCCGCCAGCACGCGCTGCCGCGCCTCATAGCGTTCCAGCCCGGCGTAGGTGCCGGTATCCGCCGTCATGTGCGCCGTGTCATCCATCACGCTGATCGACGCGAGCCCGTGCCGCTGCCCAATCGCAAAGTCGTTCGGATCATGCGCCGGCGTCACCTTCACCGCGCCCGTGCCAAACTCCGCGCTCACCCACGTGTCGGTCACAATGGGAATCTCGCGGCCCACCAGGGGCAGCCGCAGCCGCTTGCCATGCAGATGCCGGTACCGTTCATCGTCGGGATGCACCGCCACCGCCACGTCGCCCAGCATCGTCTCCGGTCTTGTCGTCGCCACGGTTACAAATTCGCCAGGCTCTTCAATCACCGGATAGCGAATCTCCCAGATCGACCCCTGCTGCTCCTCATGCACCACTTCCAGATCGCTGATCGCCGTCTGGCAGCGCGGGCACCAGTTCACGATGTAGGCTCCGCGATAGATCAGCCCCTGCTCATGCATCGTCACAAATGCTTCGCGCACCGCCGCCGACAGATTCTCATCCATCGTGAAATATTCGCGCGACCAGTCCACGCTCGTGCCCAGCCGCCGCATCTGCCCAAGAATCGCGCCGCCGTAGTGTTCCTTCCACTGCCACACGCGGTCCACAAAGGCTTCGCGGCCCATCTCCTGTCGCGTCTTGCCTTCGGTCTTCAACTGCCGCTCCACCATCAACTGCGTGGCAATGCCCGCATGGTCCGTGCCCGGAACCCACAGCGTCGTCTTACCCTTCATCCGGTGCCAGCGCGTCAGAATGTCCGATTCCGCGTGCTCAAACATATGCCCCATGTGCAGGTTGCCCGTCACATTCGGCGGCGGCAGCAGCATCGTGAATACATTTGCCGGGTCCACCGGCTTCTGCTCTGCCGGGGGAACATCAAACAGCTTCTCGCGAACCCAGTACTCGGCCCAGCGATCTTCAATCGCGGTCGGGTCGTAGGCTTTGGGCAGGTCGCGGCGCGTCCCCTGCGAGGGGCTCTCGGTCATGGAAGTCGCTGGCGGATTCGGCTCTGTCATGCGGTCAAAAGTTCTCAGGTAGCTTTCTGTTTTGTACTTCTTTCTAGGATAGCGTGCCGTTCCCGCTCCGGCACCCACGCAGCACAAAGGGCCGCACGCGGCGGCCCTTTGTGCTGCGTCAGATTTGCTGCCGTTTAGAACGGATTCAGCCAGCGATGCAAGCCCTTCTTCTTCTTGTGCCTGCTCGACGACTCTTCCTTCGAGTTAAACGCGGCCTTCTTCTTCTTGTGCTTGCCGTTGGCCGCCTGATTCATGGCATGGCCGCGAGCTGTGTCGGGCACATCGTTGATCTGGCTGGGCGCCTCCGCCGGCTTCTCCGCCGCTGGCAGAGCCTTCGGTCCCGAGGAGCCAACCGGGCCTGCAATTGGCGTATTCACCGAAGGCGCAATCGCCGCGCCGTTGATCTCCGCCGGACGATCCGGCCCTGCCGGTTCTGAGTTCTCCTGCGGTGTCTGGTGAACCGACGTCTTCACGCCGCCCTGCGCGTCCACCGTCGTCGTATCGCTGCTCGTGTCCGCATTGCCCGTCGGTACATCTTCAAATGAGGCTGTGGGCGTGGACTGCTCGCCGTTGCTGTTCTTATCAGCCGCACGAATCTCAGAGGGCGTTGCCATGTGCGGGCCGCTCTGCGCCTCTACCGTGCTCTGGTTCTCATCATTCGCCGTCGGCAGCGGTTCATTCCTCAGCGCGGCAATGAATACGGCCTTTTGCTGCCGTGCGATCGCCGGCGCATACGTCTGCGGCGGATCTGTCAGCGTCGGGTTACCCACACGCACGGCCTGCACCGGCGTCGCGCCCGCGCGGCTGAAAAAGTCCAGTGCACGCGTCTTGAACTTCACCGGAACCATGCTGGCTTCCATCGCCTCGCTCTCGGCCAGAGCCTCCGGCGTCGGCGTCGGAATCTTCAGTCCCATCGCAATCAGGCGGTCCTTCGCGTTTTCCGCGTTGGGCGACATCGGATACTTCTCCACAATCGCGCTCCACGCATCCGCTGCCCGGCCGTTGTAATAGTTCAGCAGCTCCGTCTTCGCCTTGGCCGGCATGCGCATGCGGCTCACCGCCTGCGCTTCGTTCGCATAGTCATCGCCCATCAGCAGCAGATCGGCGTCTACCTTGCTGTAGAGCGGATACAGATCGGCCACCGTTTCCAGACGCGCAATCGCGCCCGGCCAATCCTCGGTGGTCGAGTAGTACGTACCCACCTCAAACTGTGCCTGCGCCAGCACTTCCTGCACGTTGCGCAGCTTCTGCTTCGCCTCCGGAATCAGTGTCGAGTCCGGGAACTGCTCAATCATCGTGCGGTATTGCTGCTCGGCCGCCACAGCATTGGTCGGGTCGCGGTCCGGACGCTCCATCTGCATGTAATAGATGTCGCCCACCTTCATCTGCGCCTCGGCAGCTTCTGGCGTATTAGGGAAGAACGTGATGAAGTCCTTGTACTCGGCCTCAGCCTGCTCCAGCGCCGCGGTGCCGCCTTCCTTGAACCACGAATCGGCCACCGCCAGCTTCGCACGCATCGCATACTCTGAGTCCGGATACGTATTCAGCAGCGTCTCCAGCTCCAGGCGCGCCACATCGTAGCGGCCCTTGCGCATCGACTTCATTGCCTTGTTAAAAAGCTCGGCGTCCGGCTGCTTCGTCTTCAGGTTCGCCAGCGGATTCGTGTCAACCTGCGAAAACCGCGTCTTCTTCTTGTGGTGGTGCTTCCTGGCAAACGCATTGGGGGCGCTGCACAGGGCAGCGCCTACGCACAGGGCCGTGACACCTTTAACCAACCGATTCATAACACCTCAAACCCGGCGCGCACTTGCCCGCGCCGCTTCCAACCTTCTTTATGCCGCCGCAGCGGCCTTGCGCGCCAGTTCCAGCAGCAGGCGTGCCTGTTGCTCGGCATGGCCTCCGCCAAATACGGCGCTCCCTGCCACCAGCAGGTCTGCCCCGGCGGTCACGACGCTGGCAATTGTCTCCGCGTCCACCCCGCCGTCTACCTCAATCCTAAACGTGAGCCCCAGCTCCTGGCGAAGTTCTTTTAGCCGCCGAATCTTATCCAGCGAAAAAGGGATGAATTTCTGCCCCCCAAACCCCGGATTCACGCTCATCACCAGCACATGATGCACCATCGGCAGCACCGGCAAAATCACCTCCACCGGGGTCGCCGGATTGATCACCACCCCCGGCTCCATCCCATGCTCCCGAATCAGGCTCAGCGACCGGTGCAGATGCGGGCAAGCCTCATAATGCACACTCATCCAGTTCGCCCCGGCCTCGGCAAACGCCGCCACAAAGTCATCCGGACGCTCGACCATCATATGCACGTCAAAGGGCAGCTTCGTATGCTTCCTGAGCGACTTCACCAGCGGCGGTCCCAGCGTCAGATTGGGCACAAAATGCCCATCCATCACATCCACATGAATGACCGTGCCGCCGCCGGCCTCAGCCGCGTGCACCTCATCGGCCAGCCGCGCAAAATCCGACGCCAATATCGAAGGAAGCAGTTCAATCACAGTACCGCCAGTGTACCAATGTCCTTCGGCAGGCGCCCCCGGCGGCCAACGGGAGCTGCGCCGAAGGCACTTTCGCCCGGACGGCCAGCCCTACATCAGCAGCTTCGGCCCATTCATCTGGCTGAGCGTTTCGCTCACCTTCGTCAGCCCGTAGCGGCAGGTGTCAAACTGCTCGGTCAGCTTCGCAAACAGCGCCGCCTCCTTCGCATACTCAAACAGGTCAAACTGCGACACGATGTAATAGCTCTCCTTGCCCGTCCGCACCAGTTCGGTAAACGTCGCGTCCTCGGCATACCGGTGCGTGTTTTCCGGATACATCCCCGTCGAAAACAGCGCAAAATCGCCGATATGCTTCCGCACCTTGCGTTCCTCGTCAAACGAGCTGGCGCGGCCATGCACCGGGTCCGAGGCCATCAGCATCAGGCCCAGGCTCCGCACCGGCTGCCCCTCCGCATCCTGCAGCGGATAAAGCTGTTCCGCTGCCGAAAAGTGCGCGAGCATCCCGGCCACATAGCCGGTCAGCTCCGGATCATCGACCGCCGTATGCGCACGAAAGCAGTGCGTCACCACGTCTTCAAAGAAGGCTTGCAGTCCATTCGACTCAGGAGTCATTCCACCTCCACCCAGGGCAGGCAGCCCTGCTGTTGAGTCACAAATTTACGGAAAAACCCATGAAAGGCAATCCCTCATTTGGATTCCCCGCGCGTATTCTTGGCACTCGCAACACGTAACTGCGAAAAATCCAAAACGGGAAATCATTCGGGGCCTTAGCCCTTGAAGGGTACGGGCTTCAGCCCGTACATCCAGCCAGTCTTGAGGATTCGGGGCTTCAGCCCCTGAGGGAATTCTCGCTCTCCGGCCAAAGCGCCCGCACAAAAGCCCGAGTCATTCTGAACCGCAACGCGGTGAACCGGGACCCCCGGGAACAGGTCTTCGTTCCCGGGGTGGGAAGAATCCCTGCGATGCTCCGGTCACCAAACACCATCCGAAGTTTCTCCCACCATCCCCCGCATCCCGGCATGGCTTCAGCCACGCCACAAACCGCCTGTCATAGAAGGGGCTTCAGCCCTTGAAGGGTACGGGCTTCAGCCCGTACATCTACCCCGTCTTGAGGATTCGGGGCTTCAGCCCCTGAGGTCCATTTCCGCACCACCCATGTGAGGGCATGGCTTTCACCCGGCCCTCAGCCCCTCAACACCCCACGATACGCCTCATACACCTTGTCAAACACCGCATCCCACGAGGCCGTCAGCGCATAGGCGCGCGCCGCCTGCCGCATCCGGGCATGCCGCTCGGGATTGCCCACAACCCCCGCAATCGCGCCCGAAAACTCCCCATCCTCCGCCACGCAGCCCGTCTCCCCATCGCGCACAATCGAGCACGGCCCGCCATCTCGCGTCACCACTGCCGGAACCCCCGACGCCAGCGCCTCCAGCACTACATTCCCAAACGTGTCCGTGTGCGAAGGGAAGACAAACAGGTCCATGCCCGCATAGGCCCGCGCCAGCGCTTCGCCGCGCAGCACGCCCGTGAACTCGGCGCGCGGCAGCCGCTCCCGCAGCCATGCCTCTTCCTGTCCTTGGCCCACAATGCGAAAGCGAAAATTCCTGAGCCCGCGCGCTTCCAGCTCCTGCTGAATCTGCGCCAGCAGCGCCACATTCTTCTCCACCGAGAGCCGCCCCACAAACCCCAGCACAAAATCGCCCGTGCTCGCTTCCGTGCGCTTCTCCGGCGAAAACAGCTCCGTGTCCACCCCGCGCTGCATCAGGTGGCAGGGCCGTCCCGTCGTGCGCTCCAGCAGCCGGCACAGCCCCTCGTTCGGGGCAAAGTTCACCTCCGCCCACGAGTAGAGCAGCGACGTCAGCCGCAAAAAGAACTCCTCAATGCCCGCGGCGCCCGCGCGCGCCAGCCCCTTTGGCAGGGAACTCAACAGCCACTGCGACCGCTTAGCCGCATACTCATGCACGTTCGTGTGCCATGAGGCCGCCATCGGAATCCGGTTCAGAATCGCCACCGCCGCAGCCATCAGACCCACATCGCTCGGGCCCGTGATGTGAACAATATCTGGCCGGAAGGCCCGCACCGTCTGGTCCATCACCCTCAGGTGGCGGAAGAAAACCGGATCGAGGTGCAAATCCTTGTCCAGCGGAACCGAGAAGATGCCGCGCCGCAGCTCCAGCGTCGTCAGCGCGCCCTCTTCGATCACCGCCGTCGGTCTGCCCCCGGCCCGCGCGCACAAAAACGGGAGCCCATGCCGCCGCGCATACGCCTCAAAGTGGCGCGACGTATGAGCGACTCCATTGATTTCATGAAAGGAATCGGGGAAGTACGCAACCCGGGGAACTGCCCTCTGGGACTCCGAAGGAAACGCCATCTGGTCAGTCTGGTTATACCTGCGCCTGAAAAATACCCGGTTAAAATCCGCTCTAACGGCGGCCCGACCGTGGTCCCGCTCCCGAACGAGACCCCGTCCCGGAACGAGACCCAGCCCCCGGCCGTGAACCTGACTTGGGCCCCGGCCTGCTTCCAGACCGCGTGCCTGGCCGTGCAGCCGGCTTGTTCCCCGCCTTCGCGCCAGATCTCGAGCCCGCTCTTTCCGTTGCTCGGGAAGCACCCTCTGGCGCCAATTTCCTCGCCGGACGTTCCGACGAGGCGCCGCCCTGTCCGCTCCGCGCGTTCTGTCCACCCTGTCCCGCGCGCCCCGGCCTGCCTGCCGCCGGTCTTCCTGCCCCGGCTCTGCCCGGCCGTCCGCCCGTGGCCGATTTCCTCGCTGGCTTCGCCTTCGGCAGCATCGTCAGCCGCTTGGTCTTCGTTGCGGCCTTCGGCTTGGGAGCGCGCTTCCGCTGCGCGGCCCGCCGCAGCGAGTCCACCTCTTCGGGGTTCAGCTCGCGCACCTCACCCGGCTCCACATCCAGCACCAGCGGGCCATACCCAATGCGGCGAATCTTCTCCACAAAGTGGCCGGTCTCCTCAAACATCTTGCGAATCTCGCGGTTCCGACCCTCAATCAGCGTCAGCTCAAACCACGGATTCTCCGCATCCCGCACCATCCGCACGCCCGCCGGAGCCGTCATCACGCGGCCCTCGCCCGGCCGTCCCCGGTCAATCATGATGCCCGCGCGAATCTGCTCCAGTTGCTCCTCCGTGGGCCGTCCGCTCACCTTCACCAGGTAAACCTTCTCCACATGCGAAGACGCCTTGGTCAGCGTATTGGCCAGCGCACCGTCATTGGTCATCAGCAGCAGGCCTTCGCTCGCATAATCCAGCCGCCCTACGGGATACAACCGCTCCCCGCCCTTCCCCCGGCCATGGAAGAACTCCATCACCGTGTGCCGCCCCTCCGGGTCGCTCACCGTCGTGACGTAACCCTTCGGCTTGTTCAGCATGAAGTAGCGCAGCTTCTCCGGCCCCTGCAGCAGCTTCCCGTCTACGCGAATGTGGTCGCTCGCCGCATCAGCCTTGAAGCCCATCTCCGTGACCACCTGCCCGTTCACCTGCACGCGTCCGGCCAGAATCAGTTCCTCGGCCTTGCGCCGCGAGGCCACGCCCGCCGACGCCAGAATCTTCTGCAGCCGCTCGCCGCCGCGAGGCTCTTCCTGTGGCGCAGCCTGCTGCGCCTTCTCCGTCCGTGGCTTGCGGCTAGGCATGAGCCGTCTCCTCTGCTTCGTCTTCTTCCGCGCCTTCGGCAGTCTCTACAACGGCTGCCTCCGCCACCACGCTCACCGCCGTGGCCACACCCGGCACGTCTTCATAAATCGTGGACTCATCCGTGACCGCAATCGCGCCGCCGTCGCCTTCCACCTCAATCTCGACACGCGGCCGTCCCAGCTCCGCTGGAGCCTCCACCGCCTCATCGGCTGCGGCGCTTTTTTCTTCCGCCTGCGCCCGGGCCTCCGTCTGCTCCTCATCAAAGGGCAGCGATTCGTTCAACTCGCCGGCCATCTTCTCAAACTCTTCCATCGATGGCAGCTCGTTCAAATCCTTGAGCCCAAAGCGCAGCAGAAATTCCTTGGTCGTCTTGTAGAGAATCGGCCGTCCAATCACCTGTTTGCGGCCCGCCGTCGTCACCAGCTTGCGGCCAATCAGCGAGCCAATCACGCCCGCCGAGTCCACGCCGCGAATCTCGCCCACCTCCGGCGCCGTCACCGGCTGCTTGTAGGCAATCACCGCCAGCGTCTCCAGCGCCTGCAGGCTCAGTTTGATGGGCGGCTTCAGGCTCCGCACAAACGCCCGCACCGAGTCGTGATACTCCGGCCGCGTACCCACGCGATAGCCTCCGGCCACCTCGCGAATCTCCATCCCGCGGTCGCTCTTCGCATACTCGGCGATCAGCTCTTCCACCGTCCGCCGCAGCTCGTCGCGAATCTCGCGCTCGCGCAGTCGCGCCAGCTTCTTCTCGTCAATCTCTTCCGGCGTTTCCGTGGCAACCGTCTCTTCGGTTGGCACCTCGGCCGTGCCCTGCGCTTCTTCTTCCGGCTCTTCCGCCGTCCCGTCTTCCGCGTTCTCCGGCTCGCTGGCCTCAAGCGTTCCGGCTTCGGCCTCTTCAGCTGGCGTCTCGGCCTCGCTCTGCGCTTCCTCTTCCGCGCCAGCGTCTTCTGCGCTCTCGACCTCGCCCTCAGCCGGGGCGGCCATCACTTCTTCGGCCTCTTCCGCATCGGCTTCAGCAATCGCAGCGGACTCCGCCGCCCGCGCCTCCGCCTCTTCGGCGGCCTCGGCCTCGCGCTGCTGCTTCTGTTCGAGCGCGTCCTCGCCAAACAACGCCGCTAGCTGCGCCAGCGTTACCGGCTCTTCAGCAGCGTAGATCACGGCTTCAATTCTTGCTTTCAGGCTCATGAAATTCTCTCTCGATACTACCGAACCTGCCCCCGAGCGCCCTCACACCCTGCGGAAAACTCGTCCCGAACCCCTTCGGGTGCCCCCGGTCCGTGGTTTCGGCCCGGCAAATGTTGCCCCGTGTCTTCGGACCCAGGAAAACTCGGGCCCCTCCTTCAAAGGCCGCCCTGAGCGCAGCCGAAGGGTACCATAACGATGCTTGTATCAGGGCACGGCTTTAGCCGGGTGCGGGGTGCCCCGGGTCCGTGTTTTCGGACCCGGGCAAATATTGCCCCGTGTTTTCGGACCCGGGAAACACGTGCCAGTCCTTAAACCCTCGCGGCGCGCCTCGGTCCGGCAAACACCAGGGCGCCGCAGGCGCGTGTGCCCGTCCTCTCCATTCTGGACGGCGAGTCCCCCTAGGCCCAGTCGTCCCGAATCAGGCTCGCGCTCTCCGTCAACACCTCATCAAACCGCTCCTGTTTCTTGATGAGAATATCGGTGAAGTTGCCCGGCTGAAACAGCAGCACCGCCTGCAGCCGCACCAGCTCCAGCAGTGCCAGAAACGTGCAGATCAGCGTGCGCTCCGAGCGCGTCGAGGCCAATATCCGCCGCAGCGAAACCGGCTTGTCCTCCGTCATCATCCGGCGGCGCACATAGTCAATCATCTGCCCCACCGTCACCGAGTCCTCCTCCACATCGAGAACCGGCTTCTCCCTGATCCGCTCCAGAATCTCGCGAAACACGCGCGCCAGGTCCATCGTGTCGGCCGCAATCTCCTGCTCCGTGCCCTCCGCGTGGCGAAACTCCCTGATCTGCGGATTCGAGAAGATCGCCGCCTCAATCTGCTGCTTCTGCGCCAGCATCTGCGCCGCATTCTTGAAGCGCTCGTGTTCGAGCAGCCGCTCCACCAGCTCCCGGCGCGGATCCTCCGCCTCATCGCCCGCAATCTCCACCGGCAGCCGAGGCAGCAGCATCTTGCTCTTGATGTGAATCAGCAGCGCGGCCATATAAATGAACTCGCCCGCCGTATCCACGTCGGTGTGCTTCAGCCGCTCCACATAGGCCAGAAACTGCGCCGTGATCTTCGCAATCGGAATGTCGTAGATGTCGATGTCCTGCTTGCGAATCAGGTCCAGCAGCAGATCGAGCGGCCCGTCATACACCAGCCCCACCGTCACCGAGAACGGAAACCCGTTCTCCTCCTCGCGGCCCTTGCCGCCCTTGTCCTTGCGCCCCTTGCCCTCGGCCGCGGCATCGGCCTTCGCCGTTTTGCTGACTGGCTCCAGCCCCGCCTTTACCGCCGCTGCCTCTCCGGCAGGCGCCGCTGCGCCCTCCACCGCGTCCGGCGCAGCGGATACTTCAACATCGATCTTCGGATTGTTCTCAGAGGAGTTCAATAAGTTCACTCTCTACAAAAGCGGCCGATAGTTACGCAGATACTCCGTAATGTCAATGAACTCGACTTCCGGAGCTATATTCGCACCGTTGGACACTTCTGGACGATTCAAATCAACGAACTGAAGCTGCCATTTGTCCCCGTGTTGGCGCACCCGAAGATGAATCTGTTCATTCTTGCGAAGCAGGCGTTTGGCTTGCGCAAAAGCTTGCGCATAAACGTTCTGCGGAAGCACAAAGTCATACAAATCATCTTCCGGACGCTTCCAGCAAAGCAGGGTCCATATCTCATACGAACGAGCCGGGATCCGGAAATGCCATCCATCTGGCTCTTCCACGGCAGCCGTGACGAGCACGCGTTTCTTCTTTGCCGTCAGGTAAGGCTCTTCGATCTCGCGCTCCAGGGTGGTGAAGACACGATTCGCCTCCTGCGAAAGCCGGGCGTCACGCGAAACCAGATTATTCACCCAGTAGTCGCGCAGAAAGATCGTTCTTTGATCGCTCGCAACAGCAAGCCAGTCTTCGCAATCCTCCAGGTGATAAAGCTTCTCCCGCTCTTGCGCGGTCAGGCCAAAGTAGCGCCGCACTGCGCCGAGTTCATGCGTAATACCCATGGCCGCTCGCACCGGCAGCATCGTCTCTTCCGCGCGGGCAGCCGCCTTCCTTGACTGCTCCCGCAGCATCTCCCAGGTCTCATCAATTCGCGCTTCATATCTCTGGCGCTTCTCATGAAAGGGATCTGTAATTGCAACCACCGAATGCCCAGCCTCGATCTTGCACCACTCACAAGGCAGTGAGGCTTTCCGGCATCCTTCCTGGGTTTGCGCGATAACCTCCGCGCTGCTGAAAATCTTGTGCAGATCGCCCACCGGGCAAAGATCAGGATCACCCGGATCAGAGGGCGTCATCCGCTGGCCGTTCGTGGACATGCGGTGAATCTTGGTCGCCACGGCCATGGGAGACTCGCTCAATCCGATCGTGTTGCCATAGCTCTTCGACATCTTCCGCCCATCCGTGCCGGGCAGTTTGGGGGTCGGCGTCAACAGCGACTCCGGCTCCGACAAAATCGAGGACTTATACATCGAATTGAACCGCCGAGCCACCTCGCGCGTCAGCTCCACGTGTGCCACCTGGTCCTGCCCCACCGGCACGTAATCCGCCTGGTAGAGCAGAATGTCCGCCGACTGCAGCAGCGGATATCCTAGAAACCCATACGTCGTCAGGTCCTTGGTCGTCAGGTTCTCCATCTGCTCTTTATAGGTCGGCACGCGCTCCAGCCAGCCCAGCGGCGTGAGCATCGAGAAGAGAAGATGCAATTCCGCATGCTGCGGCACATGGCTCTGAATGAAGATCGTGCACCTCTCAGGATCAAGTCCGGCGGCCAGCCAATCCAGCGCGACATCCAGCGTGTTCTGCTTGATGCGGCTCGGGTCCGCATAATCGGTCGTCAGCGCATGCCAGTCGGCAATAAAGAAGTAGCACTCATACTCGTGCTGCAGACGCACCCAGTTCGCCAGGGCGCCCATGTAGTTGCCAAGGTGCAGCTTGCCGGTGGGGCGCATGCCGCTCAGCACGCGCTTTTTTTGATCGGTTGTCGTGATCGGCACTCGGGTCCTTCAGAGGAAAAAGATTGCTCTCATTGTACGAATTCAAGCCCGCATAGCAGAATAACCGCCCGGTCCCTCACACCCGCAGCAGAATCATGTTCACCATCGCCAGCAGCGGACTCAGGAAAAAGTCCATCACCGGCGCGCCCACAAAAATGATCAGCGCCAGCCCAATCCAGCCGCCCAGCGAGTCGTAAAACTTCAGCGCGTTATAGGGCAGCAGGTTCCGCAGTATGTGCGAGCCATCCAGCGGCGGAATCGGCAGCAGATTAAAGATCGTCAGCATCAGGTTCAGCCACACGCTCAGGTACAACAGCAGCCCCACTGGAACCACCGCTCCGCCCTGCGTCAGCGCCAGTCCCCACGCGCCCGCCGCCAGCGCATGCACCACCAGCTCGCCCCCCGGAGCAGCCTTGGCCAGCACCACCAGCAGCACCACGCTCACCAGCGCAATCACCAGGTTGCTGCCCGGCCCGGCCAGCGTTACCAGCATGTCGTCGCGCTTGTAGTGCTTGAAGTTGCGCCCATTCACCGGCGTCGGCTTCGCCCAGCCAATCAGAAACTGCCCAAATCCCGGCGCAAACAGCATCACCAGCGGCAAAATAATCGTGCCCAGTATGTCGATGTGCTTCACCGGATTCAGCGTCACGCGTCCCAGCATGCGCGCCGTCTGGTCGCCCAGGCGCGAAGCCATCCACGCGTGCGAGGCTTCGTGCAGACTCAAGGCAAACAGAAGCAGTACAAATTCAAAGATTTTGATAACAATTTGCTGGTTCATGGACAGTCTGATCCTATCAGGCCATCCCCGCCGCCCGAACCCGTCCGCCCTACACCCACACGTCGTTGGCTGCCGTCAGCGCGCCGCCCGCATCACCCGTGTTCACCACCCCGCGCGGCTCCAGAATCAGCGCATGACACTCCCCGGCCGCCCGCGTAATGTGCTCCACCCCGCGCGGAACCACAAACATCTCTCCGGCCCCGAGCGTCACCGTGCGATCCCGAAAGCCAATCTCCATCTCGCCTTCGATCACCAGAAACGCCTCGTCCGTGTCCTCGTGCTGGTGCCACACAAACTCGCCCTTGAGCTTCACTACCTTGAACTGGTAGTCATTCATCTCGGCCACCACGCGCGGCGACCAGTGCTCTTCAAACTTCCCGAGCTTCTCCCTCAGGTTCACCACCTGCGGCTCACTCACACCCAGCTCCTCTCCGTCCCGGACGGTCCCGGCGGCGTCACCACCGCACCCCGTCCCACCATCATGCCCTTCGGAATCCTCAGCGCCGTCCGGTCCTCGAGCACCGCATACGGGCGAATCACGCACTCGTCCTCGAGCGCGACTTGATAGCCAAACGTGAACTCCACGCCGTGATAAATCTTCACGCCGCTGCCCATTTCCGCAAAAATGTGCCGCCCCAGCATCCGCCGGAAGCGAAATCCCAGGCAATGGTTCAGCGCCAGCGGCGTCCGGTCAAACATCTGCCAGAACCACACCAGCGGCTTCACCGGCGCAAACCGCTCGCGGTCCAGCTCCGGCTCATACTCGGCCGCCAGCGTCACATTGTTCGGGTCCAGCGCCAGCTCCATCACGTTGTAGGGCAGCTCGCTCACCAGCGTAAAGTTCAGCCGCCCGGCCGGCGCGCGCCCCAGCAGAATATGGTGCAGATTATCCCGCACCAGCTCGGCCCGAATCGACGGCTTCTTGTGCCGGGTAAACTCATCGTCCAAAAACGCAATCCAGCGATCAAAGACCTCATCGGCCTCCCGCGTCGGCCGCGGCTCAGCAACTTCAGGATTCGTCATAACCATCCTTCGCCAACGAGTGTACGCCGCCCGCATCTCCTCCGAAAAAGGCGGGTGCCCCACGTCTCGATTTTGAGACGTGGGAGCCTTGTCCTGCTCAGTCCGCCCGTGGGGACCCCGGGTGCCCCATGCAAGCCTGCCGTTGCCTTGAGTGCGGTTGTTTCTTTTGCCTCATAGAACGCCCGTATCAGGGCACGGCTTCAGCCGTGCCGTCAGGCAGCAAAATTAAAGACGGGCTTCAGCCCCTGCATCCCACCCCGCCTTGTCATTCCCGATCGAACGAAGTGAGCGGAGGGACCTGCATGATTTTTCGCCCGCCAATCCAGCAGTGCCCACCCGGCGAGCAACGCGAGCGCCGAGGGACCCGGCACCCAAAAGGCGCCGAAGGCGCGCCCGCCTGGACGGCCAGTCCTACTGAATCGCAAACACCGCATACACCGTCGCCGAATCCGTGATCCGCTCCGGCTCAATGCTCAGCGGTTTCACCGCCTCTTGCGGAGCGGCCGACTTCGCCATCATCATCGCGTGAAAAATCGGCGTCGGTGTGAGCGTGGGTCCGCGATTGCTCGCATACAGCAGCGGACCCAGCGTCACGCCCAGCCCCTCGGCCATCGTGGCCGCCATGCGCTTGTCGTTGGCCAGTGCCTTGGCTGCGGCCTTGGCCAGCAACGCCTCGTCATCGGCCACTGACCACTGAATATTCCCGCTATTGTTCGCCCCCGCCGTCACGGCCGCATGCAGCACGCGCGCCACCTCGCCCGCCTTCAGCCGCACCGCCCACGTCTGCTCCGCGTGGTATTTGCGCGCCTCGCGCTCGGCCGGAGTCAGGTTCTGGTTCTCATACGCCTGTGTCTCCATAACCGACTCGCTCTGGCTCTCGATCTGGTCCTTCGCCACGCCGGCCTTGGCCAGCGCATCGGCAATCGCATTTGAGGTCTTCGAGGCCTCGGCATAAGCCGCCTCTGACGTGGGTCCATACACGCTGTAGCCAACGCTCAGCACCGCGCGATCCGCCGTCGCGGTTGCCGTCCCGTTACTGGTCACCGCCAGCGTGCGATTCGCCTTGCTCACCTGAATCGTCTGCGCCCCTGCAGCCACCGCACCCGTCAGTAGCAGCGCCATTCCCCAACGAACCGTTTGCGAAACTCGCAAAGCCATACCGTCTCTCCTTACCTCGATTGGAACTGTGGGTTCTGCCAGTTTGAGATGCGGCAAAGGCGTGCCTGGGTTTGGCCTGACTTATCATCCCGAACTCCGCCCCACCCACAATGCGTCATTCTGAGCGAATCGGGGTGGTGAAGCGAAGAATCCCGGCGATGCTCCGGTCGCTAAATGCCGTCCGGAGTTTCTCCCAATATCCCCGCCACTCCTCTCCCAGCGTCCACAGCGAGAACGCCCCACAACTGCCAACTGCCAACTGAGGACTGACAACTGACAACTGACAACTACCCGATCGTCTTCCCAAAGGCCCGCAGCTTCTCCACCGTCTGCCGCGCCGCGCCCGACTCAATCGCAATCGCGCACCGCGCCACGCCTTCTCTGAAGCTTGTCGCAACTCCGCTCACCACCAGCGCCGCCGCGGCATTCAGCAGCACAATGTCGGTGCGCGGTCCCGTCTCGCCCTCTAAAATCTTCTCGATCAATGCCGCATTCGCCGCCACCGTTGCCGCGCCCTGCAGTTGATCGAGCGTGCAAAAAGGCAGGTCCGCCTCTGACGGATAAAACTCATGCCGCCGCAGCAGCCCGTCGCGCACCTCCACCATGTGCGACATGCCCGTCAGCGTCAGTTCATCGAGTCCGTCGCTGCCATGCACCACCATCGCGTGCCGCACGCCCAGCCTGGACAGCGCCTCGGCGGCCACCACCACCTTGTTCGCCGCATACACGCCCATCACCTGCGCCCGCGCTCCGGCAGGATTCGTCAGCGGCCCGGCCATATTGAAAATCGTGCGAAAGCCCAGCGCCCGCCGGATCGGCTGCACCCGCTTCAGCGCCGGATGCAGCGCCGGCGCATACAGAAACGCAAATCCCGTCGCCCGCAGGCACTCCACCGACTGCTCCGGCGTCAGCGCCACCGGAATCCCCATCGCCTCCAGCACATCCGCCGACCCGCACTTCGACGTCACCGCGCGATTGCCGTGCTTGGCCACCTTCGCGCCCGCCGCCGCCGCCACCAGCGCCGCGCCCGTCGAAATGTTGAACGTGCCATCCCCCGAGCCGCCCGTCCCGCAGGTGTCCACCAGCGCCGCGCGCTCCTCGTCGGTAAAGGGCAGCGGAACGGCATGCGCCCGCATCTCCTCGGCAAAGCCGGCCAGCTCCTCGGCCGTCTCGCCGCGCTGCGAAATCGCGGTCAGCATGCGCGAAATGTCATCCGTGCTCGCCTCGCCCATGATCATCTCTCGCAGCGCTACACGGGCTTCCTCACGGGTCAGCGTCCCGATGTCTTCAACAACCTTCTGCACTAGCCGGGCAAACGGGCGGGGAGAGTCTTTCATGGCTGCAGACATGCTACTGCAACCCCCAGCGCATCCGCTCTGTAATTTGCGCCAACCCTCCCGGTGCCCCATTCAAGCGGCGTTGGCTTGAGTGGGGTTGCTTCTTTTGCCTCGCATGACACCTGTATCAGGGCACGGCTTCAGCCGTGCCGGTAAGCAGCCAATAGGGACTGGCTTCAGCCCCTGCATCCCACCCTACCCCTGTCATCCCGGCCAAGTGAATGTGATTTTGTATCTCATTGCAAGAATGGGAGATAAATAAGGTATTTTGCGCTGTGCAGGAATTGTGCAGGCATTTGTGCCCGCCTCTTCAAGTTGATAGTGCAACAAGGTGAGAAAAAGCTCAAAGAATTGGGGTAAATGCACCTCCAGTGGCTTAAGCCACTGGAGGTGCATTTTGGCGACATACCGACACCTGGGTCTCGATGACCGGGTACAAATTCAAGTCCTCACGAAACGAGGCATCTCGGATGCGGAGATTGCTCGGGAGTTGCAGGTTCATCGTTCTACCGTCGGTTGGGAGCGGCGACGAAACAAAGTGGGCAGCAAGTATTACCATCATCAGGCGCAGGCCTGCGCGGATCGACGTCAACGAGAACGGCGTCAGCGTCCGTCGAAGCTGACGCCTGCGGTGGTCGCCTTCGTTGAAGAAAAGTCGTGTGTCGGAGATTGGGAAGAGCAGCAAGTTGCTTCTCTCCGATACCTATCGATGTAAGCAGCCCGCAGAGGACTTGAACCATAATCCGCTTTATTCAATGACTTATAGCGCGCCAGCAAGACAGCTGAGTTAAGAAGGCATTATTGGGGGCGTTAGGCAAGATTTCTTCGCGCGCGGGAAGATGCTGTGTTTGTAACGGCAATACGTGACAAGAGAAACTTTCTCCTCAATGGTGAGAGAGCAGGGCTAATGTCGAGTCGTAGCTTCGCGAAGGTCAGAGTTGCGGGTTTGAATATACGGTTATTCTTCAGAGCATGTGTTGTTGCGGGATATCTGCTATGCATTATGTATGTCGGCATAGCCGCAGGCGAGGTCCAGAGCCGGATTACTGGCACCGTCAATTCGAACCAGGCCGTATCGCTGCAGGGAAGTGCGTTCCCATCTGCACGCCCGCAGAATCGCGTCGGCCCGATGAGTGTAGACACGCAACTCACCGGCATCACTATAGACTTCAAGCCCACAATAGCTCAGAAGGCAGAGCTCGACGCGCTACTGAAGGCGCAACAGACGCCTGGTTCGTCGTGGTATCACAAATGGCTTTCGCCCGCGGAGTATGCAAGCGAATTCGGTCTGAGCGACAACGATCTTTCGAAGATCGAACGTTGGTTGCAAGATCAGGGATTCACAATCGACCGCGTCGCAAATAATCATAGCTACATCACCTTTTCCGGCACCGTTTCCCAGGTCAATTCAGCGTTTGCGACGGAGATGGATTACTACAAGATTGCAGATAAGACCCACTTTGCCAATGCAACCAATCTCTCCATCCCTTCCGCTCTTTCCGGTGTTGTGGAATCCGTGCGCAATCTTAACGACTTTCGGCCAAGACCGCATGTGCGTTTTCATCTTTCACACACGGGCGCTGTGCGGCCCGGCTTTACGTCTTCTGAGTCGGGTAGTCATTATCTGCAACCCGGAGATGTTGCTACGATCTATGACATTACGCCCGCATATGATGCCGGTTATACGGGTTCTGGCCAGTCCATCGCGGTCGTTGGCCAGTCGGAGATCGATGTCTCCGACATCGAGCATTTTCAGAGCGCGGCCGGGCTCACCGAAAAAGCACCTACCCTGGTTCTGGTTCCGGGTTCGGGAACGGCGGCATTTTCTTCCGACGATGAGGCGGAGTCTGATCTCGATCTGGAATACGCTGGGGGCATTGCCAAGGGAGCGGCTATTTACTTCGTTTACGTAGGAAATAACCAGAATTACAGCGTCTTTGACGCCCTGCAGTATGCCGTAGATACAAAGATTGCTCCCATCATCAGCATGAGCTATGGTGCCTGCGAGATGGAGCTGAGCTCCGATGATTACTCCAGCCTCGAGTCCATTATGGAGGAAGCCGCAAGTCAGGGGCAAAGTGTGATTGTCGCGACAGGCGATGACGGCTCGACAGATTGCTATGGAGAAAGTGGGCTGAGTGAGACGAAACAGGAAGATCTCGCCGTCGACTATCCAGCCAGCAGCGCGTATGTGACCGGGGTGGGCGGCACGGAGTTTCCCGCAGCTGATATCGCTTCTTCAAACACCACCTACTGGGAATCTGCGTCGGGAAGCGACGTCATTACATCCGCGAAGTCATACATCCCCGAGGTAGCCTGGAATGACGATTCAACCTGTGCGGAATATGTTAGCGACGGCAGCTCTCCACTCTGCTCCGGCGGGGGTGGAGTAAGTACATTAACAGCTCGTCCAAGTTGGCAATCAGGTGTAACGGGGATTCCTTCAGGCGGTTATCGCCTAGTGCCGGATCTGTCGTTGAATGCGTCTCCGGTGAATGGGGGCTATCTCTATTGCACCAGCGACACCTCGGCCTGGAGCGAAGGACAACAGGCAAGTTGCAGCGACGGCTTTCGCGATTCTGCCACGCAGGACCTGACCGTTGCCGGTGGCACGAGTTTTGACGCGCCGATTTTTGCAGGCATGCTGGCAATTCTCAACCAGAAAGAGAACTCTACCGGTCAAGGGCTCATCAATTCAACGCTCTACCAACTTGCCTCGGATTCAAGCGCTTATGCCTCCGTGTTCCATGACATCACGAGCGGCGGTAATCAGTGCACGGCCGGATCCCAGTACTGCTCATCGACTGGCAAGTCTGAATATACGACCACAACTGGGTATGACGAGGCAACCGGTCTCGGGTCGGTGGACTTTTATAATCTACTCACTTCTTGGACGTCTGGCTCTTCTGCATCGCTGGAGGCCACCACGACGTCCCTCTCAGCTGCTACCGCAACTCCCTCTGCCGGTGCAAGCGACACGATTACTATCACCGTCGCCCCACAGTCGAGTTCGATCAGCAGCACACCGACCGGTACCGTGGCCGTCGTCGTAGACGGAACCACGGAAACGTCTTCGCTGGCGCTGACTAATGGCTCGGCCACATACACGTTTAGCTCAACAACGTCTGGGTCACATGTGATTGAGGCAACCTATTCGGGCGACTCGATTTTTGCTGGGTCCTCTGGTTCCATCACTGTCGATGTAGGCGGCGTGAATGGAAGCACATCCCCGGGAACTTTTACCGTATCGGCGTCGAATCTGACCGTATCGCAAGGAAGTTCGGGCACATCGACCATCACGGTCACTTCACAAAATTCCTATTCGGGCACCGCGAGCTTCTCACTGTCGACAACCAGCGCTTCTTTGTTGGAGTACGGCTGTTATTCCATTCCTAACGTGACCGTCTCTGCGGATCAGACAGCGACCACAACACTGACCATCTATACCTCGGAGAATGACTGTAGTTCCAGCTCGATTCGAAAAATGCAGCGCCGGTCATTCCTCCGCGCATCGACTGTGTCGGCAACCACCTCGCAGCCAAACAAACCCGGCCGCGGCCCATTTCCGGTTGCCTTTGCATGTATCGCTGGGGGAGTCCTATTTGTCCGTAAGCGCCGATTGAGAGCATTGCTATCGTGTTTACTCGTGGTTGGTGCCCTGTCATTGCCCATTGCGTGCGGCTCCCGGTCTGCCTCTTCCTCAAGTAGCTCCAGTTCCACGGCTGATGAAGTAGCCAAAGGGACATACACCATCACGCTCGATGGTGTGGACATCGCTGATTCCAGCATCGCATCTTCTACAACTTTCGCTCTCACTGTGGACTGAAGGCATCGGCAACACGAAGATCGGAGGTGCTCAAGCTGGGGAGCACTCTCTGATGACGGGGGCGCGCCGGCAAACGTGGGATGCTGGCGCCTTTCCGGAGAGAACGGGGAGCGACCCCTTGCCGCTCCCCGTTCATAATATTCTAATCCGGGCAAATAAGTGGAGCTAGAGCTACTCCAATGGAATAACAGGTCCTGAGATACCTGGGTGTCCGAGACGAATGATATGGGGCGTCACGAGAATGACCAGTTCTTGGTCACTGCTGCTGGTATCACGATTTGTCATATCGTGCAGGTCGGGGATCTCACTTAATCCGGGCATCCCAGTGAGATCAAGATTGTTCTGTTTAGACATCGAACTGACGATGAGCGCACTGTAGCCCGCGTGGATAGACACCTCTCCGCTGTACTGACGGTTGGTCAGCACTGGTATATCGTCGAGCGTAGTTCCTGCGAGTCCAGATAGTTGCAACTTCATGTGTAGCGTGACGTTCTTATTGGCTTGAATCGAAGGTGTGACCTTGAGTGTCAATCCAAGATTGACGTATTGAAATTGCGGACTTGTGCCTGTGGACTCTCCCAGGTTCCCGAGATTTGAAAGCTTTCCGGTCATGATCGGGTAACGCTCGCCATCCAGAAATGTTGCCTCTTTCTGGTCTCGTACACTGAGTTGTACCTGGTCGAGCGATATGACATTAGAAGAGGTGAGCAACATGTTTGCGGCGGTCGTATTCCACTCCGCTCCTGTCTCAGTAATTCCTCCGCCGAAGATTACAAATGGATTGTTGAAGTCGGTTCCAGAAATATCTCCCGCCGCAAGTAGAATTCCAATGATCGTCTCCCAGTCGCCGGCTTTAGCGAGACCGCTGGAAATGATCTCTTGTACAAGACTTGCATTCTCAGCCAGCACGCTGTCTGCCTCGGAATTCAAATTGAACAGTGTGACCGAGTTCGGAAGAATCGCACCTGTGTCATTCTCACCCGTGCGATCTACCTCGTAGACATGAATGTCCAACCTGACTTCGCTTGTGTCATCCAGCAGTTCGCGGTAAAGATGATTCAAAGCCATTAGAGTTGCGCCAGGCGCGCGCAGCGTAATGACCTTCTGATCCGGACTCAGCACAGCGCGAGTCACGCCGCCTGAATTGCGGGCAATATTTTCCATCTCCTCCAGTTCGTTTCTATCCATGCCGGGGAAGGTAATGGTTTCCATGATCTGGGGGTCGTATTGCCTCAGATTTTTCGTTGTATTCGCAACCACCAGAGCGCGGCGCACGCCCAAAGGTACAATTAAAACTCCGGTTGCCAGCCGAAGCGCCTTCTCCGCGCTCTTGAAATCTAGAGAATCCACGTCAAAGAACACGGACTGATCGTCGATATCAGGACCGATCTCTGCCTGGATACCGTAGGCTTGCAGGACCTGACGTATCACCGAAGGCTTCGTTGCGTGCAGATGAAAACTACAGTCTGCCTTCAATGCCACAAGTTTAATGGGCGCATTCGCACGCGAGGAATGCTGTCTTACGATAACGGGACTGCTTTCTGCTTTTGTCTTTTTTTTGTGAGGATGCAGTGTTGCCATTGCACTATACGGATGAGGCAGGGAAGCGTAATGCAAAGCATCCAGAATTTGACCGCTATGGGCGGCAGTTCCGGGCTCCCTTGCGAATGGAGTCGCAGAAAACCTCAGTGCCATACGCGCCGCAAGTGAATAGCGAGGGTTCGACCTATCCAGTTTTTCAGCAAGAAGAAACTCTTTCTCCGCAACTTTCATCCGATGCCGTTGAAAAGCACGCACCCCCTCCAGGTAGTGTTTCTCTGCTCTCATTTGATTTTGTCTTGATGTATGACGTGCCCCGGTCTGGTGCGTCTCATCTAGAGAAGCGATCTTTTGGTTCGCCATGAAGGCAGGGCCTGGTTCAACAAGTGGCTTTCCTACCCAGGCCGCTGCATTGCAGGTTGGCATCGTCAGGGCCGCTATGAGAACGGCTGACGCTCGCGCTCTAAGCATCATTCAGCACCTGTCAACTATGGATGTGACGCCGCTTGAGAAGAAGCCGCTTTGGGCTTCGCCGCCAAACTACTGTTCAGTTGGCCCGGAGGCTCGCGGAGTTGAATCATGTCTGCCGTTCCCGTATCTATCTCGCGCATGGTCAGTGGGTCGACTTGTGGCGAGCGAATGATATGAGGAGTAATCATAAAAACTAGCTCGTCGCTGGTGACCTCGTGCTTCTGGGTTGTGAAGAGATATTTCATGAAGGGAATCTCTCCAAAGCCTGGCCAGCCGCTCACGGTCTGGCTCACTTCTTTCTTGAGCAGACCAGCAAGGATAGTCGATTCGCCATTTTTTAGCCGAACAATCTGCTGCGCTTTCTCCTGGCTGATGATTGGCTCCTCAACACCCTCCAGATCTTCAGTGCCGTTCTCTGAAGAGACATCCACGCCAAGCTTTAACGTCACAGTGTGATCGAGATGAATCTGGGGCGTCATGTCAATATTGACGCCCACATCAAGATATTGAAATTGGGTTTCTGCTGCAGCGCTTGTCGAGCCCGTGGCATAGGTATAGGAACCAGTAGCCACAGGCAGCCGTTCCCCGAGCTTAAGACTGGCTTGTTCTCCGTTGAGAGCACGCAGTCGCGGGTTTTGCAGGATTTGTGTATTTGAGTCTGTTAACAGAAAGTCGGCTGCTGCCTGGCCGATGGTGATGCTATAGGCGGAGGTGTGTCCAATCTGTTCCAACGTCTGCGACGACCCGGAGTTTACAGTCAGCGACGTGGGAGGAGAAAGACCAATTTCCCGCATCTTGTCGCGGCTGACTTCCATTACTGTAACATCGACAAGGACTTCCGGTTTAGGTTCATCCAGACTTGCGATGAGCATCTTCGCCAGGCGCAGCTCATCTGGCGTGCCGAGCATCACGATTGTGTCGTTGCTCTCTATTCCGAAAATCCTTGCGGACTGAAATACATTTCTTAACGCTGTTTGAATACCGGTGAAGTCGCTCGCCTGCGACACGTTGCCAACGTAAAAAACTTCAAGGGCCTGATTGCTGTATTCTTTCCGCTTAGCCGGAGTATTTTGAGCGACAAAGATCGTGTTGTGCGTAACAGGCTGCCAGAAGGTTCCAGATACCTTGCCCACAATGTTCAGAGCCTGGTAGGGAGTGACATTGCTGAGATCCACCTGAATCCTGTTTGAGCTAGAGGATGGATCGAACAGCACGTTGATGCCAAGCAGCTTTCCGATAGTGAGATAAATAACTTTACTGTCCGCAAGCATGTGAAGCGTTACGGGTCCGGCAACAGGAATATCGAGGTCGACGGGAGACTCAGGCATATTTTCTGCCGAACCAGATGGAGCAGTCGATGCCTGGGTATGGGTGTTCTGCTGCAACCTCAGTTCCAGCGCGCGCGCGTCCGACTCAGCCATCTCATTAGTTGGATCGGCGTCGAGTGCTTTTAGATAAGCAGCCAGAGCTGGAGCGAGGTTGCCATGTGTAGCAAACCCCTGCCCTTCCTTAACGTATTCCTCTGCGGCAGCCGTGCGCACGCGCTCAAAGGCGATACGATAGCGAATCTCTCCTGGCTTTAATTCGGATGCGCTCTTATAAGCGCGATATGCGGCGATAGCATCATTTCGGGCTTCTGCAGCCTGCCCAATTTTATAATCACGCTTCGCGGATTCTGCGAGGGCTGGCGTGAGCAGCATCAGCAGGGGCACGGCGGCGAGAAGGACTCGAATATAAACTGTTACAAATGCATGTCGCGAATACGGCACAGAATAACTCCTGCCGGTATTGACTCGAAGCACTTCCCGGCTTCCCGGGATTTTGTAAATAAATGCGGTAATTAAATATTTCTTCGCTTGGGGTGGCGGGGAATTATCAGAGATGCGCACTGAGTGGCTCAGGCTATTTACATGTGATTTTTGCTTCCCGACATGATAGACGGTTGGCATTGCCGCAGCGCTCAAGGAAATGTGCGCTTATTCAGGCATAGATGCAAAACGATCCTGAATCATTATCCACGGCATAACCGTCTGCCGCGTTGCGAGGTGTTATATGAGCAGGACAACGCGTGGGTTCTACGCTAGTCGCAAGACCACGACCTAGAAGTCGGTCGGATCGAAAGGCCGCGGTGGCGTGTCGAGTCTTTGAAGGGTGTAGCCGGCAGGAATGCGAAACAGGCTCTCCTTTGGATTCTCCAGCCTGAGCCCTTTGATCATATAGGTCGTATTGCCGAACCGCGCATCTCTACGCATGCTTAACAATACAAGTTGAAGCTTTGGCGAATACCATGTATCTTCTGTTGTTACTATTGGACGATCGTTACCAATAGCGCTGACCGGAATGGTCCAGGTTCGCCGTGTTCCTATCGCTTTTACGCCGTCCACTGTTCTGGAGCCCAATGTTTTTGTTTCCGTGTCGCATCCGTCGCAGCCGCCGGCGAACTCTAGCCGGAAGGACGGTCCTCCCATGTCCGCTGCCCCAGGTATGTGATGAACGGAAAGCTGTTGGGTAGCTCTCGAAGCTGCTCCGGGAGACGCGTTTCGGAAGATTGGCTTGCCGGGAAGAACGCCTATCGGAGAGACATGGGCAACTTTCACATCTGAGGTGAAAACAATATGTTCGTGTGAGACTGGATCGAAGATAGAGGTAAGAATCGGCGGTTGTGCGTGAACGTCTGCGGTGGAACCGTTGCCCCCTGCTCGAAAAACGAAGAATGCTCCATTCCACCCCAGTCTCTCGACACGAACCGTTCTTCCTTGCTTATCGCGCGCAACCGTTGCAGTAATTGTCTGTCGGATGTGCGTGCCGTCTGCCAGCGTTTGCCTGATTTCTGTGATGGCCTCGGCCTGATAGGGCTCGTTTCTTACGACTGCCGTTCGTTCTGGCCCCTCAAAGGGTCCGCCCAGTCCAGGAGGTGGTCCAACCTGCATACCCGCAATCAACTGTCCATTGATCTCATGACCATTTATAAGATCGGCGTGAACAGCTCCCGCAGCATAGACTCCATAGCAAGTTACAAGAGTCAGACAGCAGCAGAGCTTCCAGTTCATTCCATGTCTCCTGTTGTAGTGAGCGGGAAAGGCACGCTGAGGGCGCGCGGCAGACCGTCAGCGCCCAGGATTAATTCTGCGACAAATCGGTGATGACCCTCCTCGGAACTGACAGGGACTCCCAAGGTAAGCAGCTCATTCTGCGAGACAGACACAGGAATCGTTGAGATGGTTCCTGTCGTCACCGCGCGGTCAGAGTACGGCAGCGGAATGATAAGATTACCTGCTTCGTTTGCAACCGCTGCAGAGATGACAGTCTCGGTATGAACTGCTTCCGGCGCTGTCGATGACGAGATCTTCGCCGCAGAGGCAGCGGGATGGGTGGGCACAGGCTGTGCAGAATTAGAGGCGATTCTGGCGATACCGGACGCATCCCTTTGCGGCAAAAGAAGCCTTGTTATCAGCCAAGGCAAAAGGACACAGGCCACTGTGGCAGCTGCAGAGAGAGCAAGAATGCGGACCCGCACTGCGCGCTGTCTCGAATCTAAGGCGCCTGGCTTCTGCGCATTAGAGTGCTGTTTGCTGATTATCCTGAGGTATTCGCGCAAAGCTGGAGGAGGTTCGTGCTGAGTCTGATGCCGTAGTTCCTCCAGCATCGAATCCAGGGAAGAAAACTGTGCGTTCTCTATCTTCGACGAGGACGGTTTCATTTGCGTACCCTCCTTATTCATATTATTGAGCCTTGGATGAAGCGGATTTCTCATCGGAGGGCTGACGCATCTTTGCTGCCAGCAGCCCCTTCGCACGATTCATGCGGGAGGCGATGGTGCCTTCTGTGACCTGCAGAAGCGTCGCCGCATCCTTATAGCTCTTCTCCTGCAGGCTGCACAATACGAGAACCTCTCTGTAGTGCGTCGGAAGTTCTAAGATGGCGCGATACAAGCTCCGCAATTCTGCCCGGGCCACAACTACGGCCAAGCTTTCATCGGATATTCTGCCATTGCCGGTGAGGAGTTCATTGGTCTCATTTCCTATAGAAAGGTCTAACATACCCTCCAGAGAGACGAGTCGTCTCCCTTTGCGCAGCTCTCTCCTCGCGAGGTTTCTTGCAATTCCCAGCAGGTAGCCTTCGAGTGTTCCTTTTTCCGGATCGAAACCCAGTTGTTTTTCGCCAGACATTATTTCCAGGATCACCACAAACGCTTCCTGGGTCAGATCTTCCGCAATCGTGAGAGACCCTGTCATGTGTACCAGAAAACGATAGATGGTTCGCGAATAGCGATCGTAGATTGCCAGGAAAGCCTGATTGTCGCATTCTGATATATCTGCTTGCGCTGCAGTTTCAGAGTCGCGATCGGAGTGCCTTCCTTCGGCGCGCGCATCCGTTTTCGGCTGAAACCATAGCAACAATCTTTTCCTGTCTTGCATTGCAATCTTGACGCGAGAGACTTCCAAAATGCTCAGATTTTCTTTGGAAAATACGGAATAGAGCTTGCCCTGCGATGGTCGTTCGATGCACACGGCCTCTCTCTGTCAGAGGCGGTCGAAGTAGCCCCTTTGGAGGGTGGTTAATGCGCTCTTGCTGACCTTTACGGTGCTGTGTGCGAAGCTTGCTCTAAGCCGGAAGGCGAAGTCTCTTCCAGGTCGTCGGAGTTTCAGGTCTAAAGTTCGGTCTGGAAGCCGTGCCTTGAAAGATACTGAGATGGGGTCGAGCAACACGGCTAAACTGAAACGTCGGGAATTAGCGGCCCAATACGGATATCAGGCAGACCTATCTGTCCATGATGGTCGAGAATGGCCGGCGTCGTGTATCTCCTGATCTTGCTTCCTAAGCGTTGAAAGTCTTTGAGGCCCTGCAGCCGCATTGCCGCTCTCGATCTGAAAGAGCCCAAGCAGTAGACCGATGACGAATGGAAGATGCAGCTTGGAGCGCTGCGAGACCCCGGCTTTGCGTATCCGCGCGGAAAGCCTCGCCGCACTCCCGCACAAGTGCTCTTTTCAAGCCCTGAATAGAAGTGATCTGGATACGCGGGTCGTAGAAGCGCTTCCCTGGCTCGTCTTCACAGATGCAGACATGGACTGGGAGTGGCTGGTTCGGAACGCGAACCGCGCGCGTTTCGTCCTTCGGCGAGGCCGAAGATTGCAAAGGTGCCGGGATGCGGGGAGTGTCCATGGAGTAACCCGCCTCGCCACCAGCTTGCGCCAGCCGCTTTGGCACGTCAAGCACCCGACCGCAGAAAGATCTTGCCCATCTACGCGTTTACGCGCGTAAACGCATCGGCGTCGCAATCAATGCTCCGATCTCCAAGCAACTGAATCAACACGCGTTCACGCCTGCAAACCAAAACCGCAAGCCGGTTTACCGGCAGCAACCCTACTGGGGGTGACGTGTCGTAGCGTCAATCCCGTGCGCAAGCACGGAACCGGCAAGGTGTAGCGAATGCAAGAGTCGTACGGTGAGGGCCTAGCCAGCCACACCGGCTCCGAGTCTTGCGGATGTGGCCGTAAGGCCATGTACGAAGCGTAGACAGGAGGAACTACAGGCCAGGCTATTGAGCCGCGAAATATCCCTAACTTCAGGACGCCGACGCCTTGACACAACGCGGAAGGCAACATCCTGACAAGCAGTATGGCGAGCTTGGCAGGAGTCCTGCGCGGTCTATGACCCTGGCATGTAGGGACACACTTTGCACGGAAATTGAGAGATCCCGGGTTCACCTGAGAGCGGCCAGCGTTCTCGGGACGCATCGGGAAGTCTAAGGACAGGAGCCGATGATGAACGAACACGGGAAGTCGGACAGACTCATAGTACCGGGGAAGTCTCCGAACAAAGCCAGAGTATCGGTGGCGGAGGAGATGGAGGGAAGGGGTCTGACCAAGGGGAATCTGGGCCAACAAAACGCGCCCCGGACTCAGAGCCGGATCAAGGGGGTCCCCGGCGACAGGTCTTCGTCGCTGGGGTCTCTCAGCGCGCCAAGTGAGTTGGAACAGATACGACAAACGGCAAAATCGAACAAGGATGCAAGGTTCACTGCTCTGATGCATCATGTCTACCGGATCGACACCCTGCGGTTCGCCTACTTGCAGTTGAAGAGGCACGCTGCGGCGGGTGTGGACGGGGAGACATGGCGGCACTACGGCGAGGCTCTTGAGGAGAATCTCCAGAATCTCTCCCATAGACTGAAGCGCGGGGCATACCGGGCCAAGCCGGTGCGTAGGGTGTACATCCCGAAGGCGGATGGGCGGCAGCGACCGCTCGGCGTCCCGGCGCTCGAAGACAAGCTCGTTCAGAGAGCGACGGTGGAGGTACTGAATCAAATCTACGAAACCGACTTCCTCGGCTTCTCTTATGGGTTCCGTCCAAAGCGGCACCAGCATAAAGCGCTGGATGCGTTGTGGTGTGGACTCCATGAGCGACGTGTGAACTGGGTGCTGGACCTGGACGTGCGCAGCTTCTTCGACAGGCTGTCGCATGAATGGCTGGTCCGGTTCCTCCAGCATCGGATAGCGGACCGGCGCGTTGTGCGTCTCATCCAGAAATGGCTGAACGCGGGCGTGCTGGAAAAGGGCAAGCGAACCTTCGTGGAAGCAGGCTCGCCACAGGGCGGAAGTGCATCGCCCCTGTTGGCGAATATCTACCTCCACTACGTCTTCGATCTCTGGGTTCAGGCATGGCGTAAGAAGCGTGCGCACGGCGATGTAATCGTGGTGCGTTATGCGGACACATCGTGGTTGGGTTCGAGTACAAAGACGAGGCCGAACGGTTCTGGTTGGAACTGAAAGAACGAATGGAGAAGTTCCAACTGGAGCTGCACCCGGAGAAGACGCGGCTGATCGAGTTCGGACGCCATGCGGCGAAGAACCGAAAGCGCGCCGGTCTGGGCAAGCCGGAGACCTTCGACTTCCTCGGCTTCACGCATATCTGCGGGAAGACAAAGAAGGGAAGGTTCATGGTGCTTCGGCAGACGATTCGCAAGCGCATGCAGGCCAAGCTGCAAGAGGTGAAGATCGGCTTGTGGCGGCGCATGCATGACCCTGTTCCGGAAGTCGGAAAGTGGTTGAAGTCCGTTGTGGGCGGGCATATCCGATACTTCGGAGTGCCGGGCAACCGGCATGCTCTGGCCCATTTTCGTTACACCGTGAGCAACCTCTGGCATCGCGCTCTGTGCAGGCGAAGCCAGCATGGTCGCGTCAAGTGGGAACGAATGAAACGGCTCATCCGCAAATGGCTTCCTCCGGCCCATATCTGCCGTCCTTATCCTTCGCGCCGTCTGCGCGTCACCACCTGAGGTAAGAGCCGTATGCGGGAAATCCGCCCGTACGGATCTGTGCGGGGGGTACGGCGTAAGCCGTATCCCTACCGCGACTACGTACATCCGGTGCGGAGCACCGTTGTGGTTCCGGGAACGATATTTCGGTTGCATCAGCTCCTCGTACCCGCGACGGAATCCACCGAAGTGCTGCCGTTGGCAGCACGGCTTGCAGGCTTTCTCGGAGACTGCTCCGGTGAGTCATTGGGCGATGGTTTGCGAGTCCTCAGAGTGGGCGTGACGGTCTGCGCTTCGGAGGACTTCAGGAACTCCTGGAAGTCGCGGTCCTTCGAGAAGATGTAGGCGAGCGCCTGTTCGATGACTTCATCCGCTGTTGCATGGAGGAATGCGGCATACTGATCGAGTTGGGTAGCCGTCGTGTCGAGCAGCCGGATATAGGCGTTGATGTGCC
Source organism: Acidobacterium capsulatum ATCC 51196 (assembly GCF_000022565.1). NCBI lineage: Bacteria > Pseudomonadati > Acidobacteriota > Terriglobia > Terriglobales > Acidobacteriaceae > Acidobacterium > Acidobacterium capsulatum. The sequence continues at coordinate 3,018,387 of NC_012483.1, forward strand.
GGGTTCGGGTGACTTCAAGCAGGGGCATTTGTGTTCTCCTTCGTGGGGTGCGTGTTCAGGCTGTTCTCTTGCGTGCGACCATACGCTCCGCTGTCGAGGCTATCTCTCTCGCTCGGACTGCACAGAGGGCGCGGGGAAACTCGAAGCGGCGACGCACTTCAAGCATGGTGATAACGCCGTCGATGCGGATGCCTTCGAGCAGCCAGAGATGAGCGGAAGCGACATCGATGGTGCGCTGGGCGTAGTAGACGGGGTTGGGCTTGTCGGAGCGCCGGGAAGCCAGTTCCCGCGTCAACTTCATGGCATCGGCTCCATGGGCGAGTTGCGCCGTGACCCAGGCCCAGTCCTTCTCGGAATTGCTGCGCTTGCCCTTATGGGGCGGAAGCGTATGACCGAATGACGTGCCTTCGGCTACTCCTCCGCCGACATGGAAGTCCTCTGTCAACGCCGTTTGAAAATTCCTCGTATTTGGGCGTTTGAAAATTCCCCACTTTTGGCAGGTTGAGATTTTGGATCAGGCCGGGAGTGTGCGGCGGAGGGCGTAGCCCGGAGCCGCATACTCCCGGAAGCCGGTCCAGGTTGGGGTCAGGCTCCTTCCCTGTTGGGGGTTTTGGCGGCGATCACCCCGGCCTTCTTCTTGTCCTTGAGCCGGTAGCTCTCGCCCTTGATGTTGATGGTGGTGGAGTGGTGCAGCAGACGATCCAGAATCGCCGACGCAATCACGTTGTCAGCGAAGATCGTGCCCCAGTCGCCATAGCTCTTGTTTGAGGTAACGATGATCGATCCCTTTTCATAGCGCTCGCTGACCAGCCGGAACAGGCAGGTGGCGGCGAAGGGATCCAGCGCCAGATAGCCCATTTCATCCAGGATCAGCAGCTTGGGCTTGACCAGCAGGGTCATCCGCTCCTTGAGCTTGTTCTCGTCGCGGGCGCGCTGGAACTGCTGCACCAGGTCCTGCACGGTGACGAAGTAGACCGTGTTTCCGGCCACGATGGCCTCGGTGCCGAGCGCGATGGCCAGATGCGTTTTACCCACTCCGGGCGGGCCGAGCAGCAGCACGTTCTCCTTACGTTCCAGAAACGCCAGACCGGCCAGCTCGCGCAGTTTGCGCTCGTCGACCGAGGGCTGGAAGTCGAAATCGAACTGGTCCAGGCCCTTGTTGTAGGGGAAATGCGCCCATTGGGTCTTCAGGCGCACGTTGCGCGTGTGCTTGGCCTGGCTCTCGGCTTCCAGGGCCTGCTCCAGGAAATCCAGATAGGGCAGGTCCTTGGCTGAAGCCTCTTCGGCGATGGCTTCATAGCAGTTAGGCAGGTGCGACAAGCGCAGCCGCTGCATGTGGTTGAGCAGACGTTCAGACTGTAGCGACATGGGCCACCTCCTCGTAGATATCCAGCGAGCGGAGCTCCACCACGGGCACGGGATGATGCAAGCCGACGCCGGGACCGGGCGTTAGCTCCGTGGTTGGCGCTGATATCGGAGCCGTTGATCTACGGACCCTGCGCGGCAAGCCGGCATAGTGCGCCGGGTCGATGACCGCCTGGCCCTTGCCTGTGGCCATGCGGTGTTCGGCGATCAGGTCCCGCTGATGAAAGATGCGGATGACGCGCACATCCAGAGGTTCCCGTACCGCCACGCTCTTGCCGGCATACGCATGCGGCACCGAATAGCGGTTGCCGCGATAACTCAGCAGGCAATCCTTCGCCACCTGGCGATGGCTGAGGTAACTGGTATCGTAATCCGGCTGGCCGCCGAGTGGCGTCAACCCTTCTCGCGCAAACCGCTCCAGAGGAACCTCGCGCGTGGTTCCATGCACGCGCCGGTTGGCTTCTTCGCACCACACCAGCGCTTGATGGTTCAACTCCGGCAGGGAATCGAAGCTCGTCCCCGGCCAGAAACTCGACTTGATGTACCGGATCGTAGACTCAATCTTGCCCTTCGTCTCCGGCCGGTAAAGATGACAGACCCGCGGCACGAAGCCGTAGTAACTGGCAAAATCCAGCATCTTCGTATGAAAGCGTGGCTGCCCATCGATGCGGTCCAGCACCACCGTCTTCATGTTGTCGGTCAGCACCGTCGCTGTGACTCCACCGAAATGCCGGAAGGCATGCACCATGCAGTTGAGAAGTGTCTCCACATCCTGCCGCTGTGTGAACTCCGCGTACTGCATCCGCGACCAGCCCAGCGTCAGCGCAAATCCGTACAGCCGCCTGCCGCCCCAGTTGCCGAAATGACCCCAGTCCATCTGCGCCTGTTCGCCCGGCTCCGTCTCGAAACGCACAAACGCCCGCTCCCGGTCTTCGCTTCGCCACTCCCGCACCGTCGTTTTCACTTGCGTGTAACAGCCGTCATAGCCTCACTTGCGCATCTCCATAAATAACCGGCTGGCGTTATGCACGCCCTGCTCCCAGCGCTCCCGCAGCCAGGGCCGCCAGGGATCGATCTTCCAGCTCTTCGGCTTGCGTTCATACGCCCGCGGCGCTTCCCGCAGGTACTTCCGCACCGTCTTGCGGTCGATGCTCAGATGCCGGGCGATCTCCGTCACGCTCCAGCCCTCATGATGCAGCTTCTGTATCTCCATGAAATCCTCCAGTCGCAGCATCCTTCATCCTCCCGGATCAGAATGCCGCCGCTCGGCCTACACCGGGGATTTTTCAAACGCCACTTTTGAGGATTATTCAGACGGCGCTAACAGACGAATTTCCTCGGCTTCTCCTACGGGTTCCGGCCCGGACGCAGCCAGCATCAAGCGCTGGATGCTCTGTGGTGCGGGCTCGACGGGAGACGTGTGAACTGGGTGCTGGACCTGGACGTGCGCAGCTTCTTTGATACGCTGTCGCACGCATGGCTGGTCCAATTCCTCCAGCACCGGATAGCGGACCGGCGCGTCGTGCGTCTCATCCAGAAATGGCTGAACGCGGGCGTGCTGGAAGAGGGTAAGCGAACGCAGGTGGAGATGGGTTCTCCGCAGGGCGGAAGTGCATCGCCACTGCTGGCGAATCTCTACCTCCATTACGTCTTCGATCTCTGGGTTCAAACATGGCGTCAAAAGCGTGCGCACGGCGAGGTGATCGTGGTGCGTTACGCCGATGACATCGTGGTCGGGTTCGAGTTCAAAGACGAGGCCGAACGGTTCTGGTTAGAACTGAAAGAGCGAATGGAAAAGTTCCAACTGGAGCTGCACCCGGAGAAGACGCGACTGATCGAGTTCGGACGCCATGCGGCGGCCAATCGAAAGCGTGCCGGTCTGGGTAAACCGGAGACCTTTTCCTTCCTCGGCTTCACGCATATCTGCGGGAAGACGAAGAGGGGAAGGTTCATGGTGCTTCGGCAGACAGTTCGCAAGCGCATGCAGGCGACGTTGCAGCGGATCAAGACCGAGTTGCGACAACGCATGCATGACCCTGTTCCTGAAGTTGGCGAGTGGTTGAAATCCGTCGTGGGCGGGCATATTCGATACTTCGGAGTGCCGGGCAACCGGTATGCTCTGGCCCACTTCCGCCTCACGGTCAGTCGTCTCTGGCAGCGCGCTCTCACGCGGCGAAGTCAGAAAGGACGTGTGCCGTGGGAGCGGATGCAACGGCTCATCCGCCGCTGGCTTCCTCCGGCCCATATCTATCATCCCTATCCCTCGCGCCGTCTGCGCGTCATCACCTGAGGCAAGAGCCGGATGCGGGAAATCCGCCCGTCCGGATCTGTGCGGGGGGTACGGCGAAAGCCGTATCCCTACCGCGACGTTGCGTCAATCCCGTGCGCAAGCACGGAACCGGCAAGGTGTAGCGAATGCAAGAGTCGTACGGTGAGGGCCTAGCCCGCATATCTCACAGGTGGACTGTTGAAGAGGAGAGTCAGCGGGCTGAGCTGGCCCCTTGGTTTAGTCCGGTTAAGTGAGAGCACTCGCGGTTGAGTTTAGCAGCGATGGATTATCGCCGCAGTCGGGGCTGTGCGGATGTGGGAAGCGCGTAGCGGTTTCCACATCCGCACAGCCCCTGCGAAATTCCTCCGGGGTCAGATATCCGAGCGAGCTGTGAGGGCGTACCCAATTGTAATCAATCCGCCAGCTTTCGATGGTTTGCCGAGCATCGTCCAGCATCAGGAACCAGTGTTCGTTCAGGCACTCCTCGCGGAACTTGCCGTGGAACGATTCGATGTAGCCGTTCTCCATCGGGAGACCGGGCGTGATGAAGTGCAGCGTAACCTGGTTCTTGTAAGCCCACTGGTCCAGCAGCTTCGAAGTGAACTCCGTCCCATGATCGATGACGATCCGCTCGGGCAGTCCGCGTTCCAGGCGGAGTCTCTCCAAAACGCGGACCACGCGCAGCGCCGGCAGGGATGTATCGACCTCGATGGCCAGCATCTCCCGCGTGTATGCATCCTCGATCGACAGAGTGCGCAGCTTGCGGCCGTTGGCCAGAGCATCGTGCAGGAAATCCATCGTCCAGGTCTCGTTCAGCCGAGTGGGCGGCAACAGCGGCACCCGCGCCTGGGCGCAGACCCTCCGTCGGCGTCGCCTCCGTCGCACCACCAGCTTCTCCTCCACGTAGATCCGGTACACCCGCTTGCTGTTCACCTTCCAGCCCTCCCGCTTCAACAAAATGTGCAGCCGCCGGTAGCCCCAGCGCCGCCGCTCGTCGGCCAACTCCCGCAACCGCTTGCGCAGCTTCTCGTTGGCAGCCTCGTATCGACTGGCCCGCGGCCGATACCGCACCATCGCGCGCACGACTTCCAATTGCCCACAGGCCCGCCGCTCCGAAGACTTCGTTGCCTCACGAAAGACCCGAACGGCTTCTCGCTCCGCCTGTGGGCCTACCACTTTTTTGACAGCACCGCCTTGAAGCCCACAATATCCAGCGCCTGCTCGGCCACCAACTGCTTCAGCTTGCGGTTCTCCTCTTCCAGATGCCGCAGCCGCTGCGCATCGCTGACCTCCAGGCCGCCGTACTTCGCCTTCCAGCGATAGAACGTCTGCTGGCTGATCCCATGCTTGCGGCATAGCTCCGCTGTATCGAGCCCTGCTTCGGACTCCTTCAGAACTCCTACAATCTGCTCTTCTGTGTACCGGCTCTTCTTCATCCGTTCTCCTCGTCGGCCTCCAACTGCTGGCCTTCATTATCGGAGAACTCTCACAACCTGTGGACTAATCGGAGGGGTGCAGCTCACACCTGCGTGGAACCGACATATTTGTCCAGCGCGCCCTCAACGACCGCGCGCAGCTTCCTGGGACGCGCAGCGCTGATCTCCCCACGCTTCGCCCGCGCCTCCTGCGTCAGCAGATACTCTCTGCCCACCTCGCGAAACGGATGGTTGAACACCGGAACGTCATGCTTGATCCGAAAGCGAATATCCGCATCCTGGTCAAAGGCCCGTTCCCGCGCCACATCGATGTCGGTCGTTTTGAGCGAAACCGTCTTGTAGCGGTCAGCCTTCGGCATCTTCATGCGGCAATACCACATGCGATGGTCCACATCGCCGCGCCGAAAGAGGATCAGCCCCGGCTTGAGTTCCGTTTTGTCGGTGACGAATGCCATATTCGCCTCCCTCATTTGGACGCGTTCTGTGCAGATTCCGTGTAGGAATTTTTCGCAAGTCGTTGAATTTAGGTTTCTGTGCAGGACTCGTGCAGTAATTATCAAAATACTATGTCTATTACTGCCAGTTATTTACGATGTAATTGTCATCCCGGCCAAACCAAGTGCACCGGGGTCCCCACGAACAGGTCCTCGTTCGTGGGGTGGCGAGTGGAGGGACCTGCATTCCCATCCCGAACTCCACCCCCACTCGCGATGCGTCATTCTGAGCTGCGAAGCGGCGAAGAATCCCGGCGATGCCTCCATCCCGGATGCTGTCGCAAGTTTCTCCCAGCATCCCCCGCCACGCCCCTCCCGGCGTCCGCAGCGAGCACGCCCCACAACTGACCACTGGGGACTGACAACTGACAACTGACAACTGGCAACTGGCAACTGGCAACTGACAACTGACAACAGACCACCCGTTTGCCCGCTCCTCTGAGCGTCCGCTACACTGGCATGTCACCTGTTTTTGCTTGTTCTGCGCGGTCTTTCCGCGTGCATTTTGGTCTGCGGTCTCTACTTACAGCACTTTTTAATCCACTGAACAGGAAGCGTTCTGCCGGAAATTCCCTATGAAAATTCATGAGTATCAGGCGAAGGACATCCTGGCGAAGTACGGCGTTGCCGTACCCCGGGGTGAGGTGGCCAACACGCTCGAAGAAGCGATGGATGTGGCCAAGCGGCTCTTTGCCGAGGGCGCGAAGGGCGTCGTCGTCAAGGCGCAGATTCACGCCGGAGGCCGCGGCAAGGGCGGCGGCGTCAAGGTTGCCAAAACCCTCGAAGAGGCTGAGCAGTACGCCAAGCAGATTCTCGGCATGCAGCTCGTCACCCACCAGACCGGCCCCCAGGGCCAAAAGGTGCAGCGCCTGCTCATCGAAGAGACCGCGGCCATTGATCGCGAACTCTACCTCGGCATCGTGCTCGACCGCGCAGCCGCCAAACTGGTCTTCATGGCCTCGCAGGCCGGCGGCATGGAAATTGAAGAAGTCGCCGCCAAAGATCCCTCGGCCATCTTTAAGGCCTATATTGATCCGGCCGTCGGCTTCCAGGCCTACCAGGCGCGCCAGTTGGCCTTCGCCCTCGGCCTCAAGCCCACCCAGATCAACGACGCCGTCAAATTCATGATGGGCCTCTACAAGGCCTATATGGATACCGACGCCTCGCTGCTTGAAATCAATCCCTTCATCACCACTAAGGACGACAAGCTCTTCGCCCTCGACTGCAAGATCAACTTCGACGACAACGCCATGTTCCGTCACAAGGACCTCAAGGAACTCCGCGACATCGCCGAAGAAGACCCCCTCGAAGTCGAAGCCTCCAAGTACGCCCTCAACTACATCAAGCTCGACGGCAACATCGCCTGCATGGTCAACGGCGCCGGTCTGGCCATGGCCACCATGGACATCATCCAGTACGCCGGCGGCATGCCCGCCAACTTCCTCGACGTGGGCGGCGGCGCCAACCAGCAGCAGATCGAGCACGCCTTCGAGATTCTGCTCTCTGACAAAAACGTGCAGGCCGTCTTCATCAACATCTTCGGCGGCATCCTGCGTGTGGACACCCTCGCGCACGGCGTCGTCGGCGCGGCACAGAAGCTCAACGTCAAGGTGCCGATCGTGCTGCGCCTCGAAGGCACCAATGTCGAAGAAGGCCGCAAGATCCTCAAGGACAGCGGACTCAATTTCATTGTTGGTGACACCATGCAAGACGCCGCGCAAAAAGTAGTCGCAGCAGCCAAGGGACAGTAGCTATTAGCTTCTAGCCCTTGGCCTTTAGCTGTTAGCCAAAATACAATGGCGCAGAATTTTCAAGAGCTTTTGGTATGGTAACGCGCGATGGAAATGACGGTCGCTGTTTATGAGTTCAGCCGGTCATTTCCTCGCGACGAACTCTACGGATTGACTTCCCAACTGCGAAGGGCCGCGGTTTCGGTCGCAAGTAACATCGCCGAGGGAAGAGGACGGCTGTCAGACGGCGAGTTCCGGCAGTTTCTCGGCCTCGCACAAGGATCAAATTATGAGGTTCAAACCCAGCTTCTTGTCGCAAAGCGGTTGAAGATGGGGGAGCCGGAACAATTACGCAAAGCTGAGTCTCTAAGTCTGGAGACAGGGAAGATGCTCAGCGGATTGATCGCTTCGCTCGGTGCTAAGAGCTAGAAGCTAGGAGCTAAAAGCTTATGGCTGTACTGGTAAATAAAGAAACCCGACTCATCGTCCAAGGAATTACCGGCAAGGAAGGCACCTTCCACGCGAAGGGTTGCGCCGAGTACGGAACCAAGGTCGTCGGCGGTGTCACGCCCGGCAAGGGCGGCACCACGCATGAGGGCTGGCCGGTGTTTGACACCGTGCAGAAGGCCGTCGAAGAAACCGGCGCCAACGCCACCGTCATCTTCGTGCCGCCGCCGTTCGCGGCTGACGCCATTCTCGAAGCCAATGAGGCTGGCCTGCCCCTCATCATCTGCATCACCGAGGGCATCCCCGTCAATGACATGGTCAAGGTCTGGAGCGTGCTCAAGCACTCCAAATCCACCCTCGTCGGCCCCAACTGCCCCGGCGTCATCTCGCCCGGTAAGGCCAAAATCGGCATCATGCCCGGCCGCATTCATAAGGAAGGCAACGTCGGCATCGTCTCCCGCTCGGGCACGCTGACCTACGAGGCCGTTTACCAGCTCACGCAGCGCGGCATCGGCCAGTCCACCGCCATCGGCATCGGCGGCGACCCCATCATCGGCACCACCCACGTAGACGCTCTCAAGCTGCTCAACGAAGACTCCGAAACCGAGGCCATCATCCTCATCGGTGAAATCGGCGGCACCGCCGAAGAAACCGCTGCGGAGTACGTCAGGAACCACGTCAAGAAGCCGGTCGTCGGCTTCATCGCCGGTCAAACCGCGCCTCCGGGCCGCCGCATGGGCCACGCCGGAGCCATCATCTCCGGCGGACAGGGCACTGCCGCCGAAAAGATGAAGGCGCTCACCGCCGCCGGCATCCACGTTGTCCAGTCGCCGGCCGAAATCGGCGAAACCGTCGCCCGCGTCATCGGCAAAGCATAATTCCGTTCAAGAAGCCCCTCAAAGGCACTTTGGCTCTCATGTCAAAGTGCCTTTTTATTGCACTCGAAGCCGATGTACATGATTAACATTATAGGTGTACATTAAAGTACATGGAAGTCCCCATCACTAAATTCCGCCATGACCTCTTTGACCTCGTCCAGCAGGCGATGGAAGGCAACGAAGTCTGGGTCCGCTACAAGGGCCGCCGCTTCCGCATCGCGCCAGAGGGTAGCGTGGGCAGCCGCATCTCGCGCGTCACTCCTCTGCAGGTGCTCAATCCCGAAGCCTCGCCCGAGGAGCCGGCCCTGCTCGAAGAGATGACCCGCGCCTGGGAGAAGGACTGGTCCGCTCTGTGATTGCCTACCTCGACACGAATGTCGTGGTCTGGCTGGCACAGGGCGACCTCAGCCGCATCTCCGCCCCCGCTCTGGCCGTTCTTGAGGAAGCGGACCTGCGCATCTCTCCCATGGTGCTCATTGAGCTTGAATACCTCCACGAAGTGCGCCGGATACTCCTCTCCTCCCGTGAAATTCTGCTGAAAATCGAGCACGAGCTGGGCGTCGAGGTCTGCAATCTCTCCTTCCCGCGCGTCGCTCAGGTCGTTCTCGACGAAAAGTGGACCCGCGACCCCTTTGATCGCACCATCGTGGCCCACGCCAAAGCCAACGGCCTGGCATCTCTCGTCACAGCCGACGAAGAGATCAGAAAGCACTATCCCAAAGCCGTCTGGTAACCAATCGCGGCCTTCTCTCGCATACACTGGTACTAACGCATTTTTTTCAAGGAGAACCCCAGGTGTCCCAACGCACCTTCAGCATCATCAAGCCAGACGCGGTCCGCAAGGGCCACACCGGAGCCATCCTCGCCGAGATCGAGAAGGCCGGTTTCAAGATCGTCGCCATCAAGAAAGTCTCCATCTCCAAGGCGCAGGCCGAGGGCTTCTATTACGTGCACAAAGAGCGTCCCTTCTTCGGCTCGCTGACTGACTTCATGTCCTCCGGCCCCATCTTCCCCATGGTGCTTGAGAAGGACAACGCCATCGCCGACCTCCGCAAGCTCATGGGCGCCACCAACCCGGCCAACGCCGAGGAAGGCACCATCCGCAAGAAGTTCGCTGGCTCCATCGAAGAGAACGCCATCCACGGCTCCGACGCCGAAGAGACCGCCGCCTTTGAAATCGGCTACTTCTTCGCCGGCTGCGAACTGGTCTAGCCTCCCATCCTCGTCCGCCTTGCGCGGGCACAGCTTCGGGCGCTGCGAAAACGTAGCGCCCGTTCTGTTTGTGCCGTCACACGCGCCCGCACTCTCGCGCAACGCGACTTGCCGGCTCACATCCAACAGGTGCCATGACTGACCATCTCTCGACTCTGCAAAACCGCATTCAACCCTACCGCGCGCAACTGGCCGAGCACCCGCTTTACGCCTCGCTCGAGACACTCGAAGACCTCCGCCTGCTCATGCAGTCGCACGTCTTCGCGGTCTGGGACTTCATGTCCCTCCTCAAGTCTCTGCAGCGCACTCTCACCTCGGTCGACGTGCCCTGGCAGCCCACCGCCGATGCCGCCGCCCGCCGCTTTGTCAATGAGATCGTCCTCGGCGAAGAGAGCGACCACCACAACGGCCGCACCTTCAGCCACTTTGAGCTTTACCTTGAGGCCATGCAGCAAAGCGGAGCCGGCACGCGTCCCGTGCAGAGCTTCATCTCAGCCCTGCGCGCCGGGCAAAGCGTCGAACAGGCCCTTTCCTTCACGCCCGTTCCCGCCGCGGCCGCGAACTTTGTGCGCAGCACCTTCGCGGTGATCGAGGCCGGCTCCTTGCCCGCCATCGCCGCCGCCTTCACCTTCGGGCGCGAAGACCTCATCCCCGACATGTTCCGCGGCTTCGTGCGCGAGCTGAACGCCACAAAGCCCGGCCAGGTCGAAACCTTCCTCTTCTACCTTGAGCGCCACATCGAGCTTGACGGAGACGATCACGGCCCGCTGGCCCTGCGCCTCATCCAGTCCCTTTGCGCCGACGACGCCACCCGCTGGCAAGAGGCCACCCACGCGGCAGAGGCCGCGCTCAAGGCCCGCCTCGCCCTCTGGGACGCCATCTACGCCGAGGTCATCACCCGCCAATACGCCCCCGTCGCCTCCTAGTTTCCAGCCCGGCGCCCCGGGTCCACGTGCCCCGGGCCCGTCCGTCCGGACCCGGATCACGGCTGCTCTCGAAAGTTTCTCCCATCCTGCTTTGTGTCACTGCCAGTTGTCATCAGAATCTCTGCCCAGGGCGCCGAAGGCGCGTGCGCCCGGACGGCCAGTCCCGCCCGTCCCCAAGTATGCTGGTGTGCATGGAATTCTTTACCCTCAACGGCGCGCAGGTTTCGCGCATCGGTCTCGGCACCTGGGCCATCGGCGGCAGTGAGTGGGGCGCGGTCCCCGAGGCCGACGCCATCGCCACCTGCCTCGCCATCTTCGATCACGGCATCAACCTCATTGACACCGCGCCCATCTACGGCTTTGGCCGCTCTGAACAGCTCATCGGCAAAGCCATCCGCCAGCACGGCCGCCGTCAGGACTTCTACATCGCCACCAAGGCCGGCCTCGAATGGAACGATCGCGGCGTCTTCTCCAACTCTGATCCCGCCCGCCTCCGGCAGGAGTTTGAGGACTCGCTCCGCCGCCTCGGCACTGACTACGTGGATCTCTACCAGATCCACTGGCCCGACACCACTCTGCCCGTCGAGCGCGCCGCCGAGGTGCTCCGCCAGCTCTTCGACGCGGGCCGCATCCGCGCCGTCGGCGTCAGCAACTTTTCCGCCGCGCAAATGGACGCCTTCTCAAAGATCGTCCCCCTGCACTCCAACCAGCCGCCCTACAACCTCTTCGAGCGCGAAATCGACGCGAGCACTCTGCCTTATTGCCACAGCCACAACATCGCCGTGCTCACCTACAGTTCGCTCTGCCGCAGCCTGCTCGCCGGCCGCCTCAAAGCCGATACGCCCATCCCCGAGGGCGACATTCGCCGCGAAGACCCCAAATTCCAGCTGCCCCGCTTCGCCCAGTACCTGCAGGCTGTCCAGCAGCTCGACGCCTTTGCCCAGCAGCACTACGGCAAGCGCGTGCTTCATCTGGCCGTGCGCTGGGTTCTCGACCGTCCCGGCATCTCCGCCGCCCTCTGGGGAGCCAAGCGCCCCGAGCAACTCGCGCCCATCCCCGAAGTCATGGGCTGGCATCTCGATGCCTCCGCCATGGCCGAGATCGATCGCATCGTCGCCGCCTGCGTTACCGATCCCGTCGGCCCCGAATACCTCACCCCCGGCGTCCGCACCTAAGCGGCAACGGGTGCCCCACGTCTCGCTTCTGAGACGTGGGATTCAAAGTTCCGAGTGCGCCGGGTGCCCCATTCAAGCCTGGTTTTGGCTTGAGTGGGGTTGCTTCTTTTGCCTCGCAGAACACCTGTATCAGGGCACGGCTTCAGCCGTGCCGGTAAGCAGCCAATAGGGACGGGCTTCAGCCCCTGCATCCCACCCACCTTTGTCATCCCGGCCAAACGAAGTCAGTGAAGGCCGGGTGCCTGTAGAAGGTCAAGAGGTTGTTCCTTCTTGGGATCGGCTGCTTGGCGGTTTGTAGTTGAGGCTACCATGAGGTCTTTCGTGGTTGTAGTAGTGGATCCAGGACTGCAAGTGTTGATCTCTCTGGCTGGAGTCGGTCCAGTGTTTGGCGTAAGCCCATTCGCGCATGGCTGTCTGGATGAAGCGCTCGGCCTTGCCGTTGGTTCTGGGGGTATAGGGCCGAGTGCGGCTGTGTTTGATGGCCATCTGCTGGCAAGCCTGACGGAACTGGCGAGAGCGGTAGCTGCTGCCGTTGTCGGTCAGCAGCGCGCGGATGCCGATACCATGGCTGGCGAAAAACTCAACCGCCGCGTGCAGAAAACCGATCGTGGTTTCCGCCTTCTGATCGGCCAGCATCTGGGCGAAGACCATGCGCGAGTGATCGTCGACGGCCACATGCAGAGCCAAAAAGCCCGGGTGTTCCTTCTTGCCCCGCAGCCTGCCGTCGCCGCGCAGCGAGACCTCGCCGAAGCGCGTCATGCCTTTGATGTCCAGATGCAGCAAGTCGCCTGGAGCGGCATGCTCATAGCGAACCACCGGCGGAGGCGGGTTCAGATCGCGCCATCGGCTCAGCCGCGCGCGCCGCAAAATACGGCTCACCGAAGACACGCTCACAGCGCTGCGCCGGGCGATCTGATACCCCGGCATGTAACCCCGCCGTAGCTCAATCACACTCAGCCGCAACGCCTCCGGCAAGCGCCGCGGGCTGCGATGCGGACGCGAGCTGCGGTCCCGCAAGCCATCCGAACCCTCGGCGCGATACCGGCGCACCCATTTGCCGGCCGTCTTTGCGCTCACGTTGAAGCTGGCCGCGGCCAGCTTCAACGTGCACCCGGTACAAATAACTTTTCTCGCCAACTGCTCTCGACTGTAAGGCGTTAGACGAGCATTCTGGTGAATGTCCATTCGATCTCTCCGAAGACTCTGCTTGTTCGCCACAAACAGCTTCTCCGCGAAATTTCGAATGGACAACCTCTTGAAACATCACAGGTGCCCCACATCTCGCCTTTGAGATGTGGGTTTCTCCGTCTCACTGCGCTCGATCAACGAACCATCAGATACGCGGCCAGGCTCCGCAGCATCTCCTGAAACACCGCGTCGTCGTCCATCTCCAGCACCCGCTCCCACACCGACTCACCCGCCAGCGTAATCGTCTCAAACGCCGTTCCTGCCTGCATCATCGCAAAGCGCAGTGCTTTCTCCGGCTCTGGATGCCGAATCTCGTTCCGGTAAACCATCAGAAGATCCACCAGCAGCATGTAGCTGTCGGCAATCAGGTTCGCCGCCTGCTTCTGAAAAGCCTTGTCCTCGGACTGCTCCAGAAACTGCCGCAGAGCCCTCCGCGCCGCCTGTGTCTGCCGGTTCTGCGAATACATCGCCGCCATCATCGCGGGCAGCGCCTGCGCAAAGGGAATCCCCTCCAGCTTCTCCGCCGTCAACTCCTCGCGATTGGTCCGCGCCGCGTGCTCCAGCATGTCCAGAAAAGCCGCCTGCAGCAGCGCGTCCTTGTCTTCAAAGCGCCGGTACACATTCGCTGCCGAAACCCCCGCGGCCTCGGCAATCTTCGGGATGGTCGCGCTCTGCAGCCCCTGCTTGCTCACCACCTTGATGGCCGCATGCATCAACTTCCGGTGCGTCTCCTGGCTGCGCTCCTGCTGCGGCGCAAATCCGGCGCTCGCCGCCGCCTTCTTCTGGCTTGCCTTGCCGCCCGCTTTCACCTTGGGCTTCGCGGCCGCCGCACGAGGCTTCGCCGTCTTTTTCGCCGCCGCCTTCGCCTCGGTTTTCGTCGTAGCCTTTGTAGCAGCCTTCGTCGCAGTCTTCGCCGTAGTCTTTCCGGCTGCCGAAGCAGTCTTTTTCGCGGCTGGGCGCGCAGCTTTCTTTTGAGCGGATTTGGCAGCGCGGGCTCCGGCTTTCACCGGCTTGCGCGACGACTTTGAGGAGGGTTTGGGCGTCATGCCCACCAGTCTAGCCACGAATTCATCCAAAAAGCGAATCCGCATTCACTTTTCTCGCCCGCCGGTACCGGAACCGCATCCCTCCCGCCCCCTGTTACCCTGGCTGGAGCAACACCCGTCCCCTTGTCATCCCGGCCAAACGAAGTGAACCGGGTGCCCCACATCTCAAAGAGATGTGGGTGAAAAGCCCAATCAATCGAACCCTCTGTATCAGGGCATGGCCTTAACCCCTGTTGAAGGGTACGGGCTTCAGCCCGTACATCCCCACCGAAAAAAGACGGGGCTTCAGCCCTGAGGGAATGCCCTCACCCACGGATGCGTCATTCTGAGCGAAGCGAAGAATCCCGGCGATTCCTCGGATTCAAACACCGCCCGAAGTTTCTCCCACCATTCCCGTCGCATCCCTGTATCAGGGCATGGCTTCAGCCATGCCGCAAAATGCTTGTAAAAGAAGGGGCTTCAGCCCCTGACGGGTACGGGCTTCAGCCCGTACATAGCCCCGCAAAAGACACCGGGCTTTAGCCCCTGAGGGAATTCCCGCCCTCACCCCCAGTTGCCTTACTTCTCATTCTCTGCGTCCCTTTGATTGATAAGTGTTTTATAATCAATCGTTTATGTGACATCAATCGAGCAGGGAATGCAAATGTGAATGAGCATTCGCTTTTATGGGCGCCGCGCTTAATCATGTAAGCCTATTTATATCAATTACTTGAACGACAAATTGGCTTCACTGCGGCTTCTCGAAAAAAGCCCCTCGCAAAACCCCTTCAAAAAGAGAATCCCAATTCACATTTCCGGCGATGCCGAATAAACCTCAATCCGTCAATCTTTTACACGAGGCCTTATCCGCGCATTTCGCCCAGCGGCAGAAAAAATGCGATTCCGCATTCACTTTCCCTGCAAAATACCCATAACCCGCTGTTTTTCAATCGCATACGGAGAAAATTTACGCAAAACCACGCCGCAAATGCGATTCTGCATTCACATTCCGGCCCGCACCACCCGGGAGACAGCCCGCAGCACCGCCTTGCCCGCAATCTCCCCCGCCGGGCTGGCAAAGACCATCTCGCCCACCCGCTTGGTCTGCGGCCTATAAAACCACCGCTTGAACAACGCCAGATGATCGGCCAGCATCGCTGAGGACGGCTTCTTCAGCCGCTCACGCAGCGCCGCGAGCGCCTCCTCCAGACGCCGGTCCAACTCATCGCGGCTCGCCGCCGGCACCGGCTCGCCCTCCGCCCGCAACGGCACCGGCTCCACCATCGTCGGGTGCGCAAACAGCGACGACGAGCCGGACTGCTCATTCGGGTGCCGCATCCCCAGCGTCGAAAAGAGCGCCGGCCCCGCCATCTGGCCGCCCTCCAGCAGAAACAGCGCCACCGTCTCCGGCTCTACCGACGGCTGCACCATCACGCCGTGCAACTGCGTCAGCGGCCGCACCGCCTCCGGCAGCGCGCCCATCACCTCGTCCACGCGCTCCACCCGGGCATGCACCTCGGCGGCCTTCTCAAAGTCCAGCGCCTCTGAGGCGGCTTCGCGCTCGGCCGCCAGCCGGGCCCGCAGGCTCTCGCCCCGCGTCGCCAGAAAGTCATGCACCGCCGCGGCTTCCTCGTCATAGCGGGCCCGCGTGCAGCCTTCAAAGCAGGGCGCCAGGCACTTTCTCATCTCCGAATAAATGCACCCGGCAAACGCCGGGTCCGGCTCTAAATCCTCCTGGCAGCGCCGCAGCAGAAACAGGTTCAGCATCTGCTCCAGCCACCTTTCCGCCATCCATCGCGAAGGGAAGGGCCCAAACAGGTCCTCGGCCGCCTTCAGCGTCAGCCGCGTTGCCGGATACACGCGCGGAAACTCATTCTGCATCGACATCCGCAAGAAGACCGGCGCGCGCAGATGCATGCGCTCCCGCGCCCGCTCGCCCATCGCCTCCACCGACGCCTGGTACAGGCACAGCAGCGCCTCAAACTCTGATCCGGTGCGCGTGTACTCAATGCGGCGAATCTGCGCCGCCAGTTGCAGCCGCTTCGACTGCTCCGGCTTGGGGTCCAGCAGCCGCTTCAGCCGCCGCCGCAGATCGGGCGTGCGATTCAGATAGGGCTCCGCCCGCTCATCCGCGCCAAACAGCGCAAACACGCCCGCTTCGGCAGGAATCTCGCTCCACGGCGGATTCTTCACATCAAAGGCCAGCGAGTGCGTCAACATCCAGGGCTCCCGCCCTCCAGCTTACCGAATCCGTGAGGGAAGCGAAGACGGCGGCTCGTTCGCAGGAAGGTTCCGGTGCCCCGTTCAAGCCTGCCGTTGGCTTGAGTGGGATAGTTCCACTTAAATTCTCATCCCGACCGAGCAAAGCGAGTGGAGCGACCTGCATGACCTCTCCCCCGCCAACTCCGGCAGTGCCTACCCGCAAGCAACGCGAGCGCAGAGAGAACCGGCACCAGAAGGCGCCGAAGGCGCGTACACCTGGATGGTCAGTCCCTCCCGGAGATGGTCATGCCGTCCACGCGCAGCGTCGGCGCCGAGGTTGAGCTGCGAAACACCAGGTCATTGCCCATCGCGGAGATGTTCTGCAGCATGTCTTTCAAGTTCCCCGCCACCGTAACCTCCTGCACCGGGAAGGCCAGCTCGCCATTCTCAATCCACAGCCCGGCCGCGCCACGGGAGTAGTCGCCGGTGACCATGTTCACGCCGCGCCCCATCAGCCGCGTCACATAAAAGCCCGTGCCCACCTGCCGCAGAATCTCTTCCGGCGTCGTCGTTCCGGCTTCCATGAAAAGGTTGTGTGAGGCCGTGTAGGGGTTGCCCGCCAGCCCGCGCCCCGCGTTGCCCGTGCTCTGCATCTTCAGCTTGCGCGCCGTGTAGCTGTGCAGCACATAGCTCTTCAGCACTCCGTTCTCCACCAGCACATTGCGCCGCGTCGGCAGTCCCTCGCCGTCAAAGGGGCGGGTGCCAAACCCTCCGGGAATCGTCCCGTCATCCACCACCGTCAGCCCCGGCACGGCAATCGTCTCGCCCAGCTTGCCGGCTAGAAAGGACGCTCCGCGCCACACCGCATCGCCGCTCACCGCGTCAAAAATCGCGCCCACCAGCCCGCCTGCCAGTTCCGGCGCAAACACTACCGGAGCCTGCTGCGTCTTCACGCGCCGCGCGTCCAGCATGCGCAGCGTACGCTCGGCCGCAATGCGGCCCACCTCTTCAGGAGAGTCGAGCTTCGCGAGCGAGCGCGCATTCGAGTACCAGTAGTCGCGCTGCATCTCGCCGTCCTTGCCCTGCGCGATGGGGCTCGCCACCACCGAGCAATACGAAGACCGGTACTCCCCGGCAAATCCCCGCGAATTGGCAAACGCCATGCGCCCGGTGGCCGCGTCAAAGCTCGCGCCATCGCTGTTCACCAGCCGCGCATCGCCCGCCAGCGAAGCGGCCTCGGCGCGCTTGGCATAGGCAATGCGCTCCTCGGTTGGCAGCGAATACACATCGTCAAAGTACAGCTCCAGATCGCCGTCCAGTTGCCCAAAGCTGCCCGGCTCCGGAAGCCCCGCAAACGGATCTTCCGAGGTCACCTGCGCCAGCGCCATCGCGCCGCGCACCAGGTGTTCAAGGCCATCCGGGGTAAGGTCGCTCGACGAACTGCTGGCCACGCGATAACCGTTCTCGCCCGCCACCAGCACGCGCAGCCCGATGCCCCGCGACCCGGACTCCTTCAGCGTCTCCACCTCGCCCATGCGCACCGTGGTCGAAAACTCATCGCCCTCGCGCACGCTCACCTCGGCATCGCTCGCCCCGGCACGCAACGCGCGCGCCACCATCTCGGTGGCGAGTTCCTGCAACGTACTCGAAATCGCCGCGTTGCTCATCGTCCCGTCCCGCCCACCGTCATCCGGTCCAGCTTCACGGTCGGCATGCCCACGCCTACCGGAACGCTCTGCCCGTCCTTGCCGCAGGTGCCCACGCCCTCATCGAGCGCCAGATCGTGCCCCACCATCGAGACATACTTCAGCGCCTCCGGCCCGTTGCCGATCAGCGTCGCATCGCGCACCGGAGCCGTCACCTTGCCATCCTCAATCAGGTACGCCTCGCTCGCCGAGAAGACAAACTTGCCCGTCGTAATGTCCACTGACCCGCCGCCAAAGTTCACCGCATACAGCCCGCGCTTCACACTGCGCAAAATGTCTTCCGGAGCGTCCTCGCCCGCCAGCATATAGGTGTTCGTCATGCGCGGCATGGGAATCTGCTGGTAGCTCTCACGCCGTCCGTTGCCCGTGTGCGGCATCTTCATGAGCCGGGCCGAGAGCTTGTCGCTCATGTAGCCCTTCAGAATGCCGTTCTCAATCAGCACCGTTTCCTGCGTGGCCGAGCCTTCATCGTCCACATTCAATGATCCGCGCCGGTTCTTGAGGGTGCCGTTGTCCACCACGGTGACCTTTTCGCTCGCTACAGGACGCCCGATCAGCCCCGCAAACGCCGAGGTCTTCTTGCGGTTAAAGTCCGCCTCCAGGCCATGCCCCACCGCCTCATGCAGCAGCACGCCCGGCCATCCCGGGCCCAGCACTACTTCCATCTCGCCCGCCGGAGCCGCTACCGCGCCCAGTTGCAGCAGCGCCGTCCGCGCGGCCTCGCGCGCAAAGTGCTCGGGCGTCTTTTCCGTCTCGAAGTAGTCGATCTCCACGCGCCCGCCGCCGCCCGAGGTGCCCTGCGCCGTGCGCTCGTCATTCTTCGCCAGCACAAAGACGTTCATGCGCGCCAGCGGCTGCGTGTCGCTGGCAAAGGTGCCGTCCGAGGCCGCAATCAGAATCCGCCGTAGCTCATCGGCATAGCTGGCCCGCACCTGCGTGATGCGCGAGTCATAACCCCGCGCCACCTTGTCGGCGCGGTGCAGCAGGTTGAGCTTCGCCGTAATGTCGATGTCGGCTTCCGCCCCCGGCACGGGATACAGGCTCGGGGTCCGCGTTTCTGTGAAGCCCTGCACCGGCTGCTTCGCCGGGCCGCTGGCAATCAGCGCCGCCGTGCGCGCCGCGCGCAGCAGCCGGTCAGCCGAAAGATCATCGGTATACGCATAGCCGGTGCGCTCGCCGCTCAGCACGCGAATGCCGCATCCTGCACTCACCCCATGGCTCGCCGTCTTCACAATCGACTCGTCCAGCCCAATCGACGAGGCCGTCACCGACTCAAAATACAGGTCCGCATAATCGCCGCCCGCTGACAGCGCCTCGCCCAGACAGCGCTCCAGCAGCCGCTCGGTGATGCCAAATTTCTCAAAGAAATACTGCTTGTGATCCATCGTCTGTTCACTCCTGGCTCACCTTTTGGATGTCCGAAGCCTGCCCCGCGGTGCGCGCGCCGGTCATTCCGCATGCGAGCTTCCAGCTTCGCACATTCCGGTAAAATCCCGCCCTCCATCCCCGCCTGTGACGGCCCATCTTGCGCACTCTGCCCCACTTTGGGTACCTTGCTGCCCATGGCTACTCCCACAGTGGATTCCGCCCGTTTCCCGATCGGCCTGTTTGACCGTGCCGCCGCCAGCCTTGACCACAAGGCCGCCATCGCTATTCTGGCCGCTCTGCCTGAGAACATGCGCTCCGCCGTCTCCGGACTGAGCGACGCCCAGCTCGACACGCCTTACCGCGAGGGCGGCTGGACGCTGCGCCAGGTCGTGCATCACGTCGCCGACAGCCACGGCCAGGCTTATGCCCGCACCCGCATGGCCCTCACCGAGGACTGGCCCGTCATCAAGCCCTACCACGAGGCACTGTGGGCCGAGCTAAGCGACGCCCGCACCGCACCGGTCGAGCTGTCGCTCGAACTGCTCGCCTCGCTGCATGCCCGCTGGGTACTGCTGCTCCAAAGCCTCACGCCCGAACAGTGGGAGCGCGGCTATGACCACCCCGAAAGCGGCCGCCACACGCTCACGCAGGTGGTCGCGCTCTATGACTGGCACTCCCGCCACCACCTCGCGCACATCACCTCGCTGCGCGAGCGCATGGGCTGGTAGGGACACGCCCGTCCAGGCAGGCGCGCCTTCGGCGCAAGCTTTGCCCTTACCGCGGAGAAAAAGCCGCGCCGCAGAACCGGGAAAATCGGGAGCGGATCGGCAGTGGTACACTTGTGTACACATCGGTACGCAGGAGCGGGCATGGACACTCAGAAGGTAGGCATAAGGGAGTTTCGCGACAAACTGGCCACGTACCTTCTTGAATCCGAGACGCCGGTGGCGATCACTCGCCATGGCGATACCGTGGGCTACTACATTCCGGCTCGCCGCCGGCGCAGCGAGGCGGAACGGGAAGCTCTCAAGGAAGCTTTCGGACACTGGCAGCAAATCCTCAAGGCGGAAGGCATTTCAGAGGACGAGGTGCTGGCAGACTTCAAGACCTGGCGCGCGAAGCAGAAGCAGTGACGGAACGCAAGCGTCTCGTGCTGGACGCGAATATTCTTCTTCGTGCGGCGTTTGGTGTCAGGGTGCGCAGCCTGCTCGAAGCCTATGAAGATGCGGTCCTCTTCTTCACTCCTGATGTATGCATCTCCGATGCGCGCCAATATATCCCTGCTCTGGCCTCAAAGCGGGGCATTGACGCCGCGCCGGGACTCGCTGTGCTGGACAAGTTGGCGGGTCTCATTGAAATCGTGAACAGTAGCCTCTATGAGAGCTATGAGACGCAGGCCCGCGAACGGATGCAATCCCGGGACATGGAAGATTGGCCCATCGTGGCGGCTTCTCTACTGCTGCAATGCCCCATTTGGACAGAGGATCAGGATTTCTTCGGCAGCGGCGTCTCCATCTGGACCACGAGGACCATCGAAGTCTACTTGCGCGATGCCTGAGGACCGGTAGCGGCGGCTTGTATCTCCGCACACGCCGGGATGCCTGTCAGTATCTGCCGCCGCTCACCCCTCCGCCTTCCACTCCAGCTCCTCAAACCGCCCCACCTTGTACACCGCAATCGACACCATCCAGCTCAGCGCAAACAGCGCAATGATGCCGTAGCCGAGCAGGCCAAAGTGGTTGTTCAGCCCATCGATGCCGCGCCAGAACCATCCCCGCAGATGCAACTGCCCGCCCAGCAGCCCCAGCGCCTCAATGCCGCCCACACCCACGGCCACCGCGACTGAAACCGCCGTGATCGTCAGGTTGTAGTAGAGCTTCCTGATCGGCTTCACATACGCCCAGCCATACGCGCCCAGCATCAGCACGTTGTCCGTCGTGTCCACCAGCGACATGCCGGCGGCAAAAAGGGCAGGGAAGACGAGAATCGAGCGCAGCGGCAGCCCGTGTGAAGCCTCGGCTGCGGAGATGCCCAGCAGGCCAATCTCCGTCGCCGTGTCAAAGCCCAGCCCAAACAGCACGCCCAGCGGATACATGTGCCAGCTCGCGCGAATCCTGCCAAAAATGGGCCGGAAGATGCGCGCCAGAAAGCCGCGCCCGGCCAGCAGCAGGCTCAGGTCTTCCTCCACATACGGCTCGCCGCGCCGCACCTTCTGGAAGCTCGCGTAGACCCCCCGCAGCACCATCCAGTTGGCGGCGGCAATGCCCAGCAGAAAAAGCGACGAGACCAGCGTGCCCACCACGCTGCCCACACTCTCGATCCAGCGCATGTGCGCGGCCACATGGCTCTGCACGCCAAGCGTCACCGCCGCCATCGCGAGCGAGCCGGTCACCACGACCGTTGAATGCCCCAGTGAAAAGAGCAGCCCCACGCCCACCGGGCGCTGGCCCTCCTGCATCAGCTTGCGGGTTACGTTGTCGATGGCCGCAATGTGGTCCGCATCCACGGCATGCCGCAGGCCAAAGCTGTAAGCCAGAAACGCGGTGCCCAGCAGCAGCGGATAGCGATGAAACGCCGCCACCGCCCATAGCCATGCCGCGCCATTGAAGAGCACGAGCAGCGCATACACCAAAGCAATGCGGCCCCGCACGGGGGCCGCATCGCTTTGCTTTCGTTCGGGATGCATGTTCGGTCTCATCGCGTGTGCTTCTATTCCAGCACATCCCCGGCCAGACCGATATGCGGCCACAGCCTACGCGCTGGGCTGGGCGTTGCGACGGGGACGCCGGTTGGCCTGCAGCACCTTCTTGCGCAGGCGCAGCGACTTCGGCGTCACTTCCACCATCTCGTCGTCCGCGATGAACTCGATCGAGTTCTCCAGGTTCAAGAGGCGCGGTGGCGTCAGGCGCACGGCGTCATCGGCCGACGACGCGCGCATGTTCGTCAGCTTCTTCTCGCGCACCACG
The DNA here is from genome assembly GCF_000022565.1 of Acidobacterium capsulatum ATCC 51196. Taxonomy (NCBI): domain Bacteria; kingdom Pseudomonadati; phylum Acidobacteriota; class Terriglobia; order Terriglobales; family Acidobacteriaceae; genus Acidobacterium; species Acidobacterium capsulatum. The sequence continues at coordinate 3,040,774 of NC_012483.1, forward strand.
TTCACATCCAGATCGTTGTCGCGCGAGTGCTCGCCGATAATCATGCCCTCGTAGACTTCCACACCTGCCGGAAGAAACAGGATGCCGCGATCCTGCAGGCCATCGAGCGCATAAGCCGTCGTGGTGCCCGCGCGGTCGGCAATCAGCGCGCCCGTGGGCCGCTGCGGAATCTCGCCCTGGTACGGCATGTATCCATCAAAGATGGAGTTCATCACGATGGTGCCGCGCGTCTCCGTCAGCATTTCGCTGCGCAGCCCGATCAAGCCGCGCGAGGGAACCTTGAACTCCATGCGCACACGGCCCGAGCCGTGATTGTGCATCTTGGCCATCTCGCCCTTGCGGGGCCCGAGGCGCTCGATGACCGTGCCGACGAAGTTTTCCGGCACGTCGATGGTCAGGTACTCGACCGGCTCCATGGTCTTGCCGTCCACCACGCGGGTGACGATCTCAGGCCGGCCCACCATCAGCTCAAAGCCTTCGCGGCGCATCATCTCGATCAGAATGGCGAGCTGCAGTTCACCGCGGCCCAGCACCTTGAACGAGTCAGGGCTGTCGGTCTCTTCCACGCGGATCGAAACGTTCGTCAGCAGTTCCTTGTCGAGCCGCTCGCGCAGGTTGCGCGAGGTCACGTACTGGCCCTCGCGGCCGGCCATGGGCGAGTTGTTCACCATGAACTGCATCGCGATGGTCGGCTCGTCGATCACAATCAGCGGCAGCGGCGCGGGATTTTCAATGCCCGTGATCGTCTCGCCGATCGTGATGCCTTCCACACCGGCCACGGCCACAATATCGCCAATCTCGGTGCTTTCGATGTCCACGCGCTTGAGGCCGCTGAAGCTGAAGAGCTTGGTGATCTTCGTCTTCTGCAGCGAGCCGTCACGCTTTGAAATGAATACCTCGTCGCCGGTCTTGAGCGTGCCGTTGAAGACGCGCGCCACGGCCAGGCGGCCTAGGTAGTCCGAGTAATCGAGGTTCGTCACCAGCACCTGCAGCGCGCCGTTGGCGTCGCCGGTGGCCGGAGGAATGGTCGTCACAATCTGCTCAAAGAGCGGCTGCAGGTCGGTGCCGGGCGTCGCCGCATCCGTGCTGGCCGTGCCCTGCTTGCCGTTCGTGTACAGCACCGGGAACTCAAGCTGATCCTCGGTCGCGTCCAGATCGATGAACAGGTCATAGACCTCGTTCAGCACTTCCTGCGGACGCGCATCGGGGCGGTCAATCTTGTTGATGACCAGGATTACCGGCAGCCGTCCGGCCAGTGCCTTTGAGAGCACGTAACGGGTCTGCGGCAGTGGGCCTTCCGAGGCATCCACCAGCAGCATCACGCCGTCCACCATCTTCAGTGCGCGTTCCACTTCACCGCCAAAGTCGGCGTGGCCCGGGGTGTCGACAATGTTGACCTTGTCGCCCTTGTACTGAATGGCCGTGTTCTTGGCCAGAATCGTAATGCCGCGTTCGCGTTCGAGGTCGTTCGAGTCCATCACGCGGTCGGTGACGGCTTCATTGGCGCGGAACGTTCCGGCCTGGCGCAGCATGGCGTCGACGAGAGTGGTCTTGCCGTGGTCGACGTGGGCGATGATGGCGATGTTGCGTATCGTGCTCACAGGCACAGATTTCCTTCCTGGTTACAGTTCTTCTTCTGTTGGATATCTCTGAAATTGCGCGCAATGCGCCGGCTGTTGCCAAAACTTCGGAGGGCTCACCTCCAGTTTAGCAATTTAGCGCGGAAAAAGGCCGGAATCGAGCGATTCCGGCCGAAAAGGATAGAGGAAGGAGAGACGCCTGAGGAGAAACCTGTCCCGGGCTCAGGCCCGGGGCGTGCGAAGCGGCGAAAGCCCTGCCGCGCCGCCGCGCTCACTGCCCAAAGCTGTCGCCGGCCGTGCGCTGCCCGGTGTTGCCGCCGAGGGACGCGAGCTCAGCGAGGCGCTCATGCTGCGCAATCCGGCGGCGGTATGGGCGGCCTGCTGGTGCATGGTCACAATCACCACTGCGGCTGGCGTTTTGCCCGCGCACTGGTAGGCATGCGGCGTGCTGGCATCAAAGTACACACCGTCGCCGCCCTCCAGCACGTGGAGCTTCTCGCCATGCTTGATCTCCAGCTCGCCGCTGATCACGTAAAGAAATTCAAACCCCGGATGCACGTGCGCCCGCACTTCGGTGCCTTTCTTCAGCGGCACAAACTCGGCATAGTAGGGGTCAAGCATGCGATCGGGAACCATGTAGCCGAGGCTCTCGAAGAAATAGGTCGGGTCATCGACGCCGGTCTGCGGCAGGCGAACGCGCTCTTTCTTCTTATGAACACGGAAGAGCGTGTGCGGTTCCGTTTCAAAGAAATAAGAGAGATCCTTGCTGAAGACCATGGCAATGCGCGCCAGGTTGCGCAGGGTGGGCACCACGCGGCCCGTCTCAAGCTGAGAAAGGAAGCTGGCAGAAAGCCCCGTATGACGGCCCAGTTCCACCAATCCCATCGACTTCTTCAGGCGCAGCCGCTTGATGCGCTCGCCGATTCTCTTTTCCGAAATGAACGCCTCGGCGCTCGCCGGATCAATCTCCACACTCGGGATGCCTTCCTTCTCCTCGGTAGCCATGCTTGTTTCCCCTTTTCGCATCTGATCTCTGTTATTTATTATCCGCCTGCTTCAAATGTTTTTGATGTGGCAAAACGGGCGGCGTAACCCCATGCCTTTCATACGCATAAATTCCCGGAAAGGATTGTCGATCTTATGAAACCGCAAGTGCTTTTGAGTGGTGCCTCCGGCCTGATTGGAACTGCTTTGCGCGAGATTCTGGCCCAGGAAGGGTATGGCTGCAAGCAACTGGTGCGGCGTCCGGCGCGCACTTCAGAAGAGTTGGAATGGAACCCCCAGTCTGGAAAGACGCCTGATTGTAACCGCCTGAGTGGAACAGAGATAGCCATTCATCTCTCCGGCGCCAACATCTCTTCCACGCGATGGACAGACGCCCGAAAGCGCGTTCTGGTCCAGAGCCGCGTCGAGCCCGTGCGTGCCCTGGCCGCCGCGCTTTGCCAGACCGAGCCCCGGCCCAAAGTGCTGGTGTGCGCCTCCGCTATCGGCATCTATGGCGAGCGCGGCGATGAGGTGGTCGATGAAAACTCCGCTCCGGGCCAGGGATTTCTGCCCGAAACCTGCCTCGCCTGGGAGGCGGCCGCCGCTGAGGCCGCTGCTTGCGGCATTCGCGTGGTCTCGGCGCGCTTCGGCATTGTGCTCTCGCCCAGAGGCGGAGCGCTGGCCAAAATGCTGCCGCTCTTTCGCCTGGGCCTCGGCGGCCCGCTCGGCAATGGCCGCGAATGGATGAGCTGGATCAGCCTCGAAGACACCGCCCGCGCCCTCATCTTCCTGGGCCAGCGCGCCATCGACGACCCCTCCGCTCCGCTCGTGGAAGCCGTCAATGTGGTCGCCCCCAACCCGGTGCGCAACGCCGATTTCACCCGCCAGTTGGGCCATGTGCTCCACCGTCCGGCGATTCTTCCGGCTCCGGCCTTTGCCCTGCGGCTGGTCTTTGGCGAAATGGCCGATCAGGCGCTGCTTGCCTCCACGCGCGTCGCCCCCACCCGCTTGCAGCAAAACGGCTTCGAGTTTCACCACCCCGCGCTGGCTGAGGCGCTGCGCCACGAACTCCAATAGCCCCCGCCCTCTGTTACGCTGGGCAGAAGATGACCACGGCAGGGGCAAAATCCGCAGCAGCAGGCAAGCGTGCGCTCAGCGCCGCCGCCCTGCTGCTGGCCGGCCTGCTCACCGGTTGCGCGCTGGAAGCCGCTCCGTCGCCGCCCAGCCTCAAAATTCCCACTCCCGTCAAAGACCTCACCGCCACGCGCGCCGGCGCCGCCGTCACCCTGCATTGGACCATGCCCAAACGCACCACCGACAAGGCGCTGCTCAAAGGGCCGCAGCCCGTCGTGGTCTGCCGGGCCGTGCTTCCGATTGCTGCAGATGCCGCTTGCCAGCCTATTGCCACGCTGCATTTCGCACCCGGCCAGGCCGCAAGTTGGACCCACACGCTGCCGCCCGCCTTGCTCGCGGGCACGCCGCGGTTGCTGGCCTACTCCGTCGAGCTGTACAGCCCGTGGAAGAAGACCGCCGGGCTATCGAACGCCGCCAATGTGGTCGCCGGAGCGCCCCCGCCACCCGTCGGCCCGCTGCGCCTCACCACCCGCAAAGACGGCATCGTCATGCACTGGCAGCCGGCCTCGGCCGAGCCGCACATGGTCATGCGCATTCACCGCACGCTGGTCGCGCCGCCGCATGCGAAGCAGCCCCATGCCTCAGCCGGAAACATGGCCGGGGAGGGCCCCGCGCCCGAGCAGGTGCTGGAGATCAGCCTCAGCCGCCGCGACCCCGGCCAGGCCATTGACCGCGACGCCGCGCTCAACCACACCTACACCTATGTGCTGCAGCGCGTGCTTGAGCTCAAAGTGAACGGAGCCGCCGCCGAGCTGCCCGGCGCGCCTAGCCAGCCCGTCACCGTGAACGCAAAAAACCTCTTCGCGCCCGCCGTGCCACGCGACCTTGAGGCCGTGGCCGACGCTGCCGCGCGGGCCATTGATCTCTCCTGGCAGCCCAGCCCCGAGAGCGACGTGACCGGCTACGCCGTCTATCGCCGCATCGCCGGTTCGGGCGGCGCATGGCAGCGCATCTCGCCCGCGAAGCCGCTGCTGGCCGCGCCCGCCTGGCATGACGCCGAGGCCGAGCCAGGCGTCACTTATGAATACGCCGTCACCGCCATCAGCAGCAATGGACTCGCCAGCCCGCGTTCAGCCCCGGTGAGCGAAGCTCTGCCCGCTCAGTAGGCTCAGCTCTCTCCCATCTGGACAGTTTTCATCTGCGTTCAACGCCCGTCGCCCCATCCCGCAGGCTCCTGTTACATTTGCAGTGCCCACTGTAAGGAGCATCATGCAATACTGCCGTTTTCTTTCTGTCGTTGGACCCCAGTACGGAGCCGTCATCCCACGCGACGGCGAGCTCTGGATCGAGCATCTGCTGCCTGCCTTTGAAGAGGACCCCACCGCGCAGCCCAACGCCGCCTCGTTTTTACCCATGCCGCTGGCCCACGCCCGGCTGCTTGCGCCTGTGGCGCCGCCCAAAATCGTTTGCATCGGGCGCAACTACCGCGACCACGCCGCCGAGCTGGGCAATGACGTGCCCAAAGAGCCGCTGCTCTTTTTGAAGGCGCCTTCCTCGGTCATCGGCCCCGGTGAGGCCATTCAGATTCCGCCCCAATCCAAACGCGTCGATTTTGAGGGTGAGTTGGCCATCGTGATCGGCCACCGAGCCAGCAAAATCGGCCCCGACGAGGACGTGCGCAGCTACATTCGCGGCTACACCATCGTCAACGACGTCACCGCGCGCGACCTGCAAAAGTCTGACGGACAGTGGTCGCGGGCCAAGGGCTTTGACACCTTCTGCCCGGCCGGCCCCATCGTGACCAGCGACATTGACCCCGTCGCCGGCCCCGGCCTCAGCGTCACCACCACCCTCAATGGCGAAACGAAGCAGCACGGCCACACCCGCGACCTCATCTTTCCCATTCCCGAGCTGCTGCGCTACATCACCGCCGCCATGACGCTCGTGCCCGGCGATGTCATTCCCACCGGCACGCCCGCCGGGGTCGCGCCCATGCAAGCCGGTGATATGGTGCAGGTTACGGTCGAGGGCATTGGATCGCTCAAAAATCCGGTCGCCTGAGCAGGGTGGTTGCATCTTAATAATTAGAGTTGCCGCCTGCCCCGCGCGGCTTGTCCGGTTCAGATTCAGGAATGCCCGGCGCGGTGCCAGCCCTCAGGGGCATTGGCCCCGGCCATTCCGGCTACAATGAAAAGTGAACTCCCAAGGAGGAATGATGTCTCAGTCTCTGCTCGCTCAGCTCCGTAAAATGACGACCGTAGTCGCCGACACGGGCGATATCCAGGCGATTGAAAAGGTTCGCCCGCAGGATGCGACGACCAACCCTTCGCTGATCACCGCCGCCGCCGGCATGCCGGCCTACCAGAAGATTGTGGACGACACGCTGCTCGACGCCAAGAAGCAGCTTGGCGACAGCGCCCCGTCTGACAAGGTGGCCAAGCTGGCCTTTGAGAATCTGGCCGTCGCCTTTGGCAAGCAGATTCTGGCCATCATCCCCGGCCGCGTCTCGACGGAAGTGGATGCGCGCCTGTCCTACGACACCGAAGCCACCATCAAGCAGGCCCACGCCATCATTGAGAAGTATCAGAAGCAGGGCATTGGCCGCGAGCGCGTGCTCATCAAGATTGCCTCCACCTGGGAGGGCATTCGCGCCGCCGAGCAGTTGGAGAAGGAAGGCATTCACTGCAACCTGACGCTGCTCTTTGGCATGCATCAGGCCGTGGCCTGCGCTGAGGCTGGCGTCACGCTCATCTCGCCCTTCGTGGGCCGCATTCTTGACTGGTACAAGAAAGACACCGGCAAGGACTACGTGGGCGCGGACGACCCCGGCGTGCAGTCCGTGACCCGCATCTACAACTATTTCAAAAAGTTCGGCTACAAGACCGTGGTCATGGGCGCGAGCTTCCGCAACACCGGCGAAATCATCGAGCTGGCCGGCTGCGACCTGCTCACCATCTCGCCCAAGCTGCTTGAGGAGCTGGACGCCAAGGAAGCCGAACTGCCCCGCAAGCTCGACGCCGAAAAGGCGAAGGGCATGGAGATCGAGCGCATCACGGTCGACAAGGCCACCTTCGACAAGATGCACGCCGAAGACCGCATGGCCCACGACAAGCTGAAGGAAGGCATCGAAGGCTTCTCCGAAGCTCTCGAAAACCTCGAAAAGCTGCTCGCCAAGCGCCTCGAAGAACTGAGCGCCGAGCCCGTAGGCGCGAAGTAGTTTTCTTACTCACGGAAAGACAAAAGGCCAGCCCGTCGGGCTGGCCTTTTGCTGTGGGCTTGAAGAACATGCAGGATATGGGGGGATCATATCTAGACTCCTTCAGACACACTCTTGTCTACAATCTCGCGTATTGTTCGAACGCGTTCTTCATCCAGGTGTCCGCAGAACCATAAGGTCTTCCTGTCGAGGAGGATCTGAAGCGGCGCGGAAGCTTCTTCGCCTAAGTCGCCTATTGAAGTTCCAGCGCGGCGTAACTCCCATGCGATTAGATCAGCCATCTGCAGCTGCACATAGCTCTCGTCATCTGCAGTGGTACATGATCCCATATATTCAGCAGCGTTCGGATTTCGAGACTTCAATTCTGGATATGACCGCGTAAGGATGTCACGATATCGGCCATTCTCGTCGCAGACGAAAGATACAGAATCAGTAGCACCTGCGCGTCGCAGGTCCATCGCGATTCTGACAAAGATCGTCTGGTACATGAGCATGTAAGGGTTCTCTTTATATTGCTTGTGAAGGCTCGAGCCGTTTAGGTGTTCCCTCACGACCGTTTGATCCGTGATAAGCCCGCTTGCGATCAGTCCGGAATCAGCAATTGCCATTGCAAACTCCGCTCGTACTTCAGGCTTCCCCTGTAGCTTGGAAGCCTTGAAGGATCGCAACTTGTGCTTACAAAGCAATTCGCGCCAGAGCGTCTCTCCCCTGAGCGCTGACCAGCCATTCCCAAACACGGCGGCTACTGCGAAGCGACCTAGGTTCTTATCGTCAAAGCTCTCATCGATAAATGCAGTGAACATAAGTGTTCAAATCCCTATAAAAGATAATAGGTCTTGGCTTCAAGGTGCCACTGAATGGCGCCATGTTGTGGTACGCGCGGCTTTTATGTTCAAGCTGATGCCACAGATCTCAAGCGGTGATCAACCGACTGGGTTGCGTCATTCTGAGGCCGAAGGCCGAAGAATCCCGGCGATGATTCGGGTGCCAATGCTGATCGGAGTTTCTCCCAGAATGGTGGGAGAAACCTTGCGGTGCAACGGGCGTTCGAGGCATCGCCGGGATTCTTCCCTCGCATGTTTCGACCGGAGGGTCGAAACATGCGGCTCAGAATGACGCGGGCGAGAGCTGTTCCTCAAGCGAGATGGTTGCTGGTCAAAGAGAACAGCTAACTCACTCAACGCTCAGACGAGCAACACCCACACAAGCCAAACCCGGCTTGTATGGGGCACCCACCCGATTGCCACTTACTCCCCGGTTTCCACCCCTCCGCGCCCGCCATTTATAATCGCCATTGCCTTATGGATACTCCGAACCCCATTCTGGACGGCAAGCAGACCCTGGACATCCGGGAGATCATGTCGATCCTGCCGCATCGTTATCCGTTTCTGCTGATTGACCGCGTCGTCGAAATCGAGCGCAAGAAGCGGATTGTCGCCATCAAGAACGTCACCATGAATGAGCCCTTCTTTCAGGGCCATTTCCCCGGCATGCCGGTCATGCCCGGCGTCATGGTCATTGAGGCCATCGCCCAGGCCGGCGGCACGCTGCTCATGCCCGAGGTGCCCGATCGCGACAAGCTGCTCATCATGTTCACCAGCATCGAGCGCGCCAAGTTCCGCCGCCCGGTCGTGCCCGGTGACCAGCTCCGCATTGAGATCGACGTGCTCAACTGGAAGCCTCGCCGCGCCAAGATGGAAGGCCGCGCCCTGGTGGACGGCAAGCTCGCCTGCGAAGCCACGGTGATGTGCCAGCTCGTGCCCCGGCCCGACGCACAAGCCACCGAAGCCGCTCCGGCCGCTGAGTCCGGCGCTGAATCCGCTCCCGCGCAGGAAGCCATCTCCACAGTGAGCGCCGAGTGAGCATTCATCCCACGGCCATCGTGGCCGAAGGCGCGGTGGTTCCCGCCTCCTGCACGGTCGGGCCTTACTGCACCATCGGCCCCAATGTCGTGCTGGGCGAGGACTGCGAGCTGGCCTCACATGTAGTGCTCGACGGCCACCTCACGGCGGGCGCGCGCAACAAGTTCTACAGCTTCGCCTGTGTCGGCATCGCCCCGCAGGACCTCAAGTACAAGGGCGAGCCCACCGCCGTCGTGCTCGGCGATGACAACACCATTCGCGAGTACGTCACCATCTCGCGCGGTACTCCCGGCGGCGGCGGCGCCACGCGCGTCGGCTCGGGATGCCTCATCATGGCCTACACGCACATCGGCCATGACAGCGTGATTGGCAACGGATGCATTCTGGCCAACGCCGCCACGCTGGCCGGCCACGTCATCGTAGAGGACTACGCCACCGTCGGCGCGCTCTGCCCCGTGCATCAGTTCTGCCGCATCGGGCGCTACGCCTACATTGGCGGCGGCACCACCATCACGCAGGACGTGCTGCCCTTTTCCCTGACCTCAGCCAAACGCGAAACGCACGCCTACGGCCTCAACAAGGTGGGCCTTGAGCGGCGCGGCTTTGACCGCCCCCGGCTGCGCGCCATTCAGCACGCCTACCGCCTGCTGCTCGCCGCCAAAATGAACACCACGCAGGCCATCGCCAAACTGCGCGAAGAGGGCATCGCCACCGAAGACGTCGCCTACCTCGTCGAGTTCATCGAGCAGTCCGAGCGCGGCGTGCTCAAATAGATCGCATATGAGCAAACTGGGCCTCATCGCCGGCAACGGGCGCTTTCCGTTTCTGCTGCTGGAGGCCGCGCGCGCCAGCGGCCTCGAAGTCGTCGTGGCCGCCATCAAAGAAGAGACCGACCCGGAGATGAACGACCGCGCCGCCGCCGACCCCGGCCTGCGCGTCTACTGGCTCTCGCTGGGCGAGCTGTCCAAGCTGATCGATACCTTTCACAAAGAGGGCGTCACCCGCGCCGTCATGGCCGGGCAGGTGCGCCATAAGCAGATCTTCTCCAGCATTCGCCCTGACTGGCGTCTCGCCAAGCTGCTCATGAGCCTGCGCACGCGCAATACAGACATGCTGCTGGGCGCGGTCGCGAAGGTTCTCGGCGACGAAGGCATCGAGCTCATCTCTTCGACGACTTACCTGGAACCAATGTTGGTTGAGCCGGGCGTGCTGACCGAGCGCGCGCCCGAGGAAGACGAGCAGCGTGACATCGCCTACGGCCGCGAAGTCGCCAAAGGCATCGCCGGATACGATCTCGGCCAGACCGTCGTCGTTGCCGCGCAGGCCTGCGTCGCGGTCGAAGCCATGGAAGGCACCGATGCCACCATCGAACGCGCCGGTGCGCTTATGCGCACGCTTGACGATGAAGCCTCCACGCTCTCGCACCGCCTCACCGTCGTGAAAGTGGCGAAGCCGAAACAGGACATGCGCTTTGACGTGCCCGTGATCGGCCTGCGCACCATCGAGACGATGATCGCTGCCGGAGCCACCTGTTTGGCCATAGAGGCAAAACGCACCCTCATTTTTGACAGGGATGGAGTACTCGCCCGCGCCAACGCTGCGCGCATTGCGATCATCGCCGCCGAATAACGATAATGAGTCGGGCGGAAGCCCACGGTCCGCCAATGCGGGCCACTTTTCGGAGCAAACCTCATGAGCAGATTCTGGATCATCGTACTCGTGGCCGTCGTGGTGACGTTGGGCGGCCTGGCGTTGCGCAGCTTCGCAGCGAAAGTCCCAGGCATGCCGCGGGTGGGCCAGATGGCTCCCGGCTTCACGCTGCCCAATCAGGAGGGCCAGCCGGTCAGCCTCGACAGCCAGCGCGGCAAATGGGTGGTGCTCTACTTCTACCCCAAGGACATGACGCCCGGCTGCAGCATCGAAGCCCACAACTTTCAGCGCGACATCGAGAAGTATCACGCCGCCAATGCCCTCATTCTGGGCGTGAGCCTCGACACCGTGAAGAGCCACAAAAAGTTCTGCACCAAAGATGGACTCGGCTTCACCCTGTTGAGCGATCACCAGGCGCAGGTTTCAAAAGACTACGGCGTGCTCGGCAATTACATGGGCTTCAAGATCGATCATCGCGTGACGTTCCTCATCAATCCAGAAGGCCGCGTCGTGAAGGTGTGGCCCAAAGTCAGCCCCAGCGGCCACAGCGAAGAGGTGCTCGCGGAGCTGGCAGCGCAGCAGAAGGCCTGAGAGCAACCCGTTTTCAAGACGCAAAAAAGCCCGGCGCATTGCCGGGCTCTTTTGCTTGCCTCGTCTTACTTATGTTGCCGTAGAACTACTTCTTCTTCGGAGCAGCTTTCTTGGCGGCCTTCTTGGCAGGCGCCTTCTTCGCTGCAGCTTTCTTGGCGGGAGCCTTCTTGGCTGCCGTCTTCTTGGCTGCGACCTTCTTAGCAGGAGCCTTCTTGGCGGCTGCCTTCTTGGCCGGAGCCTTCTTCACTGCGGTTTTCTTTGCTGCGGCCTTCTTGGCCGGAGCCTTCTTTGCGGTCTTGACTGCCAAAGGAGTACCTCGTTTGGTTGATTTTTTACTGCTTGTGCTCTTCGCAGCCGAGGATTTCTTCTTGACTGCTCCGCCGCTGAGAGCACGCTTACTGCTGGACTTCGCGGCAGACTTGGTGGCGGGTTTCTTGGCAGCGGCTTTCTTCACTGCCTTCTTCGCCGAAACTTTCTTCGCGGCCTTTTTGGCCGGGGTCTTCTTCGCAGCTTTCTTTGCCGGTGCCTTCTTTGCTGCTGCCTTCTTCGCCGGCTTCTTTACCGCCGGAGCCTTGGGGGCTTCTTCCGCGACTAGCAGAAACTCCGCTTCGGTCACGGCAGCAGCCGGAACTGCGAACTCCTGCTCGTCCTCCAGCGCGTCGTCTTGATCATCGTCAGAAGAAACCGAGATCGTTACCTCTTCTTCTTCTTCCTCGTCGTCAAAGCTGTTCTCAAGCTCTTCAGCCGAGTCATCTGGTTCCGGCTCGAAGTCGCTGTCGTGATATGCGTACAATCTGCGATGATCCTGCATCGGTGTGCCCTCCAGGGCTTCGCTTCTTTGCCTTCGCTTCAGATTTGCAATCCGCTGCCGCACAAAAGCCCTGCGGCGCGGATTATAGCAACAGCATGCATCGCCCCGCCATAACGCGCAAGTATTTCGTGATGTACTTCTGAAGCTTTGGTGATCTTTATCACACGCGGTGGCAAAATTTTTATCTCAAAGCAGAGACGCGCAGCGAGTGTCCGGCGCGAATCTCATTTCCGCGCAGATGATTCCAGTGGCGCAGGTCAGTGATCGAAACATGAAAGCGCGCGGCAATGCCGCCAATGGTGTCGCCGCGCCGCACGCGGTAATAGCGTGGGTGTGACGCAGCGGCATGCGCAGCGTGCGCGGCTTCATGAGACGCGCGCGCGCTGTGGTGCGCCGGCGGATCGGCCAGTGTCGCGTGCTCATGCGGAGGCGAGACACGCAGAGAATGTCCGGCCGCAATTTCGTTGCCGTGCAGATGATTCCAGCGGCGCAGGTCTTCAATCGAAACGTGGTAGTGGTCCGCAATGCCGCCCAGCGTTTCTCCCCGGCCGATGCGATGGTACTCCGTGCCTCCGCGCGCATAGGTGGTGTTGCGCATCTCAGCCCGCACCGGCGTGGAAACATGCAGAAGCTGGCCCGCACGCAAAAAACTGCTGCGCAGATGGTTCCAGCGCCGCAGACTGAGAACAGAGACGCCATAGCGATCCGCAATCGAGACCAGCGTATCGCCGCGCCGCACGCGGTAGACCAGCGTGCGAAGCAGGCTCGGCTGGGAGGGCCGCGCCACCGGAATCACGACCGCGTCGCGCTGCGCCAGATCAGTGGGTGCATCAATCTGGTTGACCGACGCCAGCTCATCCTCTGAGACGTGATACTCGTGCGCGATGGACGCCAGTGTGTCCGTGGGCTGCACCTGATGAAAGCGCCAGTCTCGCCGGTCGTCGGGCGGAATGAGCGCAATGTCCTGCTCAAAGCTGCTCTTGGTGCCCGAAGGAATGCGCAGAGTAAAGGCCTCATCCGGCGGAGTCGCGCCGCGCAGCAGGCTTGGGTTGAGTGCCTCCAGTTGATCCACTGAGGCGCCCGTGATGTCGGCGACGAGATGCAGGTTGATCTCCGTGTGCGTCTCCACCGTGTCATACGTCAGTGGAGGATCAAGGCTCAGGTCGTTGAGCCCATACTGGCCCGGGTGCTTGGCCATGAAGGTGACGGCCAGAATAATCGGAACGTAGTTCTTCGTTTCCGCCGGCAGATTGTTGAGCTTGTAGAGCTGCCAGAAGTCGGCATAGCCGGTACGCTCGACCGCGCGTTGCACATTGCCCGCGCCCCAGTCGTAGGCGGCCATGGCCAGGTACCAATCACCCAACTGGTCATAGTCCGCCTTGATGAGCCGGCAGTAGGCTTCGGTAGCAAGCACCGGATCAAAGCGCTGATCCACCCACGCGTTATGCAGCAGGCCATAATTGCCGTAAGGCATGAACTGCCACATGCCGCCCGCGCCCGACGAGCGATTCATCGCAGTTGGATTGAAGCCCGATTCCGCGACCGCCTGATAATAAAGATCCTGCGGCAGGCCGGCCTTCTTCAAGACGCCTTCGATCATCCCCTTGTAGCGGCCGCCGCGTTCGAGCGAGGCCACGATGGTGTCATGTCCGCGCTTCGTGTTTTCAAAAAAGTTGATGTAGCTGGCGACATAATCGTTCATCACCAGCGGCAGGTCAGACTGCGTGGTCTTGATCTCGGCCGCGGCCTGGGCTTCGAGCTTCGCGTTTACAGGAAACGTGACGTTGTTGGCCACATCTACCGGCGAGGGCTCTGATTCGGTGAGCCCGTTGCCTTGCTTGAGCGCATCCATTTCGAGCGTGTCCACGGAATCGACAATGCGGTCAAACTCGGCGCGCAGAGCAGCATCGGTCTTGAGATTGACGCCACAGGTCAGCAACTGATCCACGGCACGGTTAAAGTGCTGCCGCGCGGTGTCGAGGTTGCCCTGCTGGTAGGCATCAAGGCCGCTGTGGTACTGGTCCTCCACGCCTGCAATGATGCGCTGGTCGCGATCGCTCGGCGTGCTTTCCGCCGTGGCGGCCGCCGCAGTGTCATCAGGCGAGGCGGGCGCCGCCGTCGCCGGGGCCACCGCCCCGCGCGGCACGGTGTTGGCCGCCTGCTGTGAGGGACAACCCGTGAGTGTGAGCAAAATAGCCCCCGAAAGGGCTCCGGTGAGCAGGATTCTGGATACAGCCATGATCAAAAGACGAGAACTCCCCTTCATTGTAGGCCGCGAGCCTCAAAATGCCGATGGTAAGATCAGCTTTTAGGGAAGTTTCCCGCTTTGGCTCTTCTTCCCGCCCCCTTTTCTTCATGGACAGCAAGTACATTCGCAACTTTGCGATCATCGCGCATATCGACCACGGCAAATCCACGCTCTCTGACCGGCTGCTGGAGATGACCGGCTCGCTCACCGCCCGCGAAATGCAGGCCCAGGTACTTGACGCCATGGACCTGGAGCGGGAACGCGGCATCACCATCAAGGCCCATGCCGTGCGCATGCTCTACAAGGCCAAAGACGGCGAAACCTATCAGCTCAATCTGATCGATACGCCCGGCCACGTGGACTTCTCCTACGAGGTCTCGCGCTCGCTCGCCTCGTGCGAGGGCGCGCTGCTCATCGTCGATGCCTCGCAGGGTGTTGAAGCGCAGACGCTCGCCAACGCCTATCTCGCCATCAACAACGGGCTTGAGATCATTCCCGTCATCAACAAGATTGACCTGCCCAGCGCCGACATCACCCGCACGCAGGAGATGATTGAGCAGGCCGTCGGCCTCGATGCCACCGATGCCATCCCCGTCAGCGCCAAAACCGGCGTCGGCGTGCCCGACGTACTTGAGGCCATCGTCAAGCGGCTGCCGCCGCCCACCGGCGACCCCAATGCGCCATTGCAGGCGCTCATCTTTGATTCCTGGTTCGACGCCTATCGCGGCGTCATCGTGCTCGCTCGCGTCATGAACGGCACGCTCCGCAAGGGCATGCGCATCCGGCTCATGTCCAACGGCAAGGTCTTTGATGTGGAGTCGATGGGCGTGCTCACGCCCAAGCCGATGGAGATCGGTGAACTCTCCGCCGGCGAAGTCGGATTTTTTGTCGCGACCATCAAGACTGTCTCCGACACCAAGATCGGCGACACCGTCACCGAGGACGCTCGCCCGGCCGCCGAGCCGCTCGCCGGTTTTGAAGACATCAAGTCGATGGTCTTCGCCGGCATCTACACCGTTGATTCGCACGAGCATACGCTCTTGCGCGACGCGCTCGAAAAGCTGCGCCTCAATGATTCGTCGTTCTTCTTTGAGCCGGAGAGTTCCGTGGCGCTCGGCTTCGGCTTCCGCTGCGGCTTTCTCGGCCTGCTGCACATGGAGATCATCCAGGAGCGTCTGGAGCGCGAATTCGACCTCGACCTGATCACCACTGCGCCCGGCGTGCGCTACAAGATCACCATGACCGATGGCAGCACGCTTGAGGTCGACAATCCCTCCCGCTGGCCCGACCCCAGCGAAATCGAGCAGGTCGAAGAGCCCGTGATTCGGGCTACCATCCTCACCAATGAGGAGTACGTCGGTGGCATCCTCAAGCTGGTCGAAGAGAAGCGCGGCCGCCAGCAAAACTTTGAATACGTGACGCCGACCCGCGTCATGCTCACTTACGAGCTGCCGCTCAATGAGATCGTGCTCGACTTCTATGACCGCCTCAAGTCGGTGTCGCGCGGCTATGCCTCGCTCGACTACCAGCTTGCCGGCACCTGGGTCTCGCCCATGGTCAAGATGGATATTCTCGTCTCCGGCGAGCCCGTCGATGCGCTCTCGATCATCGTGCATCGCGACTTCGCCTATGAGCGTGGCCGCGCGCTGGTCTCAAAGATGCGCGAGCTGATCCCGCGCCAGCAGTTCGAGGTGGCCATCCAGGCCGCCATCGGGTCCAAGATCATCGCGCGCGAAACCGTCGCGGCCCTGCGCAAAAACGTCATCGCCAAGTGCTATGGCGGCGACATCTCGCGCAAGCGCAAGCTGCTCGAGAAGCAGAAGGAAGGCAAGAAGCGCATGAAGCGTATCGGCAAGGTCGATATCCCGCAGGAAGCCTTCCTCGCTGTGCTGAAGGTCGGCGAAGACAGCGCCTCAAAGAACTAGCCAGAGAGCGCACGAAGCTCCCGTCTTTGCCGGGCTACTGCGCAGTCTGCCGCACCCATTCCGCCATCTCCCGGCGCGCTTCAAACGACTGCGGCAATGCGGCCACCGTCAGCGGCCACACGGCAAAGTTGTGATGCATTCTGCCGTAATGAATATGCGTCACCGCCACGCCCGCCTCGGTGAGCCGCTCTGCATAGCGAATGCCCTCGTCGCGCAGCACGTCATACTCGCCCGTCATCACCAGCGCAGGTGGCAATCCGCTCAGGTCGCTCGCCCGCACCGGCGCAAAGCGTGGATCGCCGCGCTGCTCCTCCCCGGCAAGATACTGGCCGATGTACCAGCGCATGCTCTCCGCTTCCAGCCCGTAGCCGGTCGCATTGCTCTGGTAGGAGGCATATTCTTCCGGCGCGCCATCGGTCGCAGGAAACAGCAGCAGTTGCCCGCGCAACGTGGCCTTGCCGCTCAGCAGCAGCGCAACGGCCGCCGCCAGATTGCCTCCCGCGCTGTCCCCGCTCACAAAAACGCGCTTCGCATCGCCGCCCAGCTCCGCCGCATGCTCCAGCACCCACAGAGTGGCCGCTTCGGCATCTTCCACGGCTGCCGGAAACTTATGCTCCGGCGCAAGCCGGTAATCGACCGAAACAATCACAGCCTGCGTGAGGCCGCACAGATAGCGGCAAAAGGGATCGTGTGTCTCCAGCGAACCCACCACCCAGCCGCCGCCGTGAAAGTGAACGATCACGGGCGCGGGCTCCGCTGCTCCTGCCGAATAAACGCGCGCGGGTATCGCCCCGGCGGGGCCCGCAATCTCCACATCCTGCGTGCGTACCTGCGGCAGGTCGGGAAACTTCATCCCGGCGGCCATTTTCTGAACGTTGGCGCGAAGCTGATCGGGCGTCACCTGGTCGAGTGGCGGCGCGGGCGGAAGGCTATCCAGAAGAGCGCGAAGCTTGGCATCGATAGGCATAACGGCTTAGATGAAGCGGCTCCGGTGGGGATGCAATTCTGACGCCGCACGCACAACTCAGCCCGCCGCATGCACCGTCTGCGCCAGCAGAATCACGCCAATCACCATCAGGCCCACATAAACATACTTGAGAAATCTCTCCGGATGCATGCGGCGATTCACCCATCGCCCCAGCGGAATCACAGGCAGCAGCACCGGCAGCGAAATCAGGTAGTAGTGCGTGACCGTGTGCGTCCACAGCCCGGCGCGCCAGTAGCCCAGCATGCAGAGTGCGCTGGCCGGCAAAAAATATCCCTGCAGCGTGGCGCGAAATTGCGGCGCGGGCCACCGCCGCAGCGCCCCATAAATCACCAGCGGCGGACTGTTCATGCCATAAGCGCCGCCCAGCACGCCGGCCAGCAGTCCGCAGCCCAGCAGCAGGGGGCGATGATCGCGGCGAATCTGCCAGCGCTGCAGGCCCGTCAGCGAGAACAGTGCAAACCCCATCAGTAGCAGCGCCAGCGCAATCTTGACCGCGCCCTCATGCCCGCTGGTAAGCAGCATCAATCCCAGCGGAATACCAAAACACGTCGCCACCAGCCACGACAGCGCGCTGCCGAAGTGAATCTTCTTCCAGTCCTGAATCAGAATGACCGTTGCCACCGTGATGGAGAGCAGAACCGCGAGCGGAGCGGCCGTTTGCACCGGCATGCAGAAGGCCAGCAGCGGCACTGCCAGCAGCGACTCTCCAAACCCGAAGGTCGAGCGCACGCCGGTCGCCAGCAACACAATGAGGATCACAAACAGAGAAGTGGAGAGCATGAGAGTGCGTAATCCTGCGCCGAAGCGCTCAAGAGGTGCGAGCCAGTTTCATTTGGTGTCAGGGCATGCGAAGCAGAGCGAATCAGCCCTGCCGCATCACCGGCTTGCTCTTTTCATTCAGCTTCACATGCCCAAACGGCACGTGGTGGTCATGCGTGAAGAGCACCAGCCACTGCTCCGGAATCGCCCTCTTGTAAAACCGCTTGCGCTGCTCAATGCACGTGAGCGGATCAAGGTCATACCCCATCACCCACGTGATATCCAGGTGTGCGCTCGTCGGAATCAAATCCGAGATGTAGCATCCCCGCTGCCCCGCTGAATCAATGTTCACCGCGAGCAGTTGCGAGGTGTGTCCCGGATAACACTCCACCGAAATCCCGGGCACAATCTCCGTCACTTCATTGGGCCGCGTGTCCAGCAGCGTCATCTGCCCGCTCTCCACCAGCGGATCGTAATTCGGGCTGTTGTAGCTGACCGCGTCGCGCTCCAGTTGCAGGTGCCCGTGGGCTACTTCCCCTCGGTGCGCAAAGTAGCGCGCATTCGGGAAGGTCGGCACAATGCGTCCATCCGGCAGCTTCGTCGTGTTCCAGCCGCAGTGGTCAAAGTGCAGATGCGTGTTGATCACCACATCCACTTCTTCCGGCCGCACGCCCGCGGCCTCCAGCGCGCGCGGCAACTGCTCCTTGGCTTCAAAAATGGCGCGCATCTTCTCGCTCATTTTGTTGCCGAGGCCCGTCTCAATCGCCACGGTGTGCTGGCCCGTGCGCACAATCACCGTGTTGGTGCCCAGCAGAATGCGGTTCTGCGCATCCGCGGGCGCGCGCTTCTCCCACATCGGCTTGGGGACGACTCCGAACATCGCCCCTCCGTCGAGAAAGTAGTGCCCGTCGCTCACCACCGTCAGCTCAAAGTCGCCAACGGTGGTGCGGCCGCGCACCGGCTCGTGAGTATTCGCCCGCTCTGCAGGATGGCTCAGGGCTGCAGGATGCGCCATCGGTTATTCTCCTGCTCCGCCCGGCACAGGATGTTCAGGCATCAGGTACAGCTCAAACTCCTGCAGAATGCGGTTGTAGAGTTCGGTCTGGTCCAGCGCTCCGGCAATCGAGTGCGTCTTGCGCGGGAAGACGTTGTAGTCATATGGCACACCCGCTTCAATCAGCTTCTGAATGTACTGAATCGTGTTGGCAAAGTGTACGTTGTCATCGCCCGTGCCGTGCATCAGCAGCAGATGCCCATGCAGATGCGCCACGCTGTTCTGCACGGAGTCCACCTCGTACGCATGCGCATCTTCGCTCGGCAGGCCCATGTAGCGCTCCGTATAGATGGAGTCATAATTGCGCCAGCTCGTCACCGGAGCCACGGCCACACCCACGCGGAAGCGATCCGAGTGCGACAGTGCATACAGCGTGAAGGTTCCGCCCCAGCTCCAGCCCCACCAGCCCAGCCGGTGCGGGTCAAGTTGCGGATACTTCTTCAGCACCTGATCGACCGACGCAAGCTGATCGGCCAGCTCCGGCGGACCGAAGTTGTGATAGCACGCCTGCTCAAAGGCGCGGCCACGTGCGCCCATGCCGCGGTTGTCCATCGTGAGCACGGCAAAGCCATGCTGCGCCAGCAGCTCGTTCCAGAACAGATGCCGCCCGCCCCAGCGGTCTGTGGCCTCGCCCACATCCGGGCCGCCATAAGGATTCACGATCAGCGGCACGCTATGCGCGGCCGTCTTGCCCTCGGGCAGCATCAGCGTGCCGTAGAGCGTCGTCTTGCCGTCGGCGGCCTTCAGCGTCAAAAGCACCGACTGTTGCAGATCGTGGCCGGTCACCGGCGTCGAGGTCCAGAAAGAATGGCACGCACCCTGCGGATTGCAAAAGGCCACCGCTGGCGGAGTGGTCATGTCAGAGTACTCGTCAATGTAGGACGAGCCATGCGGCGGAAACTTCGGCTCATGCACGCCGCCCGTCTGCGAAACACGGCGCTTGCCGCTGCCATCCAGATTCACGGCCCACACCTGGTGCGCGCGCGGATTGCCCTCGTTCGAAACGTAGTAGATCGTGCCCGTAGCTTTGTCCACGGAGCCGATCGACATCACCTCGTAATCGCCGTGCTCCACTTCGTTCTCCAGCTTCGCGGGCGCGGCCATCGGGTCGGCCGCGTCAAAGCTGTAGCGGTAGATGTGCGTGTGCCCATCGCGCCAGCTCAGCAGCAGAAACTGGTGATCGCCCACAAACGTTACGCCATACGTCGTGTTGAAATACTTCGGCTCGGTCTGCGCCAGCGCCAGCTTCACCTGGCCCGTGTGGGTGTCGGCAAAGTAGATGTTTTCGTGCTTCTGTGCGCGGTCCAGCGTCTCCACCCACACAATGTGGTCATTCACCCAGCCAAAGCGCGGAATATACCCATTGCCCGTATCGAGTGGAATCTTCAGCCAGCTCACCGGCCCGCCCGCGGCCTTCACCACGCCCACGCGCACGCCGGGGTTCGGGTCGCCCGGCTGCGGATACCGCTGCCACCACTGAATGCGCGCATGCACCGGCAGCCAGTCTTCAATCGGGTAGAGCGGCACGCGGTCCTCATTCATCTGCAAAAAGGCAATCTGCTTCGAGTCCGGCGACCAGAAGTAGTTGCTGCGCACATCCAGCTCTTCGAGGTACACCCAGTCAATGCCGCCATTCAGCACTGTCTTTGAGCCGGAGTTGGTCAGCGCCCGCGCCTGCGAGGCATCCTGCTCCGGCTGTACGTAAACGTTGTTGTTACGAATGTAGGAGATGTACTGCCCGTTGGGTGAAAACTTCGGGTCGTCGCCGCTCTGCATGCCGGTGTTGCCCACCTTGCGGCCCTTGCCTTTTGCCGTGCTGAAGAGCCACAGCTCGCCATTCGTATCAAACAGCAGGTGCTTTGAGTCCGGAGCCCAGATGTAGTCCGGCTCGTCATAGCGGTTGCGGTGATCGCGGTCCTGCTCGCTGATCGGCGCGTTCAGCAGCGGCTCCAGCTCTTTGCTCGCGATAATCTTGCGCGCGCTCGCGCCGCCCACCACAAACTCCCGCAGGTTGCCGCTGCCATCCAGATAGGTGACCTGCTTCGAGTCCGGAGCCCAGTAGATCTGGTCCGGCGCGTAACCGGTCAGGCTGGGTCCGCCAAAGACTTCCTTCACCGTCCAAGGCTGAGCAGCCTGCGCGTGCAGCGCGGGGGCAGGGCAAAAGGCCAGGGCAAGCGGCAGCACGGCAGATTGCAGTGCGAGGGCAAAGCTCTTTCGAGTCAAAAGGGTGTACTCCCTGAAGATGATCTTTCGCGCCCGGCGCATCTCGAACGGCGCAGCGCGAAAGAGCATTCTAGTGCATCCAAAGGCAACATGGCGCAACAGAGATGTGTCCCTGTGCTCATCAGCCTGCCCGGAACGCAGTCAAAGGGTGCCACAGGCATCCCACAAAAGCCTTGTATGTGTGTTCGAACGATAGAAGGGAGATACGGGAAATCTGTATCAGGGCACGGCTTTAGCCGTGCCAAAAGCCCTGCAAAAAAAACGGGGCTTTAGCCCCTGCAGCCCGGCTGTGTCTGCGTGACCATCGAAGACCCTCGCAGTCAGCCTACTCGTACTTGAGCGACTCGACCGGGTCCATCTGCGCGGCGCGGTTCGCCGGCAGCGTGCCAAAAACCACGCCCACCGCGACCGAGGTGCCCAGCGCCACCAGAATCGATATGCCCGAAATAGGCAGCTTATAGCTGGTAAACAGGCGCACTGAGAGCGGCAGCGAGATGCCGATCAGCGTGCCCACCAGTCCGCCGGCGAGCGAAATGAAGATGGCCTCAATCAAAAACTGCAGTTTGATCTCCCGGGCCGTCGCGCCCAGCGCCTTGCGAATGCCGATCTCGCGAATGCGCGAGCGCACCGTCGCCAGCATGATGTTCATGATGCCCACGCCGCCCACGGCCAGCGTCACGGCGGCCACCAGCAGCAGGATGATCGTTAGCGCATTGGCAATGATGCCGGCCGTCGTGATCAGTGAGGTGAGGGTTGTCGCGGTATAAACAGAGTTCGGCTGGTGCCGCGACTTCACAATCTTCACAATCTGCTGCGCGGTCTGCTCAATGTCGCTCTGGTCGCGGGTCGAAAAGAAAATATCCTGCACATAGTCCGTGCCGGTAAAGTACCGCGCCACGGAGTAGGGAATCAGGATGGTCTCATCGCGAATCTCCGATTCGCCAAAGGTGTCCACGCTCTCTTTGAAGGTGCCGATGATCGTGAACGGAATGCCGCTGATCGTGAAGGTCTTGTTGATCGCATTCTGCGGACTGCCAAACATCAGCTTCGCCAGCGGCAGGGTAATGTCGGCCACCTGCGCGTGCGTGACTTCGTCTTCATCGTCAAAGAAGCGGCCCGTCGGCACGATGAGGTTGCGAATCTTGCGGTAGGGCGGCGTCACGCCCAGCACCAGAATGTCTTTCTCCACGCCGCTGCCCACGTCAATGCGGTCATGCATCTGCAGCAGGGGGGAGGCGGCCGCAATCTCGGGCAGTTGCTCTTCCACGGCGCGCATGTCGTCGAGCCGCAGGTAGTCGGTGCGGTAGTTGCTCACCGTGCCGCCGCCGCCGCCCGCGTACTCCAGGTCGATCATGTTGGTGCCGATGCTCTGCAGTTCGTGAATGATGAAGTGCTTGCCCGTCAGGCCGATCGTCACCACCAGAATTAGCGACATCGAGCCGATCACCATGCCCAGCGCCGTCAGCGCAAAGCGCATCTTGCTCGCGCGGAAGCTGTCCACGGCGAGACGCACAATCTCGCCCAGGCCCATCGTGCTGCGGGCGCTGGCCAGAGTGCTCTCAAAACTGCGGTGGGTATCGATCGCCATCTTTACTTTGAATGCGTCACGAGGTCAGGAGGGTTCAATTTTCGTTACAGAATCTGCCGGGCAGCCATGGACGAAGTAGATTCGCTCCGCCCACGGCAACCCAGCTTCATATCCTGCATCAGGCAGTCACAAACTCGCCCTTCACCATCAGCGGCTCATGGCTGCCGTCCGCATTCACGCCGTCCACGCTCACCTCGCCCGAGCCAATCATCCAGTCCACGTGAATCAGGCTCTCATTCGCGCCCTTCGCGGCCAGCTCTTCGGGCTTCATGTTTTCGCCGTTCTTCACGCAGGTGCTGTAGGCCTGCCCCAGCGCAATGTGGCAGGCGGCATTCTCGTCAAAGAGCGTGTTCCAGAAGAGCACGCCGCTGGCCGAGATGGGCGACGAATGCGGCACCAGCGCCACCTCGCCCAGCATGCGCGCGCCCGCGTCGGTCTCAATCATGCGCTGCAGCACGGCCTCGCCGGCGGCGGCATGCGCCTCCACAATGCGGCCATTCTCAAAGCGTACTGAGATCTTCTCAATCAGCGTGCCCTGGTGCGAGAGCGGCTTGGTGCTGGTCACCGTGCCGTTCACGCGGTCTTTGTGCGGCGTCGTGAACACCTCTTCGGTCGGCAGGTTCGGAATGCAATATTGCCCGTTGTGCGCCTGTGTGCCGCCGCCCAGCCACAGATGATCGTCCGCCAGGCCCACAGTCAAATCTGTGCCCGGCCCGCGGAAGTGCAGCGCATGGTAGCGCTTCTTGTTCAGGTAATCGGCGCGCTGATGCAGCTTCGCGTCGTGCTCCTTCCATGCCGCTACGGGGTCTTCGCGGTCCACGCGCGTCGCCGCGAAAATGGCGTCCCACAGGCGCGCCAGCGCCTGGTCTGCCGGCAGATCAGGAAAGACCAGCTTCGCCCAGTCCGGCGTCGCCGCCGGCACAATCGTCCAGTTGATCGCGTGCTTGGTGATCAGCTCCAGCGCCGGCCGGTAGGCAATCGAATTCGAGCGGTTGGCGCGGCCCACCTTTTCCGGGTCTTCTTTTGACAGCAGCGCCGGATTCGCCCCGGCCACGGCCATGCGCGCCGCGCCGCTCGCGTAAGCGGCTGCCATGCCCTCGTAGAGCCAGCCCGCGGCCTTGTCAAAGCTCGCATCCTTGCCGTGGCGGTAGCGCAGCAGCGTCGATGCCTCATCGCTCAGCAGCGTCGTGACCAGCGAAGCGCCCGCCTCATATGCATGCGCGGTGATGCGGCGCACCAGCGGCAGCGTATCCACGCTCGCGGTCAGCACCAGCTCCTGGCCCTCCTTGAGGCCAAGACCCACGCGCACGGCCACATCGGCCAGACGGTCGAGTTTCTGCTCAAAGGTCAGTGTTTTCTCAGGGGTAACAGCGGCAACACTCATGCAATTCGCTCCTGCCGCCATTATTTCACCATTCAGAGCACCGCCGCCGCGCCCGGCATAGTGCCGCTTCGGGTGCGGCTTGCGCAGTTTTTATTGCGTGCAAATAGGTGCAAAGCCGCGCAAATTAACGATCTATCGCCTTCCGCGCCATCACAACCCGGGGAATCCCCTGCAGATCATCCACAAAAGCTATGTCATCCCAGCCCGCCAGCAGCTCCGCAAGCGCCGCCCGCTGCCCATGCCCTATCTCCATCAGCAGCCAGCCTCCGGGCTCCAGCACCTCGGCGGCTTCCGGAATCAGCCGCCGGTACACATCGAGTCCCTCCGCCCCGGCAAACAGCGCGGAGTGCGGCTCAAAATCGCGCACCTGCGGCTCCAGCTCTTCGCCACCCGGCACATATGGCGGATTCGACACAATCATCGCAAAGCGCTCACCGCGCACCGCCGCCAGCAGGTCTGATTGCAGAAAGCGCATTCGCTCCGCCACGCCATGCGCGGCTGCATTTTCGCGCGCAATCCGCAAAGCCGCCTCTGAAAGATCCAGCGCCGTCACCAGCGCCTGCGGCCGGCTCGCCGCCAGCGCAATCGCAATCGCGCCCGACCCCGTGCCAATGTCGGCCACGCGCACGGTCTCACCCTCGGGCAGCCGCTCCAGCGCCGCCTCCACCAGGTGCTCCGTCTCGGGGCGGGGAATCAGCACATCCGGCGTCACCCGCAGCCGCAATCCCCAGAACTCCTGCTCGCCCACAATGTATTGCACCGGCTCCTGCGCGGCCCGCCGCAATATCCAGCTCTCAAATTGCGTGACCTGCTCTGCGGTCATAGCATCGTCAGAGTGCACGATGAGCCACGCGCGATTGCGCCCCAGTACATGCTGCAGCAATAGTTCGGCATCGCGCCGCGCCGTGGGCAGCCCCGCAAGGCGTTGCGTGGCCTGGTCAAGAATGGTGCGCACACTCGGCATTGTCGAAGCCATAACCTCTGATTCAGCGTGCTGCGACCGCAGCATCAGCCGCGGGGCTTTCGGTCCTGACAGCCCTTAAGCCACCGCCTCTGACTCCGCCTTCAAACGCTCCGCGTTAAAGTGCGCCGTCAGTGCATCAATCACCGGCTGCAGCCGGCCTTCCATCACTTCGGCCAGTTGATGAATCGTCAGCCCGATGCGATGGTCCGTCAGCCGGTTCTGCGGAAAGTTATACGTGCGAATCTTCTCGCTGCGGTCGCCGGAACCCACTTGCTGCTTGCGCTCCTTGGCCAGCGCCTGCTGCTGCCGCTCCATCTCCACTTCATACAGGCGCGAACGCAGCACGCGCATCGCCTTCTCGCGATTCTTGATCTGCGACTTCTCGTCCTGGCAGCTCACCACCGTGTTGGTGGGCAGGTGCGTGATGCGCACGGCGGAGTAGGTCGTGTTCACCGACTGCCCGCCCGGCCCCGAGGAGCAGAACGTATCGATGCGAAGATCCTTCGCCTCAATCTTCACGTCCACCTCTTCGGCTTCCGGCAGCACCGCCACCGTGATGGCCGACGTATGCACGCGGCCCTGCGTCTCCGTGGCCGGAACGCGCTGCACCCGGTGCACGCCGCTCTCATACTTCATCTGTGAGTACACGTGGTCGCCTTCAATGATGGCGATCACTTCCTTCGCGCCGCCCACCGACGATTCTGACATCGACAGCACTTCCACCTTCCACCGCCGCTGCTCGGCATAGCGCGCATACATGCGAAACACCTCGGCCGCAAACAACGAGGCCTCATCGCCGCCCGTACCCGCGCGAATTTCCACCACGACGTTCTTCTCATCGTTCGGGTCCTTCGGCAGCAGCAGCAGCTTCAGGTCCGCCTCAATCTGCGGCAGCCGTTCTTCCAGCGAAGCCAGCTCTTCCTCGGCCATCGCGCGAATCTCCGCGTCGGCCTCATTCATCATGCCGCGTGCATCGGCAATGCCGTTCTGCACCTCGCGGTACTCGCGAAACTTCTCCACGACGTCTTCCAACTCGCGGTGCTGCTTGGCGGTCTTCTGGTACTTCTGCTGGTCGGCAATCAGCGCGGGATCGGCCATCTCGCGGCCCAGCTCTTCATAACGGGTTTCAATCTGCTCAAGGCGTTCAAACATGGTGTGTGGCGCTCCAGCCGCCGATTCTGATAAGGAGGGAAATGAGGAAAAACGCAGACAAGGGCGCAGGCAGCGGGAGCTGCTAACGGTGGGCGCGAAGAGGAAGCGTCTGCTGCATCTACTGTTATTTTACTGCGTTTGTGTACGAATGTTACTGCGTTTATGCCGGAGTGGAACTATCTCAATCAGAAAGCAGCCTTCTCCATGACCCGTCCGGCTCCCCAAACTTCCGCCCCATTCGATGCTTTTGCCCGCTGCAACGATGCGCTGGCCGCCACGCCCGGCAAACTCGCCAGGCGCGAAATTCTCGTCGCATATCTCCGCCCGCTCGCCGTGCCCGATGCCGCCCGCGCCGCTTCTTCCGTTCCGCCCACGCTCACTCTCGCGGATGTCGAGCAGGCCTTCGCGCAAATCGCCGCCGCACGCGGCCCCGCGCCGCGCCTCCAGCGGGTGCGGCAGTTATTGGCCTGCGCCACGCCCCTTGAGATCAAATACCTCATCAAGCTCATGCTCGGCGACCTGCGCACCGGCGTGAAGCAGGCTCTTGTCGAGGAGGCCATCGCCCAGCTCCATGAGGTGGAACTGCCCACGCTGCGCCGCGCCCTCATGCTGAACGGCAGCCTGCCCGAGGTGGTCGCCATGGCAGCCGCGCATACGCTCCCTCAGGCGCAGATGCGCCTCTTTCATCCTCTCGGCTTCATGCTCGCCAGTCCCGTGGCCGGCGTGGAAGAGGCCATGGCGCGCTTTGCGTCCAAGCCGGATGCGCGGCAAGCCTCTGAACCTCCCACTGCCATCCAGATCGAAGACAAATACGACGGCATCCGCGCGCAGCTCCATTGCGGAGATCCCGCCCAGCCCGGCCGCGTCACCCTCTTCTCACGCAACCGCGAAGACATCGGCATCAGCTTTCCTGAGCTCATCGAGGCCTTCGCCGCCATGCCTGAGCCGGTCGTCCTCGACGGTGAAATCCTCGCCTGGCAACCTGCCTCCGCCACCGGGGCTGCGCGCGCCATGCCCTTCGCCGCGCTCACCCAGCGCCTTGGCCGCAAACGCGTCACCGCGCAAATGCGCGATCAGATTCCGGTGGTCTTTATGGCCTTTGACCTGCTCGCGCGCCATGGAGAACTGCTGCTCGACCAGCCGCTCTCCTCGCGCCGGCAGCAACTCGAAGCATTCCTCGCTGCCGCCTCTCCGCTCGCCTTGCCGGCCGGCGCCGCCCAAAGTTCCCTCTTTGCTGCGGAGGAATCAGCAGACTTCTTGCGCCTCAAGCTCGCTCCCGCCACGCAACTGGAGTCTGCCGCGCAACTGGACCGCGCCTATCAGGACGCCCGAGCGCGCGGCAATGAAGGCGTCATGCTCAAAGCCCTCGCCAGCCCTTATCAGCCGGGCCGCCGCGGCCTTGCCTGGCTCAAGCTCAAGCGCGAGCTTGCCACGCTTGATGTTGTCGTCACGGGAGCCGAATTCGGTCACGGCAAACGCGCGCACGTCCTCAGCGACTACACCTTTGCGGTGCGCGATGGCGAAGAGCTGAAAAACATCGGCAAGGCCTACTCCGGCCTCACCGACGCCGAGATCGCCGCGAATACAAAGTTTCTGAAAGAGCACACGCTCGAAGACTTCGGCCACTTCCGCTCCGTCGAGCCACTGCTCGTGCTCGAGGTCGCCTTCAACAACATCCAGCGCTCTGAGCGGCACAACAGCGGCTTCGCGCTTCGCTTTCCGCGCATCGTTCGCATCCGCGACGACAAGCCGGTCGAGGAGATCGACACCCTCGCCCGCGTCGAAGAGCTTTACCAATCCCAACCGGACAAGCCCCCGGAGGCTTAGTTGCGGGTGCCCCACATCTCGATTCTGAGATGTGGGTTTTCGATGCTCCATCCTTGTTATCCGGCAGAACGCTCGTATCGGGGCATGGCGTTAGCCCCTGTCACAGGGCGGGTGCCCCACATCTCGATTCTGAGATGTGGGTTTCGCGGTCCCATCCTTGCGCATAGAGCAGAGCACTTGTATCAGGGCATGGCTTTAGCCATGCCATAATCCCTGCGAAAAGAACGGGGCTTTAGCCCCTGCCATTCCAATTACGGATTACTGGAAGCCGCAGGCGTCCCCGCCAGAATCGGCTCTCCCGCCGTGCCCATCAACTGCGGCAGCAGAAAGTGAAAGAACTTGTCCGAGTCCGAGTGCAGGCACACATTCGCGTTCGGCGTGCCGCTGCCCACATGCGTGAAGCCGCGGTTGCCAATCACAATGTCCATCGGCTGCGTGGGGCACAGCGAGGGATCCATCACATACGCCACAGCCATCGCGTCATATAGCGTTGGCGTGGGGTTCTGCATCGCCGCTGTCCATTCATTCGTGAGCGTGCTGAGCGTATCCGTCAGCGGCGTCCCTGCGCTGAAGACAATCGGCCGCATCACCTCATCCAGCTTCAGTTGCGTGGAGTCGAGCGGCATCATGTCAATCGGCACGCCCGAGGCAAAGAGCTTCTGTGCTGCCGGAATATCAGACGCAATGTTGTACTCCGCGCTCGGCGACTCACCCGGCAGATAGCCAAGATTGCCATAGCCCTGGTGGATCGAGCCGCCCATCAGCACCACGCGCTTCAGTTGCTTAAACGTCGCCGGATCGCGCGCAATCAGCGCCGCCAGATTATGAAACGGCGCCAGCGCAATCAGCGTGATCTGTCCGGGATATTTCTTGATTTCGCTCTGCAAAAACTGCACCGCATCGGGCCAGCTTCCCGGCCGTGCCTGGTAGCCCTCGGCGTAATACTCCTGCGTAAATGCAGCCGTCGGCTGCGTGTGCAGGCCAGCCGCTACCGGAATATCCGAGTGGCCCGTCGCATCGAGAAACCGCTTCACCAGCCGCGCGCGCAGCGTCGTGTCGCCCCAGTCCGTCGTGACGCCCAGCACCTGCAACTGCGGCGAAGAAACCGCCAGCCCCAGCGCATACGCGTCGTCGATATCGTCTCCAATATCGGTGTCGATAATCACCTTCTGCGGCGGAGCCGTCACGGCATTCGCTGTTCCGGGTGTCGTCTGGCTTGCCGAAGCCGCAGGCGTGTTCTGCGTGGCTGAAGTCGTGGCCGGCGTCGTGGGTGCTGTCTGCGCCATGCCCGGCAGTGCGCTCACCGCGCACAGCAAAAAAGGGGTTAGCAATTTCCGCATCATCTGCCTCTAATGGACGTGCCCATGCTCATGATCGTGAGCATGGCCGTGACTGTGGCCGTGATGATGTCCATGGCCTGCGTCGCTGACCTCGAGCGGAGAAGCGCAGCCATGCGACACCTCGCACGGCGCATTCTCAAACTGCACTGTCGTGTGCTGAATGTGAAACTTGTCGCGCAGCATGCAGCGAATGTTCTCCAGAATCAGTTGGCTCTCTGACGGCGGAATATCCGGAATCGTCACATGCGTGGCCAGCGCGTGGCTGTTCGAGCCCAGGCTCCACACATGCAGGTCGTGCACATCTTCCACGCCGTCAATGGTGCAGAGCCGCGTGCGAATCTCTTCCAGGCGCAGCCCGCGCGGCGTGCCTTCGAGCAGTATGTTCAGCGTCTCGCGCACAATGCCCAGCGAAGACCAGAAGATCATCGCCGCAATGCCCAGCGAGAGCGCCGGGTCCACCCACGTCATGCCAGTGAAAAAAATCACCACGCCGCCCACAATCACAGCGGCCGTGGAGAGCGTGTCGCCCAGCATGTGGATGTACACGCTGCGCATATTCACGTCGTGGCTCACGCGCCACAACAGCGTCGCGATGACGCCGTTCATCAGTACCCCGGCGGCGGCCACCGCCATCATGATCTTCGGATGCACACCCGCCGGATGCTGAAACCGCGCCACCGCTTCCCAGGCAATCCAGACTGAAATCACCATCAGCGCCAGCGCATTCAAAAATGCCGCCAGCACTCCCGCGCGATGATATCCAAAGGTCTTGCGAGGGTTGGCCGGGCGCATCTGAAAGTAGACGGCCACAAATGACAGCACCAGCGCCAGCGCATCCGAAGCATTATGCCCCGCCTCTGAGATCAGCGCCAGCGAGTGCGCGCGCCATCCGGCAAAGAGCGTCAGCCCGACATAGCCAAGCGTCGCCGCGACAGAAAACTGCAGCACGCGTTGCGTTTTTTTCGTGGGTGCGGCGTGTACGTGCATCTTTTATCAGTCTATCGGCAGCAGCCTGCGGCGGGGAAATGACCGCTCTCCCCCCGAAAAACTGGCTCTCCTACGCTGAGGTCGTCGTCCGGGGCGTGCGCTGCGGAGGAATCCCGCGCCGCACCGGCACGCCTGAGGCAATATCCCGCAGCCCTGACCAGGTTTCGGCTACCACAATGCTGTTGGTGGGCCGGTGCGTGTCATACCGCACCGAGCAGGGAAACCCCAGCCGCATCTGGTGAATATCGAGATATTCGCTCAGCGTCGAGACATCCTGCGAGCACTCGTACACCACCCCGGCAATCTCATATTTGTACAGAATCAGTTGCATGCCGCCCTTGCGGCCGCTCTCTTCTTCCGTCAGGTCTGAGACGTCGAGCACCGTGCCGTCAATCAGCCGCCCCATCCGCACCAGATCCTCGCGCCGCATCCGTTCCAGGTCGTCGGCGGTGGGGCGTTTGCGCAGCATCAGCCAGGCCCCGGCTCCGGCGGCAAATAACGCGAAAACGGCTGCTGTTCCATACACCTGAGGGTCGCGCAAGTTATACACCGGCAGAGCTCCGCAATCGGCAAAAAGAACCAAGGTCGTGCAACGGCAGAATACCTCAGGTCCATCCGGATTTCTCCTCCCATTCTGCCCCGCACCATGACCTTCTGTTCACAGTGGGAAAAGCCCCATCCTGCCCCGCTCGGAAATCGCCCGTGCCGCCCCGCCATCACCGCCCGCCGCCGCAGGGACGCTGTCCCGCCGCCGCTCAAATCCCCGCCACGCGGGCGATATACTCAAAAGAGCATGTCAACTCGCCGGAATTCTTCGTTAGCCGCCCCGGGCGGCGATTCTTCTTTCCACACTTCGCAGGCTGCCCGCGCGCCGCGCATCCGTTCCACCACCGTCATCTGCGTGCGCCGCGGCAACAGCGTCGTCATGGCCGCCGATGGACAGGTCACCATGGGCGACGCCGTCATCAAGCAGTCCGCCCGCAAGGTGCGCCGCCTCTATCAGGACAAGGTGCTCGCTGGCTTTGCCGGTTCCACCGCCGATGCCTTCTCCCTCTTCGGCCGCTTTGAGGGCAAGCTCGAGCAGCACGCCGGCAACCTGGGCCGCGCCGCCGTCGAGCTCGCGAAAGACTGGCGCACCGACAAAATGCTCCGCAACCTTGAAGCTCTGCTTATCGTGGCCGATCCCCATCAGATGTTCCTCATCGGCGGCGCCGGCGACGTCATCGAGCCCGACGAAGGCGTCACCGCCATCGGCAGCGGAGGCTCCTACGCCATGGCCGCCGCCCGCGCCCTGCTCGAAAACACCGATCTCTCCGCCCGCGAAATCGCCGAAAAGGCCCTCCGCATCGCCGGAGACATCTGCATCTACACCAACGGCCACATCACCCTCGAAGAACTGCAAGCCTAGCGCTCAGAAAGGAGCACGCCCTCATGGCCATCTATCTACCCGGCACGGCCGAAGATCAGGAGCTCGCGCTCGATGAGCTCACCCCCCGCGAAATCGTCGGCGAGCTCGACAAGTATGTCGTCGGCCAGAAGGCCGCCAAGCGCGCCGTCGCCATCGCCCTGCGCAACCGCATGCGCCGCCAAAAGCTCACGCCCGATCTCGCCGATGAGATCATGCCCAAAAACATCATCATGATCGGCCCCACCGGCGTGGGCAAAACCGAAATCGCCCGCCGCCTGGCCAAGCTCACCAACTCGCCCTTCCTTAAGGTCGAGGCCTCCAAGTTTACTGAGGTGGGCTACGTGGGCCGCGATGTCGAGTCCATGGTGCGCGACCTCGTCGAGATCGCCATCGACATGGTGCGCGAAGAAAAGCTCGAAGAGGTCGAAGACAAGGCCGAGCTCAACGCCGAGGAGCGACTCCTCGATCTCCTCCTGCCGCCGCCCGCCACACAGACCCCCGCCGCCGCGCCCGCAGGCGCCGGCGAAACCCCGGACGCACACGGAGCCATCATCCTCCCGCCGCCCGCCGCCTCGGCCACGCAGGAGTCACAGCAGCGCACCCGCGAAAAGCTCCGCCAGCAATTCCGCGAGGGCAAGCTCGATGACCGCATGGTCGAGCTGGACGTGCGCGAGCGCGGTGCGCCGTCCTTTGAAATCATCTCCAACCAGGGCGTCGAAGAGATGGACATCAATCTCAAGGACGTGTTGCCCAGCATCTTTGGCCAGCGCACCAAAAAGCGCAAAATGAAGGTCGCCGAGGCCTTCGAATATCTGGTGCAGGAAGAGGAAAGCCGCCTCATTGACATGGATCAGGTCACCCGCGCCGCCGTCGAGCGCGTCGAGACCTCCGGCATCGTCTTCCTCGACGAAATCGACAAGATCGCCGGTCGCGAAGGCGGCCACGGCCCCGACGTCTCGCGCGAGGGCGTGCAGCGCGACATCCTGCCCATCGTCGAAGGCACCACCGTCAACACCCGCTACGGCATGGTGCGCACCGACTACATTCTGTTCATCGCCGCCGGAGCCTTCCACGTCTCCAAGCCCAGCGACCTCATCCCTGAGCTGCAGGGCCGCTTCCCCATTCGCGTCGAGCTGCAGTCGCTCACCGTCGAGGACTTCATCCGCATCCTCACCGAGCCCAAGTCCTCCCTCGTCAAGCAGTCCACCGCGCTGCTTGAGACCGAAGGCCTCAAACTCGAATTCACGCCCGAGGCCATCGCCGAGATGGCGCAGTTTGCCTTCAGCGTCAACGAGACGACGGAGAACATCGGCGCGCGCCGCCTGCACACCATCATGGAGAAGGTGCTCGACGACATCAGCTTCCTAGCCCCTGACCTCATCAAGCACGGCAAGGGCAAGTCCGAGGCCGGAGTCGTCGATCTCGCCGCCGCCGCCAACGGCCACGCCGAGATGGCGCCCATCGCGCCCCTGCCCGTCATCGAGCGCGAAACCCCCGGCGGCACCGAGTTGGTCGCCGTCGTCGATCCCGAATACGTCAAGCAGATGGTCGCCTCGATCGTCAAAAATCAGGACCTCTCGCGCTACATCCTCTAAACCATCCCGGGTGCCTGTAGAAGGTCAAGAGGTTGTTCCTTCTTGGGATCGGCTGCTTGGCGGTTTGTAGTTGAGGCTACCATGAGGTCTTTCGTGGTTGTAGTAGTGGATCCAGGACTGCAAGTGTTGATCTCTCTGGCTGGAGTCGGTCCAGTGTTTGGCGTAAGCCCATTCGCGCATGGCTGTCTGGATGAAGCGCTCGGCCTTGCCGTTGGTTCTGGGGGTATAGGGCCGAGTGCGGCTGTGTTTGATGGCCATCTGCTGGCAAGCCTGACGGAACTGGCGAGAGCGGTAGCTGCTGCCGTTGTCGGTCAGCAGCGCGCGGATGCCGATACCATGGCTGGCGAAAAACTCAACCGCCGCGTGCAGAAAACCGATCGTGGTTTCCGCCTTCTGATCGGCCAGCATCTGGGCGAAGACCATGCGCGAGTGATCGTCGACGGCCACATGCAGAGCCAAAAAGCCCGGGTGTTCCTTCTTGCCCCGCAGCCTGCCGTCGCCGCGCAGCGAGACCTCGCCGAAGCGCGTCATGCCTTTGATGTCCAGATGCAGCAAGTCGCCTGGAGCGGCATGCTCATAGCGAACCACCGGCGGAGGCGGGTTCAGATCGCGCCATCGGCTCAGCCGCGCGCGCCGCAAAATACGGCTCACCGAAGACACGCTCACAGCGCTGCGCCGGGCGATCTGATACCCCGGCATGTAACCCCGCCGTAGCTCAATCACACTCAGCCGCAACGCCTCCGGCAAGCGCCGCGGGCTGCGATGCGGACGCGAGCTGCGGTCCCGCAAGCCATCCGAACCCTCGGCGCGATACCGGCGCACCCATTTGCCGGCCGTCTTTGCGCTCACGTTGAAGCTGGCCGCGGCCAGCTTCAACGTGCACCCGGTACAAATAACTTTTCTCGCCAACTGCTCTCGACTGTAAGGCGTTAGACGAGCATTCTGGTGAATGTCCATTCGATCTCTCCGAAGACTCTGCTTGTTCGCCACAAACAGCTTCTCCGCGAAATTTCGAATGGACAACCTCTTGAAACATCACAGGTGCCCCACGTCCATCTGCCCGGACGTGGGATTCCCTCATCCCATCGGGCAACGCCCGATGCCCCATGCAAGCCTGAATTTAGCTTGAGTGAATCGTTCCCTTCGGATCCTCCTGCCGCAGCTTCGGTTACTCTCATCTGATAGCTCATGCAGCCATCCGCACCCAACCCAAAGCCAGCCAGCACCAGCGATTATCTGGCGGCCGAGCGCACCCTGCTCGCATGGATCCGCACCAGCCTCGCTTTCATGGGCTTCGGCTTTGTCGTCGCCCGCTTCGGGCTCTTTCTGCGCGAGCTTCGCTCTCCGCTCGGCGGCCTGCCCGGCCAGTCCACCGGAGCCTCCCTCTGGTTCGGCATCGCCCTCATTGCCTCCGGCGTGCTCATCACGGTCTTCAGCGGAGCGCACCACTTGCGCCTCATCCGCGCCCTCGGCCGTGGAGACGCCGCCGTGCCGCGCTCCACCACTCTCGCCGCCGCGGTCGTGGTCCTGCTCACCCTCGTCGGAGTCGGCATCGCCCTCTACCTCTTCCACTTCAATCTCTCGCTCCACCACGGATGACAACCCACCCCGCCTGAATCTCGAACAGGCGTCGGGTCATCACGAAGCGCCGGGTGCCCTGTCCAGGCTCCGCCTCGGCGGGATCAGAAACTCTTCCCTCCGCCACGCTCCGGTCCGATCCGCCTGCCCTGCTGGAGCAAAGTACGCTATGATCTCGTACACAGAAACGGGCGAAGAATGGGGTCAGGTCACTTTGTCCACGCCCAATCGGATAGGTATCGAAAAACGCCCTTCCCGCCAGCAGCACTCGTCCGTTCGCGCATCCTCCCCATCCCACTCAAACACCCTCGACCCGTGCGGGTCGAGGGGCGCCAAAGGCGCGTGTGCCTGGACGGCCAGTCCCTTGCCGGTAATTTCCCCTCCCTTCGATAAAATGGAATTAGAAGCTCAGGAAAAGACCGCCTTCCATCCGGTCTCTTTCTGAGCTTTTTCCCTTTTCAGCAGGTTTTAGAGGGGGTTAATTCGCGTTGATTCTAAAGGACTTGCCAGCCTAATGTCCGGTAAGTCAAGCAATATCAATCGGTTACAAGGGCAACAATATAGTTGCTACACCTGATTGGTGGTAAATATTGCTAAGGAGAGATTGTAGGGAATAAGGCATTTTCTCCGTTGGTGCGCACGGCATAATCTTCAGACTTGATAGTCGAATTCAAAATCGGGGAGAAGTGAAAATGGCGGACAGTTTCCGTTGGGTAGAAGCCCGGGCGAAATGCTCGGCCCTGCATGTGTTTAGTGAGCTCCTCCTAGGCGTCGAAGAAGACGTTAAAGCGATAAACGAGACGGATGCAGTTAAGACAAAGGCGCGTCCCTCGCTGGCGGTAATGCCTAATACAGACGGGAATTACTTTGTGGTGTTTCACTCCGGAAATGCCGCAAACAAGGTGGAGTTTAGGTGCCATCAGGACTGTATTAAGGTTTCGCGGGGCGACCGGGAATTTATTGTTACCCTCACCCTCGACAATCAAGGGCAGTGCAGGCTTCGGATAGACGGCGGAGAGAATCTGGAGCAGTGGCAGGTGCGCCGGACGATGCTGGAAGATCTCTTCTTTCATGCGTAGCCTCCCACGGGGCGGTTCTAGGAAAAGTCCGCGAATCGTAGGTTTTTCGTGGCTTTGGTGTTACCGGTAATAGCGGAGGGGAGAACCCAAGATGGAATGGACAGCAGAAGCGCTGAAGGTCTATGAGGAAAAGCACCGCCGCGAAGCGATCAAAGACGAGATTTGCGTATTGCGGGGACAAATGAGG
The DNA here is from genome assembly GCF_000022565.1 of Acidobacterium capsulatum ATCC 51196. Taxonomy (NCBI): domain Bacteria; kingdom Pseudomonadati; phylum Acidobacteriota; class Terriglobia; order Terriglobales; family Acidobacteriaceae; genus Acidobacterium; species Acidobacterium capsulatum. The sequence goes on from NC_012483.1 coordinate 3,076,829, forward strand.
AGAGAACAGGCTCCTGGGCGCTGGATTGACCTTTCGGGGCAGTTGCGGGCGTGCGTGGTAGAACTCAACCGGAAAGCTGGGCGCACAATTATTTCGGACCAAGCGACACACACGAAGCAATACGTTTTGCGCTGCGAGGAGAGCGGTGCGACGTTGAAAATAGACTTCCACCCTGAGATGTATCGGGTAAGCATCGATGGACTTTCCCAGCCTCGCGAATTTGAACTTACCATCCGGACAAAGAACGGCAACGACACAGCCGTCTGGATAGACCGCCAGACAGGGATGGAAGAGTCAGACCGAACGATTGCCGAATCAGTCATTCTGGAATTCCTTACAGTCTCAGCCTAGACTCCCTGTAGCTTTTATACTTGACACACCACGCATATCTAAATACAGTTATTTACGCTATGAAATCCAGAGATGAAATCCAATCGCCCAAGAGTCTGTTAGAGGCTGCGCGGTATTTCGAGAATTCCGATGTGTGCATGGAGTTTGTCGCGGCGATGCGCTGGCCGAATGGCCCGGTTTGCCCTCACTGCGGGAGTGCTCGGTATTCGTTTCTGACCACCCGGCGCATCTGGAAGTGCAAGAGCTGCCGGAAGCAGTATTCCGTGAAGTCAGGCACCATTTTCGAGGATTCCCCGATTCCGTTGGACAAATGGCTGATGGCTGTCTGGCTGGTCGTCAACTGCAAGAATGGCGTTTCCAGCTACGAGATTATGCGCGCCGTGAAGGTCACTCAGAAGTCTGCATGGTTCATGCTGCACCGGATCCGGCTGGCGCTCAAGAATAGCTCATGGGAGAAGCTGGGCGGCCGCGGTCATGGCCCGATTGAGATGGATGAGACTTTCGTGGGCGGCAGAGCTCAGAACATGCACGCCTCGCGGCGGCGGCGTCTACAGGAAGGATTGAGAGGCCAGCATAAGACCGTGGTGGTGGGTATGCTGGATCGAGACGCGCGCCAGGTACGCGCAAAGGTCGTACCGAACGTGAAGCGCGAAACCCTGCTCAATGAGATTTTGGAGAACATCAACCGGAAAGCCACCATCTACACCGACAACGCCACCGCATACGACGCGCTCAAGGTCCGGGACTTCGTACACGAAACCGTAACCCATATCGAAGAGTACGTCCGGGGTGAGGTTCACACTCAGGGGATAGAGAACTTCTGGAGCCTGTTGAAGCGCGGAATCAAGGGCACTTACGTTTCCGTCGAACCCTTCCACCTTGACCGCTATGTGACTGAACAGGTCTTCCGGTTCAATAACCGGGCGACCAAAGGCAATCCGCTCGACGATGGCGACCGCTTCATGCTGGCAGTATCGCAGATTTCAGGCAAGAGACTGACTTACGCAGAACTGACCGGCAAGGTGCAGGAAACGGCCTTCTAATCCCTATCGCCGGAAGCGTGGTCCGAAGAGGAAGTCTTAGCCTCGCGGCCCCTCTCCTGCTTCTCCGCTTCTATCCGCCTTTGCATCTCTTCCTTGGACACGCCGAGGATATCCCGCATTGCCTGCGAGAACTTAGCAAACTCCGGGCTGTCAGGCGGTGTCTTCATGGCTTTATGATACTCCGCGGCGTCGCTCCACTGCTCGCACATTGCAGAAGTGCCGTAGGTCTTCAGCGCTGCATCGGCCCCATTGTCCCTGATCTAGAGCGCCTGCAACAGCGCGGAATGATTTCCTGTAGCGCGCTACCTCTTCCAAAACCTGAGCATCACCGAAATCATCAAAAGCCTTTCGCATCTCATACGCTGCCAAGTCTGCGGCCTGAAGCGGCAACAGCCCACGGATTAGACTCCCGTCCTTTGCTATTCGGTCCTTGCCGGGAAAGAAAACGGGCGCGGCGTAGCCGTCCGATTCCAGCAGCCAGCTAAGACGACCGCGCTCGTCGCCATCCTCAAAAATATGGTGGACGCCGTTCTTATCCCCTCGCTCGTCCAGCCAGTGACGGACCTGAGAAACGCAGATGCGACCACACAGCGCGTACTCGTTGCCGTAATACTCCCGAACCTGAAATTCTTCGTTCACCCTATCGAATACGTTTCGTTCGACCAGGCAAGCAAACCCCGCCATCGCGTTTCGGCTAATCGCCGCAACCAGACGCTGAATGAATTCCGCGCGTTTGCCGTTTTCCCCTTTCCACCCTTGCGAATATGCGCCAACAGAATGAGCAAATTCTTTCATGTGGAAGTAGGGAACCTGAAACTCTTCCAGTATCTGATCCCATTCGTAATCGAACTGCTCCCAGCGCTCACCGCTCGACAGCCATCCGGAAACCGCAACAGAACCGCCGGAACCCTTACCGTTATGGCTGCAATCGAAATAAGCCGTCATCATCACGAAAATTGATTCCCGCCACCGACGCAACGCCAAGGCACCAGTAATACCCCTAGAGCCAGAACAGGGTTGTTTTCCTCGCCTTGGCTCCGAAATTTTCTCCGCTCCCAGCATAACGCCGTGATTCTCTCACGGGCTGCCGGATTTACCCCGATTTACAGCTCAAAACACCGCCTTTTCGCGTCCTTTTTCACCAACCCCAACCCCAAAACCGCTTCCGCAAATACCTCAACCCGCTGATTTCAGGTGTGGCAAGTATATTTACACCGTTACAAGACGTTAATGGGAGTTTTTTTTATGGCTATGCGGTGCCGTCATATCAAGGCGAGCGGCGTTCAGTGCAACGCCTATCGCGTCTGGAAAGAGGACTACTGTTTCTTCCACCTGCACCATCGCAGACCGGCCCCGCCGGTCATCCGAAACACTGAGGCGCCCCCGCCACAGCAAGGCCCCGTGCCCATTCCTCTTCTCGAAGACATGACCTCGGTGCAGCTCACCGTCACCCATGTCCTCAGCGCTCTGGCCGCTGGCACGATCGACTCTCGCACCGCCATGGCCTACATCAGTGGCCTCCGCCTCGCCGCCCGCAACATTGCCTCCAATGCGCTCGACCCCTTAACCACCGTCGAGGCCTTCGTGCAGTATGAGAATGGCGACCTCCTCGGCCCGCTCGAAACGTCCCCTGAAGAGGCCACGGCGCCACCCCAGTACGACTCGGCCCTCCACGCCATGAGCTATCTCGTCCGCCGCCTCGAATATGAGCAGAAGCTCCGCTACTATCTTGAAACCGGCGAAGATCCCCCGGCCGATCTCGTTCCGCCCGAGCCGCCCCGAAACCCATCTCTTCTGGACATGATCAAGACCAACCTGCAGTCCAGATTGGAGAAAGGCGAACTCAAAGCACCGCGCAAAGAGCCGGAAAACCTGGTCAACGAGCTGTTTGCACAACCCGGCCGGCACGCCCGCTAAGTCTCCATAACCCTCCCCCGCACAGGCTCCTGGCGCCCCCTGTGCGGGGATGCATGATCCCTCCCGCGCCTCTCTTCTCTTTTTTCTCTCCTGCACACCCATGCCATTCCGGCCGCTACTGCGGCGGCAGCAGCCACGGGTCGTCCGGGCTTGAGGCGCTCCGCAGCCGGTTCCCATGGCCGGGGCATCCCTGCCCCCGATGCATTGCCGTCAGCCGCCCATGGCGCGAGGCGAGTGTCGCCCGGTAGCAGCTTCCCAGCGTATCCCCAAACGTCACTGATTCCCGCGCGGCCTCCCGGTAATGGAAGCGGCTCCGGTCCAGAGGCGGCGAAATCGTCTCCCCATAGGTATGGTCTTCGGTGACGAGCATCTCTCGCAGATGAGCCGCATACGGGCGCTTGCCCGCGCGCGCGGTGCGCAGCGTGATCGCGTGCCCCTGCTCGACGGCGACGCGCGCCGTGAAGTCCTGCCCCGTCGTGATCATCCTCTTGCGCGCTTCCATTGTCAGAGGGTCCTGCTGGGTCAGAGTCATCGTGCTCAGCGCATGGCCGTTCCGGGTGCGCCGCACGCTCATCGAGACTGCCGTCCTTTGCCGGATACTCTCGTGATACCGCCGTGGGCCCGGACGCGCGAACGTCTGCAGGTTCTGAAAGTCCTCACTGTATTGCACTGTCGTTACCACCGCGCCGCGCGGCGTCTCGAGCACCCCGCGCAGCGTGTATGCCTGCTGCATCCGCGTGTCGAGCGTCCCCACGGTGCGCCCCCGTGCATCGGGATGCAGCGTGCTCCGGGTGTTTAGCCCCGCAGGTTGCTGCGGCGTGAGGGTGTCTTCGAGCAGGCGGCCATGCAACTCGTCCGCATGCGCATCCCGGTAAAGAAGCAGGTTACCGGCCACGTTGAAGAAGTGGTGAGCCCCGAGCGCGCGAATGGCGACGGTGTGGGGCTGCCCGTCGTCCAGCAGACCCGCAAACGGTGTCAGGTCGACTTGAAAAGGCAGGAAGTTGGTCGTCTGCAGAGCCGGAATCGGGAGCCAGAGGTGCGGCTCGATTCCCCCGGCAAAGATCCATGGATAGACCGGCGCAAGCCCCGCCGCCCTGCCGTCCACGAGCACTTCCACGCCGCGGAAGCTGCCGCCATCGCAGGCCTCAAAGGCTTCGAGCGAGTAGTTGCGGGTCTCTGCAAGGTACTGCTTGTCCACGCAGGTGTACCAGCGCTCATCCTGCGACTGGCTCTGCGCGATGACATCGAGCCGCGCCCGCACGACGTTGCGCGGAAAGGTGAAGCGGCGTGCCAGTTGGTCCGCCGGCGTCTCAAGAGCCGCCTCCTGCCCGGCGGGATTGGCGCTCATCGAGTAGACCAGATCGGGTACGCGCGGTGCGGCCTGCCCCTGGGCCAGCGGATAAAAGAGCAGGCGAGCGGTGACGTAAATCGGCTCGTCAGTGGAGGGGCTGATCCAGTTGTTGAGGATGATCTGGCCCGATTGCGGCTTCTGAAAGATCGCGCTCAGGCGGGTGAGGTCGCGCGCCGCCTGCCAGCGCTGCGCCTGCCCTGGCTCGGGTTCCATGGTGGTGCCGAAGTAGAGATTGACCCCTCCCATCCACAAAGAGACCGTGCGGTCATACTGCCGTCCGGCGGGGATGGAGAAACCCACGGTGAGGATGACCTTCGCCCACGGCCCCGCGCACTGCGCAGGCGGCGTGAAGTGAAACCGATGGGCCCGCGCCACCATGGACGCGCCATTGCCGTGGTCGTCAAAGGCATCGTGATGCAGCAGCGTCACCGCGCATGGCGTGGTGGAGGGGCGCGGCACGGGCGGCTCCGCCGACGCGACGAGCCGGGAGCCGATCTGAAACGGTAATTTGGGAGCCGTCTGGCCGGAGGTAGCCGTAACCGGCAGGCAGGCAAGCAACACAGCAAACAGGAAGATCAGGCGAGCGGGCTTCATGGCAGATTTGTGGCCGTGGCTTCGGCAAACGGGCGGGCGAAAGAGCCACCGGCGACGGCTCAAGTGTAGCAAGCCGCTCTCGCTGCCCACGGTTTGCGCGAGGACAAGCGTTTGTGCTCGAATGGCTGCCATGAAACGGCGTGCATTTCTGCAGTCTTCTTTGATGGCGGCGGGCGCAATGGCTTTTGCCCGCGGCGGACTGGCTCAAACGGCTTCTCAAACAACTTCAAGCCCGGTGCGTGTGGGCCTGAGCGTCGATGCCTCTGCCTTGGGGCACACGATTCCACCGGACTACACCGGCCTCAGCTATGAGCAGGCCCAGATGGCGAACCCGAATTACTTCTCGGGCGCCAACACCCAGCTCGCGGGCTTTCTGCGCACGCTGGGCCGTCAGGGCGTGCTGCGCATCGGCGGCAACACGAGCGAGTACACCTTCTGGAACCGTCACGCGAAGCCCACGGCTGCCGACGAGCATCTGGCTGCCGGGCCCGACAAAGGCCACCATGCGGCGGCGCGCGAGGTCATCACGCCGGAAGCGGTGAACAACCTCAGCGAGTTCCTCGACAAGACGGGCTGGAAACTCATCTATGGCCTCAATCTGGGCAAGGGAACGCCCGAGAATGCCGCCGATGAAGCCGCTTACGTCATGGAGACGATTGGCGCGGACCGGCTGCTCGCCTTCCAGCTCGGCAACGAGCCGGACCTCTTCTACCGCAATGGCATTCGCCCGGCGAGCTATGACTTTGCCGCCTACGCCGGGGACTGGCAGCGCTTCTTCACGGCCATTCGCAAGCGCGTCCCCAACGCGCCCTTCGCCGGACCGGACACGGCCTACAACACCAAGTGGCTGGTGCCGTTTGCGGACAAGTTCAAGCACGATGTGAAGTTCATTTCCTCGCACTATTACGCCGAGGGTCCGCCGACTGACCCGAGCATGACGATCGAGCGGCTGATGAAGCCGAATCCTCGGCTGCTCGGCGAGACTGCCGGCCTCAAGCAGGTGGAGGCCGACACGGGGCTGCCCTTCCGGCTGACGGAGACGAACTCCTGCTACCAGGGCGGCAAGCAGGGCGTGAGCGACACCTTTGCCGCGGCCCTGTGGGCGGGCGACCTGATGTATCAGCAGGCTGCGGCTGGCAGCACGGGCATCAACTTTCACGGCGGTGGCTACGGCTGGTACACGCCCGTGGCCGGCACGCCGGAAGACGGCTTTATCGCGCGGCCGGAATACTACGGCATGCTGCTGTTCGCCCAGGCCGGCGCAGGGCAACTGCTGGGCGCGAAGCTGACGGACAACAGCGCGGCCCCGCTGCTGACGGCGTATGCGCTGCGCGGCACCGACGGCCGCACGCGCATCGCGCTCTTTAACAAGAATCTCGATGCGGATGTGGAAGTCGCGATCTCTGGTGTGGCCTCACCCTCCGGGACGGTGCTGCGGCTGGAGGCTCCGCGTGCGGATGACACGACGGACGTGACCTTTGGCGGCGCTCCGGTGGGCGCAAGCGGAAGCTGGTCTCCGCTAGTGCAGGAGTATGTGCCGGGGCATAGCGGCCAGTTTGTCCTGCACATGCGCAAAGCCTCCGGCGCATTGCTCGAATTCGCATAGTCCCGGCCAAATCACAAAAGGCCCGGACCGATGGCTCGGGCCTTTCTGTTTGCGGAGTCAGCCGCCTTGGACGGTGAGCACGAGCAGCCACACGTTGAGCGCGGCGATAAAGAACGCCGAGGTCCAGGCCAGGTAACGGAGCCATGGGCGGTTGACGAACTCGCCCATCCGCTTGCGGTCGCTGGTGAAGGCCACCAGCGGGAAGACGGCGAAACTCAACTGCATGCTGAGGATGACCTGGCTGAAGATGAGCAGGTTGGAGGTGCCCTTTTCGCCATAGAGGGCCGTCACAATCACGGTGGGCACGATGGCGGTGAGGCGCGTGATGAGGCGGCGCAGCCAGTCGGGGAGGCGGATGTTGAGAAAGCCTTCCATGACGATCTGGCCGGCGAGGGTGCCGGTAATGGTGGAGTTCTGCCCGGAGGCGAGCAGCGCGATGGCAAACATCAGACTGGCCGCGCCAAAGCCGACAAGCGGGCTGAGCAGCTTGTAGGCATCGCCAATTTCGGCGACCTCATAGTGGCCGGTGCGATGAAAGACGGCGGCGGCCACTATGAGAATGGCCGCATTCACAAACAGCGCAAGCGTGAGCGCGATGGCCGAGTCAACGTTGGCATAGCGGATCGCCTCGCGCTTGCCGCCCGCGGTGCGCTCATATTTGCGGGTCTGCGCGATGGAAGAGTGCAGGTAGAGGTTGTGCGGCATCACCGTCGCGCCAAGAATCGAGATGGCAATGTAGAGCATGTCTGAGTTGGTGACGATGGCCGCGTGGGGCAGCAAGAGGCTGGAGACGAGCCCGTGCCAGGTCGGGTGTGAGACCACGATTTCGATGGCGAAGATGGCCGAGATGGTTCCAATGAGCGTGATGACGAGGGCTTCAAGATAACGGAAGCCGCGATGCTGCAGCAGGAGAATGAGCAGCACATCAAAGCCGGTGATGAGCACGCCCACGATCAGGGGAATGCCGAAGAGCAATTGCAGCGCAATGGCCGAGCCGATGACCTCGGCCAGGTCGCAGGCGGCAATGGCAATCTCGGCAAAGAGCCACAGCGCATTGGAGACAGGCTTGCTGTATTGCTCGCGGCAGGCCTGCGCGAGATCGCGGCCGGTGGCGATGCCGAGTTTGAGCGCGAGGCTCTGGAGCAGAATCGCCAGCAGGTTCGAGACCATGATGACGAAGAGCAGCGTGTAGCCGTAGCGGGAGCCGGCGGCGAGATCGGTCGCCCAGTTGCCGGGGTCCATGTAGCCGACGGAGATGAGGAAGCCGGGGCCGAGGAAGCCGAGCATACGCAGCCAGAAGAAGCGCGAGCGCGAGATAGGGACCGTCGCGTTGACCTCCGGCATGGAGGGACGGAGGACGGGCGTCTCGGGCGCTTTCTGGAGGGTGGTCTGAGGCATACGCCGGCTGGAAATCTCCTTAGCGTTAGTATGCCACAGAAATTAACTATGGTTAATTAAGATGCTTTGCTATCGTCAGGAGGATTTTGAGGCCTTTTTGACCCAGACCCTCTCTGCTGCCGGGCGGCCGAGCGTGGCCGAGCCTTTCGGCGTTTGGATGACGATGGTCTGGTCGTAGTTGTGTGCGAGCACCTGGAGGGTGGTGCGCGGCCCAATGCCGAAGCCGTGCAGGAAGCGCAGCAGCTTGGGGTCGCGCTCATAGAGGCTGATCACAGAGTAGGTCGCGCCTTCTGAGGTCTCGGAGAGTGGCAGCAGGCCCTTTTTGCGGCGCTGCGCTGGGCTCTCGGGCAGCATGGAGTTGCCGTGGGGGCACGTGCCTTTTTCACCGAGCTTTTCAATCAGCTTGGCTTCAAATTCGTCAGAGACAGCATGCTCCAGGCGTTCGGCTTCGTCGTGGACCTGGTACCACTCCATGCCGAAGATCTCAGAGAGCATGCGCTCGATGAGGTGGTGACGGCGGGCGGTGCGCAGCGCGGTCTGCTTGCCGAGCGCGGTAAGGCGAATGATGCCGTCCGCCTTGACATCGACAAATCCATCGCGTTTGAGGCGTTTGAGGGCCATGGTGACGGCGGGCGGTGAGACGGAAAGCCAATGCGCAAGCGTGACGGGCTGCACGGCCTGCCCTTCGGACTCGGCCTCGAGGATAGCTTTGAGATAGTCTTCTTTTGAGACGGAGATGGTCGCGTTCATCTGGGTTTCATCGTAAGCCGATGGCCGTTTGCTGGCCAGCGGTTCCATGTAGCGGGCAAGCGAAAAGCCCGCCAAAGCGGTACGCGAAGAGGTGAGAAGGATGGGATCGACAACGAATCCCGGAGAAGTGCAGCAGGAGATGCCCGTGCCGGTCGTAGCAGCGCGCGGGCGATGGGTCATGGGCTGGAGCAGTCTGGTGTTCGCAATTCTGCAGAGCGCCTGCACGGCGGTGATGGCCGCGAGTGGATTGCGGCTGCTGATTGGCGTGGGCGCATCGATGGCCGCCAGCGGCTTGTTGCCGCTGGAAGAGCTGCATACGGACTGGCTGCGGATTCCGATGGTGTTGCTGGCAGTGGTGGGATCGCTGGTGAATCTGTACGTGATCTGGCAGATGCGCACGCTGCGCGCCCGGCCGTCGTCGCAATGGCGGATGCAGCCGGTAACCGAAAAGCAGAGGCGCAGCGAGCGGCTGCAAATTGTGCTGGCGGTGGTGACGCTGATTGTGGTGGCACTGGAAGAGTCATTCCACATTCATCTCTTTCATCACGGATAGAGATGGGCCGTCCTCAGGATGAGCCCGAATCGGCAAGGCTGAAGCGCCTTCGCGAGACGGGCGAAATTCGCTGATCCTATCTTCCAATAGGCGTCCTTGTCACGGCGAACTGGATGCCCGTATCTCTTCGTCGAGGCGTGCGTGCAGGCGTTCGCTGAAGCCGGCAGGCAGCTCAAAGACGCGATCGTCCGCTGTCAGGATGAGGATGTTGCGCGTGGAGTCGAGCACTGCCGAGCAGATGCTGCAGTGTTCCAGATGCTTCTGCACGACTTCGCGCACTTCTGGCGCCAGCGTGTTGTCGAGGTAGCCAGAGATGGCGTCCCATACGTGCTTGCAATCTATGACCACGGGAACCACCTCCTTTTTGGGTTGAGATGTTTGAGCTGCGGGGCCAGCTCTTTTTGCAGCAGCAGACGTGCGCGATGCAGACGAACCTTGGCGGCAGAGACCGAGATGTTGAGCGCGGCCGCGCACTCGTTGACGCTGAGCTCTTCGAGGTCGCGCAGCAGAAAAATCTCCCGATAAATAAGCGGCAGATGGTCAATCGCGGCGCGCAGCAGGGTGCGCACCTCGGCGCGCTCCAGCATCTCGGAGGGAATCTCACGCCAGTCGCGCAGCAGGGCGGGGGAGACGTGCGGCGTGCCGTCCTCATGGGTCTCGTCGATGGAGTCAGTGGGCGCCTGGTTTTTGCGGCGCAGCCGGCCGCGCGCCTCATTGAGCGCGATGCTGACGAGCCATGTGCCGAAGCGCGACTCGGCGCGAAAGGACGGAAGCGCGCGCCAGGCCTTGAGAAAAGCTTCTTGTGTGACCTCTTCGGCGTCGGCCTCGTTTTTGAGGATCGCGAACGTCATGACATACACATGGCGTTCGTAGGGGCGGATGAGGTCATGAAAGAGCTCTTTCTGGCCCGCGAGAATAGCGGCGATGATGCGTGCTTCGCCGTTCTCTGCGAGAGTATCTGTCATGCTTGCTGGGTCCGCTGGCGATATTGTTTCGCAATCAAGGTGTCAACAGAGATCCATCCCGCGCCGAAGATGAGTACGAGCAGAGCGGCGAAGAGGAAGGTGTAAGCAGCGTCTCCGTAGAATGTGCCCGGGTCCGAGATGACGGAGAAGAGCGCGTCGCGCGAGGCGGTCCAGTAGGCAACGAGCATATTGATGGTGAGGATGAGGCCGGTGAGCCGCGAGGCAAGGCCGAGAATGAGCAGGATGCCGCCGAAGAACTCGACGCCGGCGACAAAGTGCGCATTGAAGGCGGGGAACGGAATGCCGAGCGATTGGAAGAATCCGGTGACCTTATGGATGTGCTGCATCTTGCCCCAGCCGGCCTGCGCGAACTGCCATCCCCAATAGAGGCGGACGAGCAGCAGGAAAGGACTCTGAAGCAGCGAGGCCACGGACTGAAAGCGTTGGTAGCAGACGGCAAAGAGTTTGATCACGTTCGTATCCTTCAAAGCCGCGCGAATTTTTTAAGTGTGCTGCGGAGCTGCCCCGAATGGCAGCTCGTGTTTTATGTGCGGCAAACCTTAGAGTGCATTTTCTGCCGGAGGGTTACAGAACCAGCCCATGGTCGCGAAATATCCGAACGCGGACTGGAGCCATGCGGGCTGTTCCTCTTCAGAAAGCTGCGAGCCGTGGAAGGCAGCTTCGATGGCTTCGCCAAGAGTGCAGCCTTGCTCGATGGCGCGGAGCAACTGGTAGTCCTCACGCTCGATGCGGCGGTAATAAACCGAATCATCATACCGATGCACAGCGATGAAGATGTGCTCGCGTGGCATGGCACGCAGGCGGCGTGCGCGGCGCGCGGCATAGCCGGTGGAGGCGCTGTTGCTGGAGCCGTCGCTGCTGCCGTCCTCATTGCGGACAGCGATGAGCGCGTCGTCAATCGCGGAGTGCGCCTCGATGAGGCGCAGGTAGGGCTGCAGCGTGAGGCGTGAGTCTTCGCCCAGCGCGGCCATTTGTTCTGGAGTGAGGCCGGGCCATGCGGCGTTGTCAAAGGCTTCGATGTGCGCCCACTCGAGTGCGGCCAATTCAAGAGCGAGTTCCGTATGGGGCGCGGTGAGTTCGGGGTGCGCCTGCAGCCACTCCACGAGGCGCGAGCCGAGGTTGCGCAGGCTGAACGAAGTGGAGGGGCAGTCGGTGAGATAGCCCTGCATGATGCGCTGGAAGCGGCGGTTGCCGGTGACGGCCTGCAGGCCGGGGAAGTCCTCTTCAAAGCTGGCAAAGAGCCGGAACCAATATTGGCGATTGTAGATTTCAAGACGCTCGAAGGAACTGAGGCGGTCGTTGGGAGCAATGATGGCGCCGGCTTCGCGCTCGCTGGAGATGCCGGCGGCACTGCGGCGGCGCATGCCATGTTGCGCAGTGAGCGGCTGCATGACGCAGGCGGCCATGCGCTGTTGAATTTCACGAAGCTGGCTGCGCGGCTCGCTCATCGTGCGGCCGCCGTTTCTGCTTCCAGTGTTTCGGCATGAGCGGCGAGCTTCTGCGCGGCTTTGGCGAGATAGCGATTGGCCTTGAGAGCCTCGGCATGCACCTCGTCAAAGGTGGGAATGTTGTCGTCCCACTCGAGCAGCGTGGCGGTAGGCCCGCAGCGCTCAATGGCGCGCTCGTAGAGCTTCCAGACGGGGTCGAGAACGGGGTGGTCGTGCGTGTCGAGAATGTACTTCTCAAACTTTGAGTGCCCGGCAATGTGAATCTGCGCCACGCGCTCGGCGGGCACTGCGTCCACATAGGTGCGCGGGTTGAAGTTGTGATTCTGCGAGGAGACGTAGATATTGTTCACGTCGAGCAGGATGCCGCAGTCGGCCTGCTCGACGACTTCGTTCAGGAACTCCCACTCGGTCATCTCGGAGACGTGGAACTCGGCATAGCTGGAGACGTTTTCAACGACAACGGGAACTTCGACGAAGTCCTGCACGTGGCGGATGTTTTCGGCGGTCTTGCGAACGGCCTCCCAGGTGTAGGGCATGGGGAGCAGATCGTGCGTGTAGCGGCCATCCACCGAGCCCCAGCAGAGATGGTCAGAGAGCCATGGAGTGCCGGTGCGGCGCACGAGCGCCTTGAGGCGCTTGAGGTGCTCGCGATTGAGCGGATCGGCAGAGCCGAAGTACATGGAGACGCCATGCTGCACGACGCGGTATTGCTCAAGAATGCTGTCGAGCACGGTCAGCGGGCGGCCCGCATCGACCATGTAATTTTCCGAGATGATTTCAAACCAGTCGACGACCGGCTTGTTCTCGAGGATGTGGCGATAGTGGGGGACGCGCAGGCCGATGCCGACGCCGTAGTCGGTGAATCCATTGAAGCGATTGGCAGGCATGGTGCGGGCTCTGATTCCTGAATCTTCTTGAGGGAGGGTTGCGGGTCTGCTGCAACGGCGTTGACCGGAGACAGCAGACCCGCGGGAGATTACATGGGGTGTTCGGTGTTGCAGCCGCCCTTGCCCTTGCAGCTGTTCTTGCCCTTGCAGCCGTTGTCGCCAGACTTGCAGCCACCCTGGCCCTTACAGTCATTCTTGCCCTTACAAGAGTGCTTGCCCATGGCGGTCTTCTTGCCGTGAGCGAAGGCGCCGAGCATGGCCTGGCCGGCAACGTTCACCGTAGCGTTGGAAGAGACCGGAGCCGCATGCAGAATAACGGGGGTCGCGCCGAGCAGACCGGTGACGGCCGCGCTCAGCATCATGGCTTTGAGAGAGTGCTTCATGAGAAATCCTCCTGGGATTGCAGACCCGCCGTTGGGGAGCGGTCTGTGCATGGTTAGAGTAACTGGAGTGGATGTGGTTACAGGCCCGTGAGAAATTTTCTTCGCGAGTCCGGCGGAGACTTCTGTGTGTCGTACGAGCTAACCGGGTCGCATGGATGGATTGCGGCAGTGTTGCCGGTCCTCGGGGGCGGCCGGGTTTGATCGACGCCATGATAGCGCTTTTTTAGGTGAGCGGTCGCGGGGAGGGGCCGGGATTGGCTTAAGGGGAAGAAACAAATGGCGCGAGGCTGTCAGGCCTCGCGCCGATCAAGGAGGTTGGAACCTGAGTGAGTCAGGCTAGAAGACCAGCCGTCCGCCGATCTGGACCTGGCGGGAGCTGTTGGATTGTGCGGTGATCAGGCCGAACTTGGAGGTGGGATCGACACCGGGCGCTTTGAAGAGCGGATGATTCAAAGTGTTGAAGGTTTCAAAGCGGAGCTGGAAGTAGGTTCCTCCGTGGATGGGGAAGTCTTTGAGCACCGAGGAGTCGAGGTTGTTGATGCCATCCTGACGGATGGAGGAGAGGGTGAGCGGGAAGGTGCGGATGTGGTACGAAAACTGATCCGCGCTCGCGAGGTCGAAGGCGCTTGTGCTGATCGCAGAGCCGTTGTTCACAACCTTATTGTTGATGGTAATGGGCTGGCCGGTGGTGACCATGTCGTAGGTCCAGTAGATGGGCGCACCGGTCTGGTAGGTATAGATACCATTGATGACCCACCCGCCTACGAGTTCGTTGAGCCAGTGGGATTTGACGTCGATCCACTTGCCTTTGCCGAAGGGTAGATCGTAGGTGCCTCCGAGGACAAAGTGATTGGTGAAGTCGAAGGGCGAGATGTGCTTGTACGGTTTGGGATCGGTGTCGTTGAGGAAGACGTCCTCGTCCTCAAGCTTGGACCAACTGTAGTTGGCCACGAGCCAGAGACCGTGAGACATGCGGTGCTCAATGCGGGCGTCGAGGGCGTTGAAGAAAGATTGGCCGATCGTGGCGTTGTCTTCAAAGACGCCCTGGCTGTTCTGGGTGCCACCGACCTGGTTGCCGCCCGTTTCGCCCGTATCGTACTGAGGATAGCGCGACAGAATTTGCGCCACCGAGACCGTCTTTGCTTTTCCGATCGTAGTGCCCTTCATTTGCGAGATGTTGTAGAAGGGGTTGGAGACTGTCTGCGTAAGAGTGTTGATCGTGTTCTGGTCGCGAGTCGGTAAAGTGCTGAGGTATTGGGCAGGAATGTCGTTGTACTGAACGGTCGAAACGGGCATGTGCACCATGTGGTTGCCGACGTAGTCGATCTCCAGCATGGTATTTGCGTTCAGTGACTGCTGAATGCCGATATTCCAGCGCAAAGAATAGGGGTCTGTCGGATGAGGATCGATGAAGTTGATGACGTTCTGTCCATCGAAAGTCGCCAAACCAAGAGAAGAACCCGTGGGCTGCGAAAATCCATCCGGGTAAGGATTGCCAAGCGTGGAGGATGGACTCAGGTAGTTATTGTTCGTTGGATTAAAGGTGGTGGAGGCGCTGAAGCCCTCGGTATTGAGGATTGGGTTCGAGGACCATGTGCCATTGCCGGCCAGATTGGCGATGGTGTACTGGCTGACGAACATGCCAAATCCACCGCGAACCACCGTTTTGTTATCCAGCCACGACGGCGACCAGGAGAAGCCGATGCGCGGGCTGAACCAATGGGAGTTGGTCTGATAGTAAGCGCCGTTTTTACTGTTCGGGAAGGTAAGACCGCCCAGCACCTGGAACTGGCTGGCGGGCAGTTGCGAGATCGGGTTGGCCGCATAGGCTGCTTCTGCCTGCGCGGCGACCGGGTTTTGTGAAGTGGTGTCGAAGCCGTTCACGACCCGGCCGAATTTTTCGTAGTAAGGGGAATCGTGGTCGAAGCGCAGACCAAGATTCAGTGTCAGTGTCGGAGAGATGCGCCAGTCGTCCTGCACAAATGCGCCCACATAGTAAGTGTGGAAGGTGCTGCGCGCGTTGATGTCGTACTCGCCCTTGGTCGGCAGGCCCATCAGGAAGGAAGCGAGGTCACCGCCGAAGGTAGGCGATGCCGAGCCGGAAGATTGCTGCACCCAGTTGGTGCCGAACTGGAAGTAGCCATCAGGATATTTGTTGGCGATAGAGTCAAGCCGGTATTCGCGAGCATCGATACCAAACTTGAGGTTGTGCTTGCCGACGGTCTTAATGACGTCGCCGAATATCTGATAGGACTGCGATGGGACATGTGAATAAGACTCGCCCCCAAGGCATTGAAAGCTGGTCTGGCTGCCGCAGCTTCCGAACTCAACATAAGGAATCTGCAGGTGCTGAGAGTTTTGGGCCAGTGAATCGGGAAAGCCCAGAGTGGAAGGGCTGACGCCATCGCTCGGCTGGCCTTCAATCTGGTTGAAGTAGGTCCAGTTGAAGCGTACGTCCATAAAGGTGGAGGGGTTGAAGGTGTGCGTGCCGTCGAGCGTTGCGCCCCAGTTTTCGCGAGTGAGGCTTTCACCTGTAGCGATGTTGTTAAAGAAATTGTTCTTGGATTGTGTGCGGATGTTGTGGCGGATATCGAAGTAGAGATGCGTGGTCTCTGTGACGTTATAGTCGAGGCGGCCTAGCTCATTGTTGAAGTTGTCGATGCTGGGTGCGTTGCTGATGTAGTTGTCTTCGCCGTTTGCCTGCCCCGTCGTATTGGGCTGCGGATAGAGTTTGAGATAGTTTGCCGCAACGGAATCGATGGAGATGCCAGCGTTGGCGAAGTTGTTGCCGGGAATCGGCTGGCGCGTGATCGTCTTTCCGCTTTCTGTGGCGGTAAACGGGTTGTAGAGCTGGTAGGGGTTTGGTTTTCCATCAGAGCAGACGGCAGAGTCGCCGTTCTTGTATCCGTTAGGGCAACCAAGCGGCAACAATGCCGAGAAATCGCCAGTGCGTTCCGCCGCCGTGGGAACGGTGGCGAGGTCGGTGGAGGGCTGCGAGTCCTTCAAGCCTTCCCACGCAAAGAGCCAGAAGAGCTTGTTGCGGCCATCGTAGACGTGTGGAATCCAGACTGGACCTGAGGCCTCGACGCCGTACTGGTTGAAATGGGTGACTGCAATGGGCACACCCTTTTGGTCATTGATGTACGAGTTGGCGTCGAGCGCGGAGATCTGGCCGAACTCATAAGCAGCGCCGTGGATATGGTTGCCGCCGGATTTGAGAATCTGATTGATGACGCCGGCCTGCGTGTGGCCGAAGGAGGCGTCAGTATCAAACGCGGTGACGCTGACCTGCTGCACGGCTTCCTGCGGCGGGCTGTAGGCCAGGGTGTAGTTCCAGAGCTCGTCGGGGGAGCCGTCGAGCAGGATTTCGCTGGTCTGCGAGGGGGAGCCACCGATGCTCCAGGCTGCGGCGCCGTTGTTGTCAAAGGGGTGCACCTGCGAGGGCTGCGCCGTGTCGAGCACGCCGATGGCGAGTTGAGAGAGCATCATGGGCGTGCGGCCGTTGAGCGGGAGGTCAGCGACTTCTTTGGTCGTGATGGTCTGGCCGATGGAGCCGTTGGCGGTGTTGAGCAATGGGGCAGCCGCAGTGACGGTCACGGTCTGAGCGGTGCTGCCGATTTCCATCTGCAGATCAATGATGAGATGGGCGCTGGCATCGAGCGCTATGCCTTTGCGGACGGCCTGCTTGAAGCCCGTTTTTTGCACGGCAATGGTGTAGTGGCCGGGCAGCAGCAGCGGGATGACGTACTGGCCCGTGCCGTTGGAGACAGTCTTAGCGGTGGTTCCGCTGGAGGTTTCTGTCACCGTGACGCTGGCACCCGGGATGGCCGCGCCGGTGGAGTCAGTGACGGTGCCGGAGATGGTGCCGCGGAATTCCTGCGCGGCGGCTGGCCTTGCCTGCAATGCGAAGAAGACGGCCAGCAGGAGAATTCCGGAGACGACGGGCCTGGCCCATCCTGACGGATGGAAGCGGCGAACGATTGAGTGCGTGTTGCGCGGCAGGCAAAACGCACTGCCCCGCTGGAGATCCAGCCTCGACATAGTTACATTCCTTTTTTCAGTCCGGATGAGGCGCCGCCCGCACGGGGGAAGACGGGTGAAGCCGCTCGCGGCTGCTCAGTGGATGTGCGGTACTGTGGTACGACCACTTTTCAGTACGGCACCGAGTCTGCCCCTTCCACCTGGCGACTGTCAAGAGGGAAGAAAAGGCCGCTTCAAGACGCCGCCTTGTTTGTTGATTCGATGAGCTTTGTGCTGATATTTGAGCTGGAAGTAAAGGGGCGGAACGAGGAAAGCTCGCCGCCGCCTGGCGAGATGATAAAACGCAGAGAGGTGCGACCTCATCTCAGGCGAGATGCAACGCTATTGGACCGCAGGAAGCAAAGAAAGGAGGCGGATAAGGTCGGCTTCGGCATTCCAGGAGGGGTAGAAATGAGCCAATGTAAAACGATTTTGCTGGGATGCGGTGAGCTGGTGTGAGTATGGCTCGCGGGCGGCAGGGTAGGCTCCGGGACCGGTAGAGTGGAACTCGGCAAACCATGCGGTTGCGAGCGAGTGCGTCACGCCGGGATGCCATTCGCGCCACCCGGCGGCGGCGATTTGCGGCCCCATGAAGGTGTGGAGGAAGATGACCGTTGCGTACGGACGCCAGGGGCGGCCGAGCCAGACATTTGTTACGCCGGGCTCGGCGAGGAGGCGGCAATGATCGAAGACGAACGCGCTGTCTTGCTGGGGAGCGTCTTTGGATTGCGCAGTGATCATGCCTTCGCTATGCGGCGTACTGATGAGGGTGCAGTTCTGAAAGTATGCCTTGCTGTTGCCGAAGATGAAATCAACATTGCCGGCGATGGTGCAGTGCGAAAAGAGCTGTCGCGCGGTGGTGCAGGCGGTGTGCGCCGCGTTGCACTTGCGTGAGCCGGCGTAGAGCGTGTCCTGATTGCCGAGCAGGCGAACGTGCGTGAGGATGGCCTTGTCCGCAGTGATGGCGAGGGCGACTGCTTGTGAGCCCTGGGAAACTTGAGTGTGGGTGCGATTCCAGTCATTGGCGATGGTGAGGTTGGCAGCGAAGAATCCGTTGCCGCGCACGGTGACAGTCGCCGACTGCAGGGTTCCGCCGGAGGTACCAGCGCTTTTGTCGTCAACGATGACGGTACTCGAAGGATCAGGGCCGCCGCCGATCAGGTGGATGTTTGGCTTATCGATGACGACGGCTTCGCGATAGGTGCCGGGAGCGATGTGGATGATGGCGCCGGTAGCGGGAGCCGCGTCAATGGCCGATTGCACGGTATGGTACTCGCCGGTGCTGTCTTTGGAGACATAGAGCGCATGGTCTTGCGGGATGGTGCCTGCGGAGGGCGGAACTGAAGTGTTGAGGGGGAACGCCGGAAAGCTGTTGGCGCATGCGGGCGGCGCGCCGGGGTGAGGATGCTGAGTTTCCGCGATGGTGACTCCGGTGCCGGAGCCCGGAACAAAATTACCCAGCGCCGGACCGAGCGTGAAGTGTGCAAAGGCGGTCTGCATTCTGGAGTGTGAAAGGTCATCGGCCCAGACATTATCGAACTGTACGGCGAGCGAATGGACGGCATCCTCGCCGAGCAGCGTGTAATCTCCGTGCGTGAGAATGTGAACGTTCTGGAGCAGGATGTCGCGGTACTGCGGTACGAGATTGCCGTGTTTGCGGGCATAGTGAGGTGTGAGCAGAATGGGGTGCGGCACATCGCGCATGCAAATGTTGCGGTAGGTGACGTGATCCACGAGTCCGCCACGGCTGAGGTCAGACTTGATGCGAATGCCGTTGGTGGTTCCGTCGAGGGAGAGGTTTTCGACGAGGATGTCACGAACGCCGCCATTGGTCTCACTGCCGATGGACATGCCGTGGCCGGAGTAGAAATGATCATCAGAGATGGTCATGTGCGAAGACGAGCCGCCCGTTCCAGCCTTGATGGCAACGTCATCATCGCCGTCGCGGATATAGGAATGCGTGATGGTTACATTTTCTGAAGCCGCAGGGTCAATGCCATCGGTGTTGCGGGCTGTGGCCGGCGTGTCGATGCGGACTCCCCAGGCCGTGAATCCATTGGTGTGGTTGAGGAGTACGTGAAAGTTGGGCGAGTTGCGCAGGGTGATGCGGTAGAGGATGAAATTATTCGAGCGGTTGATGACCAGGATGCGCGGGCAGCTCTGGTTGAGATCGCGAATCTTGGCTTGGTGCGCGAGATCCCACCAGGTGACTTTCTGGCCGAGCAGCGTAGCGCCGCCGCGGCCGTCAATGACGCCGTTGCCCATGATGCCTGAGCCGGGAGCATGATCGGCAGTGATGAGGGGTTTGCATCCGTGTCCGCGCTGATTGACCACGCCGCAACTGCCGGGTGTGAGGTCGTAGTCGCGTGGATTGCGCGAGGCGTAAAGCGCTGTGCCGGAGTCAACGCGCAGGGTGATGCCACGGCGCAACTGGAGCGGGCCGCTGAGGAATATGTCGTCTTCGCCAGAGGAGCGAAGCTCGACCGCGTGGCCGAGTGTGCAATGGTTGATGGCTTGCTGGATGCGCGTGGTGTCTTCCTGCTGCTCTTCAAATGCGGTTAATTTGCCGCCCGGAGCGGAGAGATGAGCCGTAAGGGTGACGCATGCTGCGGGGAAGTGAGGTTCGACCACGTGGCGGGTATCCTGCGCATGAATCATCGCGGGACAAAGAGCTATCAAAGCTGACACAAGCGCGACACTGGCGCGGCGAAGCGGGCTTCCCGGCATGCAGAATGTCTCCTCGGCAATGGTCTTACCACTGTACCGATGACAAGTCTAATGCAGATGCGCGCGGCAGGGAATAGCGGTGGCGCCAGGCCCCCTTAAAGGTGTGGGATTAGGTGGTCTATGTTGTGGGACGGCGGGCTGCAGCCGCGGCATTTCTTTTACGCGTGCCCTCGTCTTCGGTGTTCTGGGAGACTTCGGCCAGGCGCAGATGTTGCTCCATGAGCCGTCGCGCTTCGGCTGGTTTGCGGCCACGGATGGCTTTGTAGATTTCGCGATGGAGTTCGGCGGACTCGCGCAGGTCGCGGGAGCGCTCGACGGTCTTGCGGCGCTTGTCATAGAGCGCGGAGGTGATGGTCTCCATGAGCGCAGCGAGAATGGGGTTGCCGGAGGCTCGCGCGATGGTGCGATGAAAGCTGACATCGTGAATGAGATATTCGGCGGGCTTTTCAAAGGTCGCATACATCTCGGCGACTTCTTCGGCGAGGGCGCTGTGGTGCTCTTCTTTGCCGCGCTCGGCCGCGAGCGCGGCGAGGTTGCTCTCAAGAATGAGGCGCGCCTCAAACATCTGCCAGGGCTGAAAGCCGTGCAGGGCGCCCATGAGATCGAAGGATGACTTACCGAGATCGGGCGGCCCGTCTGCCACGAAGGTTCCGACGCCGTGACGAACCTTCATCACGCCCATGGCCGCGAGGTAGCCGATGCCGGTGCGCAGGCTGGCGCGGCTGATCTTGAGCATCTGGGCAAACTCGCGCTCGGGCGGAATTTTGTCGCCGGGCTGGAGGGTGCCATCCTCAATGAGCTTGCGAATATGGTCGACCACCTGCATGGTGCGGTGAGTGTCGGGCTTGTCTTTCTTCGGTCTCGGCATAAAGGTTCTATTGATCTCCCGAAGCTGACTGGAATGAGAGAAATGCCGTGAGACTGCCATGAGTCAATGGAGGCATTCCGTCGCGGTTATCGTAGCAGGTAGCGGGGGAACAGGTCGAACCACAATTGCGGCGCAACTTGTTCCCCGCCGTGTTAGCTAGTGCAGGATCAGACGGGCTCCGCTGAGGCGGGTGATGCCCGGGCCCTTTTCGCTGTGGACTGTGAAGTGCGTGGCCGTGACTTGTGCGTTGCTGATGACCATGCCTTTCTGTGCGTCAATGGAGACGTTTTTGAGCACGACATCACGGATGGGAGCTTCCGGAAGCCCGGCGATAGCTCCGGCGTTCTTTGAGTTGGTGGCGGTTACGTTTTCGACCGTGATGTTGTGAAAGTGTGGCGTCAGGCGAGTGATGGGCGCGGGATTGTCAGGCATCGGCGGGTAAATGTGAGGGTAGAACTCGCTGATGATGAGCGCATTCTTCACATTTGTCATCTGGATGTTTTTGAAGACAAGATCACTGACGTCGTTGCCGCGATCACGGTTGGCTTTGACACGGATCCCGTTGTCGGTGCCGGTCATGGTGATGTTTTCGGCAAGAATATGCTGCGCTCCGCCCGCGATTTCACTGCCCACTGATAGGCCGTGCCCATGCAGAAAAATGCAGTCGCGAATGGTGATGTAGGTGCTCGGCGCGTCGGGCCCCGGAGAGTTGGCTTCGCCGGACTTGATGGCGATATCGTCGTCACCCACATTGGCCACGACATGCTCAATGAGCACATGAGAGGACGAGAACGGGTCAATGGCATCCGTATTGGGGGCGTGTTGCGGCGCGAGCACGTGAATGTTGCGGATGATGACATCGTCAGAGTAGTAGGGCACAATCTGCCACATGGGCGAGTTCTCTACGGTGACGCCCTCAAGCACCACATGCTTGCAGTGATTGAAGACGATGAGGCGCGGACGCGTATACTGCGATCCCATGACGCCTGTGTCCTTGTGCTCGCGTGCCATCTTCCACCAAGAGGCTCCGTTGCCGTTGATGGTGCCCGCGCCTTCGATGGTGATGTTCGAAGCATTTTGGGCGCTGATGAGGGATTGGCGGCCGGGTGCGCGAAATTCTGTGATGGCCGGGTAATCGTTGAAGTCAGGCGAGCCGAGCAGCGTTGCACCTTTCTCCAGCTTTAGCGTGATGTTGCTTTTGAGCACGATGGGCGCGCTGAGATAGGTGCCGGGCGTGAGCAAAACTGTTCCCCCGCCACGTTTGGCGCACGCATCAATGGCGTGCTGGATGGCGGCGGTGTCTTTGCTGACGCCGTCGCCTTTGGCGCCATAACTGTGTGGGTTGCATGTGGTCATACCGGGGGCGGCATGAGCGGATGGGACTGCGAGCAGTGAGGCGATGCCTGCGGCAGCCATAAAAAGAGCGAGAAGGCGGTTCTGCATCCAGGGACTCCTTGGAAATTCACCGTCCCGATGATATCGCAATGCGAGTGCTGTGGTCATACCACATAAAAAAGAAACAGGATTTCCGTGTATGGAAATCCCGGTAGGAGAAAGGAGGGTGGAAGTTTTTACTGATTGACGCCGGAGGCGAGGAAGCCGCCATCGACAACGATGGTTTCTCCGGTGACGTAGGAGCAGGCCTCGGAGGAGAGGAAGATAGCCGCGCCGACGACTTCTTCTGTTTTTCCGAAGCGGCCCATGGGGGTGCGCATCAGCAGCTCTTTGCCGCGCGGCGTGTTGTCAAGCAGGTCAGCGTTGAGTGCGGTGCGAAAGACACCGGGCGCGATGGCGTTGACGGTGATGCCATGCCGCGACCACTCCACCGCGAGCGAGCGGGTGAGTGAAACGACGGCAGCTTTGCTGGCGGCGTAGGCTGCGACCTCATTGAGCGCGACGAAGCTGTTGAGCGAGGCGATATTGATGATGCGCCCGTAGCCGCGGTCGAGCATGTGCTTGCCAAAGACCTGGCAGGCGCGCAGGGTGCCGGTGAGGTTGGTGTCAATGATGCTGTTCCACTCGGCCTCGTCCTGGGTGAGGGTGGGGGTGCGCTTGATTTTTCCGGCGCAGTTGATGAGGATGTCCACTTTGCCAAAGGCGTCGAGGGTAGCTGCAAGCAGGCCTTCGAGCGAGGCGCGGTCGCCCATGTCAGAGGTAATGCGGAGGGTCTTGCGTCCGCGCTGCTCGATGGCGTCGGCGGTTTCATCCACATTCTCTTTGCGGCGCGCGGAGGCGATGACATCGGCACCGGCGTCCGCAAGGCCAAGGCTGAGGGCCTTGCCGATGCCGGAGGTTCCGCCAATGATGACGGCGGTTTTGCCTGTGAGGTTGAAGAGCTGGCTCATGAATTCTCCTGCTTTTGGGTCTTTTCATGACCCGGCAATGTGATGGAGCGCAGGGACTAAAGCCCCTGTCTGTTCTGATGGTATTTGGCACGGCTAAAGCCGTGCCCTGATACATCCGCAATTCGGGTGGCTCTTGTTACCTGGCCGTGGCGAGGCCCAGAAAGACCGGGACGATGTGGCGGTCGTAGAGGTTTTCCGTCACGTTTTTTGCGACGACAGGTTCGTTGGCTTCGAGTAGATCAAGGTAGTGCCGGCCCTTTTTGGCCGCGATCTTGAAGCCGACATGCAGCAACTGGCGGAAGCTGGCGTTGTAGGCCGGGTTGGACTGCACGTGGCGAAGCGCGGAGGTATATTGCTCCGAGGTCCAGCCCTGCACGGCTTCCGGAGAAGGCAGCTTCGCGGGATCGATATCGATGACGGTTGCGTAAGGGCCGCAGAGCTCTTCGCGATGCGCGAAGGCATCGGCGTAGACATCTTTGGCGAGGGCGAGCGCTTTGCCACCGGCCTCGGCGAGGCCGATGATTTCTTCGAGCCAGGTGGTGCCGGCGGTCTTGAGGTGTACGCCACAATCAAACTTTTTCATCGTGCGATGAATGGCCGGGTAGATGGAAAACTTATCGCTGCCGGAGTGCACGCTGAGTTTGAGATTCGCGGGCAGTCCATAATGTTTGACGGCATAGGCGATGGCTGCGACATCGAGCTGCATTTCGCGCTCGAACTGCGCGACGTCGCCGACGTAATCGACGCCCTTGTTGAAGCGTCCGCTGAACTTGGGCGCGATGGTCTGGATGGGAATGCCTTCGTCAGCGATGGCGACGAGGATGATCAGCAGCTCGACGGGGCTTTGCGCGCGGTCGGTTTCGTCCATGGAGATTTCAGGAATGAACTGGCCTTCACCCTTGGCGGCGGCGATCTTGCGGTAGACTTCGCCAGCTTGTTTGACGGCCGCGAGAAATTTGGACGCGGTGCCGCGCAGATCTTCAGCGGTGATGGTGAAGGATTCGTCGATGCCGCTGAGTTCGATTTTGCCGAGCAGCTCAGGATGCTTGTTGACGAAGGCCTCGATGGCCTCAATGGGTGCGGCCTGACCGATCATGTCTGCAACGTCGATAGTGTAGAAATCGCAAGGCGCGAGAAAGCGATCCACCGTCTGCAGGGTAATGTGGTCGGCATCGCAGAAGTAAGGCTTACTCCAGCCAAGTTCTTTGACGGCGGCCTCGGCGGCGGCGCGCACACTGGCAGGCTCAGAGCCGATGATGGTGTGCTCGCGATTGGATTTGTTCCAGACCGGAATGATCTCGACGCCTTGCTTTGCTGCCAGAATGCAGGCCTGCAACTGTGCCTTGGCCTGATGCGCAAAGCGGTCGCCCGTGCCGAGGGAGTACTTCGGGAGTGTGAGTGTATTGCCAGCCAACTTAGGAGTCCTCGCTTTCGTGTTCCATCCATCCGCCATTGCGGGGGCCGAAGCCCTCAATCTTTTCAGTTCTGCGGGGCACGGCTGAACCCGTGCCCTGATACATGCAGGTGCTAATCTTTCAACTTCCCGCGCCAGGCCCAGAGGCCGAGGCCGGGATTTGCGATGAAGAAGACTTCTTCGCCATCGACATGGTTGTAGCCGTGCTGCAGCTTGTTGCGGTCGTAGCGCTGGCTGAGCGCGGCCAGATCTCCGTAGGAGAAGCCGACGCCTTCGACTTCTTCGCGTGTGAGATGACCGGGCGCCCAGGTGATTTTGAAGCGCCCCTCAGACGAGCCGTGAATGAGATGGGCCGCCGCGCTGAGGTCGTTGGCAAGATCAGGGTGTTTGCGAACGGCATCGAGCGTAGCCGGCGTGCCGCGATAGCCATACTTGCGAATGAGCGCGTCGATGCCTTTGTCTTCACCGAATTCGCGCACGCCGGGGGCGAGCACAATCAGCTCGGCATTATCTGCCAAGGCCATGCGCGTGCGATAGACGGCCTTGTTGCCGAGCCAGGTGCTGTGAAACTCATGGGGATCAAGATAGACGACGGCTTTCTGTATGGGTTGATCGAGAATCTCAAAATTCACTTTGAGGCTCAGTTCGGCGGCGCGCTCAAAGCACTCCACATCATCGCCAATGTAGAGGCCACGCACGGCGAGGCGGCCGTCTTCGGTGCGGCCCACGACGGTGAGCACGTAGACGATGGGCAGAGGATGCAGAAAGCGATCAGATGCGTAGTTGAGCACGCGGCGCACGGGATTGTCGGCGCGGCCCATGATGCGCTCCATGCCATAGACCGCACCGAGATAATGGCTGCGGTTGATACCTTCGCGGCCGCCGGTGCCGACGAGAATGTTTTTGTTGTAGTTAGCCATGCCGATGACTTCATGCGGAACCACCTGGCCGATGGAGAGGATGAGATCGAAGTTGCCTTCCGCGATGAGCTTGTTCACCTGTGCGGGCCAGGCGTAGTCGAGATGGCCTTCGGATTGTTCGCGAATGAATTCGGCAGGGACTTCGCCGAGAGTGACGATGTCGGTGCGCCAGTTATGGATGCGGAAGAGATCATGCGGCACATCGCCAAACATGCGCGTGATCTGCTCGGGCTGCATGGCGGCATGGGTGCCCAGCGCGGGCAGAATGGCCTGCATGCGTTCACCGTAGTGCTGCCATGCGAAGCGGGTGAGCTCGCCGGCATGCGAATGAGAGCGCGTCTGGTCCGGCGGAACGGCGAGCACGCGCTTGCGGTCGCCAAGCCTGGCGAGGCTCTCTGTGAGCAGAGATTGCAACTGCTCATGCGATAGTTCTGTGTCCGTGCTTCCGATGGCGCAGTAGAGGCTCATGCCGTGGTTCTTCCTTCATTCAGTTTGAGTTGGGCCGGCGCGAGTTCAGGAGTCATTGAGTGAATGATGACAAGTGCCAGCACGTAAGCCGCGCATGCGATGCCGAAGAGCGGGATGTAGCTGTGAGTGAAGTACACAATGTAGCCGGTCGCTAATTGAAACAGCGCGCCACCAATGGCGCCAGACATTCCGCCGATGCCGATCACGCTGCCGACCGCGGATTTCGGAAAGACGTCAGAGGGCAGAGTGAAGAGATTGGCCGACCATCCCTGATGAGCTGCTGTGGCCAGGCCGATGAGCGCGACGACGGCCCATAGATTATGAATGAACGGTGCCGCAAAGACAGGTACAACGCAAAGAGCGCAGATGAGCATGGCGGTTTTGCGCGAGACATTGAGGCTCCTGCCCGAGTTCAGCAGCAGCGATGAGATCCAGCCACCGCCCACGCTGCCCACGATGGAGATGCTGTAGACGATGACCAGTGGGAGCCGGTTGGAACTAAGGCTGAGTCCAAAAGTAGTCTGCAGATAGCGAGGCAGCCAGAAGAGATAAAACCACCAGATGGGGTCAGTGAGAAATTTGCCGATGGAGAAGGCCCAGGTTTCCTTGCAGGGCAGCACTTGCTTCCATGGAACTCTTTCAAGCTTTTCAACCGGGTCGCTGAGGATGAGCTGAAGCTCGGCCTCAGAAACGCTGCGGTGGTGTTCTGGCCGGCGATAGTAGATGAGCCAGATGATCAGCCAGACAATGCCGAGGCCGCCGGTGACCACAAATGCTCCGCGCCAGGTGACGAGGGCTACCAGTGTGGGAACGATGAGCGGCACGACGATGTTGCCGATATTCGCGCCGGAGTTGAAGATGCCCGTGGCCAGTGCCCGCTCGCGTTTGGGGAACCATTCGGCAACGGTCTTGATGCAGGCTGGGAAGTTGGCCGCCTCTCCGATGCCCAGCAGGAACATCGCAATGCCGAGAGTGATGACCGAGAATGCCGCGCCGGGCAGCATGGCGGCGATGCTCCACAGGCCGATGGCGATGGCAAAGGCTTTGCGTGTGCCGAGCTTGTCGGTGAGGCCGCCTGCCACGACCATGCCGATGGCATAAGCCACCGTGAATCCGGACAGAATATAGCCGTACTTGACGCTGTTGAGGCCCGGGATGATGCTTTGCAGGAATTTCTCAAGGTAGGCAAGAACGCCGCGATCCACGTACGCAATCACGGTGGCGAAAAAGAGCAGCGTGCAGATCACCCACCGCTGATGGGATGTCTTGTTCCCCGAGCCGAGGGTGCGAAAAAACGAATCTGACTTTGTGCCTTGCGCGGCCATTCCATCTCCAGGGCTGCGAATGGGGGAAGGTATCGGGCTCGTTTGCTAGAGCCGATACGCAGCCTTCACCAATTTATATGCAAGATCATGGGCGACTTCGGCGGCCTCTTCTTCAGAGAGGCGATGCTCGGCGACCAGGCGTGCCAGAAATGCGCAGTCGATGCGGCGGGCGACATCGTGACGTGCAGGGATCGAGAGAAAGGCGCGGGTGTCGTCATTGAATCCGACCGTGTTATAGAAGCCCGCCGTTTCTGTGACCTGCTCGCGAAAACGCATCATGCCTTCCGGACTGTCATGGAACCACCATGGCGGCCCCAGGCGCAGGCACGGATAATGACCAGCCAATGGCGCGAGCTCGCGGCTGTAGGCAGTTTCGTCAAGCGTGAAGAGGATGATGGTGAGCCCGCGCTCATTGCCGACCAGGTCGAGCATGGGCCGCAGCGCATCGACATAGTTGGTGGGCATGGGAATGTCTGCGCCTACATCGCGGCCGTAGCGCTCGTAGAGCTTGCGATTGTGATTGCGCGCGCTGCCGGGGTGAATCTGCATCACGAGGCCGTCTTCAACGCTCATGCGCGCCATCTCGGTGAGCATCTGCGCGCGGAACAACTCGCGCTGCGCCGCAGTGGCGTTGCCGGAGAGCACGGTGATGAAGAGTTGCGCGGCTTCAGGCTCTGAGAGGTTGGCAGTCTGCGCGGTGGGGTGGCCGTGATCGGTCGCGGTTGCGCCGAGAGAGCGGAAGCGCGCGCGTGCCTGGCGCAGGGCTTTCAAGTAGCCGGACCAGTGCGCGGTGTCCTCGCCAGTCTGCGCGCCGAGCGTAGCGATGTTGTCGGCGAAGCCGGTGAAGTCAGGGTCCACCACGGAGTCAGGACGGAAGGTAGCCAGGATGCGGGCCGGCCAGCCCGAGTCGCGGATGATCTGGTGATCGGCCAATGAATCCAGCGGTGAATCGGTGGTGGCAAGCACCTCAAGGTGGAAGCGCTCATAGAGCGCGCGCGGGCGGAACTCAGGCGTTTGCAGCTTCTCTGAGATGGTGTCGAAGTAGAGGTCTGACGTCTTTGCAGAGAGCGATTCGGTGAGTCCGAAGAGCGTTTCAAAGGCGAAGTCGAGCCAGAGCCGGGTCGGGGTGCCGCGGAACAGATAATAGTGGCTGGCGAAGATACGCCAGACCTTCCGCGGG
Source organism: Acidobacterium capsulatum ATCC 51196 (assembly GCF_000022565.1). Taxonomy (NCBI): domain Bacteria; kingdom Pseudomonadati; phylum Acidobacteriota; class Terriglobia; order Terriglobales; family Acidobacteriaceae; genus Acidobacterium; species Acidobacterium capsulatum. The sequence goes on from NC_012483.1 coordinate 3,105,363, forward strand.
TTCTGGATCTGCTCGACGCCGATTTCCAGATCTTCAAGCGTGACACCCTGGCTATAGAGCATGCGATAGATGTAATGGTCGGGCTGCACGAAGAGCTTGGCAGGATCAGGGAAAGGCTCGTTGTGCGCAAACCATGCTGCCTGGGTGTGGCCATGCGGGCTCACAATGGGCAGCGAGCGAACCTGCTCATAGAGCGAACGGGCTATGCGGCGTGTCGTGGGATCTGCGGGAAAAAGACGGTCCTCGTGCATCAACATGGCTCAGAGTCTCACCTGGAGAATCCGCAGCGTGATGGGACGGTGCCCGGTCTGCGGTCTGACCACCAGCATACACGCTTCTCTTCACAATGCGACAGTCTGGAATGTTTCTGTTCTGTTGGACGGAAGCCGGAGACGGATTGGCCGTCTTTCAGTGGAAATAAAGAGAGGCGCCTGAGAGTTTGAGCTTTCAGGCGCCTTTTGTGGAGGAACAAAAATCAGTTGGATGCTTTGGCCGTTGCGGCCATGGCCGCTTTTTCGTCTGCTTTGGAGACTTCGCCCGCGGCGGGCGAAATGTGGGGGGTGGCTTCGCGCCCGGGCATGGCGGCGCGTCCGGCATAAACGCGCCAGGTGCGCTCGACGTCGTCGGTGGCCTCCTGCAGCAGCTTTTCGGCCAGATCAGGATGAGCACGCAGCAGCATGGTGTAGCGCGTTTCGTTGTAGATGAAGTCTTTGAGCGGCAGCGATGGAGCGCGCGAGTCGAGCAGGAAGGGATTCTTGCCTTGCTGGCGCAGCGCCGGGTTGTAGCGCATGAGCGGCCAGTAGCCGGTTTCGACGGCAGCCTTTTGGTGGCTGAGCCCTTGCGCCATGTCATAGCCGTGCGCGATGCAATGGCTGTAGGCGATGAGGATGGCCGGGCCATCCCAGGCTTCCGCCTCCTGAAATGCCTTGAGGGTGTGGGTATCGTTAGCGCCCAGCGCGACACGCGCGACATATACCGAGCCGTAGGCGACGGCCTCCATGGCGAGATCTTTTTTGCTGGTGGCTTTGCCGCCGGCGGCGAACTTGGCAACGGCTGCACGCGGCGTGGACTTGGACATCTGGCCGCCGGTGTTGGAGTAGACCTCGGTATCGAGGACGAGCACCTTGACGTTCTGGCCGGAGCCGAGGACGTGATCGAGACCGCCGAAGCCGATGTCATAGGCCCAGCCGTCTCCACCGATGATCCAGACGCTCTTGCGAGCGAGCGTGTCGGCGACGGCGATGAGGTGATGAGCATCGGGCGTGTCGAGGGCGGCAAGTTTCTGTTTCAGCTCGGCAATGCGAGCGCGCTGTGCGGCGATGCCATCTTCGCCGGATTGATCGGCCGTGAGAATGGACTGGACGAGTGGCGCATCGAGTGAGGGAGCCAGCCTGGCCAGCAGCGCTTCGGCGTAGGACTTTTGCTGGTCTAGCGCGAGCCGCATGCCGAGGCCAAACTCGGCGTTGTCTTCAAAGAGTGAATTTGCCCATGCGGGGCCGCGGCCCTCTTCGTCCTGACAGTAAGGCGTGGTGGGCAGATTGCCGCCGTAGATGGAAGAGCAGCCGGTGGCATTGGCAATGAGCAGGCGGTCGCCGAAGAGTTGCGTGAGCAGCTTGATGTAGGGCGTCTCTCCGCAGCCGGCGCATGCACCGGAGAACTCGAAGAGAGGCTCCAGCAGTTGCACGTCTTTGATCAGCGTGTGCGAGACGCGGTTGCGCTGCACGGCCGGCAGATGCTCAAAGAAGTCCCAGTTCTCGCGCTCGGCGGCACGCAGCGGCTGCTGCGGCTGCATGTTGAGCGCCTTGTGCGAGGGGTCAGCTTTGCTCTTTGCCGGGCACACTTCGACGCAGAGGGTGCATCCGGTGCAGTCCTCGGGCGCAACCTGCAGCGAGTAAAGCTGGTTGTCCATGCCCCGCCATTTGGGCGTGGCATGTTTGAAGGTGGCCGGAGCATCGGCGGCGAGAGCGCTGTCATACACCTTGGCGCGAATGACCGCATGCGGGCAGACGAGCACGCACTTGCCGCACTGGATGCATAGCTCTTCGTCCCAGACGGGAATGAACTGCGCGATGTTGCGCTTCTCCCATTTGGCTGTGGCGGTCGGGAAGGTTCCGCCTGGCGGCAGGGCGCTGACCGGCAGGCTGTCGCCGTGGCCGCCGGCGATGGCGCCGAGCACATGATGCACGAAGGCTGGCGCGACGTCAGAGATGACCGGCAGAATGTCAAAGCCGGCGCTGACCGCCTCGGGTATTGTGACCTCGTGCAGATGCGCGAGCGCCGCATCGACGGCGGCGAAGTTCTGCTCCACCACGGCTTCGCCACGCTTGCTGTAGGTTTTGCGAATTGCTTTTTTGATTTGCGCGATGGCTTCTTCGCGCGGCAGCACGCCGCTGATGGCGAAGAAGCAGGTCTGCATGACCGTATTGATGCGGTTGCCCATGCCCACATTGCGAGCGACCGTGTAGCCGTCAATGACGAAGAGGCGCAGGTGCCGGTTGAGGATAGTTTGCTGCATGGTGCGGGGCAGATGCTGCCAGACTTCCTCCGGCCCCCAGGGGCTGTTGAGCAGGAAGGTCGCACCGTCCTCGGCGGCCTCAAGCACGTTGACCTTTTCCAGAAATTCAAACTGGTGGCAGGCGATGAAGTTGGCGCGTGAAATAAGGTAGGTGGAGCGGATGGGATCGGGACCGAAACGCAGATGCGAGGTGGTCAGAGAACCGGACTTTTTCGAGTCGTAGACGAAGTAGCCCTGCACGTAGTGGTCCGTCTCAGAGCCGATGATCTTGATGGAGTTTTTGTTTGCGCCCACGGTGCCGTCAGAGCCGAGACCGTAGAAGAGCGCGCGCACAGTGCGCGGGTTTTCGGTAGAAAAGGCCGGGTACCACGCGAGGCTGGTGTGCGTGACATCATCGTCAATGCCGATGGTGAAGTGGTTTTGCGGATAGGGCTTGTCGAGCTCGTCAAAGATGCCTTTCACCATGGCGGGGGTGAATTCTTTGGAAGACAATCCATAGCGGCCGCCAACGATGACAGGAAAGTCGCGCATAGGCAGGCCGTCAGTGGCAAAGGCTTCGGCGACGACGGTCACAACATCCTGATACAGCGGTTCGCCGGTAGCGCCGGGCTCCTTGGTGCGGTCGAGCACGGCAATTTTGCGCACGGTCTCGGGCAGCGCGGCCAGGAAGGCCTCGGGCGCGAAGGGGCGATAGAGGCGGACCTTGATCATCCCGACCTTTTCGCCGGTGGCGTTGAGCGCGTCGATGGCTTCTTCGGCAGCGCCGGCGGCCGAGCCCATCAGGATGAGGATGCGCTCGGCATCGGGCGCTCCGTAATAGTCGAAGAGGTGGTACTGGCGCCCGGTTTCGCGGGCGAAGCGATCCATGGCGTCCTGCACGATGGCAGGGCAGGCCAGATAAAAAGGGTTGCAGGCTTCGCGGGCCTGAAAGAAGACATCAGGATTTTGCGCGGAGCCACGCAGCACGGGATGGTCCGGCGAAAGGGCGCGTGCCCGCTGCGCCTGCACCGCTTTGTCATCGACGAGGGCGTCGAGCACTTCGTCAGGAATGGCCGTGATCTTGTTGATCTCATGCGATGTACGGAAGCCGTCAAAGAAGTGCAGGAAAGGGATGCGCGACTCGAGCGTGGAGACATGCGCTACGGCGGCGAGGTCGGCTGCCTCCTGCACGCTGTTCGACGCGAGCATGGCGTAGCCCGTGGCGCGGCAGGCCATCACGTCGGAGTGGTCGCCAAAGATGGAGAGCGCATGCGTCGCGATGGAGCGCGCGGTGACGTGCATGACCGAAGGGGTTAGCTCGCCGGCGATCTTGTACATGTTGGGAATCATGAGCAGAAGGCCCTGCGAGGCAGTGAAGGTGGTGGCAAATGCCCCGGCCTGCAGCGCGCCGTGCATGGCTCCGGCCGCGCCGCCTTCGCTTTGCAACTCGGCGATCACGGGCTGCGCGCCCCAGAGATTTTTGCGGCCCTCTTCGCGCCACTGGTCGGCAAGCTCGGCCATGGGGGACGAAGGCGTGATGGGATAGATGGCGATGACTTCTGAGAATCGATAGGCAACAGACGCGGCGGCTTCGTTGCCATCTGCGATGACCGGCTTTCCGGGTTGGCGGCTCATGGAATTTTCTCCTGCAGCAGCAGTGTGCTTGCGGCAACAGAAGAGTCACTGTGACGGAGAACACAAGAACTGGTCTGACATATAGGTTTCAGGCTTCGGCCGGCAGCATGAGCCCCGCTTCGGCGGCGGGTCTCACACTTTCCGAATCAGGCACCACACATTTATGAGACCAGTTCAAGCCCGCGCCGGTGCGAGAAAATGAAGTCATGGAATCGGTGCGCATGGACAAATGGCTGTGGGCGGCGCGCTTCTTCAAAACGCGCGCGCTGGCGTCGAAGGCCTGTGAACTGGGCCGCGTGCAGGCGAATGGCCTCGATGTCAAGGCTTCGCGCGACGTGCGTGTGGGGCAGCGGCTGACGATCCGCAACGAGGGCGGTACGTTTGAAGTGGATGTGCTGGGCGTCAGCGAGATGCGCGGCCCGGCGGCGGTGGCGCAGGAACTGTATCGCGAAACCGAAGAGAGCCGCGCCGCGCGGGCACAGGCCGCCGAGCAGCACAAGGCCATGGCGGCCTACAGCGTGGCCGATGCCGGAAGGCCGAGCAAGCGGGATCGCCGGCTTATTCAGAAGTTTCGCGGCCGAGGGTAAAGCAACATCGCTCTCCGGGGGATGGAGAGCGATTCAAAGGGTCTTGAGGCTAAGCCAGAAAGGCTGAGGAACTGAGGCCGGGGACTGCGGGTCAATGCGTTGTGCTGGTCAAGTTGCGGTTACGCGAGATCAGTGGCCGGTTTTTTCGTTGGGACCGCCGCCAGAAAACTCATCCTCTGCACCGGCTTCGATCTCAACGGAAACCTCACCGGCATCGATAGCAGAATCGGCTGTCGCGCCATCGTCCACGATGTGCTGTGTCTTTTCGTTAGGACCGCCGCCTACGGGAAATCCATTCGTGCCCATAGTTGTGTTCTCTCTTTCTGGAATCGCCCTGTTCGCTAGTTCCGGATCGCTTGCGGAGCCCTTGGATCGTGGCGCAGGGCCTCTAATTCCGGATTCGTTTTAACATACTTCGCTGAGAAACCCAATTGCAAAGCTCTATCGAGAAGCTGAAGGGCCTGCGTGCGATCATGCATGGCTTCGTATGATTCCGCGTCGCGTTCCAAAAGGTCGGGATCGTTCGGTGCCAGTACCAAAGACTTGCGGAGCAATGGCAGGGACTGTTCTGGTTGCTGCAGGTCTGCATAATACTCCGCCAGAACGGAAACTAAATAGGGATCATCAGGTGTGATTTTGAGCTGTTGCCGAGCCAGGTCCACGGCCGTTTGAAAGGTTTTGCGAATCGTGGCAGGATCGCCCTTGTTCCACTGGAGCGCCGAGGCGTAATTGCCCCAGGCATCCCAATCCTTGGGATGCTGCTGGACGATATGTGCGTAAAGCTGCACCGCCTGATTGGTGCTGCCTTCTTCCAGCAGGACACTGGCCAACGCACTGGCCGTGATCTCTGAAGGGGCAAGCTGTTGCGACTGACGGAAAGCGTTCTCCGCATCCTTCAGACCATTCTGCTTTTGGTATACAAGTCCAAGGTCATAGAGAACGCGGGAGTTTTTCGGCGTGATCGCGAGCGCGGCTTTGAGGTTGACTTCGGCGTCTTTGTAGTTGCCGTTGTCGATCTGCATGGCGCCCAGCAGATAGGGCCAGCGCCAGTCATTCGGGGCGAGCGTCATGGCCATGTTGTAGGCCTTGACTGCCTGTTGCGTCTGACCCTGCTGCCGGTAGGCCTCCCCCAGCGCTCCGTAGACGCCGGCGCTTCTGGGGGCATCCTGCCGGGCCTGCAAAAGCTCCTGCATGCCGAGGTCATACTGCCCCTGCGCCACGTGAATGGTGCCGAGGGTTCTCTGCACGTCGGCCAGATCGGCGTTCATCTGTGCGGCCTGATTGGCCGCGCCGCTGGCCTTGGCGGCCCACTGCTGATCTGAGGTGTCGAGATACATGCGCCAGTAAGCCTGGGCGAGGCCTGCCTCCGCCAGCGGAAAGTTGGGCGAGCGCTGCAGCGTTTTTTGATAAAGCGCAATCGCTTTTTGCGTGTTGCCGGGCTGATCGTAGCGGTGCAGGAGGCTTTCTGCGTTCTGGTAGTCCTGGTAGGCGGCCGGGGTGGTGCCGGCGGCTTTGGCCTGGGCGCGCCGGTGCAGCACAGGGTAGAGCGCCACGGCGGCGATAGCCAGCAAGGCGGCCGCTGTTAGCCATGTCATTCGGCGGGAACGCCGGGGAGACGTCGCCGAAGTCGCGGGCGCGTGCAGCGCGGCGATGGCCTCGGTAAGCGCCTCGCTGAACTGGCGGGCACTGCGGTAGCGATCCCCGGGAGCTTTGGCGGTCGCCTGATCGATGACTTTTTTGACCGGCGCCGGGATGGGGCGCAACTCCGCCGCCGCTTTGCTTTCGCTGCTGAGCGGGTAAGCGCCGGTGCAGAGATAGAGCAGCAGCACGCCCATGGCGTAGAGGTCGCTCTGCACCGTCGGGGCCGCGCCGTTGAGAATCTCCGGCGACATATAAGTGGGCGTGCCCGCGTAGCCGGCGGCGTACTGCAGGTCCTGGCTGAGGCCAAAGTCCATGAGCAGAATGCGGCCATTGTCATCGCGCATGGTGTTGCTGGCCTTGATGTCGCGGTGTAGCAGCCCCGCATCATGCACGGCGGTGAGCGCGTCGCAGAGTGCGTGCGTGACTTTTGCCGCTTCGTCGGGGGGCATGGGGCCAGTGGACTCGACAATGCGGCTCAGGGTGCGGCCTCGGACAAAGTCACTCCAGAAGCCGACGCGCCCTTCGTGGCGATCGACGCCATAGACGGGGACGATGTTGGCATGGCGCACGCGAGCCATGGCGCGGGCCTCGGCGACCACCTCAGCCAGTTGCTGCTCGGGATTGAGGCCGCGCGGCAGCAGCAGCTTGAGGGCGACTTCGCGTTCGAGTACGGGGTCCCAGGCGCGGTAAACCTCGCCGAAGGCTCCCTGGCCGAGCCGCTGCAGAAGTTGAAATGGCCCCCATTGGCGCATGCCTACCGGCGGGCGCTCGATGGCGATGACGGGCGAGGTTTCTTCGCTCATGGGCAGATCGACGGCGCGCATGAGCTGGGAGATTGAGGCGAAGCGCTGCTCAGGATCAGTGGCGAGGCAGCGTTCGATGGCTTCGTCCCAGTCCGGCAGTGGTTCGCCGGCTTCGCGCAAGGCCTCGCGCATCTGGGCCAGGATCTGGCCGAAGGCGTGAATGTCTCCAGAGGGGGCGGCGGGATGCGCTTGCGCGACGGTGCTGAGGATTTCGCTGGAAGAGGCCGGAGCATTGCCAGGGAAGTGCAGGATGCGCACACGGAGCTGGCCTTCCGGGGATTCCAGAAGAATGGACTCGGCACTCAGCCAGCCATGAACACGCCCGGCTGCATGCGCGGCGGCCAACTCGTTGCCGAGCTGGCTGGCGATGCGAAGAGCCGTCTCATGCGTGAGGCGGTGGGATGCGATGCGGCTGGCCAGCGTCTCTTCGGAGGGCCTGGATTCCGCCATTTTTCTGTTCCTCAAGGCAGATGGGGATGGGCGCTGCCTTGAAGGCCTGGGCAGTGCTCGCCTCATCATAGGCCACAAAGGTTGGCGTGCCTATTGGATTGTGTGACTTCTGAGAACCTGCTGGCGGTGAGGTGAAACGCGGGTCAGGCGCGATGATGCTGCGAGGCTGGCAACAGGACGTCGACGCAGGTGCCCTTGCCCGGCTGGCTGCGGATGGCGATGCTGCCGCCGCAGCTTTCCACAATGGCTTTGCAGATGGCGAGGCCGAGGCCGGTGCCGCCCGTGGCGCGAGAGCGGGAACGGTCGCCGCGATAGAAGCGCTCAAAGACATGCGGCAGGTCTTCCGGTGGAATGCCTTCGCCCTGGTCCTCGATTTGCAGGCGCACATTGCCGGGCTGCGTCTGCACGCGGATCCATACATTTCGAGCAGGTGGAGTGTGCTGCAGCGCGTTCACGACGAGGTTGGAGAGCAGCGTTGCGGCTGCTTCGGCATCGACGGGTACCCAGGCGGGATCGTCGGTTTCGGCATGAAGCTCAATCTGCCCAGACTGCGCCATCCGCTCAAACTGGGCAGCCGCAGCCAGAGCGGCCTCGGTGATGTTGCAGACAGTTTGCGCGCGCAATGCCGGCTGTTCGAGCCGAGCCAGCAGAAGCATGCTCTGCACAAGCTCTTCCATGCGGCCGCAATCGGCGAGGCAGAGGTTGAGACCGGCGTGATAGTCCTCGCTGGAGCGTGGACGCGAGGCGAGCAACTGCAGCGACGACTTCACAATGGTGACAGCCGTTTTGAGCTCGTGCGCGGCATTGTGCAGAAAGATCTGCTGCTGGCGGAAGCCCTCATCCAGACGAAGAGTCGCGGATTCCAGAGTTGCGGCCAGCGCGCCCAGCTCCTCAACGAGCGCAACATCTTCAGGGGTGCGGAAGAGCGGTTGCGAGGGCTGCACCTGCGCGGCGGCGCGATTGAGGTGGTCCAAGGGCGCGAGGCCCCGGCGCAAGAGGAAGACGAGGATCGTCCCGGTGATGAGCAGCAGAATGCCGTTGGCGAGAAGCAGAAATTGCCCGGCGCGCTGGACCTCCTCATAAACGTGGTGGACAGAGGCGGCGTAATAGATGGTCACCGGGCGCGCGATGCCGGGTCCTCCATCGTCAGCGTCGATTTGACGAACTCCGTGGAGGACGATGCCGCGATAGTGCCCATTGTGTAAGCGAAAGTTGCGGTATTGTCCGTGCAGAATGGCTTCGCGGCAGTCCGGTGTCCAACGTGCGGATTGAGCCAGAACGCGGCCATTCTGTTCGACAACCTGCCAGAGATCGCCCCGGCGCAGATCGAGCGCGTGCAAATCGACCTTGACGGTATCGGAGGCGTCTTCCGCGTCCTGCACCGCACCCAGCAGAGAATCTGCGCGGCCCCGCAGCATGAGGTCAAAGGCGCGAAACTGATCGTGGCGCGTGTAGATGAGGGTGGCGCCGCTGATGCCGAGCGCGAGCGCCACCTCCAGCAGCAGAACTGTGACGATGAGCCGGCGCCGAAGTGAGTAGGACTTTCTCATTCCGAAGTGATCTGGTTGTGGGCTACAAGCCGGTAGCCACGGCCTCGCAGCGTTTCGATCCAGGCATCGCCCTCCTGCTGGTTGAGCTTGCGGCGCAGGTTAGAGATGTGGGCTTCGATGACGTTGGAGTGATGCTCCCAGTTGTAGTCGTAGAGATGCTCGAGCAGCGTCTGCTTTGAGACCACGGAGCGGGGACGATGGCCGAGAAACTCGAGCACCCGGTATTCAGTCGGCGAGAGTTCAATGGGAATTCCGTGGCAGGTTACGGACTTCTCCACGGTATCGAGCACGAGCGCACCGATGTTGATGACTGGATGGCTGACGCCCTTGCCGCGGCGGATGAGGGCTTTGGCGCGAGCGAGCAACTCCCCGAGGTCAAAAGGCTTGGCGAGGTAATCGTCGGCGCCAGCGTTGAGCAGTTCAATGACAGAGGCCTTTTCCGCGACGGCCGTCAGCACCAGGACCGGCGTGGCAATGCCTTTGCCGCGCATGTCGCGCAGCACGCCGAGGCCATCGAGCCCCGGAAGCATGAGGTCGAGAAGGACCAGGTCGTATTCGGTCTGCAGGCAGAGGTCGCGGCCGGCGAGGCCGGAATGAGCCAGATCGACGGCCCATCCCGGGCCCTCGCGCATGGCGGCGGCGATGTTGCCGGCCAGACGTTCTTCATCTTCGACGACGAGTATCCGCATGTTGGAAGATTACGCCTGCGAAGCTTTAGTTTTGCTGAAGGCGAGGGGCGGCCGGGGCCCGGGTGGGATAAGGTATGCTTTTCGTCATGGTCAGACCACGCTCATTTCTTGCCCTGTTGTTGATCCTTTCGGCCGGAGGGATGGCCCACGCCGCGAATGTGACGGTGCTGGTGCGCCCCGGCGCGCCGATGTTTCAGCCGGGCGAGAAGCCGCATGGGATAGAGGTGTTTCCCACCATCGAGAATGCGCTCGATCATGCTCCGCTGCCGCCGCCGGGCGGCCGGGTGATCATTCGCATCATGCCGGGGGTGTATCACGAGCGGATCTGGGTTCCGCAGAACCGGAAGAATGTGACGCTGATCGGGCTGGGAAAGACTCCGGCAGAGACGGTGATCACGGCTGGCCATTATGCGAAGGAGGCTGGCGGAACATTTTTCACCGAGACGGCTGAGATTGCCGGAAACGGATTTGAGGCCGACAATCTCACCTTTGCCAACAGCGCGGGCAATGTGGGGCAGGCGGTGGCGGTTTCAGTGCTGGCTGATCGCGTGATCTTCAAGCATTGCCGCTTTCTCGGTTATCAGGACACGCTGTTTGCCAACTATGGCCGCCAATATTACGTGGATGACTTCATTGAGGGGGCTGTGGACTTTATTTTTGGCGATGCCGCGGCGGTGTTTGACCAGAGCGAGATTCATGCCGTGGCGCCGGGCTATCTGACCGCGCAGAGCCGGTTGCGTCCGGATGCGAAGACGGGATTTGTGATTCTCAACAGCAGGATCACGCTGGCCCCCGGCATTGGTGAGGGCATGGAACGGCATGGACGCGAATATGTTGCGCTGGGGCGGCCCTGGCGGCGGTATTCGCGGGTGGTTTACCTGAACACTTTGATGCCCGCCGGGATTCTGCCGCAGGGGTGGTCGCGGTGGGGGATATCGGATTCCTACAAGACTACGTTTTATGCCGAGGCGGGTTCGCATGGGCCGGGCGCGACGATGAGTGAGCGGGTGCCGTGGGAACGGAAGTTGTCTGCGGCGCAGAGCAGAGTGTTTGAGCCGCAGAATTTTCTGCGCGGCAAGGATGGATGGAACCCGGTTGCGGCGGCTGCCAGGCTGCCTTGAGGGGATTTGCCGCTGCGTGTGACCGGTGTCACTGCCGCAGCGGCCACCGATGCTTAACGTGAAGCACAGCAGTGGTTTCCAGTCTTCTGGAGCCCTCTGCGGTGAAGGAACGCATGAAGCACACGGTCATTCTCGGCGGCGGCATCACGGGGCTTACCGCCGCCTACATTTTGCGGCAGCGCGCGGGCGGGGCCATGCGAGTCACACTGCTGGAGAGTGGCCAGCGGCTGGGCGGAAAGATTGCCACGGCAGAAGAAAACGGCTTCCTGATGGAGGGCGGTCCGGATTCTTTTCTGGCGCGCAAGCGCGTCACGATGGAGATTTGCCGCGAGCTGGGGCTGGAAGAGCAATTGATGCCGACCGCTCCTGGCGAGCGCACCACGTATGTGTGGAGCGGCGGCAAGCTGCATCCTTTGCCGATGGGCGTGACGCCGATGCTGCGCTCAAAGCTGATTTCCTGGCCCGGCAAACTGCGCATGGGAGCCGAGGCGCTGATTCCGCCGCGCAGTGTGGAAGAGGATGAGAGCCTCGCCAGCTTTGTGGGGCGGCGCTTCGGCCGGGAAGCCCTGGACAAGCTGGCGGCTCCGCTGATGGCTGGAATTTATTCGGCGGACGCAACCCGGCTGAGCATGCAGAGCACCTTTGCCATGCTGCCCGCCATGGAAAAGAAGCATGGCAGCGTGCTGCGCGGATGGTTGCGGAGCAAACAAACCCATAAGAATAGCGGGGCTGGAGCGGGGACGATGTTCCTGACCCTGCGCGGCGGCATGCGGCAACTGGTGGAGGCGCTGACGGCAGAGCTGCCGCGGGAAGACGTGCGGATGGACTGTCCTGCGCTGGCCGTGCTGCCGAAGGACGGCAAGTATGAGGTTGTGCTGCGCGGCGGCGACAGCCTGCTGGCCGACGATGTGATTCTGGCGACCCCGGCCGCGGTGAGCGCGCGGCTGCTTGATCTGCTGGACCCGCAACTGGCGGCGCGGCTGCGCATGGTGCGCTATGTTTCGACCGCGACCGTGTCGCTGGGCTTTCGGGAGAGCGATCTGGCTGCGATGCCCAAGGGCTTTGGGTTTGTGGTGCCCCGGCAGGAGGGGCGGAAGATTACGGCCTGCACCTGGTCATCGATGAAGTTTGCCGGGCGCGCGCCGGAGGGGCATCTGCTGCTGCGGGTGTTTCTGGGCGGCGCGGGCGCGGAGCATGTGGCGGAGCAGGACGGTGCGGCGCTCGTGGAAGCGGCACGGCAGGAACTGCGCCGGACCATGGGGATTGCCGCGGAGCCGGTGACGGCGCGTGTCTACCGGTGGGAAAAGGGAACTCCGCAGTATGAAGTGGGTCACGCCGAGCGCGTGGCCGAGATCGAGGCGCTGGCGCATGGGCATCGGGGCCTGTTTCTGGCCGGTGCGGCCTACCATGGCGCGGGCGTGCCGGATTGCATGCAGAACGCGCTGGACATTGCCGGGAGGCTCGCCGCGCAGTATGGGATGAGCGCCGCGCTGGCTTGGAACGCGGTGCGGGAGCAAGGAACAGTTACAGAGAGGAAATAGCCATGATTACAGCCGCAGGGCCTAACGCACATCCGCACAGCGGGAAGCCGCTCGATTACACGCAGAACCCGATGATTGTGTATTGGGAGATGACGCAGGCCTGTCCGCTGGCGTGCCGGCATTGCCGTGCCGAGGCGGTGACCATGCCGCACCCCTGCGAGTTGAACTATGACGAGAGCCGCGATCTGCTGCGCCAGATTGCCGCGTTCGGCGACCCGAAGCCGCACCTGATTCTGACGGGCGGCGATCCGTTGCAGCGGCTGGACCTGTTCTCACTGATTGATGAGGCAAGGGACCTTGGGATCTCCGTGTCGATTACTCCTGCTGCCAGCAAGAACCTGACGCTCGAGAAGCAGCGCGAGTTGAAAGAGCATGGCATCGACAGCCTGGGGTTGAGCCTGGATGGCTCGACGGCGGAGCGGCATGACGCGGTGCGCTGCGTGGAGGGCTGCTTTGAGCAGACGCTGCGCGCGCTGCGGGATGCGGCGACGGCGGGGTTTCCGGTGCAGGTCAACACGCTGGTTTCAGAGGAGACGGTGGATGATCTTCCGGCAGTGTATGAACTGCTGAAGCAGCATGAGGTGATGCGGTGGAGCCTCTTCTTTCTGATTGCGGTGGGGCGCGGGCGCACATTGCAGCCGATCTCCGCGCAGCATGGGGAGAACCTGATGCGCTGGATTTATGACATTTCACGGAAAGCTCCGTTTGCGATCAAGACGACCGAAGCGCCGTCGTACCGGCGCGTGGCGCTCGAAGAGATGCGAGCCAACGGGATGCATGCGGAGGAGGTTCATCGCACTCCGGTGGCTCGGGGCTTCGGCATTCGCGATGGGCACGGCATTGTGTTTGTGTCGAATCAGGGGGACATTTACCCGGCGGGCTTTTTGCCGCTGGCGGCGGGGAATGTGCGGCGGAATCAGCTTTCGTTTGTGTACCGGCATGCGCCGGTGTTTCGCGATCTGCATGCGCCGGAGCGGTTTCGCGGCAAGTGCGGGCGGTGCGAGTACCGGGGACTGTGCGGAGGGTCGCGGGCGCGGGCGTTTGCGTACACGGGCGATCCGCTGGCGAGCGATCCCTTCTGCCCCTACCAGCCGGCGCATGAGCCGGTGGCGCTGCTGCACGCCTAGAACGTAAATCTCTGGCGCAACGGCAATGGCCGGGCGTAGGATGTGTGCGCCTCGGAGGCAGCAAGACGACGAGGCGTGAAAATGGAGTACCCTGCAATCCCCTGGAGGCTCGGACGATGAAACTCCTGTTGGTGATGTTTGCATGCATGCTGCCGGTGCTGGGCTTTGGGCCGGTGCAACAGAGTCCGGCGGCGGGCACCCAGAGCGCTCCGGCGGTGCCGGGCGCGGACGTAGTGAATCCCGTAAAGCCGACGGCGGCCTCGCAGGCCGAAGCGAAGAAGATCTATAGCTGGGACTGCGCGATGTGCCACGGCGATAACGGCAACGGGAAGGGCGACCTGGCGGTGTCAGAGAAGCTGACGCTGCCGGATTACCGCGAGGCGGCGGCGCTCAAGGGAGTGACGGATGGGCAGATGTTCTATGCGATTCGTCATGGGCTGGGGCAGATGCCGCCGGAAGACCCGCAGCGCGCCAATGATGAGACGGTGTGGAACCTGGTGATCTATCTGCGGTCGCTCTCGAAGCCACCTGCGCCGTAACGCGGCCGGAGGCGAGGATCAGACGCCCTTTTTCTGCGGTTCCCAGATGTACTTGTGAATCTGCAGGCTGAGGCGGGCCGGGAGGCCGTCTTCTAGCATCCACTCGACGAGCAGACGCGGGTCGAGGGTTGCGTTGCTGGTGCTTCGCTCAGGGGTGGGCGTTTTGGAAAAGGTGGGCGAGAGCAGAATCTGCCCGGCCTTCCGGTCGAGCGCATGGGCGCGGAGGAATTCGCGCGCAAACTCGTAGTCCGCGCGATCGGCGATGACAAACTTCACCTCGTCGCGCGGGGTGAGGAATTCCAGATTCTCCATCAGGAATTTGCCGGCTTCGCCTGAGCCGGGACACTTCACATCGACAATCTTGTGGACGGCCGCGGGCACCTCGCGTAGCGGGCGTTCGCCGCTGGTCTCGATCATCAACTCGTAGCCGGCCGCGAGCAGCCGCTCCATAAAGGGAATCAACTGCTTTGCCTGGAGGAGGGGTTCGCCGCCGGTGAACTCGACCAAACGCACCGGGGCGAGGGCCTCGATGCGCGCGAGGATTTCGTCGTCAGAGAAAGCCTCGCCACCGGTGAAGGTGTATTCGGAGTCGCACCAGGAGCAGCGCAGATTGCAGCCCGCCAGCCGCACGAAGATGCATGGCCGACCGGCGAAGGACGACTCTCCCTGGACCGATTTGTAGATCTCAATCAGACGCAAAAGCGGATTCCCGGGCTATTCGTAGTAGGTCGCGGTGGTGGTGTCGGTCTCGTAGATGGTGCAGTCTTTTACGCGGACCCGGCTGCCGGTCATCTCGGCCAGTTGCTTGTTGGTTTCGTCGTAGAAATAGCGAGCCAGATTTTCGGCCGAAGGGTTGATCTGAGTGAATGGCTCAAGATCGTTGATCATCTGGTGATCGAGCCGGTCGATGACCGGGCGCATGACGTGCTTGAGGTCTTTGAAGTCGAGCAGAAGCCCGGCCGCATCGAGTTCCTTGCCCTGCAGCGTGATCTTTACCTTGTAATTATGGCCGTGCGGGTTTTCGCACTTGCCCTTGTAGTTGCGCAGGTAGTGCCCGGAGGAAAAGCCGCGCTCAACGGTTACTTCGTACATGTGCCTGATAGCTCGTTTCGTGGGGAAATGCTTAAACCCCATTGTAAATTGCGCGCCCTCTCTTTGTTGGGCGCTGGCGGATTCCGGCGCTTGATGCTGACCGGCTGGGGCGCGTGACGCGGGAGCTTTGGGAGGGCTGTCCAGAGCAAAAAAAAAATCACCATTAACGTCCCAGAAGTGACTGATTCTATGGGGCTTGCGGGACATTAGGCTTGTAAGCCCTTTAGAATCAACGCGAATTAACCCCTCTGGAGGGCCGGTTTTGCTGATTCCGGCGGGCTCTGCCGGTCTGGAACGAGGAGATGCCCCTTATTTTCAGGATAGCGAATTTGGAGGAAATTACCGGCAACCGCGGGTAAGATTCTTTCGGGTCGCGTTGCTGCATAGGGCCGCGTGAGCAGGTGACGGGCCTCACATCGGATTTTGTGACGGGCGGCTTTGATGGAAGAGCGGCTGCGGGCCGCGTGGAGATGCGGACTTGGAGAGCTATCGACAGCGGATTCTGGTGGCGGTGCCGGCGCTGGCGATTGCGGCGGCGCTGCTGCTGCGGTATGGGTTTCATGCCCGGAGCCTGATGGTTTCGATTCCGTTGTGGATTGCGATTGTGAGCTGCGGTGTGCCGCTGATTTTTGAGCTGTTGCGGCAGGTGTGGAAGCGGCAGTTTGGCGCGGATTTTCTGGCGGGGCTCTCGATTGCCACGGCGGTGGTGATGGGAGAGCTGCTGGTTGCGGTGATCATCATTCTGATGCTGACGGGTGGCGAGGCGCTGGAGTCGTTTGCCACGCGGCGGGCCTCGTCAGTGCTGCATGCGCTGGCCAAGCGGATGCCGAACCTGGCGCACCGGGTGGTGGACGGCCGGACGGCGGATATTGCCGTGGCGGAGATTGCGGTGGGCGATCACCTGGTGGTGTATCCGCATGAGATTTGCCCGGTGGATGGGGTGGTTCTGGACGGCACGGGCAGCATGGACGAGTCGTTTTTGACGGGCGAGCCTTTTCGCATGCGCAAGACGAAGGGTTCGCAGGTGATCTCTGGCGCGTTGAATGAAGACGCGGTGCTGACGATTGTGGCGGAGAAGCCGGCGGCGGATTCGCGGTATGCGCGGATTATGCAGGTGATGCGGGAGGCGGAGGAGAATCCGCCGGCGATGCGGCGGCTGGCCGATCAACTGGGCGGGATTTATACGCCGGTGGCGCTGGGGATTGCGGCGCTGGCGTGGGGTGCGAGCGGCCACGCGGAGCGCTTTCTGGCGGTTCTGGTGATTGCGACGCCGTGCCCTCTGCTGCTGGCGATTCCGGTGGCGATTATTGGCGCGATCTCACTGGCGGCGCGGCGGGGCGTGGTGATCAGGAAGCCGGCCATTCTGGAGCAGATGAGCCGCGTGCGGGTGATGTTCTTTGACAAGACGGGAACCTTGACGCACGGCGAGCCGACGGTGACCGCAGTGAAGGGACTGAACGGATTTGAGCCGGACGAGGTGCTTGCGCTGAGCGCGGCGCTGGAGCGGTACTCGAAGCATCCGCTGGCCTCGGCGATTTTGCAGGCGGCGGAGGAGCACCATGTTGCTCCGCTGACGGTGGCCGACATCAGCGAGCGGCCGGGAGAGGGATTAAAAGGCGATGTGCAGGGGCGGCGCGTGCTGGTGACCGGACGGCGCAAGCTGCCGCCCGCGCTCAAGGCGGAACTGCCGGAGGAGAGCGCGGGCATGGAATGCGTGGTGCTGGTGGATGGGAAGGTGTGCGGCGTGATGCACTTTCATGACCGGCCGAGGAAAGACAGCCGCTCGTTTGTGCAGCATCTGGGGCCGAAGCACCACGTAGAGACACTGATGATTTTGACAGGAGACCGCGACAGCGAAGCCCGGCACCTGGCGGAGGTGGTGGGGATTGAGGATATTCGCGCGAATCTTGCGCCGGAAGAGAAGCTGGAACTGGTGCGGGAGGCGACGCGGAAGGCGACGACGCTGTTTCTGGGCGACGGGATCAATGACGCTCCGGCGATGATGGCGGCGACGGTGGGCGTGGCGCTGGGGCAGGGCAGCGATATTGTGGCCGATGCGGCGGGGGCGGTGATTCTGGAATCGTCGCTGGGCAAGGTGGACGAGCTGCTGCACATTGGGGAGCGGATGCGGCGGATTGCGCTCGAGAGCGCGGTAGGCGGAATGGCGCTGAGCGCCGTGGGGATGGTGCTGGCGGCAACGGGACATCTGTCTCCGATTGCCGGAGCGATCAGCCAGGAGGCGATTGATCTGCTGGCGGTGCTGAATGCGCTACGCACCTCACTGCCACGGGGAGCCCTGCAGGATTATTGACGGCGCGAGGTGATCGCGGTCACAGCCTGGGGAGCCTGCGCGCGCGCCATTCTGGAGGCACTATGAGAGCGGAGTGGCGACTGCATCGGTTTGTGCTGGGCATCCTGGTGGTGCTGCTGGCGACGTTTACCGGCTTTGGGTTGCACCTGCGGCCGATGCTGGCGCATCCGCGCGTGGAAGCTATTGGCGCGCTGATGATTGTGGCGGTGGCGGCTTCGCTGTTTTTCACGATGGGCATCATTGCGGCGACGGTCGCGCTGCAGTTTCAGGCCCGGCACCGGCGCGAACTGGTGACGTATGGAGTGCTGGGGCTGATGTCGATTTTTCTGGGGATCTATCTGGCGTGGTCGCGCGATGCCGGTTTGCCGGAGGTGGCGCTGGCGGCGGCTCCGCAGGCATTTTTGTTTGCGCTCGGAGAGCTGCGCCTGGCGCGGCATCTGGAACATCACAAGGCTTTGCGGCGGAGCCTGCGCGTGGGCGGCGTGGTGGAGGCTGCGATCGGGTTGGTGCTGGTCTATTTTGGGGCGTGGCCGGCAGTGTGGAGCAGCGCGGAGATTGTGAATGTGCTGATTTATGGCGCTGTGATTTCTCTGCTGCAACTGCTGCCGTTGGTGCTGTACCGGCCGGGGGATGGGCTGGTGGTTTAGGGGTTCTTGGCCGGGACGTGGGGAGACGCGAGGCAAGAAAAAGGGCGTGCGCCGCGGGGTGCGGGCACGCCCTTTGAGTTGCTGACAAAGTTGAATTGGAGCAGAACAAACATCGGGCAGGGGCTAAAGCCCAATAATTTCAGCAGGCTTGATCGGCATGACTGAAGTCATGCCCTGTTACAAAACGATTGCTGCACAGGTTTGTCACCAAACCTAAGGGCGTGCGCCGCGGGGTGCGGGCACGCCCCTTGAGTTGCATGCAAGAAATGGTTTTAGCGGCCGTGCTCTTCGAGGAACTTTTCGACTTCGAGCGCGGCCATGCAGCCGGAGCCGGCGGCGGTGATGGCCTGACGGTAACGGCGGTCCTGCACGTCGCCGCAGGCGTAGACGCCGGGGACGCGGGTGTGGACCTGGTCGTGGGTGCGGATGTAGCCGTCGTCGTCGAGATCGATCTGGCCGGCGAACATGCCGGCGTTGGGCTCGTGACCGATGCCGAGGAAGAGGCCGCTGATGGCGAGCTCGGACTCCTCGCCGGTGACGGTGTCACGCAGGCGGACTCCGCGGACATCCTTCTCTTCGACGCCGAGCACCTCTTCCACGGACACATTGGTGCGGAACTCGATCTTGGGGTGGGCCATGGCGCGCTCGAGCATGATGCGCGAGGCGCGGAAGTGGTCGCGGCGATGGAGCAGGGTGACCTTGGTGGCGAAGCGGGTGAGGAAGAGCGCTTCTTCCATGGCGGAGTCGCCGCCGCCGACCACCGCGATTTCTTTTCCGGAGAAGAAGAAGCCGTCGCAGGTGGCGCAGGAGCTGACGCCGTGGCCGATGAGCGCCTGCTCGGAGGGCAGACCGAGCCAACGGGCCGAGGCTCCGCTGGCGATGATGAGCGTGCGCGCGTGGATGACTTCGCGACCGAGGTCGAGCACGAAGGGCCGCTTGCTGAGATCGGCCTTGACGAGATGGCCGAGGCGGAACTGTGCTCCGAAGCGGGAGGCCTGCTTGCGCATGTTATCGATCAGCTCGGGGCCCTGAATGCCTTCGGGCCAGCCGGGGAAGTTTTCAACCAGCGTGGTGATGGAGAGCTGGCCGCCGGGCTCATGGCCCTCCAGCACGAGGGGGTTCAGGTTGGCGCGGGCGGTGTAGATGGCAGCGGTCAGACCGGCGCAGCCGGAACCGAGGATGACTGTATCGAAGATGGCTTCCGTCATGGGCTTATCAATTCTACCTGTTTCCATGGGTCTACCTGCTTCCATGGGATTCACCGGAGCAGCACAACGGTGCAAGCCCTTACCATGAAGACATGGCTAACCTGACGCTTGTGTATGGACTGCGGCTTTTGCCGGAAGATGAGATTGAATCGATTGGCGATGCGCCGATCCAACTGAAGAACGGGAATAGCGCGCGCGTGACGATGCATTATCTGGAAGGCTCGCGCGAGCAGATCGAAGCGCAGTTGCGGCAGAGCATCGATGCGTTTTTTGATTTTTTCCCGGAGATTTAGAGGATCGGCGGATTCCATTTTGGGAATGGGGCTGGCGGGCGGTTTCGTTCTGAAATTGCCGATGGGAATTCGCGGAGAAAAGGGCTCGCGCAAGGCTTGAAACATGGCGAAATAAAGGCGAACCAATCTGGAACCACCGGATTGTGGAGCGCTTGCCATGCGAAAGAGCATGATGGTTTTTGGCCTGCTGTGGGTGGCTGCCGTGCTGGGTGGCGGATGCCGCGCCTGGGCGGGCGGGCCGCACTGGTATGGCGGGTCGGCGTATTTTGACCCGGCGGTGATGGGCCAGCCGATTGTCTGGAAGAACGGCCAGATCACGTATTACACCGACCAGGGAAATTTGAGCGCGACGGTGAGCCAGACGCAGGCCAATTCCATGGTGGCGGCGGCGGCGGCGGTGTGGAGCGGCGTGAAGACGGCCGCGGTTTCCATCGGGCGCGGCGGCAGCCTGGCCGAGGATGTGAGCGGCACCAACGTCTACCAGGGCAGCAACGGGCTGGTGGAGCCGGCCGATATTCAGGCGAGCGATACGGCGGTTCCGGTGGCGGTGGTGTATGACGCCGACGGTTCGGTGATCAATGCGATCTATGGGCCGGGCGCGAGCGCGACGAATGATTGCCAGAACGATGGCGTGATGACGATTGTGGACGGCTTCTCAACGACGGGCTACATCACGCACGCGGTGATGCTGGTGAACGGCCTTTGCACGGCCAACAGCACGGAGATGGCGAATCTGCAGTACCAGATGATTCGCAGCTTCGGGCGGATTCTGGGGCTGGACTGGTCGGACGCAAACGAAGCGATGTTTGTGAACGACCAGATCACCTCAGATGGATTGGCGGGCTGGCCCATCCTGCATCCGGTGGAGCATTTGTGTTCGGGCACGAACGGCGCGTGCATGACAAACGAGACGACGCTGCGCTATGACGACATTGCTTCGTTGAACCGGACGTATCCGGTGACGGCGGCGAATCATGCGATGTATGCGAGCAAGACGCTGACGGCTTCGGCGACCTTCTCAGTGCAGGGGACGATTCGCTTTCGGCGCGGACAGGGGATGCAGGGCGTGAATGTGGTGCTGCGTCCGCTGGTGAGCGGGCAGCCGATTTTGCTGTACACGGTGACGGCCGTGAGCGGGGCAAGCTATGTGGGGGATGCCGGGAATCCGGTGGATGGGAATGAGGATGCGAGCGGGAATCCGCTGAACCGCTTTGGCAGCGACGACCAGACGCTGGAGGGCTATTACGATTTGAGCGGCGTGCCGCTGCCGCCGGGGATGAGCTCTTCAGATTACGAATTGAGCTTTGAGGCGATTAATCCAAACTACGTGGCGGAGTATTCGGTGGGGCCTTATGTGACGGGCCAGGTGACGCCCTCGGGCACGATGCCGGTGATTACGCTGCCGGGCGTGCAGGCGGGCATACAGCTCGAAGAGGATGTGACGATCAGTGATTCGGCCGATGAGTTGCACAGCGGGGATGATGGCACGGAGCAAGCGCCGCTGACGGTTTCTTCGACAGGACAGTGGACGGGCCGCTTGTGCTGCTACGGGCATACGTCATGGTTTCAATGGTGGGCGCGGGCGAATCGTGAGTTCACGGTAGAGGTGCAGGCTCTGGATGACGCTGGTGCGAATACGGAGAACAAGCTGCAGCCGGTGATCGGGCTTTGGAATGGCAACGCGGTACTGGGAACGTCTCCGGTGACGGGAACGCTGCAGCCGTTTAACGGTGCAGTGGCGGGGCTGACGACACTCTCGGCAGTGAGCACGGCGGGCAGCAGCATTCGGTTGGGGATTGCGGATGCGCGCGGGGATGGACGGCCTGACTATGCGTATCGCGGACGGGTGATTTATGCAGACACGGTGAGCCCGGCACGGCTGCCAGCGACGGGCGGGCCGATTGTGATTCGGGGGATGGGATTTTCGCCCAACATGACGGTCACGGTGAATGGCGTCGCCGCGCAGGTGACGGCAGTGACACCGAATGAGATTGATGCCGTGGCTCCGCCATCCAATGGCACGGTAGGCACGGTGCTGCTGGATGTGGAGGATCCGGTGACGCTGGGCGTGGCATCGATCGGGGATGGTTTGGCCTACGATGCGCAGAATGGCGATGGGCTGACGATTTTAGCTGCGCCCTCGGGCGTGGTGCCGATGAACGTGCCGGAATCATTTACGGTTCGCGCGCTGGGACCGAACCTGACGCCAGCTGCGGGAATTCCTGTAACTTTTTCAGTTACAGAAGGGAATGCCGCGCTGGGTTGCGGCGCGACATCGTGCCAGGTGACGACGGCGGCGGATGGAACGGCGACGATTGCGGTGACGGCGAATTCGACGGCGCTGGCGCAAGTGACGGCAGCTCTGGCGAGTGGAGCGGATGTGCTGGCCGAGTTTACGGGGTCGGCTCCGAATTCGATTTATGCGCTAACGCCGAATCTGTATGTGGCGATTGGCGGCACGACGACGTGGTCTCCCTCTGCGCTGGTGCTTGAGAACAGTCAGCCGGCGGCGGGCGCTGGTGTCTTGTGGCAGACGACGAGCAGCGGCGTCTCAATGACTTCGCAGGCAGTCTCAGACTCGAACAGCAACGGCGTGGCTACGGGAAAGTTGACGGTGGGGCCGTTGAATGCCGCCGCGGGCGGGACGGTGCAGGCGTGCGTGGTGGGGAACGGAAGCTGCACGGCTTTTAACATTGTGCCGGTGCATGTGGAGACGGCCGCGATGGAGCCGGTCTCGGGCACGAGCCAGAGCATCGATGAGACCGCGACCCTGGCTCCGGCGGTGCTGGAGGTTACGGATGCGATCGGGCATCCGATGGCGGGAGCGGTGGTGACGTTTCATGAGACGGAGTTTGCGTGGGCACCGACTTGTGCCGGAGACAGCGTGTGTCCGTCGCCGCACATTCTGAGCCAGCAAACGGTGCAGGCTATTTCTGCAAGCGATGGGACGGTGAGCCTGACTCCGATGCCGAACAACGGGCAGGCGGTGAAGCTGGTGGTGCAGGCGACGGTGGGGGCCAGCGCGGAGTACGACTTTGAGCTGGCGCAGAATCCGCCAGTGAATCCGTGATTCTGGAAGAATTTCGAGTAGAAATTGCTCTTATGCCAGCGCGTTTTTACGCACCTTGCGCGGACTGAAATAATCTCGCAACTTTTGGTATGCGGAGTGGGTCTCATGGGACGTGTCTCCCGTTTTGGCGGGGCTTTTCACGAAGCCCAAGCCAGGGAATTGAGGAACGAAGATGAGAACCGGTGGCTGGATGTTGCGCACGATGAAGCAAGAAGGATGGGCGGCAAAAGCGGCCAGCATGTCGCGCCGCGGAATGGCCGTGCTGCTGGTTTACACGATGATTCCGCTGGGGCTGGGTGATGTGTATGCGTTTGGGCAGGAGGCTCCGCCGCCTCCGGATCAGATGTATGACCAGGGGCCCGCACCGCAGGCATATCAGCCGCTGAGCCCGGAACAGCTCGATCAACTGGTGGCGCCGATTGCGCTGTATCCGGATGCGCTGGTGGCGCAGGTGCTGGCGGGGGCGACGTATCCCTCGCAGGTGGTGGATGCGGATCGCTGGGTGCAGTCCTATGGCGGCGCGTCGCCCGAGCAACTGGCCGAGATGGCCAACGGCATGCCGTGGGACCCGAGCGTGAAATCGCTGACGGCGTTTCCGGGTGTGTTGAATAACATGGAGCAGAACCTGGACTGGACGACGCAGCTCGGCAACGCGTACTACAACCAGCCGCAGGATGTGATGAACGCGGTGCAGTACATGCGCCAGGTTGCGTATCAGGATGGACGACTGCGCTCGACTCCACAGCTTTATGTGACCTATGAGCCAAGCTATGTCACGATTGTTCCGGCGAATCCTGATGTGGTGTATGTGCCTTATTACGATCCGTGGACGGTGTACGGGCGCGTGATAGTGGGGCATCCCTGGTATCACTACTACTATGCTCCGCCGCGCGGTGTAGTGTTTGGCGCTTTTGCGATTGGCTTTGGCGCGGGGATTGCCGTGGCGGCCTTTGGACACTGGGGCTGGGGATGCAATCACTGGCACCCGGATTGGCATAACCGCACGATTATCTATAACCGCACGACTTATGTCTCGCGCAGCGTGACGGTGGTGAACCATGGCTACTACGGGCGATTTGACCGTGACGCCAGAGCTCCGGAGTTTAACAGGACGGTTGCGATGCATGCCGCGGTGTATCGCGCTCCCGAACCTGTGCATGGGAACTTTGCGGGTCGCAATGCCATGCAGAACAACATGCGGCAGCCGTATAACCAGAACTGGGCTCGGGAGCGTGGGAATAACCTCCCTCGCTATGAGGCACCGCATGCCGTGGGACAGCCGGCGCGGAATTGGAATCGCGTGGAGACGGACCCGAATATGAACCGTCCGGCACAGAATTGGAATCATGCGCAGCCGCAGAATTGGAATCATGCGCAGCCGCAGAATTGGAATCACGCGCAGCCGCAGAACTTCAGCCGTCCGGCGCAGAGTTTTAATCGGCCTGCGCAGAACTACAATCGGCCTGCGCAGAACTTTGGGCGTCCGCAAGTGCAAGGTGCCCGGCCGCCCGCGCAGAACTGGAATCGGCCCCAACCGGGTAACCGGCCAGCACCGCAGCATCGTGCGCCGCAGGAGCACGCAGTGCATCATGACGAGCACGGCGGAGGGCACGGGCACTGGCGATAAGGCAGCGATAGAACAGATGGAGAGGTTTGGGGGCGGAGTGAATTCCGCCCCCATTTTTTTCTGCTGGTTGTTTGGGGATGACAGTGGGAACGGCTTTGCCGCATGCTGGGAAATGAATGAAGACATGGATAGTGTTGTTTTCTGTTGCGGCTGTGGGATCGTCTGCGCGGGCGCAAACGACTCCTGCGGTGTCTCCGGTTTCGACGACGGTGGTTGTGGTGGGCAGCCCTGAGCCGGTAACGATAGGTGAGACGAACCGTTCGGCGACGGTGCTGAATACGGAGAAGCATCCGTTGGCGTATCAGCAGACGGAAGACTATCTGCGCACGGATGCCTCAGTGTTTGTAGAGCAACGGGGTGCGGGCGGCAGTCAGGCCGATATCTCGATTCGAGGCACGTCGTTTGAGCAGACGCTTGTGCTGCTGAACGGGCTGCGCATCAACGACGCGGAGACCTCGCATAACAATATGGATATTCCGGTGCCGCTGGCGGCGCTGCGCAGCATTGATGTGCTGCAAGGGGCGGGCTCAACGCTGTATGGCTCGGATGCGATTGGCGGCGTGGTGGATTTTGTGACGGCGAAGCCGAAGCACGACTCACTGCTGCTGCGGGCAGGTGGTGGAAACTATGGTGAGAATGAGCAGGAGGCCGTGATGGCGGCGGTGGGCAGCAAATGGTCAGAGCTGCTCGCGGGAGAGCGGGATTTTTCTTCCGGCTTTATGTATGACCGCGATTATCGCGATGAAGAAGCCAGCTCAGAGTCTCGCTATGACAGCAGGCTGGGCGAGAGCGACATTCTGGTAGCGGGAGACGATCGCGCATTTGGCGCGAATAATTTTTATGGCAACTATCCCTCGTATGAGCGCACGAAGGGATGGTTTGCATCGATGCAGCAGGCGCTGGGCCAGCACACAGATGCGGCGTTTGGCTATCGCAGGCATACGGATGAGTATGTGTTGTTCAGGAATGATCCTGCGATTTATGAGAACAACCACATTGACACGAGCTGGCAGGCTGCTCTGCGACGCCATGATGCGGCTGGACGCGATACGCGGCTTTTTTATGGGTTGGAAGCGGATGGGGACGGGATTCACAGCAACAACCTGGGCGTGCATGCGCGCAACTGGGGCGCGGGGTATCTGGATGCCGAGGTGCAGGCAGGGCGCGCGAGCCTGAGCGCGGGGCTGCGGCAGGAGATTATCAGCGGAGGGTATTTCATCACGAGCCCGATGCTGGCGGCGGGATATTTTGTGACGCAGAAGATCAAGCTGCGCGGCAATGTCGGGTATGGGTTTCGACTGCCGACGTATCTCGATCTTTATTACAGCGATCCGGGCACGATTGGGAATCCGCACTTGAAGCCGGAGTCTGCGTGGAACTTTGAGGGCGGCGCGGACTGGTTTGCGAATGCGCGGCTTTATGTGGCATCGACAGTTTTTTATTCGCGACAGCATGATGCGATTGATTACACGCGCGCGACGGCGAGCGATCCTTACCAGGCGACGAATCTGACAGGGTTGAGCTTTGTGGGCTGGGAGAACAGTGCGGTGTGGCAGCCGGATGATGCGAACGAAATGAAAGCTTCATGGACGCTGCTCTCAGGCGCGCAGAAGGCACTGCATGGATTGCAGTCGGAGTATGTGTTCAATTATCCGGTGAACAACGCGAGCCTGGAAGGCACGCATACGTGGGCCGCGGGGTACATGGTGCATTCCCGCATTGGAGTGACGGAGCGGTATGAGAAGAGCCCGTATGCGGTGTGGGATCTGGCGGGTGCGCGCGATGTGGGCCGCTGGCGGCCGTATGTGCAACTGACGAACATTACGAATACGGGCTATCAGGAAGTTTATGGCGTGCAGATGCCGGGACGCGCGGTCGTTGCGGGGTTAGAGATTTCGCTTACACGCGGGGCTCGCCGAGCAGAGAAGCCATAGCGGCGTGCAGTTGCTCTGTGATGGATTCGGCGGATGTGGTGGGATCGAAGTGAAGTAGCTGGCCTACGCGCATTTCGATG
Source organism: Acidobacterium capsulatum ATCC 51196 (assembly GCF_000022565.1). Taxonomy (NCBI): domain Bacteria; kingdom Pseudomonadati; phylum Acidobacteriota; class Terriglobia; order Terriglobales; family Acidobacteriaceae; genus Acidobacterium; species Acidobacterium capsulatum. The sequence continues at coordinate 3,131,802 of NC_012483.1, forward strand.
GAGCCGGAGTGAAACCCTCGGGCTGAGCGTGGTGCGCCGTATCCGGCAAGCGCGACAGGAAGCACGGTGGCCTGTGTCTGCTGCACGAGCAGGCCGATGCCGGGACGGAAGGGCGCGAGATGGCCGCCGGTCTGGTGTCCCTCAGGGAAGAGGAGCACGTCGAAGCCTGAGTCAAGCGCGCGGCCCGCGTGTTCAAAGCTCTGCCGGAAGCCCGCGCCGCGCGGTAAGGGAAAGACATTGAAGAGCAGCGTGACAAGCCAATACACCAAGGGGCCGGTGAGTGAGGGCATCCAGAGGTCTTCTCCGCGACGCTGGCGCCAGCTGGAGAGGATGTCTGCCGCCATGGCGATGGAGATGCGGCGCCGATGCGCAGGTGGCAGGCCATAGAGCACGAGTGCGGCGTCGTAATTGTTGACGTGATTGGCGATGATGAGCAGTGGCTTTGAATTGGATGAGGCCGGAGGCCGCTGCGCGCGTGGGGCGGCGAAAAGCCAGACGAGCGGGCGGAGCACGCACTCCAGAAATGCATTGCGCAGCAGGCGGGCCGGGTGCGTCCAGGGCCAGCGCGGATAGATATCTGGCAGGGCCTGGTGCGTGGATTTGGAGAGAGCGGGTGCCTGTTCCGGCAGAGGGTGGGAATTTGTACCTTCTATGGATACGTATTGCAGGCCGAGTGCTTTGCGGAGATCGCCGAGGGTAACGGCTTGCTGCAGTGCCGCGTCCTCTAATGTGCGGCCGAGCTGGAGTTCGAGCTTTTCCTGAAGCTGGACGCGGCCCAAGCTATCGAGGCCGAAGTCTTCCTCCAGACGGGAGTGGTCGCTTAAATCTGCGGGAGTGCGCGCCGTGATGGAGACAATGGCCCGGGTGACAGGATCTTCGTTGGCGGATGGGGATTGGGCTTCGGGCTGGTTGGGCTGATTGGGCTGATTGATCCATTCGATGAGGGTGCGACGTTGAATTTTTCCTGTGGCGGTGCGGGGCAGATCGAGTTCGGGCCAGAGCTTGAAGTAGCGGATGCGCTGATGGCCAGCGAGTGCGGCGTTAGCGGCGAGGATGGCCTGCTGCGCCTCTTGAGGAGAGCCGCGGAAGACGAGCACCGCAGCGGGCTCGCTGCCGTTGGGTACGGCATGCGGCACGACGGCGCATGACGCGACGCCGGGCTGCTGCGAAAGCACGGATTCCACATCCTCCGGATGCACGTTCATGCCGGAGGGGGTGACGATGAGCTGATTTCTGCGGCCCAGAAACTGGAGGTTGCCGGAGGCGTCTTCTTTGGCGAGATCGCCGGTGGCGAGCCAGGGTGACTCATTGGAGCGCAGCGCTCCCTGCTGCCAGGTAGCACTGGAAATCATGTCGCCGCGCACGAGGATTTCTCCTTCTTCTGTGAGGCGTACATCGCGGCCGGGAAGCACCTTGCCGATGGTTCCGCGGCCGGGGCGGAAGGGATGATTGAGGGTGATGAGGGCGGAGGACTCGGTCATGCCGTAGCCCTGAATGAGCGCGAAGCCCAAGGTGATCCAGAAGGATTCGAGGTCCGGAGGCAGAGAAGCTCCGCCGCAGACAAAGGCCCAGAATTTGTAACCAATAAGAGAGTGAATACGGCGGAAGCGCCACCAGCGCTTCCAGACGCTGGAATTTTGCGCGGCCTGGAGCTGAGTGACAAGTTCAGGATCGCGGTCGAGGAGATGGCTGCGCAGGATATCGAGCACGCGTGGCACGGCAACGAGCAAAGAGATGCGCTCGTCATGGATGGTCTGGATGATATGGCTTGCCTGAAGACGTGAGTCGAAGTGAACCTCCGCGCCGAGGAGGGGCGGAATCCAGAGTCCCATGAACTGGCCGAAGACATGGCTGAGGGGCAGCGTATGCAGGAATCGCAAAGGATGCACGATGCGTTCGTAGCGCAGGTATTTCTGAATCTCGCGTTCAATGGGCGCGAGGCTCGAAACCATGTTGCGATGAGTGTGGACAATGCCTTTGGGCTCGGCGGTAGTGCCGGAGGTGAAGAGGATCTGCATTGGCGTGTCTGGGCCGACGGAGGGGTCCGTTGTGCTGCTTTGCGCGGCGGGCAACGCGGACGGGAAATCTGCGAATGCAAGCGCAGGAGCGTTTGGGGCAGGTAGACGCTGCAGGAGTTCGTGATCGCCGGCGATGAGGCGGGGATTGGTTTCGCGCAGGATGCGCTGGGTGAACTCCGTGGAGCCGGCGGCGTCGAGAGGAACGGCGAGGACGCCGCGCTGCATGCATCCGTAGAAGGCGCCGATCCATTCGGCGCTGTTTTCTCCCCAGAGGATGACACGGTCGCCGGGGCGAATTCCGCGGCGGAGAAGCTCTGCGGAGAAACGATCAGACAGAGTTACGATTTCCGCGTAGCTGGCTTTGTAACGGCGCACGCCGCGATGACTGACCACGGCTGTCTCGTTGCCGCGTTTGCGGTAATCGTCGAGCAGCGTAGTCAGCGTGTATCGCATCGGGACAAGCCCCCCTCAGGCGCGCGCGAAGTCGATGAAGCCGCGGTACAGGTCGGTGCGAATGAGTTTCACGTGGAGGCGGTCGCCGACATCAAGCCCCTTCTGGCCCTGGACCAGCATGCCATCGACATGCGGCGCGAGGGTGCGGACGAAGGTTCCATAGCTGTTGACGCCGGTGACCACAGCGTTGAACTGCTGGCCGATGCGGCTGGACATGACGACGGCAGCGATTTTTTTGTGCATGTCGCGCTCGAGCTTGCGTTCCGCATCGCCCATGAGTGTGCAGCGCGCTGCAATGGCGGCGAGCGCGGCTTCGCTGTAGGGCGACGCCTGACTTTGCAGGATGGCCTTGAGCAGGCGCTGCGTGACGAGATCGGTATAGCGGCGGTTGGGCGCGGTGGAGTGGGTGTAGTCCTCAACGGCGAGGCCGAAGTGGCCGATGGGGGGATCGTTGGGCTGCTCGGCGACGTACTCGCCGGGACCCATCAGCTTGACGACGGCCAGCGAAAGGTCGGGGAAGTGTGTGGGATCTTTGGAGCGCTGCTCGCAGAGGAATTCATTGAGTGCTTTGGCGTCCGGCTCGCCTGGAAGTTTGGTTCCAAGGGTGGCGGCGAGATCGACGATGCGATTCCAGCGTTTGGGCGTGCGGACCACGCGGCGGATGGAAGAAAATTTATGCGCCGAGAGGAAGCGGGCGACGACGCCGTTGGCCGCGATCATGAAGTCTTCAATGAGTTCGCTGGCGGGATTTTTCCTGACGGGCAAAAGATCGACGACGTGCCCATCTTCGATGACGGGCGTGCTCTCTTCCATATCGAGATTGAGCGCACCGTGGCGCGCGCGCTCGCGGCGCAGGCGCTCTGCAATCTCATGCTGCAGGCGGAGCTGCTCCTGCAGGTCAGGATTGGCGAGCTTGCCCTCGGCCTGCGCCTTGCCCTCAAGCCATGCGCCAACGGCACGGTAGGTGAGCTGGGCGCGATTGTTGACGAGGGCGGGGTAGACTTTGGACTCTTCCACGCACTCGTGCTCGTTGACGGTGAACTCGATGATGAGCGCGGAGCGGTCCTGATTTTCAAGCAGAGAGGTGAGGCCCGCGGAAAGCTGCTCGGGCAGCATCATGAAGGTGGCAACGCCGGTGTAGACCGAAGTGGTGTTGTGCTGGGCGTGACGGTCGAGCGCGGAATTCAGAGGCACGAGGCGAGTGACATCCGCGATGCCGACGCGTACCCGAACGCGGCTATCGGGCAAACGCTCGGCTTGCTCGATCTGATCGAGGTCGCGTGAGGTGTCGTTGTCAATGGAGGACCAGAGCAGGTGGCGCAGGTCCTGCGTGCCGGGAAGATCGGACTGAGGCGGCGGCGATGCCAGCTCGCTTTGCAATTCCTGCAAGGCGGGTTTGGGGTAATCGGGCTCAAAGCCCCGCGCGACCATCGCCTCACGGGCGGCGGCTACCAGATGAGAGTCTGAAAAGCTTTTAGACATAAATGCCGGCAAGTGGTTCGACATTTCACGCTATCACGCGGTGCAGGCTCGTGTTAATTGCTGTGTTTCGGGAATGCCCGAATACTCGCTTTGCGTATGGTGCATCAAAGATTCCACTCACGTGACTCTTTGGATGCGGCTCATGGAGAAGTCACGAGGGTAAGGAGAACGGTATGGCGCTTCGTGATTTGAAACTGGAGCCGGCGGCGGACAAGGGAGAGTCGCAGCAGCTTGACCTGGACCGGCCCACAGCGGTGGAGATATTTGAGCAGGTTGCGCGGAATGCCCGGCATGAGCTGAGGCGCACCAATCTCACACTGGCGCTTTCGGGTATGGTGGGCGGGCTGACGATGGGCCTGACGGCTCTGGGCGTCTCCGTGGTGAGCGCGAGGCTCGGCACGAGCGATATTGCGCAGACGATTGCGTTTCTACTTTATCCGCTGGGTTTTATTGCCGTGATTCTAGGGCGGGGTCAACTGTTCACGGAGAACACGCTGTATCCGATTGCGTTGATTCTTGCCGAGCGGCGGCATGTGATGAGCACGGCGCGGCTGTGGGCGATTGTGTTTCCTGCCAATGTTGCGGGCACGCTACTGTTTGCTCTGCTGGCGGTTCGCACGAACGCGCTGGACCCTTCAGTGGTGCATGCCTTGACGCAATTAGGGATGGAAGCGGCTGCGCCGTCGATGGGCCACATCTTCTGGAGTGGAGTGATTGGTGGCTGGATTATCGCGATGGTGGCGTGGCTGGTGAGTGGCAGTCATTCGATCACGGGATCGGTTGCGGTGATCTGGATGTTTACGTTCATTGTCGGGCTGGGACATTTTGCGCACTGCATTGCGACCAGCGGCGAGATTATTTCGGCTGTGCTGAATCACGCGCTGCCGTGGACGCAGTATTTGCGGTGGATTGTTCCGGCCACACTCGGCAATATCAGCGGCGGAGTTGTGCTGGTGACATTGTTTGAGTATGGCCAGACCAAGCTGCGTTGAGTCGTCTTTGCGGGGCGGTGAACTCTATGTGACGTTCACCGTCAGGTAGCTCTTCTGGGTGGTGGTCTGGGAGCCGGAGGTGACGGCGGTGGTGATGGTGAATTGGAGCGATCCGGCAGGTGTGACGGTGCTGGACGGGGGCAGGGAGCTGGAGATTTTTGTGGTGGAGCAGCCGAGGCCCGCGAGACCGATTCCGGCGAGCAGGAGGAGCGAAAGCATGCGGCCGCGGAGACGGCGGTTGCCGCGCCAGCCGAGCGGGGTGAGACAAAGCAGCATGCCGAGGAAGACTTCGCCACCCTTGCGTTGGAAGGGATCGCGCGTGTTGCGGGAGGTGGTGGAAGCGCCGGTGGTGGTGATGGTGAGGGTTGTGGTTCCGGCGCCGTTGACGGTGGTGGGGCTGAAGGTGCAGGTGGTGCCGGTGTTGGCCGGTGCGTCGCAGCCAAATTGCACGGCGGAGTTGAGTCCGCCAGTGGCGGCGACGGTGTAGGTGATGGTGCCGCTCTGGCCGGGCGCAAGGGTGAGGCTGGTGGCGCTGGGCGTGACGGTGTAGGACTGCACGGTGAGAGTGAGAGGGCTGGAGGTGGCGGCGCTGAAGTTTGTGTCCCCCAGGTAGGCGGCGGTGAGGCTGTGGTTGCCCCCGCCGAGATTGGTGGTGATCAACTGCGCGGTGGAGAGGCCCTGGCTGGTGGCAAGTGTGGCCGAGCCGAGGATATTGGTTCCGTCATAGAAAACCACGGTGCCAGTGGGCGCGGCGGTCGTGGTGGCCGTGGTGGTGGAGGAGCTTGCGGCTTCGTTCACGCTGGCTGTGAGGGTGACGGGGGTTCCGGCAAGGACGACGCTGGAGGAACTGGTGAGCGTGACGGCGGAGCTGGCGCTTTGCGCGGTGAGCACGAGCGGCGCGGAGGTGCTGGTGAGCCAGTTGTCGTCGCCGGAGTAAATGGCGGTGATGGTGTGGGACTTCACCGTGCTATCGAGCGTGACCTTGGAAAGTACGGCCTGATTGTTGACGAGAGCCACAGCGGCGCCGAGTGCGGTGGTGCCGTCGTAGAAGGTCACGGTTCCGGTAAAGCTCGGCGAGGTTCCGCTGGTGGGGCTCGCCGCGGAGATGACCGCAGTGAAGGTTTCAGGACTGCCTGCGGTATAGGTGGCGGGCAGCGCGGAGAGCGTGGTGACCGTGGAACCTTTGCCGGTGGTGAGCGTGATGGGGTTGGAGGTGGCCGAGGAGTAGTTGTTGTCTCCGTTATACGAGGCTGCGAGCGTGTGGGAGCCGCTGGTGGTGATGGGAATCTGAAGCGTGGCGGTGTAGCTTGGGCCCGAGCCATTGAGCGTGGCCGTGCCGGCGACCGCGCCGTCGAGCACAAAACTGATGGAGCCGGTGGGCGCGATGGTTTGCGAGGACTGGATGGTCGCCGTGGCAGTGATGGTGCTGCCGATGGCCGGCGAGAGCGTGGAAGAGCTGACGCTGAGGCTGGTGCTGAATTTGGTGGAGAGCACGGTTACGGGGCTCGAGGTGTCGGTGGTGTAGTTGCTGTCTCCGCTATAGACGCCGGTGATGCTATGGCTGCCGGCGGCGAGGGTTCCGAGCGTGGCGGAGACCTGGCCGCTGCTCAACTGCTGCGGCGAGCCCACCTGCACGGATGAGCCGGTGAAGTTGTCATAGAACGTAACGGTGCCAGTGGGCACGGGGCCGCTGCCGGTGGCGGCGGCGACAGTGGCGCTGACGGTGACCTGCGCGCCGGGCGAGACATTCTGATAAGACGGCGAGAGCGTGATGACGGATTGCTGCGTTCCTGTGGCCTGCGCGGAGGCAAAGTGCTCGACGAGGGCAGAGGCGTCGAGCGAGCCGAGTCCGGTGGCGAGGTCGTAGCCGGGACTGGCGGAATATCCGTTGCCATTGAGAGTGGTGTTGCCGGTCACGATGTCATGAAATACGCCTTGCTGGCGCCGCGCCAAGGTGTAGAGCACGGGCGCGGCATTGCCTTCGGGGCTCGCGTTGGCCTGATCGACGAGCGCCATGATTCCGGCGAAGATGGCCGCGGAAGCGGCCGTGCCGCTCTGGGCGGCGGTGCAGACCCTGCCGGAGCATGCGGCGAGATTATCGGCGGCGAGAGCGATGTCAGGCAGGTAGCGATGGCGGGTCACGGAGCCATCGGGGTCGGATGCTGGAACTCCGGCGGCAACCTGCCAGGAGGGCGCGGGGATGAGGGTGCTGGCTCCGCCACTGCCGGCGAGGCCGTTCTGGTTCCAGGCGGATTCGGCACTGGAAGAGATGAAGTTGCTGCCGCCTACGGCGACGTTGTAGGGCGTGGCGGCGATGGCGTTGACTCCGGTGCCGGATGCGGAACAGTTTGCGCCGGCGTTGCCGGTGGGGACGACGACGGTGATGCCTTCCGCAGCGGCCTGGGCGAAGAGGGACGTGTAAAAGGCTGCGTGCTGCGAGGCGATCGCGGATTCGCAGGCAGCGGCATCGACGAGCAGGATGGGCGCGAGATCATGATCGACCGCATAGGCGGCGGAGAGATCAATGCCATCGGTGCTGGCGGTGCTGGGCGAGACGATGACCTGGATGGAGGCTTGAGGAGCGATGGCTCCGGCCCATGCGGCGGCGAGCGTGGCCTGATTGCTGAAACTTGCGGGAGCAGCACCGTTGAGGACGGTGGTTGCCGGGGCGGCAGGCAGCGAGTGCGCGGCGCGAAAGGCGGCGAGGCTGGTTGCGTCCACGGGAGCGCGGGCGGCGATGGCGATGGATTCGCCTGTACCGTTGAGGCCCTTCGCATAGAGCGGCGCTAGGTTGTAGGCAGAGACCAATTGCGCGGGCGTGATAGGCGTAGTGGAAGACAGTGGAAGCGTGGCGGGGGTGGTGGCTTCGATGCCGGAGATGCTGACGAATCCCGCTATGGCCGGGGCAAGATTTGCCGGTGCGGAGAGCGGCACGGCATTGGCATAGCGGGTGTCGCCGCCGGCGCGGTAGCTCTCGATGCGAGTGCGGAAGGCCTGCTCCATGTTGGCAACGGTGCCGGAGATTTCGATCCACTGATGGCCCTGGGCGACCGCATCTACGGTCAGCCCCTGGCCGGTGAGCCATGTGGTGAGAGCCGCGACAGTGTCGCTGGAGGGACCGAACTGCTGGCCGTACTGAGCCGGGGTGAGCCAGTGATGGAACGCGGGCGATGCGGAGTTGTTGACTTCACCGAGAAAGGTCTGGAGTGCCGCGGACTGAGATGCCGAAGGCTGCAACAGGAGGAGCATGTGGTCGAGGCGCACGTTTTGCGGAGCGGCCCCGAGGGAAGTCGCCTGCGAGGCCAGCAGAGAGGTGGAGTGAGGCAGGGTCTGGTCGGCCGTGGTCTGCGCAGAGGCAAGCGAGGCCAGGAGCAGGCAGAAAAACACGGGCGGCAGCCAGTGCCGGATGGAAAGGCGTCTCATCGCGTATGGAAAACCCTCGTAAAGCATTCGACCGCAGCGTGTTGCGGTGGCTTCTGTCGATTGTGCCACCTGTTGGAAAGTGCTGTCTGTAACCCGTTCGGGCCGCAACAGGCACTTTTTGGTACTGTTTCGCCGGGGATTGCGGGGAAGGAGGAATGGGCGTTCCGAGGGTGCGTGTGATGGGCTTCACACCTTCCATGGCTGGAAAGAGGTACACTTTTCCGTTATGGCTACCGCACAGATTGCTACCAATATTCGTCCTCGTTCGCCGCAAGGCGAGTTTCGCAATGAGCCTTTTACCGACTTTTCAAAGCATGAGCACGCGCATGCCATGCGCGAGGCGCTGACGCGCGTGGGCGACCGGCTGGGTCATGAATATGACCTGATCCTTGGCGGAGAGCGGCTGCGGACGAAGGAGAAGATTTCTTCGATCAATCCGGCGCGGCCCGCGCAGGTGGTGGGAGTACACCAGAAGGCCGGTGCGGAGCATGCCGAGCAGGCGATGCAGGCGGCGCTGAAGGCGTATGAGACGTGGCAGTATGTTCCGGTGGCGGAACGGGCTTCTCTGCTGCTGGAGGCGTCTGCGCTGATTCGCGAGCGCAAGTTTGATTTTTGCGCGTGGCTGGTCTTTGAAGTCGGCAAGAACTGGGCCGAGGCCGATGCGGATGTGGCCGAGACGATCGACTTCCTGGAGTTTTATGCCCGCGAGGCGCTGCGCCTGGACGCGGCGACGACGCCGATTCAGTATCCGGGCGAGAAGAATGAACTGCTTTACATTCCGCTGGGTGTGGGCGCAGTGATTCCGCCGTGGAATTTTCCGTTTGCCATCATGGCGGGCATGACGGCGGCGGCGATTGTGACGGGGAACACGGTTGTGCTGAAGCCTTCGAGTGACTCGCCGACGATTGCGGCGCAGTTTGTGGAGGTGCTGGAGGAAGCCGGTATTCCGGCGGGCGTGGTGAACTTCTGCCCGGGCTCGGGCGCCACCTTTGGCAACGCGATTGTGGAGCATCCGAAGACGCGCTTTATCGCCTTTACGGGATCGAAGGAAGTGGGACTGGACATTCATGAGCGCGCCGCCCGCACGAAGCCGGGCCAGATCTGGATCAAGCGGACGATTCTGGAGATGGGCGGCAAGGACTCGATTATTGTGAGCGCCGATTGCGATCTGGATCAGGCGGTGCAGGGCGTGCTGGCCTCAGCCTTTGGCTTTAGCGGGCAGAAGTGCTCGGCCTGCTCGCGCGCGATTGTGGATGAGTCGATCTATGACGTCTTTCTCGACCGCCTGCGCGAAGGAGTTGAGGCCTGGAAGGTAGGCGATCCGTCGAGCAACGCGAAGATGGGCCCGGTGGTGAATCGCGGCGCGATGGAGAGCATTCTTGGCTACGTCGAGAAGGGCAAGAAGGAAGGCCGCTTGCTGGCTGGTGGAAACGCGATCGAGACGCCGGAAAAGGGCTACTATGTGGAGCCGACGATCTTTGCCGATATTCCGGCGAAGGGTGTGCTGGCGCAGGAGGAGATCTTCGGGCCGGTGCTGGCGGTGATTCGCGTGAAGAACTTTGACGAAGCGCTGGAAGTGGCCAACAACACGGAGTATGGCCTGACGGGCGCGCTCTACAGCACGGACCGCAACAAGCTGGCCATTGCGCGGCAGCGATTTCATGTGGGGAATCTTTATTTCAACCGCAAGTGCACGGGCGCGATGGTGGGGGCGCATCCTTTTGGCGGCTTCAATATGTCGGGCACGGATTCCAAGGCGGGCGGCCCGGATTACCTGTATCTCTTTACGCAGGCAAAATCGGTGGCCGAGAAGCTCGGATAGTCGGGGTATTTTCAAGTATGGAAAGCGGCTCGATCCCCAGAGATCGAGCCGCTTTTTTCCGTGCTACGGGGTCTGCATCAACAGATCGCCGATGGCATTGGCTGCGTCGGCGAGCATGCGATGGTGAATAGTGAAGAGCGCGAGTTCGAGGCGGTCGGAGACACCGGTTTTGTCGTAGATGCTGCGCAGGTAATTCTTGATGACCTGCTCGGTGGTTCCCAGACGCTGGGCGATTTCGCGATTCTTGCAGCCCTGGATGATGAGCGCGACAATCTTCATCTCTTTGGGAGTCAGACGGTCCCGGACGCGGGCCCCTACGCTGTCTTCTTCCATCTCTCCTGCTTCGCTCCCGCTGACGCGAACGTTGCGCTCTCCGCGAGCGACACGGCGTGCACAGTCAATGAGATTGGGTCCACTGATGGAGCGATGGATGACGCCATCGACGCCAGCCTGGAAGTAGGATTGGCTGGACTCTCCATTTTCAGCCACAAGCAAACAGCGGCTGGAGGCGAGGCGGGCTCTTTCTACTACCTGGGGGACCTGTAATTTGAGAGAAGTGGCGAAGATAACGGTTGCACCGCGGAAGGTTTCCATGGCGGGGAAGATTCTTTCCGGCTCTGAGCATTGAGCAATGATGCGGAAATCATCTTCCATGGCGAGTATTTTGGCAGTTCCTGCACGGAAAATAGCCTGGCTATCAGCCAAGATAACTTTATTCATCGTCAGCCCCTTGTCGCGTGACGTAGAAAATCGGCAATGGTACTACATGGTTAAGTCCTCATGCGCTTCAGCGATTGGCTGCTGCTGAAGATAAAAGCGCAAGAAGATGCCTTCTTTGGGCATTTGAGAATCTGTCTGCCTTTTTTCGGATAGCGAACTATATCCACTCAGCCGCCAGCCGTGTGCAGTTAACGAGAAAACCAAGGTGAATCGGGAACTTGTCGTATCTATACAACAAGAGTTATTGGAAAATAAGTACCCCAAAGGTGGGATGGCGTAAACGGTTTCAGGGGGAGTAGCGGCTGGTATTGTGGAATTATGGCAAAGCCAGTGATTCTTGCGGTGGATGACGATCCGAACGTGCTGGAGGCGGTGGTTCAGGATCTGCGTCGTAAATATGGGGCGGAGTACCGGGTGCTGCGGGCCGGTTCAGGACAGGCCGGGCTGGACATCAGCCGGCAGTTGCAGGAGCGGGGGGATGCGGTTGCGCTGTACCTGTCAGACCAGCGGATGCCGGGCATGTCTGGCGTGGAATTTCTGGAGCGGGCCCAGACTCTTTACCCGGAGGCGCGCCGTGCTCTGCTGACCGCTTATGCGGACACGGAGGCGGCGATCCGGGCGATCAATTCGGCGCGCATTCACTACTATCTGACGAAGCCCTGGGATCCGCCGGAGCAGCAGTTTTATCCGGTCATCGACGACTTGCTGGTTTCGTGGAAGCAGGGCTACCGGCCTCCGTTTGAAGGGCTGAAGGTGATTGGGCCGCGCTGGACGCTGATGGATCATCAGGTTCGGGATTTTCTATCGAGGAACCAGGTTCCTTATCTGTGGCTCGATCCGGAGCGGGATGAGCAGGCCACACAACTGCTGCGAAAGCATGCGCTGGACGACCGGAAGCTGCCGGTGGTGATCTTTCCGGACGGCAGCTCGATGGCGCAGCCTGACCTGCATAGCCTGGCCGAGAAGGTGGGTCTGCGAACTCAGGCCAAGGCTGAATACTACGACGTGGTAGTGGTAGGCGCGGGTCCGGCCGGGCTGGGCGCGGCGGTGTATGCCGCTTCGGAGGGGTTGAGCACGCTCATTCTGGAGCCGGAGGCTCCTGGAGGCCAGGCCGGGAGCAGCTCGCGGATTGAGAACTACCTCGGTTTCCCCTCGGGAATTACGGGGGCCGATCTGGCACGGCGCGCCCATACGCAGGCGACCCGGTTTGGCGCGGAGTTTTTAACCCAGCGCGCTTCAGGCCTGCGAGCTGAGGGGCAGTATCGTTTTATCCAGATGGCCGATGGGCGCGAGGTGAGCTGCCGGGTGTGCCTGCTGGCACTGGGGGTCCGCTACCGGAAGCTGGATGCTCCGGGGATCGAATCGCTGACCGGCAAAGGTGTCTATTACGGTGCGGCGCTGGTCGAGGCGAGGTCCTGCAGTGACGAGGACGTGTACATTGTGGGAGGAGCAAACTCCGCAGGGCAGGCGGCGATGCATTTCTCGAAGTTTGCCCGAAGAGTGACCATGTTGGTGCGCGGCGACTCTCTGGAAAGCAGCATGTCAAAATATTTGATCGATCAGATTGCTGCCACATCCAATATTGAGGTGGAGACTCACACCCGGGTGGTAGAAGCCCGCGGTGAGGAGCGGCTGACCAGCCTGCGGCTGGAGACGCCCCAGGGAGAAGAAACGCGGGAGGCTTCAGCGCTGTTTATTTTCATTGGAGCCGCTCCGCAGACCGATTGGCTGCCGCCCGCGATTTTGCGGGACATGAATGGATTTGTGCTGACCGGGCCTGATCTGCGGTTGCAGGGGAGTTTGCCTGAGTCATGGAAAGAAGACCGGGACCCGTTTCTGCTGGAAACCAGCATGTCAGGAGTTTTCGCGGCCGGGGATGTTCGGCACGGATCCGTGAAAAGAGCGGCTACCGCTGTGGGGGAAGGAGCGATCGCGGTCCAGTTTGTGCATCAATACCTGGCGCGGTACTAACGATTCATGCTCAGTCAAGGCATCGAAACCAAAATGATTCCGGGAAGCGAGCTGCTTCCTTTTCTGCAGAAGGTGAAGGGCTTTCAAGGGCTCAAGGCCGAGGACCTGCAATGCATCGACGAGGTGCAGATGATGCAGGTGGCCAAGGGGCAGAATGTTTACAACCAAGGTCCTCATGAGCTTTCTTTCTGGCTGCTGATTGAGGGTCAGCTGCAGATCTTCAAGGAAGAGGGCGACGGCTCCCGGAGCATGATTGCGACTCTCGCCAGCGGGGAATCGTTTGGTGAAGTTCCACTGCTCAGTGGCGCGCAGAGCATCATGGCCACTTGTCACGCGGTGGAAGCCAGCACGCTGATCCGGATGGAGAGCGAATCGTTCTGGCATCTGCTTGGAACGTGCCCCACCGTGCGGCGGACGATTCTGCAGAATATGTCGCACCGCTCTGGCGCCTACAACGCATTGCAACTGCAACGGGAAAAGCTGGTTTCGCTCGGTATGCTGGCAGCCGGTTTGATGCATGAGTTGAATAATCCGGGCAGCGCCGCGAAACGGGCTGCGGCGCAATTGCGGGAGTCATTGCAGACCCTGCCGGAGGTCTGCCTGCGGCTGAGCCAGATCTCTCTGAATCCGAAACAAATCGAGTGCATGCGCTATCTGCAGAATGAGGTGATGGCGCACACCAAGCCGAAGCCGGCCAGTTCTCTGGAAGAGTCAGATGCGGAAGAAGAGCTAGCCCAGTGGCTTGAGGAACTGGGTGTGCAGGATGCGTGGAAGCTGTCGTCCACTCTGATTTCGGCAGGCTGGCGGCGCAAGGACATGGAATGCACGCAGGGCACGTTTCAAGACGAGACGCTGGCCGAGACGCTGCGATGGCTGCAAGGCTTCATTGATAGCATGCAGGCTGTCTCCACCATCGAAGAGAGCCTGGCACGAGTGACCGACCTTGTGCTTGCAGTCAAACGTTACGCCTACGAAGACAAAAGCACCCTGCACGAAGTCAATGTCCACGAGGGTATCTACAGCACCCTCACCATCCTTGGACACAAGTTGCGCCACAAACAGATCCAGATCACCAAGCTCTTCGACGCGAATCTTCCCAAAGTGAAAACGTGCGGGCGTGGGCTGAACCAGGTGTGGACGAATCTACTGGACAACGCGATTGATGCGGCTCCCGAGGGTTCCACGCTGACGGTGCGTACGTGGGGTGAGCCGGGCTTTGTCTGCGTGAGCATTACGGATCAGGGGCCGGGCATCCCGGAGCAGGAACAGAAGCATATCTTCGAGCCCTTCTACACGACCAAGCCGGTGGGTGTGGGTACAGGGCTTGGTCTCGACATCGCGCATCGCATCGTAACGGGGCAATACCAGGGGAGCATCTCCTTTGCGTCGCAGCCGGGATCAACGGAGTTCACGGTGCGTCTGCCGATCGTCAGCGCGAATTAATTTTTTCTAATTCACTTTCTCTCTGTGCTGCTTTGCGCGCTGAGCGCGGAGGTGCGCGAGCATCCAGACGGCCGTCCCTTCACTCAAGAGAACTTCTCCCTCGCCGATACAGACCTTGACGCATGTTCCCCGCATGAACCCTTGCCCTTGAGGCGAGCGAGGGTATCAGTCAAAGAAAAATCTGCTGATCGGAACCCTTGGGAAGGAGTTGTATCCCACATGCTGGCCATTGTTGGAATCTTGATCGTAATTGGTGCGGTGCTGGGCGGATTTCTTATGGAGAAGGGCCCTCTGCTGGTGTTGATGCAGCCGGCCGAGCTGCTGATTATTGGCGGCGCCGCCGTGGGGACGATGCTGATTGCCAATCCTCTGCGCATTTTGAAGGCGATTGCGGGGGGCCTGAAGGGTGTGCTCGGGAAGTCTTCCTTTGGGAAAGACAATTACCTGACGACGCTGAAGATGCTGTATGAGCTTTTGAACAAGGCCCGGCGGCTGGGCATGCTGGGCATTGAGGCGGACATTGAGAATCCTGCTGAGAGCCAGTTGTTCCAGAACTACCCAAACTTTCTGAAGCACCATCATCATCGTGATTTTGTTTGCGACACGTTGCGCATGGCAATTTCGGGCAACGTGGATGCGTTTGATATGGACCAGATGATGGAGCGGGATATCGAGGTGCATCATCATGGTGCGATGCAGCCGATTACGGCGCTGACGACGATGGCCGACTCGCTGCCGGGGCTGGGAATTGTGGCGGCGGTGCTGGGCGTGGTGATCACGATGGGCGCACTCGATGGGCCTCCAGGCGAGATTGGCCACAAGGTCGCGGCGGCGCTGGTGGGCACATTTCTTGGCATTCTGATGTGCTATGGGTTTGTGGGGCCGTTGAGCTCAAGCATGAGCAAAACAGTGGATGACGAGAATGCGTATCTGTATGTGTTGCGTATTGTTTTGATCTCCTTCATCAAGGGCCAGCCGCCTGTGCTGGCGATTGAGGCGGGCCGCCGTGCGATTCCTTCCCATGTGCGGCCGGGCTTTGCCGAGGTGGAAGCAGCGTACCGGGGTGAGGCTGCCGGAGCGAATGGACAGGCTGGGGCCGAGGCGGCGGCGCAGGCATGAGTCCGCATCGGCCGATTATCGTGATTCGCAAGAAGGTGAGCCACGGAGGCCACCATGGCGGGGCCTGGAAGGTTGCTTACGCGGATTTTGTGACCGCCATGATGTCACTGTTCATCGTGCTTTGGCTGATGAACACGAGTACACCGATCAAGAAGATCATTGCCGGGTACTTTCGAGATCCCAAGAGCAACTCCGCGTTGACCGGCAACGATCACAATGGCGCGACGGATGATCTGACGTGGAAGAAGCAGGATATTCGGAATATCAAGACGCAGATATCCGAGGCCATGCATGCGCAGATTCAGCTCAAGGCGTTGCAGAATCACGTGAACATGGTGGTGACGCCGGAGGGGTTGCGGATTGAACTGTTGGAGGCGAAGGGCGGCACCTTTTTTGATTCGGGAAGCTCGAAGCTCAGCGCGGGCGGGAAAGAGATGTTGAAGCTGCTGGCGCAGCAGCTTGGAGGGGTGCCGAACCGGATCACGATTGAAGGATATACAGATGCCAAGCCCTATCCGGGCAAGGACGGGTATACGAACTGGGATCTCTCGGCGGATCGCGCCAATGCGGCACGACGCCTGATGCAGGCGAGCGGCCTGCATGCGGGGCAGGTGGCGGAGGTGCGCGGATATGGGGACCAGAATCTGCGATTGCCAAACAAGCCTTTTGATCCGACAAATCGGCGCATCACGATTGTGGTGCATTATGTGACGGCTCCATCAAGCCCGGGCAAGGCGAAGCCAGGCGCGCCCGCAGCGCCGGCAAAGGTAGCCCATCCGGTTGCATCACAAAAGCCTTTGAAGAAATAACAGCGAATTTATAGCGTGATAGCGGCGCGTTGCATGCGCGCGCCGCTATCCGGATGCCGGCAGCGGTAGACTGAAGCGTCGGGAGATGCTGGTGTCTGCTTTCTCTTCTCTGCTGCGCACGGATGTGCTGGTGATTGGCGGTGGGCCTGCCGGTCTGGCGGCTGCGATTGCGCTACGCCAGCGTGGGGTGGATGTGACCGTGGTGGAGGCTCGCCCTGCAAGCATCGACAAAGCCTGCGGAGAAGGGCTGATGCCCGAGGCTCTGACGGCGCTGGAACGTCTCGGGATTTTGCTGGACGCGCGGGATGGTGTGCCCTTTCGCGGCATTCATTTTGAAGATGTCAAAACACGTGTCGAGGCGGTGTTTCCATCGAGGCCCGGCCTGGGCGTGCGGCGGTTGCGGCTGCATGAGCGGCTGAGAGCGCGAGCGGAAGAAGTTGGCGCTCATCTGCTTTGGGAGACGCGATGCCAACTGGCGGGCCCGCAAAGCGCGCTGGTGAATGGAGAGGAGATCCGGTTTCGCGTGCTGGTGGGCGCGGATGGCCAGGCGTCGCAGGTGCGCGCGTGGGCGGGGCTGGATGCGTGCCGAGTGGATCGGGTGCGATATGGATTTCGCCGGCACTACCAAATAGAGCCGTGGACGGATCGTGTGGAGGTGCATTGGGCCGAACGGGGACAGCTCTATATCACTCCGGTAGCGGAGGATTGTGTGTGCGTGGCGTTTGTTGGGCGCGAGCCAATGCGCGAAGATGAGCCCTGGCAGCCGCATTTTCCGTGGGTGGAAGAACGCATAGGGAATGCGGCGGAGTGCTCGGTTCCAAGAGGAGCCCTCTCGGCGACCAGAGTATTGCGAGAGGTCGAGCGTGGCTCTTCAGTAGCGTTGCTGGGTGATGCGGCCGGCTCAGTGGATGCGGTGACTGGCGAAGGGCTGGCTGGGTGCTTTCAGCAGGCAGAGGCGTTGGCGGCCGCAGTTGTGAGCAATGATCTGGAAGCGTACGCGAGCACTCACCGGGCCATCAGCCGCCTGCCGCATCGCATGGCGGCGCTGCTGTTGCTGATGGATCGCTACCCGGCATTACAACAGCGCGCACTGCAGGCTTTGGCGGCGAGGCCGCACCTCTTTGAAGAACTGCTGGCTGTGCATGTGGGCGAGCGCGGACTGCCCCGCTTTGCGCTGGAGCGAGGGCCACAGCTTTGCTTGGGATTGCTGATGGCCTCGTCCTATTAGGCTTCAGCCTGTGAAGCGTACTTCGAGGATGGTGCAGTCGTCGTCGTTCTCATTGGAGCGGCAGTGCTGCTCGACTTCCGCAAATATCTCGTCGAGTCCACTGCAGCCGAGTGCGGCGCGTGCGACCCGATCCTCTCCAAAGAAGTCGCCGTCGCCGGGATGAGCTTCTGTCACTCCGTCTGTGACGACGAGAATGCGGCTTCCGGGGTTCAGAGTTGTTTCTTCCGCCTGAAACTGCGTGTTCTCAATCATGCCTACCGGGAGGTTTGCTTCAGAGAGCCGTGAGGCGCTCGTGCCTGAGCAGAGAAAGGGAGGAATGTGGCCGCAATTGATGTACTCCAGACGTCCGCTGGAGTGCAGGCGCAGGATGGACATGGTGGCATAGCGGCCGATGTCTTTTTCGCAGATGTAACGGTTGACGGCGGCGGCAATTGTGTCCAGCGGCTGGCCTGAGATGAGCTGAGCGTAAATCATTCCTTGCATGGTGCAGGCGAGGATAGCAGCAGAGATTCCTTTGCCTGCGATGTCGGCAACGGCAACGGAAAGGGAACTGTCTGTTCCGACAGCAAGAAAGAAATCGCCGCCGATTTCGCGGCAGGGCACAGAGCGAGCGGCTACGGTCGCGAACGAGAGGCTGGGCAACCGTGCTGTCATGATGTTGGTCTGAATGCGGGCAGCGATATTGAGTTCTTCGCGGTAGTGCCTGGCATGCTCTTCGGCCAGCACCAACTGGGTATTTTCAATCAGAGCGGCAGCGTCGGTGGCAATGGCGCGCAGCAGGTCATTGTCTACCTTGGAGAGAACGCCGGGCTTGAGGCGGCTGTCGAGGTAGAGCAGACCTAATATCTCGTTTTCATCGCCTCGGGGCGTGCGCCGCAGGCTGCGCAGCGGAATGCAGATGACGCTACGAATATGCTGGGCAACGATGCTCTCGGTCTGGCGCTCGGCGCTGAGCGTATCAGTGACAATAAATTCCTTGGCTGTCTTGAGAGCCTCGCGAATAGCACCATGAGAGACGGTGGCATCACTGAAGAGCTGCTCGCCATTGCTATTGCGACCCATGGCGAGCTTCCACTCCTGCTCCTGATCACGCAGAAAGACGTAGCCGCGTTCGACCTGGGTAAGCTGCAGAGTGGTTTCTAGTAGTGCAGCCAGGATCTGCTCAATGCTGCCATCGCCCGTAAACTTGCGAGCCGCTTCAAAGAACCAGCGCAGTTTTTCAAGCGCCGTGCTTGATGAGCCGACGGAAGGCAGTTGCTCGATGATTTCGCGGATGGTGGAAGTAGAGGTGGCATCACTGACGCCGAAGTGAAGCAGCGGTCCGTCTGGCGTGCCGAAGGCGAGCGTGTCGCCGGTGTGCAGAGCCTTGCGCCCGGAGACTCGCTGGCCGTTCCAGAAGGTGCCATGCCGGCTGTCACTGTCCACGATGTAATACGTACTGCCGTCGCGCACGATTTCCGCATGACGCCGGGAGACATAGGGGTGCGCGAGAACGATATCGTTCTCCGGAAGACGCCCGATGGTCAGAGGGAGCCGGGTGATGGTTCCTGAGTCGCGCGTCTGGTCTTCGACGAGCGTGTATGGGATGGCGATGAGTTCCGGCATTTGCCACGGATTCTACCGGAAAGCAGGGGGGTAATGCGTTGAAATTACTGAGGAACGGAAGGAAATTGCGGCAGGAAAAATCGGCTCCAGTTCTTGCGTGCAACACGCAGAGAACTGGAGCCGCTGGATGAAAGAGGTTAGAACTCAAGCCGCAAGGAGACCTGACCATTGCGCGCGCTGCCGAAATCGGAGCCACGGGCGGTGGTGATGGTGCCGTATTGCGGGCTGGAGATGTCGAGGTTGGGATCGTTGAGGTTGGTGTGGTTCAGCACATTGGCAAAGGTGCCTTCCGCACGCAGTTTGACCTCGCGATAGATGGTGAAGGTTTTGAAGAGACCGGCAGACCAGTTGACCGTGCCCGGGCCTTCAAGTGAGCCGACCTGCGCATTGCCAAAGCGGCCGATGGGCGCGATGCCGACTGTATTCCCTTGACTGTCAGTGGTGGTGCCGCCTACGTTGCAGGCATCGCCCCACTGCCAGTTGCCTTGCTGCCCTGGGCAGATGTAGGCCTGTTTGTTGATCCAGTCGGTGCGGTTGGCATTGCGTGCCTTGCCCTCGGCGACCTGATCCGGGTGCTGGGCGCGGCCCGGATAAGAGCCTCCCTGATAGTTGCTGCTCAGGCCCGAGCCGGTTCCGGAGGGATCGAGATTGCCGCCGGGGAAATAGGGGCTGAGATAGGGACCGCTCTGCCATAGGAAGATGCTGCTGATCTGCCATCCGCCGGCGATGGTGTCTTCGAGCCGGTTCATGTGCGTGCCGAATTGACGGCCATGGCCGAAGGGCAGGCTGTAGACGAGGGTCGTGTTCCAGCGATGCCGGCGGGTGCCGTAGACGTTGCCGAAATCAATTTCGCGATTGAAGCCATACTCGGCACGCGCGCCGCCGGTTTCACCCGCGAAGCCCGTGTTGTTTGGGCCCTGATCGTCGGAGAGATTCTTGGCATAGGTGTAGTCGGAATCAAAGGTGAGCCCGTTGCCGGTGTGATGGCTGAAGTCGAGCTGCAGCGCGTTGTAGTTGGCGTTTGCGCCTACGGCGCGCGTGTTGATGACGCCCCAGTTGGGGAAGGGACGATCGCTGAGGGGACGGAAATAAGCTGACTTGGTGGAAGAGTAGGTCGGCAAATCATTCAGGTTAGGTGCCCAGACGAGGTCGTGGGTTTCCATGCCGATGTAGGAGATGCGCGCGCCATAGCCGGCGCCGAACTCGTGATCAACCGAGAGGGTGTACTGCTCGGAGTAGGGGTCTTTCCAGTTCACGGCGTTGGCGGTGCCAAAGTAGGCTGTGCCGTATGCGCCAGCCGCGGAGCTTTGACCCTGGCCGGCGTAGATCTGCGGCCATGAGTAGGCGGGACCCGTCTGGGTTTCGCTGTTGGCGTAAATGGTGGTGGCGGCCTGCAGAGTGCCGGTCAGCGAGTAGTAGATGGAGCCGAGCGTGGTGATGTCATACATGCCGAATCCACCACGAATGGCCGTGCGGTCATCGTTGAAGGGACGGAATGCGAAGCCGAAGCGCGGCATGAAGCGCAGGTGCGGCACCTTTTTGAGATAGCTGGGGAAGCCAGCCGCCGTATTGTCGAGCACGGGTGTGCAAGGCGCGCCATTGGCTGACGGTGATCCAGTGGTCTGGCCTACGGGACATGCATTGAAGCTGGCGAGATATCCGGGAGAGAGCGTATTTTCCGCGCCATCAGGGAAGATGGCTTCACCAGAGAGCGGCACGTTGGGGTTGAAGTTGCCGATGTTGCCCGAGGGATCATGATAACCGGGCTCGAAGTCATAGCGTACGCCGTAGTCGAGGGTGAGCCGCTGCGAGACGTTCCAGTGATCCTGCGCGAAGAAGGCGTAATGGTTGGAGATGCCGTCGTTGTCTGACTGCACGACATCATATTCAGTGCCCTGAGGCACGCCGATGAGGAAGTCGCCGAATTCTTGCCCTGTGAAGTTTTTGCCAGTGTTGAAGTTGAAGGTCCCGTAATTGTCCGCGCCGAAGAAACCGAGCGGAGTGATGGCCTCAATGTGACGGATGTCAAAGCCCGCCTTGACGACATGTTGCTTGTGCGTCCAGGTGAGTGTGTCGTTGTACTCAAAGAGGCGCGATTTGCTCGTAGCGGCGATACGGTCCGCATTCAGAGAACTGAGGTAGTTGAAGTCCAATTCAGGAACGCCGTTGAAGAACAGATGCTGCAAGCCTTGCAGCCCGGAGGACTGCACAAAAGAGGGGCCGTTGAAGGCGTTGGTGGTGCCCTGCGTGTAGAGGTTGAAGCCGAAGCGGAATTCGTTCAGCAGGTGCGGATTGAAGGTGTAGTTGCCTGCTACGACCAGAGCACGGTTTTGGCCGATCTTCTGGCCCTCGGGGACGAGCAGGGGCTCCGGCTGATTCTGCGTGATGTTCTTCCAGGTGTAGCGGGCGAAGACGAGGGCGCGCTGGCCGAAGTATTGGTCACCGCGCACGTCGAACTGGTTGGATTTATAAGCAGTGTTCTGATTGACGATGTAGTTGATCTCGCCAGGTGTGTAAGACGTGGTGTCGCCGGTGTTCGGGTCGGGGAAGAACTGCAGAAACTTCTGCGACACGCTGTTGATGGGCACCGTGTAGTTGGGATAGACCGCGCCGGTGAAGGGGTTGGTCAACGGCTGCACCCCTTTGACCTGCGAGAAGTTGCCCTGCTTCATTTGCGCGGTGGGCACGCTGTACTGAGCGGCCGTGGACTTGGGCAGCCGGAAGCCTTCAAAGTCAGCAAAGAAGAAGGTGCGATTGCGGCCGTTGTAGATGTGAGGAATCCAGACAGGACCGCCACCGGAGACACCAAAGTCGTTGCCGACAATGTGGGGCTTTTGCAGGGTTCCGTAGGGAATTGCATTGAAGGCTGAGTTCTGGAAGTACCAGAAGGCGGAACCATGAAAATTGTTGGTGCCGCTCTTGGTGATGACGGTGATCTGGCCAGGCTGGCCGAACTCCGCATTGTCGAGCACGCCCTCGACGCGCAACTCTGCGATGGCTTCGCCGGAAGGAAAGGCGTCTTGAATTGGGCTGTTTCCAGTTACATTTTGAAGGCTGATGCCGTCGACCGTGAGGTCAGACTGGGAGGGGAGTCCGCCTTGCACCGAGAAGCTGACGCCGGTGCCATCCGGATTTCCGGTATCGGACTGTACGCCGGGGAGTGTCTGGATGAGGCCGAGAGGACTGGTGCCATTCTGGCTGGCGCGATAATTTGCGGGAAGATTTTCAACGTCCACGGCGTTGTAGGTCGCCTCAATCGTGGGCGACTCGGTGGTGATGGCGCCTCTTGACTGCGCATTCACTGTGACCTTCTGGCTTACATTACCCAGCTTGAGCGTGACGTCGGCACGAAGCTGCTGGCGGGCAGCAAGCGTCAGCCCACTGAGCACTTCATTTTCAAAGCCGCTGGCGCTGACCGAGATGGTGTAATGGCCCTCTGTCAGGGTGAAGAACTGGTATTGCCCGGACTGCCCTGTGACCGTGTGGTGAGTCACGCCTGTATCGGTTGCGGTGAGTGTGACACTTGCCCCGGGAATGACAGCTCCGGAAGGATCTTTGACGATGCCGAGAATTGTGCCTTGCGTCGATTGAGCCAACACTGCTGCAGGGAGCAGCAGTGCAAAAAACAGACAAAGAAATACGTAACAATTACGGCGAAAATGCATTGTCCACGCCTCCTGCGGGAACGGTAACAGCCACCGGTTACGGAGCAGTAAAATCTGGGTGCTGCGCGGTATTCATTTGTGGATTCAGAAGATGAAAAGAATGTAACTGAAAATGAGACATAAGATGGCATCCTGCTCCCGGCAGAAAGGGCTTGCCGAGAGGCTACGCTTGGCTGGATCTGAGAACGATCGAAAAAATGGTGCGGAGGGCGCTCTTGAGAGGTGGGGCGAGTCTGATGGTGGGAGCCTCGATTCAGGAGATTCTCTGCCTGGGCGCTACCCTTGTGCTCTTGCCAAGATTACAGAAAATTAACAGAGTTGGCGGAGGTCGCAAAGGTACAAAGGAGAATACGGCCTTGCGCAGGAGTGCGGCGAAAGCAGATGTTTGTGCGAGGTTATTTTGATTCGTGAAGCGGGGGGAGCGGTGAAGAAGGTGCGCGTGCAGGGCGGTTTCAAGGGATTGGCCATGCTGGCGGGGGCGATGCTCCTAAGCAGCGGAGCGACTTGTTTTGCTGGCGCAAGACCGGCTTTGCCTCAGACCGAGCAGCAGATCATCGCAAACCTGCGTGCGCACGTGCATCACGTGTTTGTGGTCTATCAGGAAAATCGCTCCTTTGACTCCTATTTCGGATCGTTTCCTGGTGTAGACAATCTGGCCACGGCGGAGGCCCGCGCACATGGCTTTCGGCAGTGGGATGCGATCGGGCATCAATGGATTACGCCGTTTCTGATGCATGCTTCCGATACTGCCGATGCGGATCACTCCCGCCTGGCGCTGCTGACCAAGACGGATCACGGCAAGATGGACAAGTACGTCAGCTTTGAAGAAGAGAACCTGGTCAACGTTTCCATGGCCAGCCCACAGTACGCCGAACAGGTAGGCATGCTGACGATGGGTCATGAAGACTGCACCACGATTCCCTTTTTGTGGATGTATGCCCATCACTTTACGATCTACGATCATATCTTTCAGGCGATGGATGGTCCTTCCACGCCGGGCAATATTGAACTGATTGCCGCGCAAACAGGCCAGACAGAAGCGGCCCGGCATCCGGAGCGGGCCTTCAAGTCGATCTTTGGCACCGGTGATCCGGTGGTGAATGATGCGAATCCGGCGTTCGGACCTTACGCATTTCCTTACCAGGCGGATGGTGCGCTGCAGATTGATCAGACCTACGCAACGTTGATGCTGACCTTAAAGGGCCGCGAAGCGACGGAAGCCAAAGTCGACAGCGACGACATCAAGGAAGATGTGAGCGAGCTGGCCCGGTTGAATCACAACGCCGTGCCTTGGGGCTGGTATCAGGAAGGATTCGGCGACGGAAAAGGAAATCATCACCCGGCTTATATTCCGCATCATAATTCGCCGCAATACTTTGGCTACATCCGCAAGAACCCGAAGATGTGGATGGGCGAACATGATCTGCTCGACTTCTTCACGGTGATTGAGAAGCATGAGCTGCCGGAGAAGAGTGTTTCGATCATCAAGGGAGGATATAAGAATCCCTTTGGCTGGAAGCCGGCGAATCCGGCGGCGGCGAATATTCTTGGAGATGACGATCACCCAGGCTATTCAGATTCGCAGCTCTCGGAGTCGCTGGTCGCAAAGGTGGTGAATGCAGTCGCGCACAGTCCTTACTGGAAGAGTTCGGCGATCATCGTTCTCTGGGATGATTCGGAGGGCTTCTATGATCATGTGCCGCCTCCGCAGTTCGAAGAATGCCCTGACAAGGAACCCTGTGGAGACGGACCGCGTGTGCCATTGATTTTGATCTCTCCCTATGCCCGCTCGGGTGGGGTGGACAGCAACTCTGGCGATCAAGGCTCGTTTGCGAAGTTTTTGGATGTGCTGTTCCGGCTGCCGGCGCTCGGTTCATTGCCGGATGAAAAGCCCTATCTTCCCGAGGGTCCGCGGGACACAAATCCGCGGCTGTCAAACCTGCTGGGCGGCTTTGATCCGGCGCGCCTTGCAGGCGAAAAGGCTCTGATTCCTCCATCAGAAGCTGAGATTCCCGCCACGGTAGTGAATCATTTTCCGCCATCAATGACCTGCAAAGATACGGGAGTGGCTCCAGTGGCGATTCCCGGTGGATCGCTTACCCCGCCGAAGGGATTTACGAATCCTATCCCGTAGAGCCGTGGTGATCGGGAGACAATCAACTTTTAGTCGCGAGATGGTGCGGAAAATGTGCCATCTCGCGGCGACGTTGCGCGGTGGCGGCCGCGGGAGTATGGGTCGGACCTGAATGGAAATGCGGGCGTAAGAGGCTTCGTGTGCCAACCTGCCTGAGCATCCCGCAGTAGCCTCAGAACATCCTACCTGTCACACCTTACGAAGTCCGAAATGCGTGCCAAGTTTTGACGGTACGGGTCCACCGAATGCATAAAATGCAGACCCTGACTTCGTGAGCTACCTGCAGGACAGGGGCAATCCAGCATGCGGCGCGTTCCACAATCCACCTATCGTTTACAACTCCATAAAGACTTCACCTTTGAGGATGCTTCTGCCGTTGCAGATTATCTGCATCGGCTGGGCGTTTCGCATGTGTACAGTTCCCCTTATCTGCAGGCTGCTCCGGGGAGTATGCACGGCTATAACGTGGTTGACCCTGGGCGTGTGAATGAGGAGCTCGGCGGTGAGGCAGGCCACAAGCGCTTTTGTGAGCGTCTGCATGAAGCCGGACTAGGGCAGATTCTCGACATCGTGCCGAATCACATGGCCACGCGGCGTCAGAATCGCTACTGGTGGGATGTTCTGGAGAATGGGCCATCGAGCCGGTATGCGACCTGGTTTGATATTGACTGGAATATGCCAGAGGTTCGGCTGCATAACAAGATCCTGATTCCTGTTCTGGGAGATCAGTACGGCAGAGTGCTGAGCCAGAATCAGATCAGAATTGAGCATGAGGCGGAGCGCTTCCGCGCACGATACATGGACAACTTCTATCCGATTGCGCCGCGTTCGTTGGCGCTGCCTCTGACGAAAGCAGCGCAGTATGCAGAGAACGCGACACTGAGCTTCATTGCAGACAGCCTTTCGCGGCTTCCTGTTCCCGATGCCTACGACACAGAGATGGTCATGTCGCGACACAGGGACAAGACCGTCATCTTCGAACTGCTGCATCGGCTTTGCAATGAGCAGCCGTCGGTGATTGCGGCGATTGATCGTGCAGTTGCCGAATTGAATGAAGATCATGATGCGCTGGATGCCTTTCTGGATCTTCAGTATTACCGTCTCGCCTATTGGCGCACCGCGGATCAGGATCTGGGCTATCGGAGATTTTTTGATGTGAATACTTTGATTGGGCTTCGTGTGGAGCGCCCACACGTTTTTCGCGCCACCCATGATCTTGTTTTGCAGTGGCTTGATCAAGGCGTGTTGGATGGAGTGCGGGTTGATCACCCGGATGGACTCAGGGATCCGAAGCAGTATTTTGAGCGGTTGCGCGAAAATGCGCCGG
Organism: Acidobacterium capsulatum ATCC 51196; assembly: GCF_000022565.1. Lineage (NCBI taxonomy): Bacteria > Pseudomonadati > Acidobacteriota > Terriglobia > Terriglobales > Acidobacteriaceae > Acidobacterium > Acidobacterium capsulatum. The sequence continues at coordinate 3,158,013 of NC_012483.1, forward strand.
ATGCATGGATTGTGGCCGAAAAGATTCTCGAGCCCGAGGAGGATTTGCGCGAAGACTGGCCCATCGAGGGAACCACGGGGTATGACTTTCTGAACTTTTGCAACCGCCTGCTGGTTCACGAAGAGGGCCTGAGCGAAATCACGAAGACGTATGCTGCATTCACGCAGGAGTCAGTGGACTTTGACGATATTGTTCACGAAAAGAAGATGAATGTGGAACACGAGCTGCTGGGCAGCGACGTGAATCGCCTCGCCAATCTGTTTGTGGGTATCTGCGAGGGAAATCGTGACCGTCGTGATTACACAAGGGCGGAGATCAGGCGGGCGCTACGCGAAGTGGCAGCGTGCTTTTCGGTGTATCGGACCTATGTTGTTCCGGGAAAAGATCAGGCAGGCAACAAAGATCAGAATCTGATCGATCAAGCGATAGAAGAAGCTAAGGCCAATCGGCCCGATCTTGATCCGGCGTTATTTGACTTTATGGGAGATGTGCTGGCATGGCGTTCGCGCGGAGAGTTGGAAGGCGAATTCCTGCTGCGCTTTCAACAGTTCACTTCTCCAGTGATGGCCAAAGGCGTCGAGGACACGGCGCTCTATTGTTTTAATCCCATGATTGGCCTCAACGAAGTGGGGAGTGCCCCGGAATCAGGCGGCCTCAGCCTGGAGGCATTCCATGATCATTTCGCGAAAGTGCAGACGTCACACCCATACACGTTGAATACCCTGGCCACGCACGACACGAAGCGCTCAGACGATGTGCGAGCGCGGCTGGCCGTGCTGACTGAAAATCCCGGTCTGTGGAAGAGCTCACTTCGCAAGTGGTCGCGCGCTAACGCGCAGTTTAAGACAGGGATCTATCCGGATCGGAATACGGAGTATTTCCTGTATCAGACCTTGATAGGCACTTGGCCGATTAGTGCGGAACGCCTGACCGCTTATATGGAGAAAGCGACGCGTGAAGCCAAGCAACAAACGAGCTGGACGTCACAGAACAAGGAATTTGAAGATGCTCTTCGATATTTCATTGAGCAAATATTGAGGTCGCAGGAATTTCTGGAAGATCTCGAAGGTTTTGTGAGCAGTATGCAGACGCCGGGACGAATCAATAGTCTCTCGCAAACGCTCCTCAAGCTGACCGCACCGGGGATTCCAGACACTTACCAGGGTGGGGAGATCTGGGATTTGCACCTTGTGGATCCCGACAATCGTGGTGTGGTGGATTACGATGCCAGACGCACGATGCTGTCGAGCCTAGAGCAGGGAACGAGTCCGGAGGAAATACTGCGAAACTTTGACAGCGGGCTGCCAAAACTGTGGGTGATCTACAAGGCGTTGCATCTGCGCCGCGAGCATCCAGAATGGTTTGGTGCAGATGCGGAATACTCTCCCCTGTATGCCCGTGGCAACCGGAAGGATCATCTCGTTGCTTATTTGCGAGCAGGTAAAGTGGCAGCGCTTGCGCCGCGATGGTCCCTGCGTCTGGGAGAATGGCAGGGCACAAGTGTCGAGTTGCCCGAGGGAAACTGGAAGAACATCTTTACCGGCGACAGCGTGAAGGGAGGCTCCACTCGCGTGGGAGCACTGCTCGAGCGCTTTCCGGTGGCGCTTCTGATTCATGAGACGGAGTAGGCATGCATTCTTTTGAAGTGTGGGCACCACGGGCGAAAGAAATGGCTGTTCAGGTAGATGGAATTGCCCATCCCATGACAGGCCCGGATGAGCGCGGTTATTGGCGGGCTGAGCTAGATGAGGCCGGGCCCGGTTCGGACTATGGGTTTCTGGTGGATGGAGATACGAAGGCCTATCCTGATCCCCGCTCCAAGTGGCAACCGGAGGGTGTACATGGATTGTCCCGGGTCTATGATCCAGATGCATTTGATTGGACGGACGCGGGATTTCAAGCGCCGCCGCTGGCCAGCGCCATTCTCTATGAGTTACACATAGGAACCTTCACTCCTCAGGGCACGCTCGATGCGGCGATTGAGAAGCTCGATTATCTGCGTGCGCTCGGCATCACGCATGTGGAACTGATGCCGGTGGCGGCTTTCGCCGGGGAGTATGGATGGGGATATGACGGGGTGGCTCTTTATGCGGTGCATGCACCGTATGGCGGCCCGGATGCATTGAAGCGCTTTGTGAACGCGGCGCACTCGAAAGGATTGGCGGTGCTGCTGGACGTGGTTTACAACCACTTTGGTCCGGTGGGCAATTACACCGGGAAATTCGGTCCATATGTGACCGAGTCACATCATACGCCGTGGGGTGGCGCTGTGAATCTGGAAGATGCCGGCGCGGATGAGGTGCGCCGGTTCTTCTGTGATAACGCGCAGATGTGGCTCAGGGAATTTCATATCGATGGATTGCGCCTGGATGCGGTGCATGCGTTTGTCGATAGATCAGCGATTCACTTTCTTGAACAGCTTTCGGCGGAGATAGAAGCGCTGAGCGCGCAACTGGCACGCCGGCTTGTGCTGATCGCAGAAAGTGATCTGAATGATCCACGTATCGTTACTCCTCGCGAGGCCGGCGGATATGGCATCGATGCGCAATGGAGCGATGATTTTCATCACGCGCTGTTTTCTGTTCTTGCAAATGAGACGGATGGTTACTATGCGGATTTTGGCGGGTTGCGCCAGTTGGCTAAAGCCATCGAGTCCACGTTTGTCTACGATGGACGGTATTCCCCCTATCGAAAGCGTACTCACGGGCGCGCTGCCGGGAATCTTTCGCAGCATCGTTTTCTTGGTTACATCCAGAATCACGATCAGATTGGGAATCGTGCCATCGGCGAGCGGATAGAACACATGACAGGCGCTCCGCGTGCCAAGATTGCTGCCGCGCTGGTCCTGACGAGTCCTTTTGTTCCCATGATTTTTCAAGGCGAGGAGTGGGCAGCGTCATCTCCCTTTCAATACTTTGCAAATCACGATGACCCTGAGATGGCACGGCTGGTTTCAGAGGGAAGAAAGAAGGAGTTCGCTGCGTTCGGATGGGACCCCGAGTCCATTCCTGATCCTGAGCAGCGTGAAACCTTTGAGCGCTCCAAGCTGAAGTGGCAAGAGACCACGGAGCCGCGTCATGCTGAGATGCTGGCGTGGCACTGGGAGCTTATCCGACTGCGGCGGTCAAGCGCTGACCTGAATGTTGGGGAGCCTGGGAACGCGTCGGTCAGCTTTGATGAGCAAGCGGGATGGCTGATGGTTCAGCGGGGAAGGGTCTTTGTCTATTGCAATCTGGGAGCTAAGGATTGCCGTTTTTCCATTCGCTCATGGGGCCGTGTTCTATTGGCCTCAGCAGCCGAGGTGAAGTTCGAGGATGGAGTGCTCATGCTTCCAGCGGATGCAGTTGCGGTGATCGAGATGAAGGAAGGCAGTCGGCAATGAATTGCTTTGCGGCATACTTGGGACAGGAATAAAAGTGTCAGGAGAGGAATGCCAGAATGAAGCATGTGAATCCAGCTGCGAAGCCGAGCGGCACAGGATGCCTGGAATGTGAGCAGTCGGAGGGATGGTGGTTTCATCTGCGCCGCTGCGCGGAGTGCGGTCATATCGGCTGCTGCGACTCTTCTCCTTCGCGTCATGCCAACGAGCACTACCGCAGCACAGGGCACGCGGTGATCCAGAGCTTCGAGCCGGGAGAAAGCTGGTTCTGGAATTTTGAAAGCAGCAGCGTGGCTGATGGCCCCGCGCTTGCTCCTCCCCATCATCATCCAGTCACTCAGCCGGCGCCAGGTCCTGAGGGGCGCGTGCCTGAAAACTGGCAGAGCTTGCTGCATCGATAGCCTCAGCGAGGGGAATCCTTCGCTGAGCCGCGACGCGCCTGGTGTAAGGAAGCATTTGCGGAATGCGGTGGAGGAGGCAGGCGCTTTACGACGTCCTGATCGGTCAGCGTTTTAAGAAATGCGATGACATCATCGATTTGCTGTGCATTCCACACGGGCTTTTCCCCGAGAGAGCGGTTGAGAGGAGCGTCCGTGGTGTCGACATTGGCGCGGTTTTTGATCGGCAGATCGTTAAACTTCTCTACTTTTCCATTCGGGCCGGCTGGATACCACTTGCCGGGATCCGTATCTCTTTCCACATAGAACAGCAGCGCCTGGCGCAACGTGTGAAAACGCCCATTGTGAAAGAAGACTTTCCTGATTGCGACGTTGCGCAGGGAAGGGGTGCGAAAGAGCCCGCAGTTTGCCGGATCATGAGAGGCTTTATCTTTGCGAAACGGACCGCAGAGGCCCAGGTCGTAGTAGTGCGGATTACTGTTCCAGGGAATTTCATCATTGCGCGGCACGCCCAGCGCTTCAAACTGAAAATCAGTAAAAATCGGATGCCTGCCATTTGCCCCAACTTCATCCAGATGACAGGAAGCGCAGTTGCCGCTGTTGGGGTTATCGAATAATTCTTTGCCGTGCAGTTCCTGCGGTGTAAGCGAGGCTTTTCCGTCGAGCCAACGATCATACTTGCTGCTGTAGGGATGAAAGCTCTTATCCTCCAGCTCAAACTGCTGGAGAGCCATGGCCGCATCCTGCACAGCTTTGGCAGGGCGGGAAAAGATGCGGGCTCCAAAGACGGAGCGAAATTCCGCGGCGTAGTCTGATTGACTGAGCTTGTGAGCGAGTGTGGCGGCGTTGCGATTGTCCATCTCCGCAGGGGAGAAAAGAGGTAGCAGGGCCTGGGCGTGCAGCGAGTTGTAGCGCCCGTCCCAGGTGTAACCACCGGTAGGAACATTCTCCGTCTCAGTCAGTTGCTCGATTGGATTGCTGGCTCGCACATCGGACCAATGCGGCACATAGTTGAGGACATAACGCAGGGAAGGGGCCGCACGGTAGCCGGGAGTCTTGAGGTCTGGTCCACCATATTGCACCGCACTTGCATTGGGTGGGCCGTAGGCGAAGCGCGGATCATGGCAAGTCGCGCAGGCCATTTTTCCTGATCCGGAAAGCGACTTGTCAAAGAAGATCTTTTTCCCAAGACGGGCGGCAGCGCTCATCTCGCTGTGACGGATAGCCTGAGTTGAGAGTCTGGTGCTGCCGGCAAGACATAAGGTTCCCGCTGAGAGCAAGGCGGTCAAAAACAGGGCTGAAAAAGTGAGTCGCATGGAAAAGCAATCTCTATGGATGGATCATCTGTCTGTATGAGTCGAGCTCTCACGCAGGACGGCATATAGGTGTCCTTCATCGATAGTTGGTGAACACGTCTGAACCAAATGCCGCTAATCCCTTTTGCCCCGCATAGCCAAGATAGTGATGGATACCGAAAATCTCTTCCATCGATTTCAAAAGTGAGTAATGGTTGTAGGGCACATTGGATACGGTTGAAGGACGAATGTACTTTGACAGCAGGAGCGCGCCTGTACGGTCCCCACCGTAATCGAAAGTTTTCTTGGTAATGACGTAGCCGTGTTGATGATAAGTCACGAAGTAAGGGTACTTTCTGCCGAGGTTTGGTCCTTCGAGCTCATGGCAGCAGTATTTCCCCGGCACTGTTACAGTTACCTTTTTTCCATGACGCTCAATTGTGCCACCTCCGCCTTCATCAAAAGTGATCACAATCAGACCGTCTTTTTTGTAGGCGGGAGAATTCATGATGATGGGGACCCACTTGGCTAGAAACGTGTTTATGGATTTGAGACCGCCCGGCCGTCCATCACTGCATGGCGCATTGTGGCCGTCATTGCAGAGGTTCGGCGTAATGAAGCTGAGGTTTGGCGTGGTGGCGACGGAACGAAGATCGGTCTTCAGGTGGCGAAGGTTGACAACGTCCTTCTTGCACACCGGCGAATCAATGATCGAGTGGAAGTACATGAAAGGATTATGCCGCGTAGCGTATTTGTCGCCGAGGGGGATGGCCGGGGTTGGTGCCTCTGCAACCTGGGTCAGATCGCGGGCATTGAGAGTTGGATGTCCGCAGGTTGCAGATTCACGGGCGGGATCGTTGCCCATGTCCTGCATGTAGCCCTTCCATGTAAGACCCTCGGCCATCAATTGACTGGCAATCGTTTTTACTGAAGAAGGATAGACGCATCCCTGCCCCACTGCCTGGCCGTCAGGAGCTGTGCCGGTCTGGTGAAAATCCAGATAGGTATTGCAGTCATCTGATGTTTGCGAGGTAGAGGCTTGCCCGCTGACCACAGAGATGTAATTGTCGAGGCTGTCATGGCCGGTGCCGTAGTACTGCGTGAGCAGAGCGCCTTTGGATCGTAGCGTCTTTGAAAGATAAGGGGCTGGGGAGTCTGCACCGAAGGTGCTTGAGAAGTCTTTGTTCTCAAGCATGATCACGAAGATATGCCGGATCGGTGGCAATACTTGCGAAGTTGGAGGGGCGGCAAGCGCGATCAATGAGGGGCTTGCGGCACCCAGGAAAACCAATGCCAGCGCGACGAAGAAGGAAGCCGTGAAGCGTGATGATGTCTTCAAAGAAAAACCTCGGTGCGAACCTGCAACAGAATGAAGTCAGTGACCGGGCGTCTCCATGCAACGGCGCGGTCTCTACTTGTCTTGAAATTCCAGTGTACTTCCGCGAGCGCCAGGAGCAGACAGTTATGCCATGCTTCCCATCAGCGGATCGCTGTACCCTGGGTGGCCAGTCTCGACGCGTCCAGCATAACGAGCGGATACTTCTGACTCCCCGGCATGTATGGTGAAGTCGTACCAGAGGTGGCTCGATTGCAGGGGGATGATGATTGCTGTCTGATCTCCGCCATTGATGGAGCGGTGTACAGATGGCCGTCCGTAGGATTGGTCGATCACAGACACAGCCATAGTTTTCCGGCCCTTGTTTTGCAGATGGATTTCTATGTTACCGGTCAGCCTGGAGGCGTCTTGCTCATAGGCCACGCGCACAACCACCGGCGATGGTGAGCTTATTTTCCCAACGAAGGAACGATAGAATCCGTTGGGTCCGTGTATCTCGATGTCATAGTTGCTATCCACGAAAATTTCGAGAGGAATTTTCTGCAGGAGCGTGTCGCCGGCTTTTACCGCATAAGTCGCCGCCTGCATGCTCTTGCCATTCTTGAGGTTGCGCAGGTAGACATTGAACGGAGCTCCGGCAGAGCGTGCGCCATATGCCTGATCTCCGGCGGTAAGGCGGAGTTCCCAATGCTTGCCGTCCTGCGATAAGCTGCCATCGGCGTAGAGTTCATAAGGTAGAGCGCAAGCGTGGCGAATGCCCGTCTCCTGCTTTGCAAGCAGGGCACTGTGACGGGGGGAGTGTTGCATGCTTGCCAGATCGTTTGCGCTGAGCGCCCGATAATTATTCGGGATCTCTTTATAGCGAGCTTTTTCAATGCTCACCACAAACGGATCGCGATCCACAAAGTTCAGATCGGATGAGGCGGAGTGAAAGGGCCGGAAGACTGAGGTCATGTCTCCAGTGACGGTGCGGCGCCATGTACTGATGTTTTCTTCACGTACCGATTTGCCATACTTAGCCTCGACGAAATGCTCCAGAAGCTGGAGGGTCGAAGTGTGATCGAAGACCTGTGAGTTGACCCATCCGCCGCGTGTCCATGGTGAGGCAACAATCATGGGCACGCGAAAGCCAAGTCCGATGGGGCCGCGCCGTGCCTCTTGTGGCGCAACACCTTGCGCCAGTTCATCCTCTATATAGGTGTAATCGAGAGCAGTGCTGATGCCGGAAGAAGCTCCGCCTGTCTCTGGTCTCTTGGGATCAGCGGCAACGAATGACGGAGCGTGGTCGAAGTAACCGTCGTTCTCGTCATAATTCAGAATGAAGATGGTCTTCTTCCAGACGTCTGGATTGCTGGTCAAGATATCCATTGCCTCAGAGACATACCATGCGCCAAACCACGGGGATGTGGGATGGTCAGAAAAGTTCTGAGGCGCAACGAGCCAGGAAACAGTGGGAAGCTTGCCCTCTTGCACATCTTTGCGGAACTGGTGGAAGATGTCGCCCTTGGGCACCCTCATCGTGCGCGGCTGGCCTGCCTCTTCAAATTCGAGAGAGCTGAGCGCGTGATAATCCGGGTCACCTGCATTGGTGACAAAGGCGGCATGGAACAGCGCCTTCTGCTCGTCTGTCAGTTGCTGGTAGCGCTTATTGCCGCAGTTGGAAAGCGCCGCGTCTATTTTCGCGATGTTGTCCTGCACTTGCTTGAGCCATGCCCGCATTTGAGCGGCCTGGGCGGCATCTGGAGCCGCGGATATGCCGGCTTCGAGCTTGCGGGCCTGTTCTGTCAGGTCGACTTTCCAGGACTCTGCCGCCGCAGCGAAGCCCGGATAGGCCTCTGCGTTGTATGCGTCGAAGCACTCCAGCGTGTTGTCGCCGAAGTTTGAGAGCCAGTCGCTCTCTTCTCCTGTGAGGGCAGAGCGGGTCAGATCATTCTGGTATGTCTTCCAGGTGATGCCGGCTTCCTGCAGCCGCTCCGGAAAGGTCTTCCACACGAGGCCGCCGCCATCGATCTGCTCATTCCGGATAAAGACCTTTGAGCCGGGGCTTTGGCGGTCGCGAATGGTTCCTGTCCAGAGATAGCAGCGATTTGGCGAAGTGCTGCTGAGCACTGAGCAGTAGTTTTGATCGCACACGGTGAAGGCGTCGGCCAGCGCATAGTAGAAGGGCAGGTCTTCGCGCGTGTAGTAGCCCATGGTCATGGGCACATGGCTGTACTTTTTATCGCCAGACCGCTTTGCGTCGAGCCATCCGTCATGGCGGCCCTGATTCCATGCATCGATCTGGCTCTCGCGGGAGTGCGGTAATGAGCCCATCCACGTGATGCGCGTGTCGCGGATGTCGAGACGCCAGGGAGCATAGGATTGCCCTTCCTGATCCGTTTGCACAAACACGAGGTTGCCATTCGGCAGACGCAAGGCGCGAGGATCATTGAATCCGCGCACACCACGGAGCGTGCCAAAGGTGTGATCGAAGGATCGATTCTCCTGCATGAGGATCACGATGTGTTCGGCATCGAGCCACGTGGAGCCGGGTTCGGGCTCGATGGCATAAGCCCTCTCGATCGAGGCCGGCAACATGCCTGTGAATCCAGCCCCGGAAATGAGGGCCGCAAGCTTTAAAAAGTCGCGTCGCGTCTGCATGAAAAAGTTCTCTCATATCCAGTTTATGGTTTTATAAACAAAACCCTAATTTGGCCTTATAGAGGGGTAAAAACGAGGGTGTTGCCGGGCAGCAGGACAATACTCTGCAACGGGAAGAAGCATTTGTGCCTCTAAGGTGCCATGAGGGAATCTTTTGATGCCATTGTGGTCGGGGCCGGGCAGGCCGGCCCTTCGCTGGCGCGGCGTCTTGCCAAAGCCGGACGCAAGGTTGCGGTCGTCGAACGGCATCTTTTTGGCGGAACCTGTGTGAACACAGGTTGCACGCCCACCAAGGCGATGGTGGCAAGCGCACGGGCGGCGCACATGGCTCGCCGCGGTGAGGACTTTGGCTTCAGCGCTGGCCCTGTCGCAGTGGACTGGGGCGCAGTCAAGCGCCGTAAGAACCAGATCGTAGAAAAATCCCGGACTGGCGTAGAAAAAGGATTGCGAGAGACGGAGAACTGTACGGTGTTCACCGGAACCGCCAGCTTTGAATCCTCCTCCTGCATGCGAGTGGGAGATCATCGGTTAGAGGCGTCTCAAATTTTTCTCAATGTGGGCGCGCGGCCTTTTATCCCTGACCTGCCGGGTGTGGACAAAGTACCCTTTTTGACGAGCAGCAGCATTCTGGATCTGGACGAGTTGCCGGAACACCTGGTTGTCGTGGGGGGCGGCTATGTCGGGTTAGAGTTTGCGCAGATGTTCCGCCGCTTCGGCTCTCAAGTCACCGTAGTGGATCGCGGTGGGAGACTCGCGCCACACGAAGATGAGGAGGCCTCGAAGGTCATTGACGAGATCTTTCGTGCCGAAGGTATCGCTAGCAGGACCAGCGCCGAGTGTATCCATCTCGAAGTGGATGGTAAGCAGGTGGCTGTCGGCCTGACTTGCGGAGAAGGCGAGCCGCGTATTGTTGGCTCTCATATTCTGCTGGCAGTCGGGCGCATACCCAATACGGACGATCTGAACTTGCAGGCCGCAGGCGTCGTCACGGATGAGCATGGATACATCCAGGTGGACGATCAGTTACGCACGAATGTTCCAGGGATTTTTGCGCTCGGGGACTGCAATGGCAAAGGCGCATTCACGCACACGTCCTACAATGACTTCGAAATTGTTGCGGAGAACTTGCTGGACGGAGCGTCTCGCCGGGTGAGTGATCGAATTCCCGTCCACGCTCTCTACCTTGACCCGCCACTGGCGCATGTTGGTATGACGGAGACCGAAGCGCGCCGCAGGGGGGAGCCGATCCTGGTAGGAATGCGGCCAATGTCTCACGTGAGCCGCGCAATTGAAAAGAGCGAGACTTTCGGATTCATCAAGATCCTGGTGCATGCGGAAACTCGCCAGATTGTGGGAGCGACCCTGTTCGGTCCAGGTTGTGATGAGGCCATTCACTGCATTCTTACGGCGATGTATGCGCATCAGCCTGCTTCATTGCTCACGCATTCGGTTCATATTCACCCAACTGTCGCGGAGTTGATTCCTACAACGCTTGCTGATCTGAAGCCGCTTGGAGAATAGCAGGGCAATTCTGAAGAAATTCTTATACACACACTCTCTTCATGACCTTGCTACAGTGAGAAGGAGATGAGCGTGTCAAAGGGTGAAAAGAGGATTAGCACGTTTCGGGTGCTTCCATGGGTCGAGGTTGCATGTGTCATAGCTTTGACAGGATTAGCGGCTGCATCTATTCCCGTTCGAGCTCAAGGGGCCATGCATGCGCGAACAAATGTTTCTACCGCGCGCCCAATTGTGATGTTGAGCGATATCCACTTTGATCCTTTTCACGATCCGGGCAAGTTCAAGCAGTTGCAGGCTGCGCCTGTGAGTCGTTGGGTATCGATTTTGAATGCTCCTCCTACATCCGGTCAGGCAAAGCAGTTCGCCGAAATGCAGAGCGCATGCAATGCCTCCGGTGTCGATACGGATTGGGCATTGTTGCAGTCGAGCCTGGCCGCCGCACGAGAGCGGCAGCCATCTCCCCTTTTTGTGACGCTCAGTGGTGATTTGACCGTGCACCAGTTCAGTTGCCGGTTTCATCGCATGGACCCAAACGGGAGCGATGCTGCCTCCATTGATTTTGCGGTGAAGACGGCAAGTTTTGTTGCATTGGAACTGAAGCATACGTTTCCCCAATCGCCTGTGTACATTGCTCTGGGCAACAATGATTCGAGCTGCGGGGATTACCGGGAGTCGCCAGGAAGTCAGTATTTTCACGGTATGGCGCATGCCGTTGCAGCGGAGGCCGGATCGGCGGCCCATGGCGAAATCCTGCGTGAATTTCCTTATCAAGGCGACTATGACATTCCACTGCCCGGGCCTATGCAGCACACGCGGCTGATTGTCTTGCAGGATATTTTTCAGTCTTCCAACTACAGCGCATGCAATGGTAAGCCCGATCCGTCTGCCGCACGCCAGCAGATACAGTGGTTAGCGGGCCGGCTCGCTCTCGCGCGGGCGCACGGTGAACATGTATGGGTGATGAGCCACATTCCCCCCGGAGTATTTGTTTATCAGACCATCAAGGCACACCGGAATGTTTGCGGGGGGCAGGCGCCGGAGATGTTTTACTCCAGCGAAGGACTGACAGATACGCTGCAGAAGTATGCCGGTACAGTTCGCCTGGTGATCATGGGGCACACCCACGACGATGAGTTGCGGCTGTTAAAGCCGGCCGGGGCAGTGCTTGCCGGGAGTGGTTCTCACGAAGTTCCCGTGAAGCTGGTCCCTTCCATCACGCCTCTGCACGGGAACTATCCTGCGTTTATAACAGGGAAAGTGAACCCTCAAACGGCCACACTGATGGACTACACCGTGTTCATCGCCAGCAATAAAACAGGTATCGGGACGCAGTGGAAGACGGAATACACGTGGTCGAAGGCGTATGATTTGCCCGATTTCTCCGCAGAATCCGTGGCCAAACTTGTCACGAGATTGCAAGATGATAAGCACGGCAGCAGCGCCGCAAGCCGAGACTATGAGCAGTGGTTTGCGGCCGGGGAGGGGAAGACGATGGGCACGCTCTTGCGTTTGTTCTGGCCCTCTTATGTATGCAGCCTGGGCCACATGCACGCGTCAGGATACCGCCAGTGTCTCTGCGGCGGGACGAGGACTTTAGAATCCAGCACAGGGCACTGATATTTGATCTGGTCAGCGACTGGACTTCATCGATTACGAAATGATCTGGTCCGGAACGACGCTCCTCAGATGCCTTCGCCCATCTGTACGTAGTCCTTCAGCTTGTAAAGTTCCTGGCGATAGCGAATGCGTTCCAGCTCTTCGGCGGAGAGCGGATGCTGCTGCGCAATGAGAGCCTGTTCGCCGCACAGTTCGCGCAGGCGCTGTTCCAGCTCTTCGACGCGTTGAGAAAGGGCGATGACTGCATCAGACAGCGGGTCTTTTACCTCGCGCGGATTGGTGATGAGGATTCGCTTGCCCTCGCGGTAAATGATGTGCGCAGGAACGCCCACGACTGTGGAGTTGGGCGGGACGTCCTGCAACACGACAGAGCCTGCGCCGACGCGGGAGTTTTCGCCGATGGTGATGTCGCCCAGAATGTTGGCGTTGTTGCCTACAAAGACGCCATCGCAAAGAGTGGGGTGGCGCTTGCCGCGCTCTTTCCCGGTGCCTCCAAGAGTTACGCCCTGATAGAGCGTAACGTCATTGCCGAGGATTGCCGTTTCTCCAATGACCACGCCCATGCCGTGATCGATGAAAAGACGCTCGCCTATGGTGGCGGCGGGATGAATCTCGATGCCAGTCCAGAAACGGGTGAATTGAGCAAGCAGGCGGGCAGAAAGCCGAAAGCCGGAATGCCAAAGAGAATGGGCCACGCGATGACTCCACACCGCGTGCAGGCCTGGATAGCAAAGCAATACCTCAAGCAGGGAGCGCGCGGCCGGGTCGCGATCCCTGACCGCGCGAATATCTTCTGCGATACGTCCCATGAGCCGACGATGCTCCCTTACATTTCCACCGGTTCAGTGGGCAGTGCCTGTGCTTCCTGACGGATCGCATCAAACAGTGCGGTGGAAAGATAGCGCTCGCCGAAGCTGGGCAGGATCACAACGACCAGCTTGCCTGCATTCTCAGGGCGGCGGGCCACTTCTACCGCAGCCCAGACGGCGGCCCCAGACGATATGCCGGCAAAGATTCCTTCTTCCAGCGGCAGACGGCGAGCCATAGAGATGGCGTCTTCGTTGGTGACCTGCACGACTTCATCGATCAATTGAGTATTGAGCACGCCGGGAACAAAGCCAGCGCCGATGCCCTGGATCTTGTGGGGGCCGGGCTTTCCGCCGCTGAGCACCGGGCTGTCTGCTGGTTCCACCGCAACGGTGCGAAATCCGGGCTTTCGCTCTTTGATGTAGGAGCTGATTCCGGTCAGAGTTCCACCAGTGCCGACTCCGGAGACCAGGATGTCGGCTCGTCCCTCGGTGTCATTCCATATCTCAGGTCCGGTCGTGGCATAGTGAATGGCCGGATTCGCCGGATTGTCAAACTGTTGCAGAATGTAACCATCCGGAGTGCGGGAGAGAATTTCCTGCGCCTTGGCAATTGCGCCCTTCATGCCGAGCGGCCCAGGGGTGAGCACCAGGCTGGCGCCAAAGCTCAGCAGCAGCACACGACGCTCGAGCGACATCGTCTCTGGCATGGTGAGGATCAGCTTGTAACCCTTCACGGCAGCCGCCAGCGCGAGTCCTATGCCGGTGTTGCCGCTCGTCGGTTCAATCAGCACGGTTTTTCCGGGCGCGATGCGTCCTTCCCGTTCGGCGGCTTCAACCATAGCCAGTCCTATACGATCCTTCACCGAACTCATCGGATTGGCGCTTTCCAGCTTGGCGATGACTGTAGCGTCACAACCTTTGGTGACACGGTTCAGCCTGACCAGAGGGGTTTTGCCGATCAGCTCCGTAATCTGTTCTGCAATCTGCATGGTTCAGCACACCTCGTTCGACAGAATGGCGTATGTCTCTCAACACCATAGTAGCTCCCCGGCCAACAAACGTGGTGGAGATAGCCGGAATGCCGGGTGCCTGATTGTAGCGGCTGGAAACAACATGTTGAAGCCGGAAAGCATCGGAACCATGAGCAGTACAGAGCTGAAGCCATTGCCCAGGGGATGCTCATTCGCCGGGTTCACCAATTCCAGTTTATCGAGTGCCTGCCTTGAGGCGGGCCACAGGAGTCTATGCCTGCAAACGCGGCTACAGCTAATGACGATGTAAGGCCTGAGAAGGAGCCGCCGCAAAGCCATGGCAGCGCGTGGAGAGATCGATTGCATGCGCTGCGGAATGTACCCCCGGTGTTGCGAGTCGTTTGGGATTCCGGGCCTTCTGTCGTGTTCTGGAATATTGCCACTCGCATCGTAGTCGCTTTTTTGCCGGTTGCGATCGGAATCATCGCACGCTACATCATTGACGGTGTCAACCGCATCCGGATGCACAAAGCGCTACCGCAGCACTTCTGGTGGCTGGTCATTGCGGAGATGGGCCTGGCGGTGATCGCCGGAATGCTGGCACGAACGGTCGATTACCTTGACAACCTGCTGGCCGACCGGTACACGCACCACGTGAGCGTCGAGGTGATGCGGCAGGCGGCCGCGCTGGATGTGACGGTCTATGAGGACCCGGTGTTCTATGACCGTCTGGAGCGGGCGAGGGTGCAGGCGACCGACCGGCTGGCGATGATTCAGCAGATGGGCCGCCTGATTCAGCAGACGGTAACGGCGATTGCCTTCTCCGCCATTCTGGTGAAGTATTCGCCGTTGCTGCTTTTCCTTCTCGTTGCGGGCGTGGTGCCAGCATTTCTGGGAGAAAGCCACTTTGCTTTTCTGACTTATGCGAAAAACTTTGGCCAGACGACGCGACGCCGCCAGATGGATTATCTGCGCCAGGTGGGCGGTAGTAAGGAGGCAGCCAAAGAGTTGAAGCTCTTTCGCTTGAGCGGTTATTTGACAGACCGCTTCACCCAGCTCTCACACGGAATCTACAAGGAGAATGTCGCGCTCAACCGACGCCGGCTTTTCTGGGGTGGCTTGCTTTCAGTATTGAGTGAGCTGGGCTATTACGGGGCCTATGCGCTGAGTATCTTTCGGACGATCCGCGGCCAATACACCATTGGCGATCTGACGCTGATTACTACTGCGATCATGCAGGCGATGAGCAATATTCAGCAGGCTTTTTCCACGGCATCAGGGGTGGCCGATCAGGCGCTCTTCCTGACTGACTTGCTGGCGTTTTTTGAGATGAAGCCGCGGGTAGAGTCGAAGCCCAATGCTCTTCGCGTGCCACGGCCCATTCGACGGGGATTTGAGTTTCGCAATGTCTCATTTTCCTACCCCGGAGCGGAACGGCGAGTATTGAGCAACTTTAATTTCACGCTGGCTCCCGGCGAGCGAGTGGCGCTCATTGGAGAAAACGGCCAGGGCAAAACCACAGTCGTGAAGCTGATTACTCGTCTGTATGACCCGACTGAAGGGCAGATTCTTCTCGATGGCGTAGACCTGCGCGATTACAGTCTTGAAGACTTGCATGGTGAAATCGGCGTGATCTTTCAGGACTTTATGCGCTACGAGATGACGGCCCGGGAAAACATTGCGGTGGGCCGCATCGAGATTCCCCATGGTCCTGAAGAAATTGAGTATGCCGCAAACAAAAGTCTTGCCAGCGGAGTGATTCGCAAGCTGGAGCAAGGCTATGACCAGATGCTGGGCCGCCGCTTTGAAGGCGGCGTAGACCTGTCAGGCGGGGAATGGCAAAAGATGGCATTGGCCCGGGCCTATTTGCGCGATGCTCAGTTACTTATTCTGGACGAGCCTACTGCTGCCCTCGATGCTCGTAGCGAGTTTGAGGTGTTTGAGCGCTTTTCTGAATTAACCCAGGACAAGATGGCCCTGCTCATTTCACATCGCTTCTCCACCGTTCGCATGGCTGACCGGATTGTCGTGCTTGAAGGCGGTCAACTGGTGGAAGAGGGGAACCATGATGCGCTGATGGCGTTGAATGGCCGTTATGCAGCGATGTTTGAAATGCAGGCCTCCAGCTACCGGTGAGGATATGACACAGCCAGTGAACAGGTTTGAGTATGAGTCAAGTGCAGAGGTGCAGCACTTGCGCGACGCCGTACGGATTGCGGCAGGCTGGGATGTGGTGCATCGCCCGGAAGGGCCTGAAGGCATTTCTGCGCGCATGGATGCAGTCCGCCGGCAACTTGAAGAGGTTGAAAAGCAACTGAATCGATGGAATCAGTCGCAAACGGTCAACGACGAACCGGCTGTGCCGCATCATGTTGCGCTGCTTGAAATCCTCAGAAATTCACGGCTCCTTCGTTCTGTGCTCAAGGAGATCAGGGGGCGGGTCAGGCAGATCGCTCTGTTGCCCCGAGTTGTGATGCCGGCGCAAAGAGAAGAGCCGCGCATGGCTCGTGCGGCGGAGTTATATCTTCATGCGGTGCACAGTGTTTATTCTCCAACGACGTTCTGTGTCTTTCTGGAGGAATTGCAGAAATATGACCCGCTGAATATAGATGAGTTTTGGAACACTTCGGTATTTCTGCAGTTCGTGCTGCTCGAAGCCCTACTGGATGAAGCGAGCAAGTTGCTGCGTTCGCCAGATACCGTGGAGGCGCCGAGAACGGAAACTTTCATCAAGAGTCTGCGGGAGGTCTCTCAGTCCGATTGGCCCTCTTTGCTTGAGCCCTTGATTCTCTGTGATGGCACCCTGAGACAGGACCCGGCGGAAGCTTATGCGCGGATGGATTTTGCAAGCCGGGAACGGTACCGCCAGCGCGTTGCGTATCTTTCCCGGCATTCCGACTGCACTGAGCTGCAGGTAGCCCATGCTGCAATCGAATTGAGCAGGGATGGTGCGCTTCGTGCGTCGGGCGACGCACGCATGCAGCAACGTTATCAGCATGTCGGCTTCTATCTGCTGGACAAAGGATTTCCGGATCTTGGCCGCCGCGTCGGGTTTCATCCTCCGGTCATGGAGCGGATGCGGATGTGGGTGCAGCGCAATGCTGAGGACTTCTATATCGGCGGCGTGCTCGTGCTTTCCCTGTTGCTCGTTGGCCTCCTGATTCTTCCTCTCGTGCAGCATGCATTCTGGTTTGGCGGCCTGATCATCGCGTTATTACTTTTGGCGCTGCCAGCTAGCCAGGATGGCGTGGAACTGATGAACCTGGCCGTGACCACCCTGTTTTCACCAAATCGCCTGGCGAGAATGGATTTCAGCAGCGGGATTCCAGACAGTTGCATCACGCTTGTGACTGTGCCGTCGCTCTTGCTCAACGAATCACAGGTGCGCGATTTGGTGAAGGACCTGGAAATTCGCTTTCTGGCAAATCGGGATGCCAATCTTCATTTTGCCCTTCTTACTGACTTGCCTGATTCAGTCACCGCGCCGCGAGGGAATGACAGCGACCCGCTGGTTGAACTTGCCGTGCAGTTGATCGATGGACTGAATACGCGTTATGCATCGCTCAATCGCGGCTCATTTCTGTTGCTTCATCGCCACCGGGTCTTTAATCGCCGGCAAGGAGTATGGATGGGATGGGAGCGTAAACGCGGCAAACTTCTCGAACTGAACAATCTTCTGATCGAAGGCCGGGATGCGTTTCCGGTAAAGGCCGGCCCAGTGGAAGTGTTGCAGCGGGTGCGATACATATTGACTCTCGATGCCGACACGCAGTTGCCCTTCGGAACGGCAGCGGCCCTTGTAGGCGCAATGGCTCATCCTCTGAATCAGGCAGTGATTGATCCTGACCGGCGCATTGTGACAGAAGGTTATGGGATTTTACAGCCGCGTATCGGCATTACGGTGCGTTCCGCTTCGCGTTCTCGCCTTGCAGGAATCTACTCTGGGCAGACAGGTCTTGATATTTATTCGCGCGCTGTTTCTGACGCCTATCAGGACCTCTTTGGAGAAGGAATTTTTACAGGGAAGGGCCTCTATGAGGTCGCCACTTTCCACACCGTACTCAATCATCGCTTCCCGAAGAATGCGCTGCTCAGCCACGATTTGATTGAGGGCGCATATGCGCGTGCCGGGCTGGTAAGCGACCTGGAACTGATTGACGACTACCCATCTCATTACAGCGCTTACAGCCGCAGAAAGCACCGCTGGGTACGAGGAGATTGGCAGATTGCTCCCTGGATGTTCGCGCGGGTACCCGATGAGAACGGACATTGGGTCGCAAATCCTATCTCAAGCCTTTCCGGGTGGAAGATCTTCGACAATTTGCGGCGATCATTAGTCGAGCCTTTTTTGTTCCTTCTATTTCTTGCGGGATGGCTCGGGCTTCCCGGAGACCCGTTGTACTGGACTCTTCTTCCGGCCGGGCTCCTGCTCCTGCCTTATGCCGCTCAGCTTCTGGTGGCGCTTATCCGAATTCTGCAGTCGGAGGTTAAGCGCGGTACAGGCGATGCCTGGGCTGGGTTCGCACGCGGTCTTTCCGTCGTGATCCTTACCATTGCTTTTCTGCCGCATCAGATGTTGCTTTCGATGGATGCCATCGTGCGGTCTTTTGTACGCCGCTGGATCACAGGGGAGCATCTTCTGGAATGGGAGACAGCAGCTCAGTCGGAATCCTCTTCTTTGCGGCAGACGCCAGTGGATCGCTATCTCGTATGGATGCCGCTCGTTGCGATTGGCCTGGGAGTTTTGATTTACTTTGCGGCGGCAAATCATCGGGCTATCTGGTATGCATTGCCGGTCTTGATTCTTTGGGGGCTGTCGAGTGGACTCACCTCATGGCTGAATCGCAATCCACGGGAACAGCAACAGATAAGCGATGGAGAGCGAGCATATCTGTATCTGCACGCGCTGCGGATATGGAGATACTTCCATCAATTTGGCCGGGAAAATCATAACTACCTTATTCCAGACAACGTGGAAGAGGATGGTTTGCAGGAAGCTGCCCGTGTTTCGCCGACCAATGTTGGTCTGTTGCTCAACTCCAGGCAGGCGGCTTGTGAGTTCGGCTTCATCACGGTGCCGGAGTTTGTTGCGCTGACACAACGCAGCCTGGCGACTATCGATCAGATGGAGAAATATCGAGGGCATCTTTACAACTGGTATGACACGCAGACGCTGAGTCCTCTGGAGGCGCAACCGTTTATTTCTTCTGTCGATAGCGGTAACCTGCTGGCGTCGCTTTATACTCTCCGCTCGGGCGCGGTGGAGTGTCTTCAGCGTCCGGTTCTGCGAAAAGAGCTACTCGCCTCGATAGATGCACACTGGCAGTTGATGAAGGATGAGAAGGATGCCCGTGTTGTGAATGTTTCACCTCCTCCGAGAAGCTCTGACTGGACGGATTGGCTGCATTGGCTGCCGCGAGCGGAGGCGGCTTTTGCGGAAGCGCAGAGCTCCATGGATCATTCAGCGGGAGCAAGCTGGTGGTTCACTGAAGCTTATCGGCGGGTGCTGGCGCTGAAGAGCTTGTTTACCGACTACTTCCCATGGCTTTTGCCACAATTTCAACCCATACTTGCAGATCTCTCCTGGAGTGCGTCGGAAGATGTATTTGATCTTTCGGTGGAAGGAGCGTTTCTGCTGGCGAAGGAGTTGGAGACGAAGATCGGGGAAGAGTTGAGTCAGGAAGGGGCGCAGCCGCTGCAGACTCTCGCTCCATTGCAGGACGCAGTGAAACTGGCGTGTGACAACCTGCGTTCTGTTGGAGGAGGTTTGTTGCGTATTGCTCAGGACGCGGAGCGGCTTGCGAATGCCATGGAGTTTTCATTTCTGGCCGACCCAAACCGGAAGATACTCTCCATCGGCTTTAACGTGCGCCAGAGCAAGCTTCTTGAATCCTGTTACGACATGCTTGCATCAGAAGCCAGAATTGCAACATTTCTGGCCATTGCCCGAGGGGACCTTCCTTATTCGAGTTGGTTTAAGCTGGCCCGCGATTTCGCGAGCGCAAGCGGTCGATACTTGTTGCTCTCGTGGACGGGGACCATGTTTGAGTACATGATGCCGGCGTTGTGGATGCGCAGCTATCCGAACACTCTGTTGGCCCAAACGCAGGAATCTTGCGTACGGGTGCAGCAGTCTTATGGCGCCGACCAGGGAATTCCGTGGGGCATTTCGGAGTCCGGCGCGGCGCAGCGTAATGACTCCGGTCATTATCACTACCACGCATTTGGCTTACCGAAGATTGCTCTATCGATGGAAGCGAAGTCCGGTCCCGTGGTATCTCCCTACTCAACGTTTCTTGCGCTGAGCCGCGACGTGAGTGCTGCCTTGCGCAACCTGGGGCGAATGGAGGCAGCGGGCTGGACGGGTGCTTTTGGTTTCTACGAGTCCGGTGACTTCAGCGTCTCAAAGCGCAAGCCGGAAATTGTTCGCGAGTGGATGGCTCATCATCAGGGAATGTCTCTACTCGCGACCTTGAATCTTCTTCAGCAGAATCCTGTGCAGCGCTGGTTTCATGAGAATGCGCTGATCGAATCTGCTGAACTTCTGCTGCATGAGATGGCCCCGAGTAAGACGCAAATACACGCCGAACTGGATACCTTTAACTCCGCTGCCGGATGAGCGCCATTGCTTCACGCTGCAAGAAGCACTGGCCACTGACGTGAAGGTGAAGAACACTCCCTGTGCGAGCCCGTCGTGATTACTTTTTTGCTCGTGGCCGGCTTACAGGGCAAGTTCTGTGCCGGTTGAGATGAGACAGACCAGTCTTGCTATCTCAGGCCCTTGAGATTTTTGGGGATATGGAGGGAGCCACTGTGGCTTCGCCGGCAGAAACATGAATAATTCATGAAGACTTTGTGACTTTCGCGGCATCTGTATTGGTTGTGCTCCGTCGTCTTGTAGGCGCGGCGGGGCAGTTGTTGTTTATCCAAGCAAGCCTGGCGGAAGCCGGAGTGTTTTTCTACATTCTGCTCTCTACTGACCGGCAGCTTATCTGAAATCGAAACAAGTATTGGAACAACTGCGGTCATTCGAGGCATGGAATCAATGGAATGGATGGATTACGAGCGTTTTGGACGTTCGAATGCTCCTGCTGTATCTGCCAGCCCGGCTCTCAAGCTGGCAAATCGGGAGGGGACGGCTCTTTCCGGGGCAGTTTTCGGCACCGGGAGCAGATTTTCAAGGTTTGATCGCTTTTACCCTTTCTCCGGGTGCAGCTTGTGGCAGCGGATTCTATGGCTGCTGGTATTTTCGGCCGCAGTAGCGGCATCTGCATTTGCTCAACCCATACAGGCTCCAGCGGCGCAGCCGGGGAACATCAGCGGCACGGTCACGGATGCCGAAGGGGATGTGATTGCAGATGCAACCGTGACCTTGCAAGCGCCCGGGGGGCAGGCCCCGGTTGTGGTGAAGGCAAATGACTATGGTGGTTTTGCTTTCAACAATGTGCCCGCTGGCGGACCCTATCACGTTCAAATTGCCGCGCCGGGATGTATCCCGTGGACGTCTCCAGCTTTCTCGCTGCAGCCAGGGCAGTTCCTGACGGTCAAGCAGATTGCGGTGCAAATCTCTGGCGGCACGACCTCTATCGTCGTCAAGCCAGCAGAAACGCCGCTTCAACTTGCCACCGAACAGGTCAAGCAGGAAGAAAAGCAGCGCGTGTTCGGCGTCATCCCTAATTTTTATGTGAGCTATGATCCTCATGCTGCTCCGCTGACCACCAAGCTCAAATACAAGCTGGCACTTCGTACAACGGTTGACCCGGTCACTGTGGTCGGGGCCGCTTTTCTGGCTGCGGTGCAGCAGGCGGGCGACACGCCGAACTACCAGCAGGGCTGGGATGGATATGCCCAGCGCTTTGGAGCCGATTACACCGATGGGTTCACCGATGTCATGCTGGGTGGTGCAATCCTGCCGTCGCTGCTGCACCAGGATCCCCGCTATTTCTATCAGGGGACCGGCAGTGTGCGCTCGCGCCTCTTTCACGCGCTCATGAGCCCATTCTTTTGCCGGGGTGACAACGGCAAAACGGAGTTCAACTACTCCAGCATCGGCGGCGATCTGGGCTCAGGTGCAATCTCAAATCTCTACTATCCGAAATCAAATCGCGGTGTCTCGGTGACGATCAGCAACACGCTCATCACCACTGCGGGGCGAATGGTCAGCGCCACCGTTCAGGAATTTGTGCTCAAAAAGCTGACCACCAACTCTGGCCCCAGCCACTAAAGTATTTCTGCGAAGCTGCTCGCTACTGCAGTGATGGCAGTCCCCATTGTTTTCTCGGGTGTCAGCCCGGGCGCAGACAGGCAGAGGCCGGAAAGATGACTCGCCGCGCATTTGGTGGGGCGGCGAGTCTTTTCAGCTACTATGCCATCACGGCATCCCTGGTCCAATTTCCATTGATCAGACGCCAAATATCAAGAGGGTTCCCGCTCTTCAACTCGTCGGGCAGAGCTGCTTCGGGGAAGTCCTGATAGCAGACGGGCCGGGAAAACCGATAAATAGCCTGGCTGCCTACCGAGGTCCACCGGCTGTCAGATGTCGCCGGAAACGGTCCGCCATGCACCATGGCGTGGCAGACTTCCACGCCTGTCGGAAAGCCATTGAAGACAATTCTTCCGGCCCTCTGCTGCAGTGCCTCCACGAGGTCGGCGGCGGCCATCAGGTCACTCTCGGTGCCGTGCAATGAGGCCGTGAGCTGGCCTTCCATGGCCCGTGCCAGAGCAAGCAGTTGCTCGCGGTCGGCATATCGCACCACCAGTGTGCTCGGTCCGAAAACTTCGTGAGCCAGCTCAGGACTCTTGAGCAGCGCATCGCCGGTGGTTTGAAGCAGTGCAGGCACGGCAGAGGCTCCGTTGCTGTTCGAGGGCTGCGCTGCTTCGGCCAGCACCTGAACCTGATCATGTGCTTTGTGCTGGTTGAGCCGCGTGTGAAAGCTGCCGCAGATGCCCGGTGTCAGCATGACTGCCGCAGCGCCCTCTGCCGTGCGCTTTGTAAGCTCTGCCACGAATGTGTCGGCGGAGCTGTCCGCAGGCAAGAAAACCAGTCCGGGTTTGGTGCAGAACTGTCCCACGCCCAAGGTGAAGGACTCGTACAGGCCCGCCGCAATCTGTGTTCCGCGCTCCGCAAGAGCTTCAGGCAGTACGACCAGCGGATTGCTGCTGCTCATTTCGGTAAAGCAAGGGATCGGATCGGGCCGTTCCGCTGCCAGCCGCATCAGGGCCTTGCCGGCGGCGAGCGATCCGGTGAATCCTACAGCCTTGACCCATGGATGCTGAACCAGTGCTGTTGCTACTTCCACTCCAGCGTCGAACAGCAGCGAGAAAACTCCCGCAGGCAGACCGCACGTGTGGACGCTGCCGGCGATGATGCGGCCCACAATCTCGCTGGTGCCGGGATGCGCGGGATGAGCCTTGACCAGCACTGGATTGCCGGCTGCGAAAGCGGATGCCGTGTCTCCACCGGCAACCGAAAACGCGAGTGGAAAATTGCTGGCTCCGAAAACCACCACCGGCCCCAGCGGCCGCAGCATGGAGCGGATGTCGGCGCGGGGCAGCGGCTTGCGATCAGGCTGTGCGGGATCGATGCGCGCCTGTACCCATGATCCTTCTTCAGCGACCTGCGCAAACAAACGCAACTGATTTGTGGTGCGTGCCAGTTCGCCCTGCAGGCGCTTGAGAGGGAGCGCTGATTCCAGGTGCGCGCGCGCCACCAGTTCTTCGGCGGCTCCTTCGAGGCCTTCGGCAATGGACCTCAAAAAGCGCCCCTTTTCCTTGCCTGATAGCTTTCCATAGGCGGAGGCTGCATCTGCGGCCCTTTGAACGGCTGATTCCACCTGTGAGAGCGAAGCGGAAGAATAGGCAGGCTCAAGGAAGTCGCCTGTCGCGGGGTTTACCGCCCGGAAAGAAGTGGCGGAATTTGCCGGAGAAACCGTTTCCTGCCCGATGATCGAAAGTCCTGTAAGCGTGGCCATACCTTGGATGATAGCGGACAACGTGGCGGATTGTTTACCGCATTGAATACATATGGAGCAGCCGGAATGCCCCATTTTTGATTTCCAGTCCGGCAGAGCGTCGATATCTCAGCAGGGAAATGTTCTGGATGGAATATGATGCGAGAGGACGGAAGGGGCAAGTGATCACCGTCTCCTAAGCTTATGGCGAACACATCGACTACAGCGGCGCGTAAACCTCGCGCGAAAAAAGCAGCTGCCGAACACGGCGCAGGTCTGCAAACGGCGTTTCAAAAAGTGCGCGAGATGATTGTTCACGGCAGGCTCTCGCCCGGCATGTGGATTGTGGAAGCGGATCTGGCGCAGCGCCTCGGTATGAGCCGTACGCCTGTGCGTGGCGCGCTGCAATGGTTGCAACGCGAGGGCTATGTGATCGAGCACAAGAATGTGAGCAAGTCACGCATGATTGTGGCTCCGCTCACTCTCGAAGACGCCTCTGAACTCTATGCCATCGTCGGGCATCTGGAAGGCATGGCTGGCCGTCATGTCGCCCAGTTTCCAAAAGAAAAGCGTTTGGAAATGGTGCAGCAACTGAAAACGCTCAATGCAGGGCTCAAGGCCATCAGTCGCGGCCAAAGCGGCAAGGCTGCCGACATCTTTGATCTGGATTCCACTTTTCACGACACCGTGGTGATGGCTGGAGCAGGGCCGCGTCTCACCGCGCTTTATAGCGCGATCAAGCCCCAGACAGAGCGTTACTGGCGACTCTATGCCAGCTCTATCCTCAATGATCTGTATACCAGCGTTACAGAGCATGAGGAAATCATCGAAGCAATCCGGGAAGGAAACGCCGATCGCGTAGAACGCGCCATGCAGGCGAACTGGACCAATGGCGCCGAACGCCTCGGCAAGGTCATCGAACTGTTTGGCGAGCGCGGCACCTGGTAGGTGCCGCGCTCTCTCGACGTTCTTCTCAATGCCCTGAAGAGGCCATGTGAAAGTAGCTCTCGGGAGCGCCGAGATAGCTTGACGGCGCCATCGGATTTTTTTTCTTCGGCATGCCCGGAAAATGCGGCGCATTCGGGTTCGGGAAGGCGACGACCAACTTTTCCAGCACCACGCCTGGATCAACCATTCTGAGCTTCAGCGTGTGATATCCCGGTGAGGGCACATCGAGAGTTGTGGTAATTTTCCGCACACCATCACTGACCGCCTTGGCCCATGCTTGCTGAGAAGCATCAGCGAGAGCATCCACAATCTTCGGCGGCAGGTCGTCAAACGAGATGGCATAGCGCAGTCCACGCCCCGGCACAAAATTGAGCGAAGGCGACAGAATGGCTCGCACGCTGCATTTGCCGCTATCGAAGAAGTAGACGCGATACTCAAGCGTTGGCGCCGGCTTCGGGGGCAAGATGCTCGCCGCAGTCACCGGAAAAACAGTCATGCCTGAGAGTGTCTCACCGTAATTGGGAATGTTCCTCCAGCGAACGCCACTCGCTGCGGTTCGCCGCGTGTAGTGCGCCGCATCGATTGAGACGTAGTGGTGCGTCTCAACGAACCCGTCGAGGGACGCAGGTGTGGGCGTAACAGGATCCAAAGTATCCACCCGGACCGTTACGGCTGGGCCATCTTTTTGTTGTATGACCACTACGCCAGAGCTGGCCCCTTTCGGGACTTTAGCCCAGTCGATGCTCACGCGAACTGTGGCGCTTTTGGCGACTGTGCCGCCTTTCGCACTCAGGTGAATCCACGCTTCGCTGGCCTTGGCGGTCCAGGCAAAAGGCTGATTTCCGCGATTGAAGAGCTGAATGACCCGCGTCTGCTGCTTGTAGACGTCAAAGGCGGCCAGCCGCAGCGGCGGAAACGGCCCGCCAGCCGCAAAGGGGCTGCCTTCTACGGCGACCGCCATGTGCGGTCCATCCAGCGGCTGTACCCATGAGACAGCGGGCATCGCATTCACGGGCGGCTCATTCCAGAATGTGTAGCCAATATGAGTCTGGTCCATCATGTGATTCCATTTGCCGTGTGCAAGCTCATGGTTGTACTCATAGGCGAGTGCGGCGTCTTCGGCAAAGAGCCTGCGAGCCTTTTGCGCAAGATCGTTGGTGCTGACCCGGCCCTGACGAGCATAAAGCGCATTCTCGCCCGCGGTGATATAGAGTTCGTTCACGATGGCAGAGGCCTTCAGCGGATAGAGCACCAGTTCAAAGAAGGCGTCGCGATAAGCAGGCGGAAGCTTCTGGTTTACGTGTTCTGCTTCGTCTGTGAGCGATTGCCATTCGCTATAAACGCGCTGTGCTTCGTTGTAATGCACAAGGCTGTAGGTATTCGGCGAGAGCAGCTCTGGCTTTCTGCGGCCGTTGTACTTGGTGTACGTCTCCATCAGGTGCGCAATTTGCGGGGCATACTTCGGCCCAAATTCGCGAGTGGCCCAATCCAGTGTGAACTTTTGCAAATCGTCTGGCCCCCACTGCGCAGGGTTCCAGGCATACGTAAGGAAAAACTCGATTGGAAACTCCATCGGTTTCAGGTCGCCGACATTCACCACCCATATGCGGGTGGCGCCATAGCGCCAGGCCAGGTGCATCTGTTCCCAGACCTTCGGAATCGGGTTGGTGTTGAGCCATTTGTAGGAGCGCGGAGCACCCACGTAATCAAAGTGATAGTAGATGCCGGCTCCGCCGCTGCGCTTGCGTTCGTCCGGCGTAGGCAGGCGGCGCAGGTCGCCCCAGTTGTCGTCGCTCCAAAGCAGCGTCACATCATCGGGCACTCGCATGCCCTGCTGATAGTAGGTCTGCACCTCTTTGTATAGCGCCCATAGTTGAGGAACCTTGTTGAGATCAGGATTCACCGTCTGCCGAAGAATCTGTCTCTGGTCATGCACAATCTTCTCCATGAGCGCGATATTGTCGCCTTTGGACATGGGTGTGTCATTGTGCCCGCGCATGCCGAGCGTGACAACCTCTTCATAGTTCTTGTCGCGCTCCATGCAATGACGCCAAAATGCATCGATGCGGTTTGCATTGGTGGCGTAGTTCCAGGGCCCATCGCTGGGCTTCCATTCCTTTTCGGCACACATCATCGGTTCTTCATGCGATGTGCCCATCACGATACCGTACTCGTCGGCCAGCCTGGCATTCAGCGGATCGTCGGCTGCAAAGGCACTGTTCCACATCGCGGGCCAGAGATAGTTAGCCCGCAGCCGCAGCAGCAAATCAAAAACTTTGGTGTAGAAGCGATGGTTATATCCGCCGAACTTTGCATTGACCCATCCGGTCAGCGAAGGAGCTTCATCATTCAGAAAGATGCCGCGATATTTCACTACGGGCGGACCCACTACCCACCGGCCCTGAGTGGCATAAAGCGTGTCATGATGCTTCACCGGCACATCAGCCCACCAGTACCAGGGCGAGACGCCGATGTCTTCTGAGAGATCGTAAATGCCGTAGATGGTTCCCCGCTTGTCACTGCCCACAATCACCAGCGCACGCTTCACGCCCGGCAGCGGATCGTCGACGACCTGCGTCAGCGTGCTCTCCCACTGACCGCGAATCGCGCTCACATCAATCTTGTGGTTCTGAATAAGCTGGTCGATCAGCGCGCTCTTTCCAAGGGTGCCAATCAGCACGATCTCACTGGCTTTTGTGGCGG
The DNA here is from genome assembly GCF_000022565.1 of Acidobacterium capsulatum ATCC 51196. Lineage (NCBI taxonomy): Bacteria > Pseudomonadati > Acidobacteriota > Terriglobia > Terriglobales > Acidobacteriaceae > Acidobacterium > Acidobacterium capsulatum. The sequence goes on from NC_012483.1 coordinate 3,185,580, forward strand.
GGCCGTGACTCAGCGCCGGCTTGAGGCCAGTTACGCGATGCAAGTCCATCTGCAGGTTTTGCGCTGCATGCTGCACGCCCCACCAGTCGCCGGAGTCGACCACCAGAGGCGCAACTTTGCCTTGCGCGGCAAGTGCAAAGCCGCGCGGCACCGCGGTGAAGTGGATGTACTGCGGTTGTCCGATGGCAAAGCTGCGAGCAGGGCTCGCGAACAGAGCGAGCACGGCAAGAAATAGCAACCAACGTCCAGAGAGGCGAGGATGGGGGGTGAAGCAATGCAACAGGCGATAGGGCATGTGGGCGCAACCAGAAATTAAAGTCGTATCCCGAACAAAGTACCACACACGCCCTGCCGCGTGACTATTCCCGCTCGTACTCTTCGTAAGCGGGCTCCCAGTGGTTTTCATCGAGCGCGCGCAGTAGTTCTGCCTCATCAGCAACCTGCGCCTGCCCTTCGCGCAGTGCCTGCCGCCCGACCGCTTCCCCAATATGCCGCGCTATCGTGCGAGCTTCAGAAATAGGTGGCAGCAGGCATGCGTTGGAATCGGAGCAGGTCGGCAGGTGGAGAATCAGTTCGGTGGTGGCCGCGAGAATCATGTCCTCGGTCACATGCCGCGCCTTGGCAGAGATGATGCCAAGCGCCAGCCCGGGGAAGATATAGGAGTTGTTGGTTTGCGCAACCTGCAAAGTCTTTCCGCGAAGAGTCATTGGCTCAAACGGGCTTCCTGTACCCACCAGTGCCCGGCCATCGGTCCATGTGAGCAGATCATGAGGATGCGCCTCGCTGCGCGACGTAGGGTTCGACAAGGGGAAGATGATCGGCCGCTCCACATGCTGCGCCATGGTGCGGACCACTTCTTCGGTGAATGCCCCTGCCTGGCCTGACACACCGATGAGAGCCGTCGGCCTCACTTGCCGTATCACTTCCTCAATGCGAATAGCTCCATTTTCCTGCTTCCAACCCTTTACACTCTCCGCAGTTCGTGCGTACATCTTTTGCTCGTCTTTGATGTTGGCGCGTCCCTCCACCAATAGTCCATCCACGTCGATGGCGTGGATGCGTTCCTGCGCCTTCTCCGGTGTGCATCCCTTTTGCTGCATCAGGCGAACGAGCAGATTCGCGATGCCTAATCCTGCACTGCCAAAGCCGAAGAGCACGATACGCTGCTCGGTAAGCGGAACGCCGGTGATGTGAATAGCAGAAATCAACGTGGCTGCGGCGATGGCTGCCGTGCCCTGAATATCGTCATTGAAGGTGCAAAGCTGATGCCGGTAGCGAGCCAGCAATCGCGAGGCATTCGCTCCCGCGAAGTCTTCCCATTGCAGCAACACATGGGGCCAGCGCTCTTTCACGCATTGCACAAAAGCGTCGACAAAGTCGTCATATTCCAGGCCCCGGATGCGCGCATGCCTCCAACCCATATAGATCGGGTTTGCAAGCCGCTCTTCGTTGTCGGTGCCCACGTCCAGCAGCACTGGCAGGCATTGCTCGGGAGGGATGCCGCCTAGCGCGGTGTAAAGCGCCATCTTGCCTATGGGGATACCCATTCCGCCCGCACCCTGATCGCCAAGCCCAAGGATGCGCTCGCCATCGCTGACCACAATGCAGCGAACCTTGTCATAGCGGGGATGGCTCAATATCTGCCGCATGCGATCTTTGTTGGGATAGCTCAGGAAGACGCCGCGGGGCTTGCGCCAGATTTCACTGAAGCGCATGCACCCCTCGCCGACCGTCGGCGTATAGACAATCGGCAGCAACTTCTCGATGTTCCGCACCAGCAACGCGTAAAAAAGCGTTTCGTTCAGGTCCTGCAGGTCGCGCAAAAAGGCGTATTGATGAAAGGCGGTGCGCTGATCATCAAAGGCGCGCATGCGGCGATCCACCTGCTCTTCGAGCGTGCCCACATGCGGGGGCAACAGCCCGTGGAGTGAGAAGAGATCACGCTCGCGATTAGTAAAGGCCGTGCCTTTATTGAGCCGGGGAGAATTGATCAGATTGAAGCCGGCCACGTTCACTTTGCGCGTACGCGGATGATTCTCAGAAGAAGTACTCATCAGGAAATTCGCTCTCTCCAGAGAGATAACTTCCTAGTGAATCATGTTTTTCATAAACGCGCGATGAGCGATGAGCCAGAAATAGCTGCATTGCTCTGACGCTGCTATCGTGCTCTTGCAAGTTCCGCGGAGCCAGGTGCCGCGATTCTAGATGCGACCGCGGCCAGCCGCTGGTAAGATTCCAGCCGGTCGGCGTGGTCCCAGGTATCCGTCACCGCGATGACCTCGTCGGCTTCCGTGGCGCGTATCAAGCGTCTCAGGCCTTCTTCCACGGTTGCCTCTGAGCCGACGAGTGCCGCGCGCAGCTTGTTCTCCACCGTGATTTTCTCCCACTCGTTCCAGATGCCATTAAACGAGTCCACGGGAGGCAGCAATTCCACCGGCTGGTTGCGAATCAGCCGCAGAAAGCGCTGTTGCGGAGTCGTGAAGAGCCGGCGTGCGGCAGGGTCTGTCTCCGCCACCATGACGGGCACGCCAATCATCAGCCAGGGACGTTGCAAACCCTCACTGGGTTGGAACTGCGAGCGGTAGAGATAGGCCGAGTGTTCCAGCATGTCTGGCGCGAAATGCGCCGCGAATGCAAAGGGCAGGCCCAGGTTGGCCGCCAGGCGGGCGCTGTAATCGCTGGAGCCCAGGAGCGTGACCGGCACATGACTGTTCTGCCCGGGATAGGCCTTCACCACCTGCCCTGGCTGTTCGGGGCCAAGATAGGTCCGCAACTCCCGCAGCAACTCAGGAAATTCATCTCCGCTCTGGCGCAGATCGCGTCGCAGCGCACGCATCGTCTGCATGTCGCCGCCCGGCGCGCGGCCGAGCCCGAGATCAATGCGGCCAGGGTAGAGTGCCTCCAGCGTGCCAAACTGCTCGGCCACGACGAGTGGAGCGTGATTGGGCAGCATCACTCCACCGCTACCCACGCGAATCGTATGAGTCGCACCCGCAACATGGCCAATGAGCACCGAGGTTGCCGAGCACGCCAGGCCGTCAATGGAGTGGTGCTCCGCCAGCCAGTAGCGCCGGTATCCCCACTGCTCCACATGCCGTGCCAAATCCACCGAGCGCGCAATGGCGCTGGCAGCGGATTCCTCCGGGCGCCTGCTCACCAGATCCAGAACCGAGACAGAAAATGCCATGCCTTATTGGATGAATCGGCTCGCGCGGAGATACATTCGTCTTGCCGGATGGCCGGGGCTCATTTTGCCGCCGAAATGAGAAGTTTAACGCTTTAGTTTGACGCTTTATCTACGGCACGCGTAGGATTCGTGCGCGAAAACCTTTACCGTTTGGAGATACGCAGATGCCTTTTCGTCCGCGCGCCGTTCTGCTGCTGTCGATGCTCACCACGTTATTTCTCAGTCTGCCCGCATCTGGAGCAGACCTGCACCTGAAGGTCACCAGCAACGGCTACCTGAGGGGACGCGGTGTGAGCGTTATGCTCTACAACGACACCTATAGCCCGATCTTCTTTGATCAGAAAGATTCTGCCATGCAGATCATTCTGCATGGCCACCGGGTTGCGACCAACGGCAGCGTGCGCCTCTCGCCGACGCCCGAGCAGTGGAGCCTGATTCCGCATGTGGACGCGCATCAGGCCGATGCGGCCAATGACCGTCTCACCGCGCGCATGTCTTACCCGGCCTATCACCTCAGCTATCAGGTGGTGGTTACGGCAGAGCCCGGTGGATTTCGCGTGAGCGTCAATCTCGACAAGCCGCTGCCGGCCAACCTCGTGGGCCGTGCGGGCTTCAATCTTGAGTTTCTGCCGTCGATCTACGAAAACAAGTCCTACGTGGTCGACAACAGTAGCTATGGTGTGATGCCGCAGTATCCCGAGAGCCAGATGACCGCTTATCCGCCGAAGCCTGGTGACCCCAAGCCTGTCTGGTACATCGCGCAGTGGCGCAAGGCGCGCAACTACATGGTCCCGCTGCCCTTTGCCAGCGGCCACAGCATCACGCTGGCTGCCGGTGATCCCCTCAATCGCGTCAGCGTGACGTCTGATTCTGGAAAGATCGCTCTCTATGACGGGCGCAATCAGGGGCTGAATGGATGGTTTGTCATGCGCACCATGATCCCGGCAGGCAAAACGAAAGATGCGGTCGTGTGGCATGTGCGGCCCAGCTATCTTCCGAACTGGACGCGTCAGCCGATGATCGCGCACAGCCAGGCCGGCTATGCGACAGACTTTTCCAAGGTCGCCATCATTGAGCTTGATCCGAATTTTGACGCGCCCAGGACTGCCGAACTGCTCCGGCTTGCAAGCGACGGAAGCTACAAGAAAGTTTATGAGGCGCAAGTGTCGGCGCCGATGCCATGGCTGCGCTACCACTACGTGAAGTTCGATTTTTCCAGCGTCAAGCAGCCCGGTCTCTACAAGATCGAATACGCGGGCGAGAAGACCGCCGTCTTTCCCATCGCAAAGAACATCTACGACAACACCTGGCAGACCAGCCTCGACTGCTTCATGGCCGAGCAGATGGACCACATCCGAGTGCGCGATGTTTATCACGTCTGGCATGGTCTGGCTCACATGGATGATGCGGAGCAGGCTCAGCCGAATATCAAGGAGTTTGATGGTTACTTCACCGGGCCGAATCTCTACTCCCCTTACAAGCCCGGTCAGCACATCCCCGGACTGAACATCGGCGGATGGTTCGATGCCGGAGACTATGACAGCGACGTCTTCGATCAGTTGGGCACCGTCAGAACGATGGCGCTCATCGAGATCACCTTTCATCCCAAGTGGGATGAGCTAAGCGTGAATGAGACGACCCGCAATGTCGTGATGCATCAGCCCGATGGAATTCCGGATGTTGTCGAGCAGGTGGAGCACGGTGTGCTGCAAACGCTGGCGCAGGTGCATGCCGTGGGCCACCCGTTGATGGGCATCCATTCTTCGAACCTGAAGGAGTACACCTTTGTGGGCGATGGCGCGTCCCAGACCGACGGACGCATCTACGATCCCAAGCTGGGACCGAATCAAATCAAGGGGGATTACTCCGGCAAGAACGACGACCGCTGGGCGTGGACCAACGACAATATGGCTGCGGACTACTCCGCGGTGGCGTCTCTGGCCGCGGCTTCTGAGGCGCTGAAGGGGTGGAATGATGCGCTATCGAAGCAAAGCCTCGACGCCGCGATCAAACTCTGGAAGAGTCAGCAAGGGCGTCCCATGCCACCGATGCCCGCGCGCTTCCGGCGCTTTATGGGCGCAATGGATTGGCCGGCCGATCTTGAGTTGCTGATTGCCACCAACGGCGCGCAGCCCTACAAACAGCGGGTCGAGAAGCTCTTTCCACAGATGTTGCAGCAAATCGGTTTCCAGGGCTGGACGGCCGTGCGCGCACTGCCCTATCTCGATGCAAGCTACAAGGCAGAGTTCCGCAAGGCACTGGAGGCTTATATGCCGCAGATGAACCGCCAAATGGCAGCCACGCCCTTTGGCGTGCCGCCTTCGCGCGGCGCATGGGGAGGCTCCGGCCAGGTGGCGGAGTTCGGCATCCAGATGTACTTCCTGCACGAGGCGTTTCCTGATCTGGTGGGGCCGCAGTACACGCTGCGCGCCGCCAACTATCTGCTCGGCACACATCCGGCGTCGAATGTCTCTTACATCGCAGGCATCGGCACTCAGTCGAAGCCCAAGACTTACTCCAACAATCGTGGCGATAACAGCTACATCCCCGGCGGCATGATTCCCGGCTACATCGTCATCAATCCAGACTTCCCGGAGTGCATCACCAACTTCGGCATGCTCTGGTACGAAGATGAAACCACCATTGGAGCAGCAACCGATTGGATCATGGAAGCCAACGCCGCGGAAGCCATCGTCAAGCAGCAGATGGCGCAAGGCGCCAGTCAGAAAGCTGGCGAATAGTCCAAAGGCTTCACTTGATGGCTGCAGATGCGCCGGATCGCTAAGCTTCGCTCCGGCGCATCTTTCTTCGCGTTCCTCTGCTCCTTCATTGCTCTGAACTCAGCTCACCAGGAGGCTCAACTTGCCGCGTTTTAGAAATCACCTGCTCACCGCTGTCATCCTGAGTCTTTCGGCTGCGCCAGGCTGCAGTCTCTTTGCTCAGACTGCACCGCAGCCCGCGCCCAAAAACTCAGCAGCCAAGTCTGTATCACTGGATAACTCGATCTTCGGCAATAGCACAGGGTCTGAGAAGTCGCTGCCATTCGTCAGCACGATCTTCGGCGACAACATGGTGCTGCAGCGCGGCAAGCCGGATGCCATCTGGGGCTGGTCAAAGCCAGGCGACACCGTGCAGGTGCAGATTGACGGCAAGCATGCCACCGGGGTGGCGGCTGCGAATGGCCGCTGGCAGGTGCAGATTGCACCGCCGCCCACCGGTGGTCCCTACACCATGAAGATCAGCGATGGCCATCAGACCGCGACATTTCAGAATGTGATGGTCGGCGACGTCTGGATCTGCGGTGGGCAGTCAAACATGGAGCTGCCGTTGCGCTTTACCGACAACGCTGCCAAGGTGGCCGCGCAGGCAAATTATCCCAACATTCGTTACTTCACCGTGGGCGATCACACGGCCTATCACCCGGCGTACACGCTCAAGGGAAGCTGGAAGGTGGTCACTCCCAAGACGGCGGATTGGCTTTCAGCGGTGGGCTTTTACTTTGGCCTGAAGCTGGAGCAGCAACTGCACATCCCCATCGGTCTGGTGGTGGACTCGGTGGGCGGTTCGGCTGGAGAAAGCTGGGCCAGCGCGGCGGCCCTTCGTCCGCTGGGCGACTACGATATCCCGCTCAAAAAAATGGCAGAGTGGACGGCGGAGGGTGGGCAGCCCTACGGCAACTACATCATGCCCTGGTATGACGACTACGATACGGGGCTCAAGCAGAAGTGGTATTCGCCGGCTTATCATCCATCCGGCTGGAAGACCGTTCCGCTTCCCGGCGGATTTGCGGCGCTGGGTGTCCCGGATACTCCAGCGGTCGCCTGGTTTCGCAAAGAGGTCACGCTGCCCAGTCCTGTGCCCAGCGGCCTTTCATTGATTTTTCTCGGCGAAATTCAACGCATGGATACGGTCTATGTGAATGGAACCTCTGTCGGCGGCAGCGCATGGGTCGAGCATCCTCGCATTTACCGTATCCCTCCCGGCCTGCTGAAGCCCGGCAAAAATCTCATTGCGATTCGCATCTTCAAAACCGAGCCTCACGGCGGCTTCCTCGACAAGGCTTCTGAGTTTCATCTCCTGCTGGGGAATCACACTACGATTCCGCTGGCTGGCGAGTGGCAAGGCAAAATCAGTGTCGATGCCCGGCCGCCGCATCCCATGCCGATTCACTTTGCCAACTGGCCCGTGATGCCCGCCGTGCTCTACAACGGCATGCTGGTGCCGATCGCGCCGCTTTCCATTTCAGGAGCCGTCTGGTATCAGGGAGAACAGAACTCGCCGCGCGGTTATGAATATCGCAAGCTGCTGCCTGCCATCATCGAGAGCTGGCGCAATCTCTTTGATCAGGGAGACTTCCCCTTCTACATCGTGCAGTTGCCCGGGTTCGGACCTCACAGCGCCAAGCCTACCGACGATGCATGGGCTGACATTCGTGAGTCCCAGGCCATCGTCGCCGCGACGGTGCCGCACTCCTGCCTCGCGGTCACCATTGATACGGGCGATCCCGTTAGCCTGCATCCGGGCGACAAGAAGCCGGTTGGCGATCGCCTGGCTGATTGCGCGCTGGCGCAGCATTATGGCAAGCATGTTGTGGACTCCGGCCCGGTGCTGGCCTCCGTCAAGCGCCTGCATCATGCAATCCGGCTGCGCTTCAAGCATGCGAATGGCGGTCTTGTGGCCAAGGGCGGGGAATTGAAGGGCTTTTCGATTGCCGGTGCCGATCATCAATGGCATTGGGCCCAGGCGCGCATTCAGGGCAAAAGCGTGATCCTGTCTTCGCCCGCGGTGCCGCACCCTACGCAGGTGCGTTATGCCTGGCAGTCTGACCCGGTCGCCACGTTGTTCAACGGAGCCGGTCAGCCGGCCGGTCCGTTCCGCACCGATCATTGGCCGCTCATCACGCAGAATGTGCGGCCCTACTGAGTTGTTTGACCATAAGCGTGGGCTGGCTTTCCGCGAGAGCCGGCCCACGTGCTCACATCGTCAGCGCGCGAATGCGGAGCGTCTGTCATGCTGAGACAAAGCGCTTTACAACGGGTGCAAATGCAAGATAATCTCCCATGCGGGAAACGTTTCCTCATTTCGTAGCTCTGAAATGCGCAGCGGGATGCAGAAAGCCCTCTGTCCATCGCATTTCAACGAGGGAGCCCGGATACCTTAGGCAGTGGAAATTTCAGTGGGGCTAATTTGCCCCGGTTCTTGCGGCTCCGGATGCCGCAATGGTTCACCGCCGGAATGCGTGCGGCAATCAGACAGGATAAGAGTGCATGAAGATCAAATATTTACGAATGTTCACTGTTGTATTCGCCTTGGCCGCTGCCACTCTGGCAGGAGCCGCCACCAGACCGGCTTCGCATCGCCCCAAGGGGCCCTGTGATGTTTACGCTGCCGCTGGAGATCCCTGTGTGGCCGCCTACAGCACCACCCGCGCCATGTATGCCTCTTATGATGGGCCGCTCTATCAGGTACGCCGCCAGTCTGACGGCAAATTTCTGAACATTGGCGTCGTGCAGCCGTCGGCATCTTCAGGTTCTGGTTCCGGCTATGCTGATGCCGTCGCTCAGGACCAGTTCTGCGCCAATACCTTTTGCTGGATCAGCAGAATTTACGACCAATCCCCCAAGCACAACGACCTCACGCAGGCCCCTCGCGGCGGATGGAGCGGTCCCGCTCTCGGCGGAATGGACAATCTGCCGCTTGCGAACATGGCTCCCGTGATGGTGATGGGGCACAAGGTCTACGGCGTCTTCATCGAGCCGGGAATGGGGATGCGCGATGACGATCCTCGGGGCACGGCAGTCGACGATCAAGCCGAGGGTGAGTACTGGGTCGTGAACGGCAAGCACTTCAACTCCGGCTGCTGCTATGACTTCGGCAATGCGGAAATCGACAGCCGTGACGACGACGCCGGCACCATGGAAACTGCCTATTTCGGTGACGCGCCTTACTGGTATCACGGCAATCCTCCGGGTCCTTGGGTCATGACCGATCAGGAGAATAACCTCGTCGGCTGCGTGAATGCCGATGGCTCCAATCACTGCCCGCAGCTCCCCAACATTCAGTGGCGCTTCGTCACCGCCATTGCCAAGGGAGAGCCACATCACTGGACGTCCATGGGCGGCGATGCGCAGCATGGTCCGCTGCAAGTCATGTTCAGCGGCCCGCGCGTCGATTGGCAGTACGACCCCATGCGCAAGCAGGGAGCCATCCTGCTCGGCAACGGCGGAGACAACAGCAACGGCTCGCAAGGCACCTTCTATGAGGGAGCCATGACGGCCGCCGGCACCTTCCCGAGCAATGCCACCGATCAGCAATTGCAGGCCAACATTGTTTCTGCACACTACCGCGCGCTGCCCGTCAGCATTGCACCCAGCTCGGCCACGGCCGCTCCCACCGGACTGCAAACCTTCTCGCCCCATTCGTCGCAGAGCACCACGGTGACCTTCACCAACACCAGCGATGTGCCAGCCACGAAAGTCACTCTAAGCCTCGCGCTGCCAGACCGGCAGTGGAGCGCCGTAGTTGCGGGCAGCTCCCGGCATAGCGCCGTCTTTGCGGGGCCTGTTGCGCACGGCGCCAGCGTCAGCGCTACGTTCAAGGTCACGTCAGGATCAAAGCTGCTGAACGCCGATCTGACCGGTACGGCGCGCTGGACCGACGCCGCCAGTCACCGCCAGCACACCGTGTCGCGGGTGGAAAAGGTGCGCAATGTTCTCCCCGTTCGAATCAATGAATTCCGCATCGGTTCCAACTCGCCCGCGAACGATACGAATTCCTTCATCGAGCTTTACAACGCCAGTTCCCGCAGCATCGATCTTTCTCACTGGACTCTGACCGCGCATCCCAGTCAGCAGGCGATCTTCTCGTCGGTGAAAATTCCTGCAGGAACCACCCTGGCTGCCGGGCACTATTACCTCATTGGTCTCGCAAACTCGGGTCTCGCCGCTCCGGCACGCGCTGGCAGCCGCACGCTTTACGTGAGAAGCATCACCGGCATGAAGGCCGGCGATCACATCGAGATCGGCGCCGGCGATCACAGCGAAACCCGCACCATTGCGCAGCTTGGCACGGCAGCGGGGATTCCCACCCGGCTCTGGCAGCCTCTGCCGGATGGCCCAAGTATCACGATTCCAGCCGGCGCTACCAACGTGCCTGTGCAGAGGACGGATGGCTTTGTGGTCGGCCAGAAGATCGCACTCGGCTACGGCTCAACTTATCCAAGCGCGCCCATGGGCCGCGAGCGCTATGAAGTCGCCACGGTAACCGCAGTGGGCAAGCCCGGCACTCAGGCCTATCTGGCCACGGATGCGGCCGCCGGCTCAACCCACCTCAAGGTCACCTCGGTGCAGAACATTACCGCCGGTGACAAGATCCGGCTCGACATCGACAGCTCCGGCCACGGAATTGAAACCGTCACCGTTACAAAAGTAGGCACCGCTGCCATCCGTGCCCGGCTGATGAAGGCCGCCAATGCTGGAGCCACGCAAATCAATACTTTCGGTGCAAAGGGAATTGCCGCCGGCCATCAGTTGATCATTGCTACTCCTGCTCATCAGCAAACCGTAACCGTGACGGCGGTGGATGATTCCACTCCCATGGCCGCTCACATCACCTTTCATCCTGCTTTGCGCCAGACTTTCCCTAAGGGAGCGCAAGTCATTGATCCCGGCACCGGTCTCGAGTTGGCGGCACCGCTCAAGTTCAATCACGCTGCGAATCTGCCCTTCAGTGATCGCGGCACCGGCATCAGCTTTGAGCCCGCCACCACTGTGGCGCACATCAGCAACGATCCCATTCAGGCGTTGGGCACGGGCATCATTTTGAATCAGCCGCTGGCAAGCAATCATGCCATCCACGCTGTAGTTCGCGACGCGGCAGATACCACTGCCGGTTATCAAGGTGCTCCCGCTCCCGATCAGTGGTTTGGCGGCCCTGCATTGACGACGCAATCACCCTTGTTCGGCCGCATCATCACTGTCCGTCAAGGCAGCCTGGTGCTCAGAGACGCGCAAGGCCTGGTAGCCGATAGCCTCAACTACGGTGGTCTGGTTGATCCGTGGGCCGCCGAGGGCTATCAGGGCGCTTCCGGTCTCGGCAAAGATGGTTGCTATGCTCCCACGCCGGATTCTGGCGTGAGCACGGGCCGTTACCCCAACGGCGTAGACACCGATAGCAACTGTACAGATTTTGTAACAGCGCCGGTGACAATCATGCCGATGGCTACTCCTGCGGGCGCCAGGACGATCAAGATTACCAGCACGGACGGATTTGCTCCCGGCCAGACAGTCCACATCGGTACTGGAGCAAATCTTGAGAATGCGGTGATCGCAAAGATAGGGACGCCCGGAGCCACCACCGTGCGCACAGCGGTCTCTTCCGGCGCAACCATTGTTCCCGTGGCAAATGTGCAAGCCTTCCATCAGGGCCAGACGATCTCAATCGGCAGCGGAGCCAATCAGGAATCGGCCGTGATCGCGGGGGCCTATGGATTCGGCCCTCCCATCCTCCGCCTCAAATCGCCTCTGACTCACGCGCATGCAGCGGGAGCGCCGGTTACCGGCTCAGGCATCACGCTGACGGCACCCTTGGCGCAGCAGCACGCACCCGGAACGCAGATGGCCGGCAGCTCCCCCACACCCGGCGCTGCGAACCACTACACACGGCCCATTCACTAGACATGCCCTAAGCAGTGAGGGTCGATCAGCCGCTCGGACGATGTGCTCCGAGCGGCTGATTTTTTGCAGGCTCGATTGCGCTCGGGCAAGGACAATTGTCTGTAGCCAGATGAAATCATCCAGACTCTGAAAAGAAAAAGACCAGCCGGCGAAGGCTGGTCCTGGTGAGATTTCACTTGAGGCGCGTCTGGTTCTCCGCGCCGCGTTTCTTCTGAATGGATGCAGTCTGCCTAGATGTCCAGATTCTTGACATCCAGCGCATTGTCTTCGATAAACTTGCGGCGCGCTTCTACATCCTCGCCCATCAGCGTGGTGAAGATGGTTTCCGTTTCCGCAATATCCTCGAGCTTTACTGACAGCAGTGTGCGCCGTTCGGGGTCCATCGTGGTCTCCCAAAGCTGGGATGAGGTCATTTCGCCCAGCCCCTTGTAGCGCTGCACCTGATAGTCACGCTTGCCTTGCTCCACCACATAGTCAAAGAGCTCTTGGGGCGTTTGCTTGGTGACCGGTTCGGCTGCCGAGCGCGCGCCCCGTTTCTGCGCCGGCTTGCTTGCCTCCGCCTCGTCGCTCGCCTCGGCTTCGCTCTCTTCCGCTTCCGTTTGCGCAGCAGTCGCCTTGCTTGCATACTCCACGACAAAGGGTGGCTCAAGCTGCTCGCGAATCAGTGCGAACTTCGACAGCATCTGCCGTGTTTCCGGCGAGGAGGCCAGCGTCCAGTCAATGCGGCGTTCTGAGCCCTGCGCATCCACAAAGCTCAGCGACCAGGTCTGGTGCTCCTCGTCAAAGGCCGGCTGGTGCAATGCTTTGAACTGATAGTTGCGCTGAATCTTCTCCAGCTCCGCGTGCAATTCCACCAGCTTTGCGGGAGCCGCATCGGCAGGCCCTTCAAAGTCTGCGCGCTTGGCTGGTTCCTTGCCTTCATGGGCAAAGAGACGCGCAAACATGCCGGTGACTTCATCATTGCGCAGGCGCTTGTTCACCTTGTCAAAGAAGCCAAGATACTCATTGAGCTGCCCCATGAACTTGGTCAGCGCCGCGCCTTCGAGCGTTGCGCTCGTCGCGCCATAACGCACCACCATGCCGTCAGAGGCGCGCTTTACCATCACGCGGACAAACTCGCGCTCGTCCTTGATGTACTGCTCAAACTTGCCCTTCTTGATCTTGAACAATGGCGGCTGCGCAATATAAACGTGACCACGCTTGATCAGCTCCGTCATGTGGCGGAAGAAGAAGGTCAGCAAAAGCGTGCGGATGTGCGACCCGTCCACGTCGGCGTCGGTCATCAGAATGATGCGGCCATACCGTAGCTTGGCAGGGTCGAAGTCCTCCTTGCCAATGCCGCAACCCAGCGCCGTAATCATGGCGCGGATTTCTTCATGGCCCAGCATCTTGTCGTAGCGGGCCTTTTCCACGTTGAGAATCTTGCCCTTCAGCGGCAAAATCGCCTGAAAGCGCCGGTCGCGGCCCTGCTTCGCGGTTCCGCCTGCGGACTCACCCTCGACCAGGTAGAGCTCGCAGCGATCCGGCTGGCGTTCGCTGCAATCGGCCAGCTTGCCCGGCAGTCCGCCGCCGTCGAGCGCGCCCTTGCGGCGCGTCAGGTCGCGAGCCTTGCGGGCCGCCTCACGCGCGCGGGCAGCTTCAATTGCCTTATTGATGATGCGCTTGGCTACCGGAGGATTCTGCTCCAGGAACATGCCGAGCTTCTCATTCACCAGTGCCTGCACCGTGCCGGCAATGTCAGAGTTCAGCTTGCCCTTGGTCTGGCCTTCAAACTGTGGCTGCGGCAGCTTTACGCTGATCACGGCCACCAGCCCCTCGCGCACATCGTCGCCGGAGAGGTTCTCCTTTACATCCTTGAACAGGCCAAGCTGCTGCCCGGCGGAGTTGATGGTGCGCGTCAGGGCCGTCTTGAAGCCGGAAAGATGCGTGCCGCCATCGGCCGTGTTGATGTTGTTTGCAAAGCAGAACACCGTCTCGGAGTAGCTGTCGTTGTACTGCAGCGCGATCTCCATATCCACGTTGTCACGCAGCCCCTCCATCACGATCGGCTTGTCATGCAGTATCTGCTTGCCTTTGTTGATGTGCTTAATGAACTCCGCAATGCCACCGGCATACTTGAAGTCGTTCCGCTTGGGCTGCCCCGTCTTGGGATCGGCAGTGCGTTCGTCCACCAGCACAATCTCCAGGCCCTTATTCAAGAACGCCAGCTCGCGCAGCCGCTGTGCCAGAGTGTCGTAGTTGTACTCGGTGACCGTAAAGATGGACTTGTCCGGCAAAAAGTGAACCTTGGTGCCGCGCTTCTTTGAGGTCCCCGCCTGCCGCAGCTTGCTTATGGGAATGCCGCGCGCATAGTCCTGCTCCCAGGTGTGGCCGTCGCGCCAGATCTCCACATCAAACTCTTCGCTCAGCGCATTGACGCAGGAGACGCCCACGCCGTGCAGGCCGCCCGAAACCTTATAGGTAGAGGAGTCGAATTTGCCCCCGGCATGCAGCTTGGTCAGCACCACCTGCACGGCCGGCATCTTCTCGCCGTTGTCCAGGGTCTTCTCGTCTACCGGAATGCCGCGTCCGTCATCCACCACCGTGATGGAGTTGTCGACATGAATCGTGACTTCAATGCGCGTCGCATAGCCGGCCAGTGCTTCATCCACTGAGTTGTCGACCACCTCATAGACCAGGTGATGCAGTCCCATCTCGCCCGTCGAGCCGATGTACATGGCAGGACGCAGGCGCACAGCCTCAAGACCTTCCAGCACCTTGATGTTGTCACTGGTGTAGGTAGTTTTCTGAGCTTGCGAGGAGGGAAGCGGCTGAGTGTCGGGAGCCAATTCTTTAGTGGACATGCAACTCCGGGAGGCAAGGGCTCTGGAGTCTCGATCCGAAGGAATAAATGATTGAAAGGAAAGAGTTTTACGGCCCTTGGACTGTATCTGATTATAGCACGGATGCCGCACCTCCGGCACGCGGTACCGGCCATCCCGGCAGTATCCCCAGCTCCAAGGCGGCCAGGAATCTGCCAATCTCCGCGCGGCCTCCGGGAGGCCTGTCGGCATCTTGCTGTACGCGCACCATTCGGGGCCAGATGTCCTCAAGGGATATCGAGCGGATCGGGAGAGGCCCCCGGCAAGTTCTTCAGAGGGGAAGGCGCGCTGTGGGCTGCCAGGATTACGAGTTCGTCAATAAGTGACTTCTGTAATCATTTCAGTAGATACTTGATAAAGTCATTGCAAATGCTAGACTTACGATCCCTCTAGGATAGACTCAAACGTGTTGAAAGTCACCTCAAAAGTTCTAAGAAGTCTTCAAGGAGTTACCAAAATGAAACTGATCGTTCGCGCCCTCGTACTCGGAATTGCCGTCTCCGGCCTCGCTGCCTCCGCTCTCTCGGCCCATATGGGCGTCTCTTCCGCCAAGGTCAATGCCAACGAGGCCAAGCTGGCTGGTAACCAGGTTGTGGGTTTCATGCCGGCACCAGTATGTTTACCGGGTACTTGTGGGCTGAGTTCCAGCCGCTAACAGGCGACCTTTCCCGGAAAGTTGTAGTAAATCCGCTCGTCCATGTACATTCTTGCGTTGAGATTGCGATGGAAGTGGGCTATCCTCGATATGCTGCGTGAGGTGGCCCTAAATGATCTTGGCCGAGAAGATTCTCGTATACCTTGAACCTCTGTTCATTCTTATTGTCCTGCTCGCATTCTCAAGAGGTCGGTATTGGAAGCAGCTTCGCGCGACCAAGGCATATTTTATTTTCCATTTCGCATCCACCTGTGTGCTTTCGTTTCTCCTGACGCTCCCTAAGCTCGTGAGAATCAGCGAAATGCACATTGACTATACGTATTTTTATGCGTACTGGGGTACATACCTGATTTCCGCTGTGCTCATCTTCTTTGTGCTGCGGGAAATTTATGGCGAGTTAATGAAACCACTTCCCGAGATTCGAAGGCTCGGCATGTTGGCTTTTCGCTGGATCATGGTGATTTCAGGGGTGATTGGTTTTGTGATTGCTTTTAGCTCGGTCCTGATTTCTTCACACTCGTTTGCTTCGATGTTGATTTATCTATCCCAGCTCTGTGTCCGGTCGGTTTCGATACTTGAGTTATGCCTGCTGGCATTTATCGCACTTACTATCAGAAATCTTGGGCGCTCGTTCCGCAGTCCTTTGTTTGGACTAGCTCTAGGGTTCGGTATCGACGCTGCCTCGGAATTTGTGATGACCGCAATTGGGCAGCTGCGCAATGCGCAAATATGGTCTGCGCCCGAGTTTATCCTCCAGATCTTGACCACATGCGTGCTTGTCACCTGGATTACCTACTTCTTGCTGCCGGAGCGGCAGGAAGAGCGTGAGATTGCGATCATTCCGGTGCAGTCGCCGCTCATTCGCTGGAACGATGTGGCGCAGGCGCTTGGCCACAGCACGCCGCGGGTCGCCATGGGAGCATCGAGCGGGTTCTTTCTGCAGGATGTCGAGCGCGTAGTGGACCGGGTGCTGGCCCGCAACAGCCAACTGGACGCCGCAAATTCAGGCACCAAAGCTGGTTGATCTTCGGTGGCTTCCTCCGGCCTGGAGGAAGCCGTCTGCAGTACTCCTGCTGTAAAGCCATTCTGAAATAACGCCTGCAGCCCCTTGGCTTGCACTGAGGTCCAGAGCAATGCTGGAGAACCCCAATCTCCTCAACATGGTCTGCACTCTGGAGCCGATTCTTTGGTTTGTAGTCTTCTACAGCTACATCCGCTCCACCGTTGATTCCCGTTCCAAATCCTTCCGGATATACCTTGCCATTCAGATGGCTTCCGCCGCTCTGCTGGCCCCTCTCGCGCTCTTGATGCTCGGCGCCGACGGACGCGAAGCCATCTGGCTGGACGTGCTGCATTCTCAGATCGTCTGGTGGAGTTCCATTGTCGCCAGCCTGTTTGCGATTGGGACGCTTCGCGATATTCTTGCGCGGATTCTCGCCACGCTGGTTGGGCTGCAGCGTCTGGCGCTGCTGAGCCTGCAGTGGATTCTGGTGGTTGCATTTCTGGTGATTCTCAACCGGATTCTGGCCAATTGGGGCAGCGTTCCGTACAGTGGCCAGCTTGCGGTTGTGGCTTATGGGCTCAACCTGACGCAGATGGTTGCTCTACTCTTCGTCGTCCCATTCACCTTTCTGGTGCGCCGCTCCTCGCGCTCGCGCTTTCAAGACGTGGCACTGGGCCTGGCGGTGTTGGCGACTTCTCACGCCATTTTGGACTGGGGCTGCTGGAAGCCTAAACCTCTCTCGACTGCCGAGATTGTCGCTCAGTGCCTGGTGGTGCTGACGACCCTGGTCTTCTGGACTTTCTGCTTCGCGGGAGAAGAAGAGGCTGCCGCGCCGCGCCTGCTTCCTCTGAATTCAAGGCTGGTGCGCTGGAGCGAGAAGTTTCGCGTATTGAAGCGCCAATCCGTGCCCGTGGAGCGGAATCGTTAGGACGCCGGCCGCAAATCTCAAGCAAAAGGCCAGCCTCCGATGGAGGCTGGCCTTTGCATTTGGGTTGAAATCTGGTCTACTGCGCGGCTTCGACCGGCTCGACAGCCACAAAACGGCCCATGCGGCCGCGGTCCACAAACTTGACCTTGCCGTCGATGAGGGCGAAGAGCGTGTCATCGCTGCCACGGCCCACATTCTGGCCGGGCTTGAGGCGGGTGCCGCGCTGACGCACGATGATGGAGCCGCCCGTGACCACCTGGCCTCCGAAGGCCTTCACGCCCAGTCGCTGCGCGTTAGAGTCGCGGCCGTTTTTCGAACTGCCTAATCCTTTTTTATGTGCCATTTCCGATTCCTTGTGCCGGACTGTGCCGGCGAAAATTACTGTGCCCGGTACGAGTTGCCGTCGATCTGGATCTCCTGGATCCGGATCTGGGTGAAATTCTGGCGGTGACCCTGCAGCTTCTTGTACTGCTTCTTCCGCTTGTAGTGGAAGACCAGGATTTTGTCGCCGCGGCCTTCACCTTCGACGGAAGCCAGCACCTTGGCTGCGCCGGGCTTCACCACGGAGCCGGTCTCGCCGGAGAACGCCAGGACTTCGCTGAACTCGATCTGCCCGTCCTGATTCGCGGCAGCGGTCTCAATCTTCAGCACGTCGCCCGGGGCGACGCGATACTGTTTGCCGCCGGTGCGGATGACAGCGTACATAGAATCCTCCCACGCTCCCGCGGAGCGCGCATTGAAATTGACAGATGGCATGCTGGCGCCGGACCAGGCGGGAACTCAGCCGGCCGGCATGCTCCGTGACAGGACGGAGACTTCCGGGCAGAACTGCCAAACTATTCAAGTGTAATCGGGAGCCGGGTAGCGGTCAATACAGGAAGCGGGGAAGATGGGCGAAATTGCAGGTTCTGGCTCCATTTTATAGCTGTTCAGCTCTGGCCAGGCGGCGGAAAATCAAGAAGCGGGTAGCTGCATGTAAACTCGACGCCCGGAAGCCCGTCTATCTCCCTGTAACGAGCAAGGCCAAGGACGACGGCGAGAAGAGACGTATGGAAGGAACCGTACCGGTGGATTATCCCGCAGCGGCCTGGAGTGCAGCAACGGCCGAGATTGGCGACTTCGATGAGGTCGTGCGGCTTTATCGTCCGCGCATCTTTCGATACCTGATCGCGACGCTTGGCGACCGCGATGCGGCGGAGTCGCTGACGCAGGACTGCTTTTTGAAGGCCTGGAGCGCGCGGCACCAGTTTCGGGGTGAGAGCAGCCTGATGACCTGGCTGACGCGGATTGCGGTGAACCTGGCCCGGGACCACATTCGCAGCAAGCGCATGCGCTTCTGGCAGAAGACGCGCGCCGAAGATATGGACGCGCTCGACGTGAGCGAGTGGCTGGCCGATGAGCGCAGCACGCCGGAGCGGTCTTTATTGGCCCGCGAGCAGGTCGACCGGGTGTGGAGCGCGGTGCGGGGATTGTCTCCTCACCAGAAGACGGTTTTTCTGCTGCGCTTTGTTGAGGAATTGGAATTGCCGCAGATCGCGGAAGCGACCGGCATGAATGAGAACACGGTGAAATCGCACCTGTACCGCGCCCTGCGCGCTGTGCGGGAAAAGGCAGGAAACGCAGCATGAGCATGCAAAACCAAAATCGCGATCACGGTGACCGCAAACTCAAGGCCATTGAGCAGATGGAGCGCGAGCTGGCCGAGCCGCTGGGCCACTTTCGCGCGGCCCTGACGGCGATGGCCGAGCACGAGACGGAGCGGATGCAGAGCCGCCGGTGGGCCGCTTCGACAGCTCACGCCGCCGGGGTGCGCCGCCGGCTGGTGATGGGGCTCGTTCCCGCGCTGCTGCTGTTGCTGCTGACGGCCGGACTGGTGATGGCCAACAGGAATGACAAGCATGCTGTTGTGCCGGCGCAGAATCCGGTAACGGCAGAGAATGATCCGGTCGCGACTCCGAAGCAGGTGAGCGATTCGGCCCTGTTCACAGAAATTGACGAGGACCTGAACGAGAATGTGCCGCAGTCGATGGCGCCGCTCGAAGGGGCCACGGCAAGCACGACCACCCACGAGAAAACAAAAACAGTGGAGGAAACCAATGGAGTGGAGAAGTAAGAAACTGTGGCTGCTGGCCTTGCTGGCTGCCTTTCTGATGCCGGGTCTGGCACCTGCCCGGGCGCAGATGAGGCCGCCGCACCGTCCCCCGATGCAGGATGCGTTTCATATGCGGATGATGCGCTGGTGGGATGACCCCCACATGGTGCACAAGCTGGGCCTGAGCCAGGAGCAGCAGAAGAAGATGGACCAGATCTATCTGGACCATAAGCTGAAGCTGATTGACCTGCATGCGGCGCTGGAGAAGCAGGAAGCGCTGCTGGGGCCCATGCTGGGAGCCGATCAGCCGAACGAAGGCAAGATTCTCTCGCAGATCGATGCCATCGCCCAGGCGCGGGCCAACCTGGAGAAGGAGTTCTGGCGGATGCTGCTGGGCATTCGGCGGCAGCTCACGCCGGAGCAGTGGCAGAAGCTGAAGGCGATCTATCACGCGCACATGGAACGCATGCACCATCATGGCCATCACCCGCACGGTCCTCACGGTCCGCAGGATGGGGAGCCGATGCCGCCTCCGCCGCCGGGCGGCAGCCAGCCGCCGGCTCCGCAGATGTAAGAGCAGACAACGCAGTTTTCCCCGAGGGAGCCGGTCAGAGCGGCTCCCTTTTTTGTGCTCCGGAGAAATGTGAATGTGATTTCACATTTTTGGCGGGATGTGTTGGGCGTGGGCTCGCGATGTGAGTTTAAGTTGTTTTTATCAGTAGGATGCTGCCGGGATGGGGAAATGTGAATCCGGAATCACATTCGGGGGATATTTTTCCGCAGGCGTTGGAGTGGGCGGGGTGAATTTTTGTAAGCTTAATAGAATGAGTGGTTTGATGCGGATTGAAAATGTGATTTTGAATTCACATTTCTTCCGGGGCGGAGAGGGCGTGCTTGTATCTATCGCCTTATCTATAGGATAGCGCAATCGGGGGATATTTCCGGCGTGCGATTTGAGGATGCGCGCGGGGGATTTGGGGGTGGGAAGATCTCCTTCCGGGGTGGCATGGGTATGGGATTACATTTGTTCCCCACTCAAGCAAAAGAGGCTTGAGTGGGCCACCCGCCGGCGATGCCAGCAGGCAAACGTGATGAAATGCGAATGTCCTGAATGATGAAATCGCAGAAGCCGGGTTGGCATGGGGATCAGATTACTCCTGTTCCCCACTCAAGCAAAAGAGGCTTGAGTGGGGAACCCGACGCTGGGGATCGAAGGTGGGAGTACTTTTGTTCCCCGCTCAAGCAAAAGAGGCTTGAGTGGGCCACCCGATGCTGGGGATCGGAGGTGGGAGTACTTTTGTTCCCCACTCAAGCAAAAGAGGCTTGAGTGGGTCACCCGATGCTGGGGATCGGAGGTGGGAGTACTTTTGTTCCCCACTCAAGCAAAAGAGGCTTGAGTGGGCCACCTGTGATGTTTCAAGAGGTTGTCCATTCGAAATTTCGCGGAGAAGCTGTTTGTGGCGAACAAGCAGAGTCTTCGGAGAGATCGAATGGACATTCACCAGAATGCTCGTCTAACGCCTTACAGTCGAGAGCAGTTGGCGAGAAAAGTTATTTGTACCGGGTGCACGTTGAAGCTGGCCGCGGCCAGCTTCAACGTGAGCGCAAAGACGGCCGGCAAATGGGTGCGCCGGTATCGCGCCGAGGGTTCGGATGGCTTGCGGGACCGCAGCTCGCGTCCGCATCGCAGCCCGCGGCGCTTGCCGGAGGCGTTGCGGCTGAGTGTGATTGAGCTACGGCGGGGTTACATGCCGGGGTATCAGATCGCCCGGCGCAGCGCTGTGAGCGTGTCTTCGGTGAGCCGTATTTTGCGGCGCGCGCGGCTGAGCCGATGGCGCGATCTGAACCCGCCTCCGCCGGTGGTTCGCTATGAGCATGCCGCTCCAGGCGACTTGCTGCATCTGGACATCAAAGGCATGACGCGCTTCGGCGAGGTCTCGCTGCGCGGCGACGGCAGGCTGCGGGGCAAGAAGGAACACCCGGGCTTTTTGGCTCTGCATGTGGCCGTCGACGATCACTCGCGCATGGTCTTCGCCCAGATGCTGGCCGATCAGAAGGCGGAAACCACGATCGGTTTTCTGCACGCGGCGGTTGAGTTTTTCGCCAGCCATGGTATCGGCATCCGCGCGCTGCTGACCGACAACGGCAGCAGCTACCGCTCTCGCCAGTTCCGTCAGGCTTGCCAGCAGATGGCCATCAAACACAGCCGCACTCGGCCCTATACCCCCAGAACCAACGGCAAGGCCGAGCGCTTCATCCAGACAGCCATGCGCGAATGGGCTTACGCCAAACACTGGACCGACTCCAGCCAGAGAGATCAACACTTGCAGTCCTGGATCCACTACTACAACCACGAAAGACCTCATGGTAGCCTCAACTACAAACCGCCAAGCAGCCGATCCCAAGAAGGAACAACCTCTTGACCTTCTACAGCCACCCGATGCATAGCCCTTTACACCTCCGCGCTCGCTCTCGCTCGCGCGGAAGTGTAAAGCATGTCTCGAAACACAATGGAAAGAATGTCATGAAACTGAACACAAAAGAGGCTTGAGTGGGTCACCCGACGCTGGAATGGGGCGCCCGCTTGTGTGGGGCATCCGCATGTCTCTGCGAGACCTGGGGCATCCAGTTCCGGATGACAAGTTGCAGGATATTTATCGGGCGAGGAAGGTTTTGATGGCGATGCTGTTGGGGTTGCGGCCGGCGGGGAGGATGGTGAACATCTGTCCGGCAATGGGTGCGCCGTTGGGGGTGTAGGCCAGGGTGCGGACGACGGTGACGTCGCCGGAACTGGCGTCGACGGCGAAGAGCCAGAAGTCGTCGGAGGAGAAGGCCAGGGCCGTGGGTCCGTTGCCGACCTGGACGGTGTGGACCAGCTTGCCGTCGTCAATGGAGTAGACGCCGATGGTGTCGGCGTTGAAGTTGCTGACCCAGAGGGTGGAATCGTCATTGCCGACGATGCCGTAGGCCGGGTGTGCGCCGACCAGATAGGCTCCGCCGACCTCGTTGGTGCTGGTGTCGATCTCGGAGATGGTGTCGCTGCCGAAGTTGGAGACGAAGATTTCGCCGCCGTCGGGCTTGAGCGCGAGGTGGGTGGGAGTCTGGCCGACCTCGAGCATGGCCAGTTCGCGGTCAGGCTCGGTCTGGCGGTGGGGATGATTTTTGGTGGGGCGTTGGGCGAGCGCTATGGCCAGGACGTAGCGGCTGCCGGTGCAGGCGATGAAGGCCTTGGAGGAGTCCGGAAGGATGGCGGTGTCGCTGGCCTGGGGGCAACCGCTGAAGGTGCTTCTGACCTGGAGGCTGTGCGGATCAATGAGGGTGACGGTGCCGCTCTTGCGGTTGGTGACGACGAGGGTGTCCCCGTCGGGCGAGATGCGGGCCTCTTCAGGGCCGGAGCCGACGGGGACGACGCCGAGGAGCAAGCGGTGCTGAAGATCGAGCACCGAGACGGTGTTGGAGCCACTGTTGGTGACGTAAGCGCGCTGGCCCGAGGGGCCGACGTCAATGGAGCGCGGCGACCGCTGGAGCGGAAGGGTGGCGTTGACGCGGTTGGTTTCCGCATCGATGACCGAGAGCGAGCCGTTGGAGCCGGGAGCGCCCGCGTTGACGACGTAGACCTCGTTGCGGGTGGGGCTGGCGGTGACATCGACGGGGTCCTGGCCGACGGCGATGACGCGGTCCTGGCGCAGGTTTTTGACGTCAAGCACGGTGACGGTGTTGCTGCCGCCATTGGTGACGTAGGCGTATTCGCGGAAGTTCGTCGCGTAGTGGGGAAAGCCCTTTTTGGCGCAGCCGGTGACGAGCAGCGGCACGAGCAGGAGCGCGGCCCGGGACGAGGCCAGACAGAGGCGGCGTGCAGGAAACCGCTCCGGCGACGAAGACCCGCTGCCGGGGACCCCGGAATGCCGCCCCTCTGGCGCCGAATGGGCTGGCGTCAAAGGGGCCGGGTGATTTGGATTAGTGAGCCGCAGGGTGCGCTGCTCCCGCGTCTTCGGTGATGGAGACGCCGCGGGGGATGTTGCGGTGCAGGATTTCGGCAATCTGGGAGCACTCGTGGAAGAGCTGCTCGTACTGCTCGGGATAGATGGACTGCATGCCGTCGGAGAGCGCCTTGTCGGGCTGGTGGTGGACTTCGACGATGAGTCCGTCAGCGCCGACGGCGACAGCCGCGCGGGCGAGCGGAGTGACCTTGTTGCGCTTGCCGGTGCCGTGGCTGGGATCGACGATGATGGGCAGGTGGCTGAGCCGCTGCACGGCGGGCACGATGCTGAGGTCGAGGGTGTTGCGCGTGTGGTCAGTGAAGGTGCGGATGCCGCGCTCGCAGAGGATGACCTCGTAGTTGCCCTCGCTCATGATGTACTCGGCGGCCATGAGGAATTCTTCAAGGGTGGCCGAGAGGCCGCGCTTGAGCAGCACGGGCTTGCGCTTGCGGCCGGCGGCGCGCAGCAGGGAGTAGTTCTGCATGTTGCGCGCGCCGATCTGGATGACGTCGGCGTATTCGGCGACGAGCTCGAGGGCTTCGGCATCGATGGCCTCGGTGACGATCCGGAGGCCGAAGCGGTCGCGAATCTCGGCCATGATTTTGAGGGCTTCTTCGCCGAGGCCCTGGAAGGCGTAGGGCGAGGTGCGGGGCTTGTAGGCTCCGCCACGGAAGAACTGCGCGCCAGCTTTGGCGACGGCTTCGGCACAGGCGAAGCCCTGTTCGCGGGACTCGATGGAGCAGGGGCCGGCGATCATGGCGAGGTCGCGTCCGCCGATGGTGATGTTGGTGCCGGGGAAGCGGATGATGGTGTCCTCTTCCTTGATGTCGCGGCTGACGAGCTTATAAGGCTTGGAGACGCGGATGACTTCGGCGACGCCGGAGAGCTCCTCTATGTTGCCCTGATCGATCTGGCCCTGGTTGCCGGTGATGCCGATGGCGGTGCGCTGCGCGCCGGGCAGGGGGTGTGGACGAAAGCCGAGTTGTTGGATATGGTCGCAGACGGCCTGGATTTCTTCCGGTGTGGCCTGCGGCTTCATGACGACCAGCATGGGGTTCAACCTTCCTTATTCCATGAGTGTAGCGTAATCAGCCAACCGCCAGAGGCGGGATATGCGTAGAGAAAGCAGAGGATAGAGGCGAATAAAACCGGCAGGAAGGGAAACTTAAATGGGAGGCACGGGTTTGTTCTATCGTGAACAGCCCTTCCGGGCAGTCACGGTCAAACCATAGCAACCCCCTCCTCGGACAACGAGGCTGATGGCAGTCGGCCTCGTTGCTTTTTCTCGTTTACCTGAAGTGAAAGATGGCAGCGCCGGTGGCAGTCGGCCGGACTCGCCGCTCAATGGCGTCTTAGGCGCGGCCGGGCCGGGCATCCGGATATATGATTTTTGCAATCTGAAATATGCAAGGTGAGTTCTTCGATCCAATGAATGAAGTGGAAGAAGCACGTAAAGCCGACACATTGATTGCCGGGTCGAGCGAGATGGCCGCGCGCATCCGCGAGCATGACTGGCGCGGCACGGCGCTGGGCCCTCTGGACCATTGGTCTGAGACGCTGTTGGCCACGGTGAATCTGATGCTGAACTCGCCGTTTCCCACGATGCTGATGTGGGGTGCGGAGCTGGCGCTGTTGTATAACGACGCCGCCATCGCGACGCTGAGCGACAAGCATCCTGAGGCGTTGGGGCGCGGATACCGCGAGGTTTTTGCCGAGGCCTGGGAGCTGGTGGGCGAGGACATGGAGGCGTGCCTGTACAAGGGCAAGACAGCGGTGCGGGACAACATGCTGATTCCGATTTTGCGCGATGGGGTGATGGAGGATCACTTCTGGAGCTACTCGCTGAGCCCGGTGTATGAGAATGGCCAGGTTTGCGGCGTGTTTGACGCCTTTCGCAATATGACCGAGTCGGTGATAGCGACGCGGAAGCTGCGCGAGAGCGAGGCAAGGCTGAAGATTGCGACCGAGGCGGCGCAGCTTGGGGTTTTTGTATGGGACCCGGGCGTCGATCATCCGGTGTGGGAGAACGACCGGCTGTATGAAATTTTCGGGCGCGATCCTGAGCAGGGGGCGGTGACGGGCGAGGAATTTCTGGAGCGATATCTGCATCCGGACTTTCATGAGGATTTTCAGAAGGC
Organism: Acidobacterium capsulatum ATCC 51196; assembly: GCF_000022565.1. Classification (NCBI taxonomy): domain Bacteria; kingdom Pseudomonadati; phylum Acidobacteriota; class Terriglobia; order Terriglobales; family Acidobacteriaceae; genus Acidobacterium; species Acidobacterium capsulatum. The sequence goes on from NC_012483.1 coordinate 3,211,099, forward strand.
TGTGGCGCGGACGGTGATCGAAGGCACGCCGCTGCATTTTGAGGGGCTGATGACGCGCGCCGATGGGGCGGTGCGGCGGATCGAGGTGCGGGGGAATTCGCACTCGGACCCGACGGGCAGCCAGGCGAAGGTTCTGGGGACAGTGCGGGATATTACGGAGCTTCGCGAGGCCGAGCAGGTGGTGCGCGACCGGGTCAAGCACCAGGATGAGCTGGCGGCGATTGTGTCCTCGTCGGATGACGTGATTTTGAGCAAGGACCTGAATGGAATCATCGTCACGTGGAATGAGGCGGCGACGCGGGTGTTCGGCTATACGGCGGAGGAGATGATCGGGACATCGATTCTGCGGCTGATTCCCGAGGACCTGCACCACGACGAGGAGATGATTCTGAGCAACATCCGTGCGGGCAAGCGGATGAAGCATTTTGAGACGGTGCGCAAGACGCGGGATGGGCGGCTGATCGACGTGTCGATCTCGATTTCGCCGCTGCGGGATGCGAGCGGGCGGGTGATTGGCGCGTCGAAGATTCTGCGCGATATCTCAGACCGGCGGCGGATGGAGCAGTCTCTGCTGCAGGCGGAGAAGATTGCGGCGACGGGGCGGATGGCGGCGACGATTGCGCATGAGATCAACAATCCTCTGGAAGCGGTGATGAACCTGCTGTATCTGCTGCGGCCGAAGGTCACCGATGCGGAAGGACGGGCATATCTGGCCAATGCGGAGAGCGAGCTGAACCGGGTTTCGCACATTGCCAAGCAGACGCTCGGCTATTACCGCGAGGTGGCTTCGGCGGTTCCTGTATGCCTGACGGCGATTGCCGAGCAGGCGGTGGCGATCTATGAGCCGCGCTGCATGGCGGCGGGCATTCGGGTGGAGCGCCGGTTTGCGTCAGAACGGAAGGTTGTGCTGCGGCGCGGGGAGATGATGCAGGTGATCTCAAACCTGATTACGAACGCGATTTATGCCATGTCCGACGGAGGGCAGCTCTCGGTGTCGGTGCGGGATACGGCAGAGGGGGTGGAGCTGGTGGTCGGCGACACCGGCATCGGGATTGCGCCGGAGGTGCTGCCGAAGGTGTTCGAGGCGTTTTTCACGATGCGGCCATCGGTGGGGACGGGGATTGGCCTGTTTGTGGCGAAGCAGTTTGTGGAGGGGCATGGCGGGCGGATCGAGATCATGAGCCGACGGGAGGGGGAAGGACGCGGGACAGAGGTTCGCGTCTTTTTGCCGGAGCATACGCCTTATGAAGAGGCTGGGGCGGATTCCCTCAAGGGTTGAAGGGTGTGTTGCGAAGGGATGGCGAGATGTCCCTCAGGGGCTAAAGCCCCTTTTCTCATTGTGGCGTTGATGTACGGGCTAAAGCCCGTACCCTTCATGCAGGAAGTGTGAGGGCTGGCCGGGTGGGAGAAACTCCGGACGTCATTTGGCGGCCGCAGCATTGCAGGGATTCTTCCCGCCCCGGGAACGAAGTGCCGTTCCTGGGGCCCCATCTCAGAATGACGCATCGTAAGGGGGCGGAGGGTGGAGATCCCACGTCCGAACGGACGGACGTGGGGCACCCGGATTGTGTGGGGAGATTGCTTTGTTCCCCACTCAACAGAAGAAGCTTGAGTGGGGCACCTGTGATGTTTCAAGAGGTTGTCCATTCGAAATTTCGCGGAGAAGCTGTTTGTGGCGAACAAGCAGAGTCTTCGGAGAGATCGAATGGACATTCACCAGAATGCTCGTCTAACGCCTTACAGTCGAGAGCAGTTGGCGAGAAAAGTTATTTGTACCGGGTGCACGTTGAAGCTGGCCGCGGCCAGCTTCAACGTGAGCGCAAAGACGGCCGGCAAATGGGTGCGCCGGTATCGCGCCGAGGGTTCGGATGGCTTGCGGGACCGCAGCTCGCGTCCGCATCGCAGCCCGCGGCGCTTGCCGGAGGCGTTGCGGCTGAGTGTGATTGAGCTACGGCGGGGTTACATGCCGGGGTATCAGATCGCCCGGCGCAGCGCTGTGAGCGTGTCTTCGGTGAGCCGTATTTTGCGGCGCGCGCGGCTGAGCCGATGGCGCGATCTGAACCCGCCTCCGCCGGTGGTTCGCTATGAGCATGCCGCTCCAGGCGACTTGCTGCATCTGGACATCAAAGGCATGACGCGCTTCGGCGAGGTCTCGCTGCGCGGCGACGGCAGGCTGCGGGGCAAGAAGGAACACCCGGGCTTTTTGGCTCTGCATGTGGCCGTCGACGATCACTCGCGCATGGTCTTCGCCCAGATGCTGGCCGATCAGAAGGCGGAAACCACGATCGGTTTTCTGCACGCGGCGGTTGAGTTTTTCGCCAGCCATGGTATCGGCATCCGCGCGCTGCTGACCGACAACGGCAGCAGCTACCGCTCTCGCCAGTTCCGTCAGGCTTGCCAGCAGATGGCCATCAAACACAGCCGCACTCGGCCCTATACCCCCAGAACCAACGGCAAGGCCGAGCGCTTCATCCAGACAGCCATGCGCGAATGGGCTTACGCCAAACACTGGACCGACTCCAGCCAGAGAGATCAACACTTGCAGTCCTGGATCCACTACTACAACCACGAAAGACCTCATGGTAGCCTCAACTACAAACCGCCAAGCAGCCGATCCCAAGAAGGAACAACCTCTTGACCTTCTACAGGCACCCGAGATGTGGGAATTTCGGCAGGGGCTGAAGCCCGCTTGTTTATTGCTGGTTACGGCACGACTGAAGTCGTGCCCTGATACGTTTTGTTGCGCAGGAAACCCTTCAAATAGCGGCTTCGTCAGACCTTCCCTGGTGTTATCAGGCGCTCCCATCGTAGGCGGGTGGAGGGTGGAGATCCCACGTCCGAACGGACGGACGTGGGGCACCCGGGTTGTCGGGCAGATTGCTTTGTTCTCCACTCAACAGAAGAAGCTTGAGTGGGCCACCCGAGATGTGGGAATTTCGGCAGGGCTGAAGCCCCGGACTTAGAGTGGGCGTTGATGTACGGGCTGAAGCCCGTACCCTTCATGCATGACTGAATCGGGCGTTCCCGAGATCGAGCGTTCCCGAGGCTACCGGACGTCTTCTAGAGGCTCTTGCTTTTGCTCTTGCGCAAGCGGAAGAGCACGTAGCCCAGATAGATCAACTGGATGACCCAGGTGAGTTCATAGGCCAGGTGGAGGTGGCTGCGTTCCATCGGGGTCATGGTCATCATCGTGCGGCCTCCAGGGATTGCCGGGCGGCTTCTTCCTCGGCGAGTTGTTCGTTGTGGATGCTCTGATAGCGCAGCGAGGCGACCCAGATGCCCCACATGAGCCATCCGGCCATGTTCCACCAGACGGCGGGCATCATGCTGGAGGCGATGCCGGAGTTGGGGCCTCCAAAGAAGACAGGCTGCGGATGCTGGGTGCGCCACCAGCGGGTGGACATGTAGACGATGGGCACATCGACATAGCCGAAGATGGCCATGACGGCGGCGAGGGTGCGCATCTGCGGGCCGGCGGCGAGGCGGCGCAGCAGCAGATAGGCGATGTAGATGAGCCAGAGCACGAAGGTCGAGGTGAGGCGCGGGTCCCACGTCCACCAGATGCCCCAGACGGCGCGGCCCCAGAGGGAGCCGGTGACCAGGCCGATGGTGCAGAAGACGACGCCTATCTCCGCGGAGGTGACGGCGAGCGAGTCGGCTTTGAGGGCCGTGGCGGGCTTGCTGTTGCGCCAGGCCAGATAGGCGACCGAACCGAGCAGATTGATGAGATAGAAGAGGCCCATTCCGCACCAGGATGCGAAGTGGTAGTAGAAGATGCGCTGCACATCGCCCTGCGCGGCATCGGGCGGGACGACAAACATGGCGACGCGGAAGCCCTCGGCCAGAACGCCCAGGGTCACCAGCAGCCAGAGCCATCGAAGGTTCTTCATGGGGAGCATTCCCTTTATGAGACGAGTTTCCCACCAGTATAGGAGCGCGGCGGGGAAGTTTCAGTGACGTGGCTCACCGGACGGCGCGGAATGTTGCTCGTCCACAGGAGCCTGATTGTAGAGAAAGTTGAACTGCAGCATGATCCGCTTCCCATGGAATCGCCGTGGAAGGCGGTGAAATGGAGCCGCATGCTGAAGCGCATGCCACGCGGCGGCATCCATGGCTTTGTCGCCGCTTGAGTGGAAGACCGTCATATCGGTGATTTTGCCATTGGGTAGCAGGGTAAACCGGATATCCACCTCTCCCTTGCGGTCTTCCGGAGCTCGTGCTTCTTCGGGAACCAGCCGATACCAGTTCTTCTTTGTGCGAGCGAGGATCTTCGGCAGGCGACCTTCAAGAATTGTCAGGTCCTGGGGGGAAATGGGGTTCAGGATCTCAACATCGCCGCTGGTGTTCGTTGCTGCTGCGGACTTTGAGGATTCATGGATTGGTAGCTTCGCCGTGCTCGGAGGCGTAGATTGCGCCCGTATGGCCGGGCATGGCATAAAGATGGCAAAAAAGCAGAAGAAGAGTAGCGTCTTCGATCGCATATAAACCCGGCACCATATTCTCATGGAGGCGCAAGCACGCGACTATTTTGTGCAGCGAGACGTGGGCCGCTTCATCCCTCGGCGTGCAGCACGGTGTCAAAGAGCAGCAGGCAGACCGTGGTGAAGATGATGTCGTAGACGGCGAGCATCTTGATCCAGATGCCGGGGTCGGATGCGCCGGTGATGACGGCGCTGGTGGAGACCACCATGGCCAGCAGCGCCGGAATGAAGATGGGCAGCAGGATGAGCGGCAGCAGCAGCTCGCGGCTGCGGGTGCGGATGGAGAGCGCGGCGAAGAAGACTCCGTTGACCACCAGCGCCCAGGTGCCGAGGGGGATGATGACGGCGAGCGTCCAGGCATTGCCGACCACGCGCAGGTTGTAAAAGATGACGAAAAAGGGCGCGAGGATGATCTCAACGATGGTGAGGAAGAGGAAATTGGCCAGCACCTTGCCGATGAACAGATCATTGGCGCCGGCGTTGGTCATGCGCTGTGCGTCGAGCACCTGATTTTGCAGCTCGCGCGCCCAGACCTGGTTGAGCGAGCTGACGGCGGCAAACATGATGGCCACGCAGAGGATGGCTCCGGTGAACTTGTGCAGGCCGGGATCGGTGGGGTCAAAGGCCAGGCTGAAGATGGCGACGACCAGCAGCGCGAAGAAGAGCATGGCGTTGGCGGCGTCTTTGGATCGCCACTCGATGCGGAGATCCTTGGCCAGATGCACGAGCACGTAGGGGCGCTTCATCGGGCAGCCTCGGGCAGAACATCCTTAGTGAGCGGAACGGCGGAGGCCTCGGCGGCGCGGAGATAGTCCGTGGGCGAGAGCAGCATTTGAATGCCGCGCGCCCCGGCGGAGACGGAGATGGTGTCAAAGAGCTCGATGGTCTCGTCCACAAAGACGGGGAAGCTCTTTTTTGCGCCGAAGACGGTGACGCCGCCGCGCACGTAGCCGGTGAGGGGCTGCACGTCTTTAACGGCGACCATCTCGGCCTTGCGGGTGCTGGCGGCCTGGGCGAGCTTTTTGAAGTCGAGCTCTTCGTTGCCGGGGACGACGGCGAAGACGTGATCGCGCTCGTGCGTGACGCAGAGCAGGGTTTTGAAGACCTGCTCGGGCGGCATGCCGATTTTTTCGGCGACGGCGATGGCGGAGAATTCCTCGGGCGCGACATGGTATTCGCGCAGCTCGTAGGGAATTTTGAGGGTGTCGAGAAAGCGCGCTGCGTTGGTTCTCATGCGGAGGCTCCCGAGCGGCGGGCGGGGCCATCGAGCACTTGGGACACGGCGCCGGCCTGCATGATGAGCAGCGAGTCGGCGAGCGGCTCGGCCAGCTCGCGCTGGTGGGTGGTGAGCACGATGGTGCGTCCGGCGGCGCGGATGGTGTGGAGCAGGTCGAGCATCTGGTGGGCGCTGGCGACGTCCATGTTGGAGAATGGCTCGTCGAGCAGCAGTAATTCAGGCTGCGAAATGAGTACGCGGGCGAGCGAGGCGCGCTGGCGCATGCCCTGCGAGTACTGCGAGATGGGGCGTGTGAGCGCGGGGTCAAGGCCCACGGCAGTGAGCGCCTCGGCGGGCGTAAGGCAGTGGCGGTCGCGGTAGAGGCCGGCGAAGTAGGCGAGGTTCTCCTGCCCGGTCATCTGGTCATAGAGCATGGGCGCGTGGCTCATGTAGCCGATGCGTCCGCGCGCCTGGCCGGGAGCGATGCCCTCAAAGACGCGCACGGTGCCATAGCTGGGCTGGATGAGCCCGGCGAGCACGCGCAGCAGAGTGGACTTGCCCGCGCCGTTTTCGCCCAGCAGGACATAGCAGCGGGCGGTTTCGATTTCGAGGGTGATTTTGCGCAGCGCGGCAAAGGTGCCGTAGAGCTTGGAGACGGTCTCGAGCCGCACGGCAGGGGGCGCTGCGGGGGCCGGCGCCGAGGGGGCGGAATTGCGCATCTCTGCTGTGGGGCTGCCGGCCACGGTCATGATTTCGTTAACGGGCCACGGGGTGTGAGGCAAGCGGGTGGGCGGCGGCCATGGCCGTGGTGTCGTCCTGAGTCGATGCGGTGGCCGTGGACGCCGTGGCGGGCTGCATGCCCGGCTTTGCTCCCTGCTTGCCGGGAGCGTAGTGCGAGGCGCACTTGGCCTGCAGTTCAGTGGCGTGAAAGACGCCGTCGCGGCCAAAGGTGCCAACGGCCAGCGCGGGAGCGTTGCCCTTGAAGGTGTCGGGCGGGGGCTCTTCGCCGACGTACTCGACGCGGAGCTTGCGGTTCTGCTCGTAGAGGGTGAAGTTTGCATTCGGACCCTGACGCTCGATGCTGCCGGGCACTACCTGCCCGGAGACGCGAAGATGGCGCGTGTAGGCCTTGTTGCCCATCGTCTGGAGTTCCTGGATGGTCACGTAATAGCTCTTGTTGGACTGCTCGGCGCTGACGGCCAGGTAGCCGATGGAGCCGAGGATGACCAGGATGGCGAGGGCGACCTTGTACGTCTGTCCTTTGGTGTTCATAGCAATCTCATTTTACGCCCGCCTTTGGGGCTGGGTACTGTGATTGGTGTCACAGGGGCGGAGGAATTCAGGGATTTTGAGAAGAAAAGGAATGCAGACGATTCCGCGCTGACCGCATCGAAAAGACAAAGCCCCTCGGGCGAGCGAGCCGGGCGGGGGCGTTTATAATCCAGCAAAGATTTGCCTGAAGAGAGACGCAAGAGACTCCGCTCCCTTCGAGAAGAGGTGACATGGCTTCCAATCCGACACTTGAGATTCTGAAACCCCGCGCTGAATGGATCGTAAAGCGCAAAGCCGAAGCCCTGCGCACGGGCGACACCAACATGTCGCAGATGCACTTTGCCCGCAAAGGGCTGATCACCGAGGAGATGGCCTACGTGGCCAAGCGCGAGCAGATTTCGGTGGAACTGGTGCGCGACGAGATCGCGGCCGGGCGGCTGATTATTCCGGCGAACATCAATCACCCGGAGCTGGAGCCGATGGCGATTGGCATCGCCTCAAAGTGCAAGGTGAATGCGAATATCGGCAACTCGGCCGTGACGTCGAATATCGATGAAGAGCTGCGCAAGCTGCATATGGCCGTGCAGTTTGGCGCCGATACGGTGATGGATTTATCGACGGGCGGGAATATTCCGGAGATTCGCGACGCCATTTTGCGGCACTCGCCGGTGCCGATTGGCACGGTGCCGATTTATGAGGCGCTGAACCGCGTGAAGCGGCTCGAAGACCTGAACATCGACGTGTACCTGGAAGTGATTGAAGAGCAGGCCGAGCAGGGCGTGGATTATTTCACGGTGCATGCGGGACTGCTGATTCAGTATGTGCCGATGGTGGCCAAGCGCATCACGGGCATTGTGAGCCGCGGCGGCGCGATTCTGGCGCAGTGGATGACGCACCACCACAAGCAGAACTTCCTGTATGAGCACTTTGACCGCATTGTGAAGGTGATGGCCAAGCACGATGTGAGCTTCTCGCTGGGCGATGGCCTGCGGCCGGGCAGTGTGGCCGATGCCGCCGACGAGGCGCAGTATGCCGAGCTGAAGACGCTGGGCGAGCTGACGGCGAAGGCCTGGCAGAGCGACGTGCAGGTGATGATCGAAGGGCCGGGGCATGTGCCGCTGGACAAGATCAAGGAGCAGGTGGACAAGGAAGTGGAGTACTGCTTTGGCGCGCCCTTCTACACGCTGGGGCCGCTGGTGACCGACATTGCTCCCGGTTATGACCACATCACGTCGGCGATTGGCGCGGCGCTGATCGGCTGGCATGGCGCCTCGATGCTCTGCTATGTGACGCCCAAGGAGCACCTGGGCCTGCCGAACGAGAAGGATGTGAAGGACGGCATGATTGCCTACAAGATTGCGGCGCATGCGGCCGACATTGCACGGCACCGGCCGGGCGCGCGCGACCGCGACGACGCTATCAGCTATGCCCGTTACACCTTCGATTGGGAGAAGCAGTTCGCTCTCTCGATCGATCCGGAAACGGCGCGCAGCATGCACGATGAGACGCTGCCGGATGACTACTACAAGGACGCGGCCTTCTGCTCGATGTGCGGGCCGAAGTTCTGCTCGATGAACTGGTCGAGCAAGGTGGACGAGTTCAACAAGGAAGTCCACGGGCTCGAGAAGAAAGATCTCTCCGAACTGGTGACGCTGCAGGCGCAGCAGTTGCAGACGAAGAGCTAGCAGGATCAGAAGTGAAAAGGGCCGCTGCGGAGGGTGCTCCGGGGCGGCCTTTTTTATTTGGCAACCTCGGAGGCAGCGGGTGTATCTGAATAGAGGAAAAAATCCGTGGTTGCGGGGCTGACTGCAGTTTGCCTCCGCGGCCGATGCAAGCCAAGGAGAAGACTATGAACAGCGTGAAGGTCTGGACAGCATTTTCCGTGGGAGTGGTTGCCGGCGCATGCGTGGCGCTGCTGTATGCACCGCAGAGCGGCGAGCGGACGCGGCGTCAGATTCGCCGCAACGTGGAAGACGCGGGCGATTATCTGCGTGAGACCGCGGAAGAAGTGCAGGAGCGCGCGCAGGAGTATGTGAAGCGCGGCCGCGATGTGGTGGATGATCTGGTGGAGTCGGCTCGCAAGACGGTGAAGGCGTAGCGCGGCAAGGTCAGTTCGCAGAATAAGAAAAAGGCCCGGCGGTTGCCGGGCCTTTTTGCGTGCTCAGAAGGCGGTTAGCTGTAGAGCAGGACGCCTTCGGGTTTGGTGTCTTCGCCCTCGCGCGCGACGGGGCGGTAGAAGAGCTGGTTGTTGTCGAGGTAGACCTCAAGGAAGGCCGGACGGTCACTGATGTGGCCGGCGATGAGGGCCTCGGAGAGCGGGTCTTCGACGTAGCGCTGCAGTGCGCGGCGCAGGGGGCGCGCTCCGTAGCTGCGGTCGATGAGCGTCTTCTCGAGGATCCACTTCTTGGCCTCTTCGTTGACCGAGATGGTGATGGCCTTCTGCGCCAGATTGGCATTGAGCTGCTGCACGAGCAGTTCAAGAATCTGGATGAGGTCGGCGTCGGTGAGCGACTGGAAGATGATGATCTCGTCGATGCGGTTGAGGAACTCGGGATTGAAGGTGCGCTTGACCTCGTTGCGCACGAGATCTTCGACCTTGTCCATGACGAGCTCTTCGCGGTCGCTCTGGAAGCCGAGGCCCTGCTTGCGCTGCAGGTGCCGCGCGCCGATGTTGGAGGTCATGATGATGATGGTGTTCTTGAAGTCGACCGTGTTGCCGAGGCCGTCGGTCAACTGGCCATCCTCAAAGACCTGCAACAGGATGTTGAAGACATCCGGGTGCGCCTTTTCGATTTCGTCGAGCAGCACGACCGAGTAGGGCGAACGTTTGACGCGCTCGGTGAGCTGGCCGCCTTCCTCATAGCCGACGTAGCCCGGAGGCGAACCGATGAGCTTCGAGACGGAGTGCTTTTCCATGAACTCCGACATATCGAAGCGGATGATCGACTTCTCGCTGCCGAAAAGGAATTGCGCGAGGGTGCGCGCGACCTCGGTTTTGCCAACGCCGGTGGGGCCGAGGAAGAGGAACGAGCCGATGGGCCGGTGCGGCGACTTGAGGCCCGCACGGGAGCGGCGGATGGCGCGGGCGAGGGCCGAGATGGCCTTCTCCTGCGAGATGACGCGCTTGTGCAGCTCGCCTTCGACGCGCAGCAGCTTCTGGGTCTCTTCTTCCTTGATCGAAGTGATGGGCACGCCGGTCCAGCGGCTGACCACGTCTTCGATGTCTTCGCGGCTTACGATGCCGGCGGTGGAGTCATCGAGGTGATATTTCTCGCGGAGGGCGCGCAGGTTTTCGCGCTCCTTGCGTTCCTCGTCGGAGTAGAAGCGCGCCTTTTCGAACTCGTGGTTCGCGATGGCGTTCTCCATGCGGTGGACGATGAACTTGATGCGCTTCTGTACCTCGGTGATCTCCTCAGGCAGCGAGGTCTGGCGCAGCTTGACGCGCGCGCCGGCCTCGTCGATGAGGTCGATGGCCTTGTCGGGCAGGAAGCGGTCGGGAATGTAGCGATTGGAGTGCGAGACGGCGAACTCGATGGAATCATCGGTGTAGCTGACCGCGTGGAACTTCTCATAGCGGTCTTTGATGCCCATGATGATCTTGATGGCATCCTCTTCATTGGGCGGCGGCACCTTGACGGCCTGGAAGCGCCGCTCGAGGGAGCGGTCTTTCTCGATGGACTTGCGGTACTCGCCGGGCGTGGTGGCGCCGATGCACTGGATTTCACCGCGCGAGAGGGCGGGCTTGAGGATGTTGGCCGCGTCGAGCGAGCCCTCGGCCGAGCCTGCGCCGACCAGCGTGTGCAGCTCATCGATGAAGATGATGGAGTTCTGATTTTCCATCAGCTCTTTCATGATGGTCTTGAGGCGCTCTTCAAACTGGCCGCGGTATTTCGTTCCCGCGACGATCAATGAGAGGTCGAGCGCGAGCACGCGCTTGTCGGCGAGGAAGCTGGGCACGTCGCCGTCGGCGATGCGCTGGGCCAGCCCCTCAACGATGGCGGTTTTGCCGACGCCTGGCTCGCCGATGAGCACCGGATTGTTTTTGGTGCGGCGGCAGAGAATCTGGACGACGCGTTCGAGCTCCTGATCGCGGCCGATGAGCGGGTCGAGTGTGTTGTCAGCCGCGGCCTGGGTGAGGTCGCGCGAAAACTCGGCCAGCAGGCTGGATTCCCGGTTGCGCTGCGCGGGCGGCGCTTTCTCCTGCGTGGCGCGCGCCAGCTCTTCGCGAATGGCGACGAGCTTGAGGCCGCGCTCCTGGAGGATTTCAGCGGCGAAGCACTTTTCTTCACGCAGCAGGCCGAGCAGCAGGTGCTCGGTGCCGATGTGCTTGTGCGAGAGCCGCTCGGCTTCTTCGGCGGCGTAGGCGAGCACGCGCTTGCATTCGTTGGAGAGCGGCAGGTCGACGGAGGTCGAGACCTTTTCGCGAATGGTGGTGTGGCCTTCAATCTGCTTGCGAATCGACTCCACTGACGCGTGGGAGCGAAGGAAGCGATTGGTCAACGCTTTGTCCTCGCGCAGCAGACCCAGCAGCAGGTGCTCGGTCTCGATATAGGGCGAGCCGAACTGGCTGGCCTCATACCGTGCGAAAAAGATCACGCGCCGTGCTTTTTCTGTATAGCGTTCGAACATGTTCCCCCTAGGGAAGAAGCCCGCCGGACCCATGGGCTGCGAGTCGTGGTTCGCAGCTTCGGAATTCGCGAGACTCTTCGTGACTGCTCGTCGTCCCGGGCCTAAAAAGTTGGCCAAAGTGTTGGACGACCGGAAGGTTGAATGATCAACCCATTACAACGAAGGCATTGCCTCTATTGTCCGCCTTCGGCGCTGCTCTGTCAGGTCAGACTATCGGCTGGTTGGCCGAGTCTGGTGAGAATTCGGTCAGGCGGCCCGAATTGAGCCGCAGGGTCCTGGTACAGCGGGCGGCCAGCATCATGTTATGCGTGACCAGCACCGAGGTCAGGCGGTGCACGCGATGCAGCCGCTCAATGAGTGCAAACACCACATCCGAGGTTTTGGCATCGAGGTCTCCGGTGGGTTCGTCGGCGAGCAGGATGCGTGGCTCGGTGACCAAAGCCCTTGCGAGCGAGATGCGCTGCTGTTCGCCGCCGGAAAGCTCGCCGGCGCGATGGGTGGCGCGGTCTGCTAACTCCACCTCGTTGAGCCATTTAGAGGCTTTTTCGAGCGCGACGGCCTTGGTTTCTCCGCGTGCCAGCAGCGGCATGGCGATGTTCTCAATCGCCGTAAACTCGGGCAGCAGGTAGTGAAACTGCCAAACGTAGCCGATCTGGCGGTTGCGGAAGCGGGCGGCCTCTTTGCCGCTGAGCCGCTGCACCTCGACTCCTGAGCAGAAGACCTCGCCGCTTGAGGGCGCGTCGAGCGCTCCCATCATATGCAGCAGGGTGCTCTTGCCTGCTCCGGACTGGCCGACGATTGCGAGCATTTCGCCCTCGGCAACCTCCAGATCGAGGTTGTCAAACAGCACCAGTTCTCCGCGCCCGGTGGTGTAGGCCTTGCGCAGGTTAATCAACTGGATAATAGATGGATGCGCGAGGGGGGCCTTCGGACGCAGACTGCCAGCCGGGACGGCGGGGCCGGGCGGCGTCGCAAAGGAGGAAGAGTTCACCGAATCCATAACTACGTCTAGCACTCCGGGGCGGAAAAAGGGAAGCGTGATGAGAGCAGTTCAGGAAATACGGTGAACATTTCTGCATTTTTTTAGTGCCGCCGCTCCCTGCTGGTCGCGTCGGCTTGTGGCTGTGGCTCCGGCTCCGGCTCCGGGCTGCACCCTTTCCTGAACTGCTCTATTGCGTGAGAGTGGAAGGCTCTGAAAAAGCGGGACCGGTTTTGTTCCGGGACGGGCTTTGCGCCGAAAGATTGCGGATATAGGCCAAGTGAGCGGGCAGAGCGGGCTTCTGACGAAGCAGGGCGAGGTCGGCCTGGACGCGACGCCACTCCCGGCGGTGCTTTTTGAGCGTGTCGGGCGCGTTGGGGTTGGCGTAGTAGGCCAGCACGCTGTCTTTGAGAGCCTCGGGCACGTGGGGCGCGACTCCGGGCCGGGTGATGCGGTCGAGGAGTTTGGCGTAGGTCTTGTCGGTGAGGGCGTAGCTGCCGGGAAAAGATGGGAAGCCGGTGTCGAGGTCGAGATTGGGCAGCGAGAAGTTGCGGACTCCGACGCGGCCGATGGTGCCGATGAGGAAATCGTATTCGTCGACCGCGTCGTTGACGCTGTAGATGTAGCGCTGCTCGGTGGCCTGATTGGGGCCGCGAATGGAGAGGTCAGAGAGCGAGCCGACCTTGGGCACAATCAGGATGAGGAAGGCGTAGAAGCGGGTGCTGAAGCCGATGTGGTGTGTGCGGAAGCGCTGCCAGTGATTCTGCTGACCGGCGGTTTGGAGGCGTGCCTGGAACTCGCGGAACTGGGGCGTGTTCACGTCAGGCGGCATGCGCTTGCGGTGGAGCAGCACCTCAGCGTAAGCCACACGCGTGAGGAACTGGCGCACGGAGCTGCGATATCCACGGAAGGCAACGCGCTCGTTGCCGAGGACGCTGCGCAGGCTGAGGCCGTAGGTCTCGTAAAACGCCTGATTCATGAGCCGGCGTGGCACGTACATGCCCACGCTGCGCAGGTAGGCGGTGGGGGCGAAGCGGTCTTTGGAGAGCTGGTCAATGTCAAAAGCAAACTCGGTGCGGACGTGGCTGTGCGGGCTGTCTTCGTAGGTGATGATCTTGCCGTATTGGCGGTGCAGGCCCGGGAACTCGATGGCCACGGCGGGATTGACGGCGTAGCTGTGGCCGATGGCGTCGCCCACGTAATGGGAGAGTGCGCCAAGGGCGAAGGCAAACTCGTCCACGTTGCGGGAGTCGCGCAGGAGCGCGGTGACGAAGGCTCCGGTGCGGACGTAATGGGTGAGATCGCTGAAGAAATCTTTGCCGAAGGGGTAGTAGCCGGCGTCCTGAATGGTGGAGCCGCCGTAGGCATAACCGTGTGCGATGCGGAGGCCAGTCGCCGTGGTGTGTGGGTAGCGCTTAAGGAGCAGGGGCTTGATGGCGGGGTCCCAGGCGAGATCAATGATGCTTTCGTGCGTGAGAAATGAGTAGGCGCGGCTCGGGTGCGGCGCAAAGAAGAACAGCAGCGCGCAGAGGACGGACAGATTTCTGAAACGGCGGCGGAACGTTCGATTATTCATAGCGCAGCGCTTCGGCTGGCAGAACACGCGCCGCCGAACTGGATGGGTACAGTGTGGCGATGAGCGAAACTCCCAGCGAAAGGGCTGCGACCGCCACTCCGTCTAGGATGCGCGGAGCGAACGGAAGGTAGTCAATTGAATAGACTTGCGCGTTCAGATGAATGAAGTGGTAGTGCTGGCCGAGCAGCGAGATGGCGTAGCCAAGAATGAGGCCGAAGAAGGTTCCAATGACGCTGATAAGCAGGCCCTGCAGCAGAAAGATGCGGCGCACCTGGCCGGGCTCGACGCCCATGGACATGAGCACGGCGATGTCTTTGGTTTTTTCCATGACCATCATGGTGAGCGCAATGAGGATATTGAGCGCGGCCACGCAGACGATGAGGCCGATGATGATGAAGGTGACGACCTGCTCTTCCTGGAGCGCGGCGAAGAGCTGGCGGTTCTGCTCCATCCAGTTGGTGGTGGAGAAGCCTTTGCCGGCGGCCTTTTCAATTTGTTGGCCGATGGCCGGGGCCTGGTAGAGATTGTCGATTTTGAAGGAGATGATGGAGATCACGTCCGGCTCGCCGAAGAGCGCCTGGGCGTCTTTGAGGCGGATGAAGCCGAAGCTGGAGTCGTACTGATAGAAGCCGGAGTGAAAGATGCCGGCGACCTGAAAGCGCTGGTAGCGCGGCACGAGTCCGTAGGGCGTGAGGTCGCCTTGAGGGCTGGTGACGAGCACGGTGTCGCCGACGCTGGCGCCGATGGTGTCGGCCAGGTCAGAGCCGAGCACGATGGGCGGCGTGGCGCTGCTCTCAGGGTCAGAGAGCGCGACGCCGCTGCCGTGGGTGAAGTCAGAGAGCAGGTTGCTGACGGTACGCTCGTCTTTGGGCACGATGCCTTTGAGCATGGCTCCGGTGCCGCGCACGCCGTGGGAGATGAGCACGGGATCGTAGAGGCCGGGTGCGGCGGCGGTGACGTGCGGCAGCTCGCGCAGGCGTGCGAGCAACGGCTCCCAGTTCTGGATGCCGTCGCTCATGGTGCGGGTGAGGTCCACATCGGCTGTGGAGCTGAGCAGGCTGCCCTGCAGGTCGCGGCGCATGCCGGTGGTGATGGAGAGCGCGATGATGAGCGAGGCCACGCCCACGGCGACGCCCACGACCGAGATGGCCGTGATGACGCCGACGACCGCCTGACGGCGCTTGGCGCGCAGGTAGCGGGCGGCGATGAAGAGCTCAAAGCGCATGACGGCGGTCTCTCGTTCTCACAGGCAGACTAGTGCGCCAGCGTGCTGGCGGTGGCGGCGTTGCCGTTGCGGTCATGAACGCGCACGGTGATGAGATGCTCGTTCGGGTCAGCGACTTCGGGCGAGACAGCGGGCGGATTTTTGGCCAGCGGCACGTAGAAGTCGTAGTGCTCGGTGAGATTGTCGGAGATGTGTCCGACGGGCTCGATGTATTGCCAGCGGCCGGCGTCGAGTGAGAAGACGGCCCTGGCGACGGGAGAAACCGGATCGGTCGCGGTGAAGGTGACGTGCAGGCGGTTGCCGTCGCGCTGGGCGCGCAGCGCGGTGATGGCGGGGGGCGCGGTGTCCACAAGGAACTGGTCGCTGACGCGCGAGCTGGTGAGGGCCTCACCGGGATTGTGCGAAGGTGCGTCGCTGGCGACGACCATGACGCGGTAGCGGCCATTGGGCAGCAGCGATGCCGGGAAGGTGAACCAGGTGCGGCGGGTGCGGCGCTTGAGAGGCATCCAGTTCTGCTCGCCGGGCGCGCGGTAGTAGAGCGAGTAGACGAGCGTGTCGCCGTTGTCGTCATGGGCGCGCCAGCGGACGGTGATGTCCGCGCGGTCAAGGAAGCCGGCGAGCGGGCCGTTGGTGGAGTCGCCGCCGGAGCTTGCGTCGTTCTGCTCCTGCGAGGGGAAGTTGACGGTGACCTGCTGCGGGCCTTGCTGTTCCAGAGCTGCCGCGTTGACGCGTACGCCGGGGGCGATGACCACTTCATCGACGACCGGGGCAACGTTGACGGGCAGATAGTTGATGCCGACGGAGCTGACGCTGGCTCCGGGCTGCAGGACGAGCTTCCATTGGAGGAAGCGGGAATTCTCAACGCCGAGGTTGCCGCTTGCATGGCCGAGGGCGACCGGGTGCCAGTCGCTCCAGGCGCGGGCGGGATTTTCTACATTGCCGGTGCGCGCGTACAACTGGACGAGCGATGGGGTGGTGGTCTCGACCTCGGCGCGGCCCCACTGGGCAAAGACGCCCGCGTCGAAGACATCGCTGACATAGCTGCTGTGCGGCGCGGCACCGTTGCTCAGGCGGTAGAGCTTGCCGGCGTTGGCGGTGGCGACGTAGAGGCCATCCTTCGTGGCGGCGAGGCTGGTGGCCTGCGAGGCGTCAAGGTGCGCGATGTCTTCAAACTGGCCGCTCTCGTGAATGCGATAGATGTGGCCACTGTTGCCGCTGGCGGCGATGAGGCCGTCTTTGCTCCAATGCAGAGCGTAGACGATGTCGTTGTGGCCGCTCCAGAGCACGCGGGGCGCGCCGCTGGGGGCGATCTCATAAATCTGCGTGCCGTCAGGGATGAGCGTGTTGCTGCTGGCAGCCTGCACGGAGCCTGCCGTGACAATGGTGATGGTCGCGGTGACGGTGCTGCCGGAGCCGCTGCTGGCCGGCAGCGGGGGAAGCGTATTTTTGCCCTTGCCGCCGACGCCTGCCGCGTAGATGGTGCCGTTGGGCGCGACCGCGAGGGAGGTGATTTCCTTTTTGGGCGCGTCGTAGATCACATATGCCTTGCCGCTCTTGCTGATGCGATAGACGAGGCCGGAGCCGTCAGAGCCTGCGATGAGGTCGCCGTTGGGCGCGAAGGCGAGGGCGCGGATGTGCGGCTCGTCGCTCTGGTAGAAGAGCGTGGGCTGGCCGCCGGGCGCGACCTTGTAAATGGCAGCGGGAGCGCCGGTCGCGATGTAAAGGTCACCATCCGGGCCGAACAGGAGTGCCCAGATGTACTTGGGATTTCCCTTGATTTTGGAGGAGTCGAAGACCACCGTGGCTTTGGCCGCGGATTGGTTGGGTGTATCGGGCGCGAGCTTGTAGACCTTGCCGGAGGGCATGGTGGCCGCGTAGACGCTGCCATGCGGGCCGACGGTAATGGCCTGCACGCTGAGATCCTTGGTGGTGAAGAGCGTGGTGGATTTGCCGTCAGGCGTGACGCGGAGCACGCTAGCGGGCGAGCCGGTGGCGAGATAGGCGTTGCCCTGTTTGCCGGCCGCGACGCCCCAGACGTAGGTGGAGGGCGTCGTGTCGATCAGCTTGCTGGCGGGGCCGGGCAGCAGGCGTCCGTCGCTGGCGATGGCCGCGCCGTGGGGCGTGCCCCCTTCGAGTCCCTGGTAGCTGGACTCGGTCCAGAGTTGCGTGCCCTGGGCGTGGAGGGTGGCAGCAAGCGAGACGAGCGCGAAGCCAAGGAGGGATAGGCGAGCCAGACGGCGAATCATGCTGCGGCTAGTTTACAGGAGCAGCGCTAACTCCATCCCCGTCAGCAACCTGCTACCGGTTAGAGCCACCAGCCTGGAAGGACTCGCCGGGCCACGGCACGAATGCCGCTTTTGACGATCTGAGAGGGATGCTGATAGCCCTTCGCGCGATGTGCGGGATGACCCACCGGATCGACGTTGAGTGGAAACCGGAACACAATCCGATGATTCTCTTTGAGAGCATCCAGCTTCTTGTAGTAGATGCCTTCCATGTGAGTTTCCGATCCGGTTTCCAGATCCTTGTAGCACTCCTGCAGATAGGCACGGTAAAAGTCGTGCTTGAAGAGGATGATCTGGGTCGTCACATTGGGGTGGCTGTGACGCTTGGTCAGGGAGCGCCAGGCGCGGGTGTCCGCAGCCGCGTCAAAATTATCCGGCAAGCGATCGAGCAGCTTTTTCAAAGCGGGAAAAGTAAACCGGCCGGAGATTTTAATCATGTGCGTGGTTTGATCGCGCAAACGGCTCTGGTTCAGACCAAGGTCAAGCATGCGCAGTTCCGCATATCCGTAATGGCCGCCCGGCGGATACCAGTTGCAGTCGAGGCTGATGAACTCCACGTCTTTATTGAGCGGATTTTCGTCCCGGGCAATCTGCTCCAGTTCATTCAACGGGTAATTTGAGTTTTCAATGAACAGGATCTTTTGCAGTCTCTTATCCGGATGCTTCAACCAGTAGCGGAGCGCTGATTTGTAGTCCTCCAGACGAACCGACGGCTGGTTGCGCTGCAGCGGGTAGTGGCCCGCGCTCGGGTCGATGCAAGCAGTCATGACGAGCAGATATCTGTTCATAGACGGAGATGGCCCTTCTGTGTGCGGACGGAATATTTGGCGCGCTGCGGCTGCGGAATCAGGGTTAGTTTACACAGCTTCGTTTCATCCACCACCTGCTAATCCACTACCTGCAGCGTGATGACCTGTTTGCCGCTGAGCATCGCGTGAACTGGCAGAGAAGTGACCGGGATGGCCGACTCGCCGTGGAGGGTGAGGGCGTGGTCCTGTCGGAGCGGGTCAAGCACGTTAGCCATGGAGATGGGCAGCGCGGGCAGGGTGCGGCCGTCGAGCGCGGCCTGTGTCTGCGGCGCGAGCAGCGTGACGTAGAGGCGGTCGCTGGGGTGGTCGCTGTTGAGCTGCGCAATGGTGGCGGCGACGCTGAGGGGCTGCTTGTTTGCGGCGGTGGGTTGCAGCAGTTGATCGAGTGAAGGGCCATCGCTGAGGAAGAGGCGCACCGGGCCGGGCGGCAGTGACGTGGGCAGCGTGACCGGGATGCGGAGGTTGCGAATCTCTCCGTGCCAGGGCAGCAATGAGGCCTCAAGTGTGACGGTGTCGCCGGCGTGCACGATGGACTTGTCAGCATGCGCGGCGATGAGCGAGGCGGTGAGGCGCTCGGGAATCTGCTCGATGTTCAGATCGACCTTCTGGATGGGTGTGCGGCGGCTGGCGTTGTCGTAAATCTGCGTGAAGCGTGCGCCGACGGTGAGGGCGGCGAGCAGATTGGCGGCAAAGCCGCTGGTGGGCGCGACCAGATTGTCGAGATGCAAGGCCGGATAGCCGGCGAGTTGGACGGTTCCGGTGACGTGGTAGCTGGCCTGCGAGGTGTAGCTGTTCTGCTGCATCAGGCCCTGATAGACAGAGACCATGACGGCAAGGGGCGTGAGCTGGGGCTGGTCGATGACATGCAAATGCAGCGTTTGCGGCGTGGCCGTGCCGGGACCATCGATATGGAGCGTGACCGGGATGGTGCGAGCCTGCTGGCCGAAGACGCCGAGAATGGCTGAGGCGCGGTCCTGGGTGATGGCTCCAATGGTCTGGGTGGTGTTGATGATCTTGAAGGAATTCATGGGCGAGGGCAGCGTCGCGAGGACCTCTGCCCGGGTCATGGGAATGGAGACGGAGCCGTACTGCGAGATGGGGTGGCCGCAGGCGAGCATGTGATGCGCGTCCACATAAGTGACGGTGCAGGTGGCGGAAATCTGCAGGTCGCCGCTGACCATCACAGCGCTGACGGCGTCGCCGGGGCGCAGCGGGCCGGGATCGCTTGCATGGCTGTCAGAGCCGCCGCCGAGCGCGGAGACATCGGTCATGCCGAGGCCGCGGGCATGCTGCTTCCAGAACTGGAGCGCGGCCGGGCTGAAGCCGCTGAAGTTGAGGGGCGTCTCGATAGGCTCAAGCGTGCCGCCGCCGGCCGCAGTGGGTGTGAGACCTGTGGTGCTTTCGGTGGCATCGCCGGGCAGGTTGTCACTTGCCAGTTGCATGTCGGCGACGGGCGAGGCGGGCTTGAGGTCGCGGACCTCGAGCATTTGCTGGATGGGGGTGACGCCGCCGATGGGCTCCTTGCTGAACTGGCCGATGCGGTAGGAGAGCGCGCCGACGAGCTTGCCGTGCACATAGACGGGGCTGCCGCTCATGCCGGCCACGACGCCGGTGTAGTCGGGCTGCTTGCCTTCGAGGCGCACGAGAATCATGTCCTGATGCGGGCCGAGGGCATCGTGCAGCAGGCCGAGAATCTCCACGCCCATGGGCTGCGGCCGGGTGCCCTGAAAGACCGTGTAGGCGACGCCCTGCAGGCCGGCGTGAATCTGGCTCAAGGGAAAGAACGTGGTGGTGGCCGGCGGTTGGGGCGGCAGCGCGGGGCTTTCGGCGGGGCTTTGGGCGGCGCGGGCCGGAATCACGGAAAGGAGCGAAAGGCCGAAGAGGGCGAGGGCCGCGCGGTGAGCGAATCTGGTGAAATACTGCGTCACAACAACAGAGTAGCCGGTTGTACTCTTGCCGGGAAGCGGTGGCCCGTCTGAGAATGCGTGCGAGGAGTTTTCCGATGCTGCGCCGGGAGCGATTTTTGCCGGGGATGGTGACTGTGCTGGCGGGTTTGCTGCTCACCGCAATGCCGTTGCATGCCCAGTACGACCAAACGGCGACCTCGCCCGGCACTCCGCCGGTGATGGCTCCTAAAGCGAAGCCGGAGACGAAGCCCCGGCCGCCCGAGGCGAAGGCAGCGAAAGCTCCTGCCGCCGCAGCGCCCGGGTATCCGCCGGCACCGGAACTGGGCGGTCCGGAGGCGGACAGTGGAGCGATTGCGATTCCGCGCAGGGTGACGCCGCCCGCGCCGCCGGGGAGCGCGCCGGAGGAGATGGTGAAGAATCCGCCGGGCCTGCAGCACCTGGCGCTGCGGGTGAACGCTTCGCTGGTGAATGTGGATGTTGGCGTGGTGCTTGCGAAGACGCATCATTTTGTAGCGGATCTGCGGAAACAGAATTTCGAGGTTTTTGAGAACGGCGTTCCGCAGCAGATTGCGCATTTCCGGCAGGTGCAGGCACCGATCACGGCGGTGCTGCTGCTGGAGTTTGCGGCGACAAACTACAACTTCATTTATGACATGCAGAATGCGGCCTATGCCTTTGCCAGAGACCTGGGGCCCGACGACGAGATTGCCGTGGAGACCTTTGACATGCACACGCATCTGCTCACCGACTTCACGCAAAACAAGGCACGGGTGATGGATGCGCTCGATACCCTGACGATGCCGACATGGACGGAGGCGAATCTATATGACGCGCTCTACACCACGCTTGACCGGCTCGCGCGCGTCCAGGGGCGCAAGTACATCATTCTGGTGGCGTCGGGGATCGACAGCTTTTCGAAGATCAACTATGACCAGGTGCTCGACAAGATCCGGCAGACGCCGGATGTGACGATCTTCGCGATCAGCACGGGGCATTATGCGCGGCTGATGGCCGATGGTTTTGGGGGGATGAGTCCGCTGCTTGAGTCAAAATTTCTGATTGCGGATAACCAGATGCAGGCGTTTGCGCGGATGACCGGCGGACAATACTTTGCGCCGCGTTTTGAGGCGGCGATGCCGGATATATTCGCCGAGATCAACGGCCAGATTCGGAATCAGTACGAGATCAGTTACATTCCCACGGATCGCAAGATGGATGGCACTTACCGGCGTATTCAGGTGCGCCTGGTGAATAGCAAGGGGCGGCCGCTCATGATTGTGAATCAGAAGCACCGGCCGCTGCGGTATGCAGTGGTTGCGAAAGAAGGGTATCGCGCGCCCATGCCGGTGCAGTGACAAAGACAGTTCTCAGTTGTCAGTCCGCAGTTGTCAGTGGGCGAATTGCCGAGTCCACGAAGGGTTGTCTGGCCGGAAGCAGACGTTTTGCGCCGGGCCGAGGGTGCGGCCCGGCGCAAATGGAAGTGCTCAGGCGTGGATGTTTTTGAGCGCTGGATAAACGGCGCGGAAGGCCTTGTAGGCGCGCTCATAGCGCTCGACGGCGGCCGGTTGCGGCGGAATCTGCTGGGCGACGTGAATGCCGGCCTTGCAGGCTTCGTCGAGATTGGCCCAGGCGCCGGCGCCGACACCTGCGAGCAGCGCGGCCCCAAAGGCTCCGCCCTCTTCAGCAGTGAGCACATCGACGGTGTGGTTGTAGATGTCGGCCTGGATCTGACGCCATAGCTTGCCGCGCGCTCCGCCGCCGCCGAGGCGCACGCCTTTGACGGGGATGCCGAGTTCGGCAAAGAGGGTGAAGGTGTCGCGCAGCGAGTAGGCGACGCCTTCCATCACAGCGCGCACGAAGTGGTCGCGAGTGTGGTTGGCGTGAATGCCGACGAAGGCCGCGCGCGCTTCCGGGTCGAGATGCGGCGTGCGTTCTCCGAGCAGGTAGGGCGTCCAGAGCAGGCCCTCGCTGCCGGCGGGAATGTTGGCCGCGCCGGTGGTGAAGTCATTGTAGTCCACGCAGGGCGAGAAGGTATCGCGGAACCAGCGCAGGGAGAGCCCGGCCGCCTGCGTGACGCCCATGACGTGCCAGCGGCCGGGGACGGCATGGCAGAAGGTGTGGAGGCGTCCGCGGGGGTCGCGCGTGGGGGCCGCGGTGGCGGCGAAGACGACGCCGGAGGTGCCGATGGTGGCCGAGACGGAGCCGGGCTCGAGGATGCCCATGCCAACCGCGCCCGCGCCCTGGTCGCCGGCTCCGGCGACGACGGGCGTGCCCTGCGGAATGCCGAGAAGCTGCGCCGCTTCGGCGGAGATATGGGCGCAGACCTCGGGGGACTCGAAGACCTCAGGCAGCCAGGACTCGGGAATACCGGCCACGCGCGCGACCTCGCTCGACCAGCGGCGATGGGCGACGTCGAGCAGCAGCGTGCCGGAGGCCTCCTGCACGTCGATGGCGTAGGTGCCGGTCATGCGGAAGCGGACGTAGTCCTTGGGACAGAGCACGTGCGCGATGCGGGCAAAGATCTCGGGCTCGTGGTCGCGCACCCAGAGCAGCTTGGTGAGCGTGAAGTTGGGCAGCGCGGGATTGGCGGTGAGCTCGATGAGTTTTTCACGGCCTGCTTCGCCGCCGCCGAACTGCTCATGCAGCCAGTCGCACTGCGGCTGCGTGCGCTGGTCGCACCAGATGAGCGAGGGGCGCAGCACGCTGCCATCCTTGCTGAGCATGACGGCGCCGTGCATCTGGCCAGTGAGGCCGACGGCATCAATTTTTACGCCGGGCACCTGGGCGAGCGTCTCGCGAATGGCCTGCTGCGCGGCGCGCCACCAGTCGTGGGGGTCCTGCTCGGCCCAGCCGGGCTCAGGGGAGCGGAAGCTCTCGTGTTCGGCCGAGGCCGAGGCGACCAGCTCGCCGGCGGGGCTGACGAGAACGGCGCGTGTGCCGCCCGTACCAATATCAAGACCTAGAAACACTGCGGAACCTCCAACCTAGTAAATCGATGTAGTGGACAGGCACTAGATTACCGATTCCGGAGGAGAAACGGGAAGCGAAGAAGTGACCGGGAAGTAAATTTGAGGGAAGGAAGTTCAAAGATCCTTGATGAGGCGCATGAGTGCTGCCGCTAGGATGGGAGCATGAGCACGGAAAAGAGCATTCGGACGCTGGAGAGCCGGGAAGTGTACCGCAACCACTGGATGCGGCTGCGCGAGGACCGCATTGAGCGCAGCAATGGCGTGGAAGGTATTTACTCCGTAGTTGATAAAGACGATTGCGCGGTCATTATTCCGATCGACGGCGACGATGTGTACCTGATCGAGCAGTTCCGGTACACGATTCAAGAGCGCTGCATGGAGTTTCCGCAAGGCGGGTGGGAGACCCCGGACGTAGATGCCGAGGAACTGGCCCGGGGCGAATTGCGCGAAGAGACCGGGCTGGTGGCCGAGACGATGATCAGGCTGGGGATGATCTGGATTGCCTACGGCTTTACGAAGCAGCGGCAGTTTGTCTATCTCGCGACGGGGCTCAGGTTTGAGCAGACTGATCCTGACCCGGAGGAGCATGACCTGGAGCTCAAGAAGGTCAAGATCGCCGATCTCGAACAGATGCTGCTCGACGGCACGATTGAGGACTGCTCCACCATGGCGGCGTGGGGACTCTACCGGCTCTGGAAAGAGCGGCAGGCGTAGGCTTACTGGAGGAGTCAGAAGAAAAAGCCCGCAGTAGATGCGGGCTTTTCTTATGTGGCGCGAAGGCGATGCCCTAAACCGCTGCGATGGCGCGGATGGCCAGAAACAGGCCCACACCGAGGAAGAAGACCAGCGCCATGCGAGGGCTGGGGTCGCGATTGACTTCCGGGATCAGGTCAGAGGCCGCGACATAAATGGCGACGCCGGCCGAAAGCGGGAGTCCGGCATAGACCCAGTGCGGCACGAGAGCGATGACCAGCACTCCGGCGATGGTGGACAGGGCGAGAGAGAGGGCCGCGCCCATGGCGGCTCCGCGCGTGCGCCCCGAGGCCAGCATGACGGATGCGACCGTGAAGCCCTCCGGCATCTTGTGCAGGATGACGGCGCCAAAGATGAGCCAGCCGAGGGTGTTGGAGATGACAAATCCCGAGGCGATGGCCACTCCATCAAAAAAGGCGTGCGCCGAGAGGCCAACCAGCACGGAGATGCCGGTGTGAGAGTGGACGGCGTGGGTTTCCTCGCCGAGATGAAAGTGAGACGTGATGGTGTGCTCGACCAGGTGAATGATGCAATAGCCGGCGAGCACGAGCAGTGGGGCCCAGCGCGCGGAGAATTTCAGACTCTCCGGCAGCATGTCGAGCAGCGCCACCGACATCATGAAGCCCGCGCCGAGGGCGATGAAGTAGCGCAGCATGCGGTCTTCCCACCGGCGATGCACCAGAATGATGCCGCCGAGCAGGTTGGCCGAGGCCGCGAGGGTGCCGAGAATCAGGGATTGAAGCATAACGTTCCAACGTTAGTTCTCAAGCGCGGCGATGCAGAAGCCATCGCGACGCATTGAAAGACAATCCTCCATCCTAGCAGGAGGAGATGCCGCCAGAGTGGCTCAGGCTGCGGGAGATTTACTGCCCGAGGCCCAGGCGACCGCAGCGGCCGAGATGAGACCGGCGACGAGCACGCCGCTAAAGACATTGACAGAGAGCGCGTGCAGGCGGTCGAAGTCCTTGCGGTAGGGATTGGCCGGGGATGCCGTCTCGATGGCTCCGCCCGCGCTGATGCGGTCGGTTTCCATATGAGGAATGATGACGAACTGGGAGTAGGCGGTGAGGCCGATCATGACGGCCACCAGCACCATGGGCGCGACGACGTTGCGCGCAAAGGCCCGCAAGCGCTGCGCGGCAGCCAGCAGAATGAGCAGCAGCACGCCGGAGATCAGCCCTTCGTTATGCAGAATGCGCAGGCACTTGCCCACCACGGTGCCGGCCAGATGGGTGTCTGGCAGGGAGCCGAAGGCGGTGGCCGCGACGATGGGAAAGAAGAGCATTCCGCCGACCCAGAGGATCAGAAGCAGGAAGATGAGAGCGCGCAGAAGAGTTCGCATGGGTCACCGGCCAGGGAAAATCGAGGTCTTTAGGAACACAGGGGAGGCAGATGGGCCGGAACCTATACGAAAGCCGCAATGCGTTGCCGGAACCCTCAGCACTCCACGAGGTTGATTGTAAAGGGGAGCGGATTCTGGCCGGCAAGACAGGACGGTATTTCAGAAAACAGTAGGGCGGAAGCCTGAAAAATATGGAAATCGGGATTTTGTGCTGGAAATTGTACCTGCTCCAGATCTTTAAGAACTTTTAACTTAATGGAAATACAGGAGTTGCTGGCATGTGGTTGAGGTTTACCGATTTGGAACCTGCATTGCATGCAGAGGTATCAGTATTGAAGTACTCCCCACGGGTGTGTCTACAGACAAGAGATGCGGGAGATCTGGAGGTAGTTGGATGAATCGGAAGTTGCTCAGAGGGGCAACCCTGGCGCTGGGGCTGATGGTTGGAGCCGCGCCAATCCTGTTTGTAGGTGGAGCGACGCCTGCATTCGCGCAGAATGCCACCACGGGCGCGTTGACCGGTGTTGTGACCGATACGACCGGCGCTGTGGTTCCAAACGCCAAGGTGACGCTGACGGATATAGCGACCGGCGCAAAGATTAAAGTTTCGACGAACGCCGAGGGCCGCTTCACGGCCGCGCTGCTCAAGCCGGACACCTACAACGTGGTGGCTTCGGCACAGGGGCTGGCTTCGACCCCGCAGGCGGTGAGCGTGCTGGTGGGCCAGACGCCGACCGTGACTCTGCAGGTGACGCCCAATGCGGGATCGACGACGGTGACGGTCTCCGCACAGGCTGCGCAGCTTACCGATACGCAGTCTCCGGCATTGATCACGACCTTTACGGAAAAGCAGATTCAGAATCTGCCTGCACCGGGCGGCGACATCACGACGGTGGCCTTCACGGTTCCGGGCGTGGTGGTGAATGCCGGCGGTTCGTATGGCAACTTCAGCGCGGATGGTATTCCGGGCACCTCGAACCTTTATGTACTGAATGGTTTTGACGATGAGGATCCCTTCCTGAACCTGAACAACTCGGGATCGAGCAACCTGACGCTGGGCCAGGGCGAAATCGCCGAGGCCTCGGTGGTGCTGAACGGCTACAGCTCGCAGTATGGCCGCGCAGCCGGCGCCATCATCAACTACACGACCAAGTCGGGCAGCAACCAGTTTCATGGCGAAGCCAACTACTACTACAACGGCGACGTGCTGAACGCGAACGACTGGTTCCGTAACAATGCCGGCCAGGGACGGCCGCGCGCGGTTTCGAATGAATGGGCAGCCAACATTGGCGGACCGATTCTGCACAACAAGCTGTTCTTCTTTGCTGATTATGAAGGGCTGCGCTATGCGCTGCCGGCTTCGGGCGATGCGGTTTTCCCCACGCAGGCGTTCCAGAACTACATGCTGTCGCATGTGCCGAATGATTCGGTCTCGCTCTATAAGCAGGCTTTCAACCTCTACAACGCGTCACCCTCGCTGGCCTCGGCATCGCCGGTGACCACGGGCAACGGTCCGCTGCAGGATTCGTCTGGAACCTTGGGCTGCGGCAATTTTGCCGGCACCACCTACAATGGGCAGACCTTTGGCGTGGATACGCCGTGCGAACTGGCAGCGCAGGGAACGGCCTCGTCGATTAACAAAGAATGGCTCTTCACCGGCCGCGTGGACTGGAACATCAGCAGCAAGCAAAAGCTGTTTGGCCGCTACAAGATGGATCGCGGCACACAGCCGACGTACACCAGCTTTGTGAATCCGGCGTTCAACACCATTTCGAGCCAGCCGGCGTATGAGGGCCAGTTAAACGATACTTATTCGTTCACGCCAAACCTCACGAATCAGTTTGTGTTTGCCGCCAACTGGTACACGGCGTATTTTGGACCGGCGAATCAGCAGCAGGCGCTGCAGACCTTCCCGACCTACTGGGCTGTCTCGGACGGCGCCATCAACGCTGGAGCTGCCAATGGTGGCACCTTGGGCGCACTGGGCACTCCTTACTATTTCCCCCAGGGCCGCAACGTCACCCAGTACCAGTTTGTGGATGACCTGACCTGGGTGAAGGGTCGCAACACTTTCCAATTCGGCTACAACTTCCGCCGGAATGATATTTCAGATTACGACTCGCAGCAGATCGAGAATGGTTTTTACGATTTTCTCGACATGCGGAACGTAGCCAATGGCGTATTGTCCTACCCGATTCCGGGCACGACCAACACCGCGCAATCGCTCTATTTGCAGAATTTCTCGACGAAGCCGACCGCTTATCTGGCTGTCTACAACCTGGGAGCCTATCTGCAGGACCAGTACCAACCGACCTCGCGGCTGCACCTGACGCTGGGCGCACGCTTTGACCGCACGGGCAATCCGCTGTGCAACAACAACTGTTTTGCCCGCTACAACGGAACCTTTCCGCAGAGTGATACCACGGCAGCCTATAATGCGGCGATCTCGGACAACCTGGCGCATCCGTACCCGAATATCGAGTCGGTGATCTTTCAGCCACGGTTGGGCTTCAATTACGACGTGACAGGAGACGGCCACACGGTAGTGCGCGGCGGCATTGGCTTGTTCGCGGATCTTCCGCCGGACCTCATTCTGGATAGCCTTATTCAGAACTTCCCGAATGTGTACGCAGCCACGGTGCAGACGGGCGATGTAGCGGACGCCAGCTCGCCGACCAGCGCCGGCTACTATGCGACGCAGTCGGACATCCTGCTGGAGAATGGCTTCGCCAATGGTGCGACCGCCACGCAACTTACCAATGAACTGGGCGCGATCAATGTGCCGTTCACGCCTCCGAGCATGGTGCTGACGCAGAATCGCTGGCGCGCGCCCAAGTACCTGGAGTGGAACCTGCAGGTGCAGCACCAGTTCAACCGCAGCAATGCGCTGATTGTGGGCTATGCGGGCAACGAAGGCTATGACGAAATCATTCAGAATCCCTTCCTGAATGCCTACGGTTTTGGCAGCCTGCCGAGCACGGCACCGGACAGCCGCTTTGGCGCAGTGGCCAAGGTGGAGAATGAAGCGAATTCCAACTACAACGGCCTCTCGGTGACGTGGAAGCATGTGGACAACCATGGGCTCACGGCCGACGTGACCTACACCTTTAGTCACGCACTCGACGATGTGTCTAATCAAGTCGGCGAGAATTACAACAGCAGCTCGATCTATGGTCAGCTCTCTCCCCAAGGAATCGGCACGCTGAACTATTCGAATGCCGACTTCGACATTCGCCACAGCCTGGTTGCGGACTATACCTACCAGGAGCCGGAGTTCCACAACCATGGCTGGCTCTTCAATGAGGTTGCGGGCGGGTGGCTGTTTGCTGGCAAGACGTACTGGCGCAGCGGCCAGCCGTTCTCGATCATTGACAGCGGTCTGGTGCAGGGCTCGTTCTATCCATTAAACGGACAGGCTCAGGTACTGGCAGCGCTCATTCCGGGCCAGACGTTGCCGCACTCCTGCACGGGTAATGGTATCGACAAGCCCTGCCTCTCGACGTCTCAGTTTGAGTCGGCGAGCACGCAAACCACATTTGGCAACATTCGCCGCAACTCGATCTATGGCCCGCACTATGCGGATTCGGATTGGGCCTTGAGCAAGCAGTTTGTGACCTACAAGGACTTCAACTTCAAGCTCGGCGCGTATGCCTTCAACGTCTTCAACCACCCGAACTTCGGGCTGCCTTCCAATGACGTGGCGGGCGGTTCGATCGGCAGCAGCGGCAATATTCTTGCACCGCCGACCAGCCCCTATGGCTCGTTCCAGCAGGCTGGCGTGGGTGGACGCGTGCTGCAGGTCTTCGGCAAGATCACCTTCTAACGCTGAAGAAAATCGTTTTTTGATTGCGGGACGGCTTGCAAGCCGTCCCGTTTTTTTGTATAGATTCTGGGGAACGGTTTCCGCCTGAGGTGCCGATATAAGCGGCAGCGGTGTCTTATGGAAGCCATTCTTAGGGACAGGCGGCAAGGCCCAAAGAGAGATGCAACGCCCAGCAGTAGCAGAACAGGCAACCCGCCGGGCGCAAAGCACATCGACCATAGAGATAGATTGCAAGGGCCCGTGTACACCGCGAATTTCCCAGGATGCTTTTGAGGCCATGACAAACATACTGCTGGTAGATGACAACGACATTCAGGCAATGACCCGCAAAGCGGTTCTCAGTCGATCAGGAAAACAAGTGATGGTGGCCAACAGCGCACCGGTGGCGCTGGAGATGCTGGGAGACCCAGGGTTTTCCTCCCAGTTGAGCCTGGTGATCACGGACCACATCATGCCCGGTATGCACGGCCCGGAATTTGTGCAGAACCTGCGTGCTGTGCTTCCCACGGTTCCTGTACTGGTGCTGAGCGGGCTGCCCGATGCCATGGATGCCTATGAGGGGCTGGATATCGTTTTTCGGCTGAAACCGCTGGCTCCTGAGGAATTAATTCGGCTTGCCAACGAGTTGCCCCAAACCGCGATGGGCCGCACGGCGTAAGCGGTCAATCTCAGCCTTCTCAACCTTTGAGTGGATGCCGCCGGCGTGCTTGCGCGTGCATAATAGGTGGGTTCTTCCATTCTGCAGACCGGGTTGCATGAGTCCGGAAAGTTGGCCGGTTCTGTGCGGTGCGTCACATTGCGCGTTTGAAGCCCGACGCTACACTCTGCAAGAATGTCATTTGAGTCCACCATGCCCACATTTGGCAGTTTCGCGCTCCTACTCGCTCTCGCGCTGAGCGCCTACAACCTGCTTGCAGGTGGTATTGCGCTTCGGCAACTTGCCACTGGACGACGTGGCAGGATATCCCCTGAAAAACTGGCAGAGACGGCCCGCCGCGCCGGCATTGCCAGCTTTGTGGCCGTGAGCTGCGCCGCCTTTGCGCTGGTGTGGGCGGCCTTCACCAACGATTTCTCGGTGTCCTACATCCTGCACCACTCCAACCGCGCGCTGGCGGCCCCCTACAAGTTTGCCGCGCTGTGGTCAGGGCAGGAGGGCTCGCTGCTGTTGTGGGCCTGGCTGCTGGCCGGCTACGGCTTTGTGGTGCGCCTGCGGCACAAGGTGGATGTGAAGCTCTCGGCCTACGCCTCGACGATTCTGGCGGCGGTGCAGGTCTTCTTCCTGATGGTGGTGAATTTTGCCGCGCCTCCGTTTGCGCTGGTGCAGGGTGCGGTTCCCGCGGATGGGTTCGGGCTGAATCCGCTGCTGCAGTATCCGGAGATGGTGATTCATCCGCCGATGCTGTACCTGGGTTATGTGGGCTTCAGCGTGCCCTTTGCGTTTGCGCTGGGCGCGCTGATGATGCGGTATCCGGGCGAGAAGTGGATTCACATCACGCGCCGCTGGACGATGGTGACGTGGCTGTTTTTGACCTGCGGCATCTTTCTGGGCATGCACTGGGCCTATGAGGTGCTGGGCTGGGGCGGCTACTGGGGCTGGGACCCGGTGGAAAATGCTTCGCTGATGCCATGGATCGCAGGTACGGCCTTTCTGCACTCGGTGATGATGCAGGAGAAGCGCGGCATGATGAAGAGCTGGAATGTGTGGCTGATCTTCTCCACCTTCATGCTCTCGATTCTGGGCACGCTGCTGACGCGCAGCGGACTGGTGAGCTCGGTGCATGCCTTTGCGCAGTCCTCGATCGGCACATGGTTCTGGGTATTCCTGGTGATCGTGATGGCGGTGTGCCTGTTCACCTACATCCTGCAGCGCGATCACCTCAAGAGTGACCACAAGCTGGAAGCGCTGGTATCGCGCGAGTCGAGCTTTCTCTTTAACAACGTCGTTCTGCTGGCCGCCTGCTTTACGGTGCTGTGGGGCACGCTGTTTCCGGTGCTGTCAGAGTTTGTGCAGGGCAACAAGGTGACGGTGAGCGCGCCTTTCTATGACCGGGTGGCCGTGCCGATCGGGCTGTTTCTGCTGTTCTTGACCGGCATTGGCCCGCTGCTGGCCTGGCGCAGCACGTCGCTGCGAAGCATTCGCAAGAACTTCATTGTGCCGGCGGCGGTAGGCGCGGCATTTGGTGTGGCGGTGATGTTCGTGGGCGTGCATCCCTGGGTGATCTTTCAGGGAGATACGGGGCCGTTTTATTCGTGGGTGACATTTGTGCTCGCGGCCGCGGTGACCACGGCGATTGCGTCGGAATTTTTTCGCGGCGCGCGGGTCATTCAGCGGCACACTGGCAAAAATCTGTTTGCGGCTGTGGTGCAACTGACGCGCCGCAACACGCGCCGCTACGGCGGCTACCTGGTTCACTTTGGCGTGGTGGTGATCTTTATAGGGTTTGCCGGATCGGCGTTTAACCAGAGCAAAGAAGCCGAATTGAACTTCAAGCAGAGCATGACGGTCGGGCCGTACCGGCTCCAGTGCCTGGACTACTCCGAAGACACGAACCCGAACTATGACACCGAGTACGCGCTGCTGAATGTGTACCGGGACGGCAAGTTCATCACGCAGCTTGATCCCTCGAAGCGCTTTTATGAGGCGAGCCAGCAGGTGTCGACCATTGTGGCCAATCGCTCGACACCGCTGTGGGACCTGTATGTGATTTATGCGGGCAAGGACGATCAGACGGGCCAGCCGATCATTCGCGCGTTTCTGAATCCGCTGGTGATGTGGATATGGATTGGAGTGATCATCGTGGCGCTCGGCACGCTGCTGGCTCTGGTGCCGAATTCGCAGCCCGCCAGCGCCGTGGAGCGCGGATCGCGGCAATCGGAGCGCGAGCTGGCACCCGCGAGAAAGGCCGGCGTATGAAGAAGCGCATGATGCGTGCCATGCAGTTCCTGGTGGCTCCGGCTATTGCGGCGGTCATGATGATCTCGATGGGCGCCTCGACGGACGCGAGCCGCGTGAGCAACCTGAGCCAGCAACTGATGTGCGTTTGCGGATGCAACGAGATTCTGGGCAACTGCAATCATGAGAGCTGCCCTGACTCGCCGGTGATGCTTGCCGAATTGCGTAAGGATGTGGCCAAGGGGATGAGCGATCAGGCCGTCTTCAAGGCTTTTCAGGCCGAGTACGGAGCCACGGTGCTGGCTGCTCCCATGCTGACGCGGTTCAACGTGGTGGCGTGGGTGATGCCGCCGCTGTTGCTGGTGCTGGGAATATTTGGCGTCATGGCGCTGGTGCGCAAGTGGCGTCTGCGGTCTGCTCCGGTGCCCGCGCCCGCAAATGTGCAGCACTTTGATCAACTGCGTGACCGTATTCGGAAGGAGACCGACCTATGAGCCTTGTTGCCTGCGTATTGTTGCTGGTGGCCAGCATGGTATTCGTCTTTTATCCTGAGCGCCGTGTGGCCGCGCAGCGCCAGAAGACGCGCCTCGAATATCTGCGCGAGCACCAGACCGTGCTGTATGACAACCTGCGCGATCTGAATTTTGAGAACCGCGCCGGAAAGTACTCCGAAGAGGATTACTCGGCGCAGCGCGCACAACTGGAAAACGAAGCCGCCGAAGTGCTGGCGGAGATCGATCTGCTGGAAGCGCGTCTTGCCTCGCGCCCTAGCTAGCCCCTGACCGCCTTGCCATCTCACCGATAGGAAGACTCCCATTGATCGCGACACGCACTTCACTTCAGGCTTCGCGCTGGCTTGTGCTGGCTGCCCTGGCGCTTCCTCTGGCGGCGCAGGCTGTGAATGTAACCGGAACTGTAACGAATAAGACTAGCGGACGCCCGGACGCCGGGGATACGGTCACACTGTTGTCGCTGGCGAACGGAATGCAGGAGGTCGGCTCGACGAAGACCGATGCTCAAGGGCATTACACCCTGCAAGTGCCCGACAGCGACATGCATCTGGTACGCGTGGACCACGAGAAGGCCGAGTATTATGCCGCGGTGCCGCCGGGCAGCACGCACGTGGATGTGAGCGTGTATGACGTGGCCGCGAAGGTGAAGGGCATCAAGACCGAAGACGATGTGTATCAAATGCAGACCGATGCGCAAGGCCTGCACGTGATCGAGAGCTTTTTTGTCGATAACAGTTCCACGCCGCCTCGCACGCAGTACAGCGACCATGCTTACGTGTTCACGCTGCCGCCGGGTGCGCAGATTGATGGCGGACAGGCAGCGGGCCCGCAGGGTATGCCGATTTCGTCCACACCGGTGCCGACGGGAGAAAAGGGGCATTATGCCTTCGTGTTTCCGTTGCGCCCGGGCCAGACGCGCTTTGCGGTGAGCTATTCGCTGCCCTATTCGGGCAAGCTGACCTTTATGCCGCAGGAGTCGCTACCAACCGACAATGTGGCCGTGATGCTGCCGAACAGCATGACCTTTACGCCGGATGCAGGCGGGCTCTTCCAGCCGGTGCACGATCAGTCGGTGCCGGCGCAGACCTTTGTGGCGAAGAATCTTGCACCGGGGCAGAAGATTTCGTTCACGGTTTCAGGAACAGGCGCGATGCCGCGCAGCATGCAGGACCAGTCCGGCGGGCAGCAGAGCGGGGCGGCGGCGCAGAGCGCGCAAGGAGCTCAGGGCGGCCAGGGAATGCCCGATACAGCCACCTCGCAGGGCGACCGTCCCGGGGGCGGCCTGGGGACGCCGATTGATACGCCGGGTCCGCTGCATAAATACCGCTGGTGGATTCTGAGCGCGATTGGCCTGCTGCTGGTGGTGGCTGCGGCGTTCATGCTGCGCGGGCAGCCTGCCGGAACCGCGGCCGTGCCGGTGGAGCCGGAGCCTTCTCCGCTGACGCCGACGGTGGTGACCGCTGAAGATACGGTGCGGGCCGCGCAGCCTGCCACGCCGGCTGCGAAGCCGGCAGCCGGGTACACCGCTGCGCCCGCTGGCACGACAGGGCTGCTGCAGGCTTTGAAAGAAGAGCTCTTTGCGTTGGAGACCGAACGCGTGGAAGGAAAACTGACCGAGGCGCAGTACGCCGAAGTCAAGGCTGCCGTGGAAGTGGTGCTGCGACGCGCGCT
The DNA here is from genome assembly GCF_000022565.1 of Acidobacterium capsulatum ATCC 51196. NCBI lineage: Bacteria > Pseudomonadati > Acidobacteriota > Terriglobia > Terriglobales > Acidobacteriaceae > Acidobacterium > Acidobacterium capsulatum. Next base: position 3,245,441 of record NC_012483.1, read on the forward strand.
GAGCCGTCGCTCCTGAGGCGCGATGGAAGAACAGCAAAGGGGCAGGCCGTGAGGCCTGCCCCTTTGTGTATTTTGAGAGCGGATTACTTTTTGAAAGCAGCGTCGATGAAGTTCACGATGCGCTGACGCCCGTCAAAGCCGTGCCACGGTTCGGGGCTGGGCATGCCGAAGATGGCGCGCGCGAGCGAGCCGTGGTTGTCGCGAGGATACTCGACCAGATCGACGGGTACGCCCATTTGCCGCAGTGCGCGATACATTTCTTCGCTCTGGCCCTTGGGGTCAGTGGTGTCAGCCATGCCCTGCAGCAGCAGCATGGGCGTATGAGCATGCGCCGCAAAGGAGAGCGGGCTCTGACGCCATGCGGCGTCGGAGCGCTCCCAGGGCAGGCCGTAAAACCAGCGGTCGTACCAGGAGCCGTCCTCGGTTCCGTATTCACTCTCCTGATCGATGACGGGAGCGCCGGCAATGATGGCTTTGAAGCGGGTGGTTTTGCCCTCGACAAAGCCGGCCATTTCGCCGCCATAGCTGTAACCCATCAGCACGAGTTTTTGGGCATCGATGGGATCGTGCGCAATCACGGCATCGACGCCGGTCATTATGTCGCGATAGTCGCCGCCGCCCAGGTCATTGTGATTGGCCGCGACGAAGGATGCGCCGTAGCCGGTGCTGCCGCGCGGGTTGGGCTCAAAGACGGCCCATCCGTGGCCGAGCAGGAACTCGTTGAAGGCGAAGTAATCGTCTTGCCATGCGCCGGTGGGGCCGCCGTGAACATCGACGATGAGCGGAACCCTGTGCGCGGAGCTGGCCTGCGGCGGCAGGTAGAGCAGGCCCTGCAGGGTGAGGCCGTCGTTCTTCCACGTGACGACGTGCGCGGGCACCTGCGGCCATGCGGCGGGCAGAATGGCAGGCGCGTGCAGGGCCTCTGGTGTGTCATTGAGCTTGGCCGCGTAGTAGAGTGTCGTGGGCGTGGTGCTGCCGGAACCGAGCCAGACCCAGCCCGTGTTCTTTGCATTGGTGTTGAGCTGCGTGACGGAGGGCGTGGGGAAGCGCAGCAGGTGATTGCTCTGTGCGCTGACGGCGAGCACCGTAGTCTGCACGCCGCTTTGCACCGTTTGCAGCGCTCCTGCGGGCGATGCGATGGGGTTGCCGTAGCCGATGGAGCCCTGGAAGGACGCGGTGAGATCTTTCACCGCATGGGTGGCAAAGTGGAGCACGTAGAGGTCGCTGTAGCCCGGCGGCGTGTTGGCCTGCGATTGCGCGAGGAAGTAGAAGCGCCGGTCATGCCACGACCACGCGCCTCCGCTCACGGTGGCGGGAACGGCGCTGAGCTTCTCAGGATGAGCTGGGTCGGAGATATTGAGGCGCCATGCGCTACCGGCGGGATGCAACTCCCCGAGGCCGTTCATGCCGGAGCAGAAGGCGACGAGCTGGCTGCCCGAGTGGCTCCATGCGACGCCGCGCACGTTGGGCGGAACAGCGGTGGCGGTAAGCTTGCCGCTCACGGGGTCGAGCAGATAGAGGCGCGTGCCGTGCGGATTGTGATCCACCCAGACGGCGTCTGCCTTCTCCTGCTTCTGCTTTTTCTCTCCGGGCGTTTGCGGGTCGAGGGCGGTGATGGCGATGAGTTTGCCATCGGGAGATACGGAAAAGCTGGAGACGCCGATGGGCAGCGGAGTGGGCTTCTGCGCTTTGGAGTGGAGGCCGGGCGGAATGGCGTCCGGCTCCTGCGATGCATCGACAGCGGGCAGCACCTTGAGGTCGAAGGCATGCGCCTCGCCGCCATTCATGGGCAGGCGAAAGAGCTGCGTGGTGTCTCCGCGATGCGCGAGGAAGAGCACGCTGCGGCCATCGGGCATCCAGGCGGCGTCGAACTCTCCGCGCGTGTCCTTCGCATCGTTGGCGGGTGATTGGGTGAGTTGCCGCGCGGTGTTGGTAGCAATGTCGATGAGCCAGAGGTGGCTCTTGCCGCCCTTGGCCGTGGTGTCATTGACGGCGACGAGCACCTGTTTGCCGTCAGGCGAAAGCAGGGGGTGGCTGAGCGCGCGCACCTGGCGCATGTCTTCATTGGTGGGGAAGCGCGGTTGCGCGGCGCGGGCCGTGGCCGTGAGGCAGAGAGCCGCGCCGAGCAGCGCGCTGAGCGCAGGCAGAGAGGCAAATTTTGGCATGGCCGAAGCATATCTCAAGCGAAGCGGGAATGGGCGGGTGGCGGGCCGCGCAGTTTTGCGGGCTGCCGCTACACTGGAGATATGCTCTCTGTGCTTCGCCCGCTGCCTGTGGAACAGATTCGTCTGGTGGTCTTTGACCTGGACGGAACGCTGATTGATTCGCGTAAGGACCTCTGCAATGCCGTGAACGCCATGCTGGCGGAGTTTCACCGGCAGCCGCTGCCTGAGGAGATTATCGCAAGCTACATCGGCGACGGCGCGGGCATGCTGGTGCGGCGCGCGCTGGGCGATCCGCACGATGAGCCGCTGGTGGATGACGCACTGCAGCACTTTCTGGCGTACTACCGCGAGCACAAGCTGGATCACACCTATGTGTATGAGGGTGTGATGGAGTCGCTGGCGAAGCTGCGCGCGTTGCCGAATGGTGCGGGGTCGCGCGCGATGGCCGTGCTGACCAACAAGCCGATTGGCCCGTCGCTGGCTATTTGTGCGGCGCTTGGCTTGAGCGAGCACTTCTTTCGCATTTATGGCGGAGACAGCTTTGAGACGAAAAAGCCTGATCCTGTAGGGCTGCTGGCGTTGATGCAGGAGGCGGGCGCAAAGCCGGAGGAGACGCTGATGGTAGGTGACTCTGATGTGGACCTGCTGACGGCGCAGCGCGCGGGTGCGTGGTCATTGGGATGCCGCTATGGGCTTTCGCCGCACACGATCGAGAACATTCCGGCCGATGTGCTGGTGGACACTCCGATGGAGTGGATGGATGCCTTCGCGGCAGGAGAGTGAAGACGGTTTATGAGCATGGAGTTTCAGCTAGTCAGCGAATATCAGCCGAAGGGCGACCAGGTGCGCGCGATTCGCGAGCTGGTGGGCGGCGTGGCCTCAGGCGAGCAACACCAGGTGCTGCTTGGGGTGACCGGCTCGGGCAAGACCTTTACGATGGCCAAGGTGATTGAAGAGCTGAACCGGCCGGCGCTGATTCTAGCGCATAACAAGACGCTGGCCGCGCAGCTCTTTCACGAGTTCAAGCAGTTCTTCCCCAACAACGCGGTCGAGTACTTTGTGTCGTACTACGACTACTATCAGCCGGAAGCGTATATTCCCGCGGGCGATCTCTACATTGAGAAGGAAGCGACGATCAATGAAGAGCTCGATAAGCTGCGGCTTTCAGCGACGCGCTCGCTCTTTGAGCGGCGGGACTGCATCATTGTGGCGTCGGTTTCGTGCATCTATGGCCTCGGCTCGCCGGAAGCCTATTACGGCATGCTGCTGCTGCTTGAGAAGGGGCAGAAGATTCGCCGTGAAGACATCACGCGGCGGCTGGTGGAGATATTGTATGAGCGCAACGATGCCGACTTCCGGCGTGGCACCTTCCGGGTGCGCGGCGATGTGATCGAGGTGTATCCCACCTATGACGAGAATGCATTTCGCATCGAGCTGTTTGGGGATGAGATTGATTCGCTGGCGCAGATTGATCCGCTGTTTGGAACGGTGAAGCAGAAGTATTCGCGGCTGCCGATTTACCCCAAGAGCCACTATGTGGTGATGCCCGAGCGCAAGAAGTCGGCGATGGATTCGATTCTGGAAGAGCTGGGCACGTGGGAGAAAGAGCTGGAGGCGCAGGGCCGCATGGTCGAGGCGCAGCGCGTGCATCAGCGCACGCGCTTTGATCTGGAGATGATCAAGTCGATGGGCTATTGCCACGGCATTGAGAACTATTCGCGGCACTTCTCTGGCCGGCTGCCGGGTGAGCCTCCGCCGACGCTGCTGGATTATTTTCCACGTGACTTTCTGCTGTTTATCGATGAGTCGCATGTCACAGTGCCGCAGTTGCACGGCATGTGGCACGGCGACCGCTCGCGCAAGCAGAACCTCGTGGATTATGGCTTCCGGCTGCCGTCGGCGATGGACAATCGTCCGCTGAAGTTTGAAGAGTTTGAGGCGCGCACGCACCAGCTTGTATATGTGTCGGCGACGCCCGGCGCTTATGAGCTGACAAAATCCGCCGGTGTGGTGGTGGAGCAGATTATCCGGCCGACGGGACTGATCGATCCCGAGGTGGAGATTCGCCCGATTCGCGGGCAGATCGACGATCTGCTGGCGGAGATTCGCGATCGTGTGGCCAAGGGCGAGCGCGTGCTGGTCACGACGCTCACCAAGCGCATGGCCGAGGACCTGTCGGGCTACTACAGCGAGGTGGGCGTGCGCTGCCGCTACATGCACTCGGAGATTGAGACGCTGGAGCGTGTGAAGCTGCTGCGCGATTTGCGCAAAGGCGAGTATGACGTGCTGGTGGGCATCAATCTGCTGCGCGAAGGGCTCGATCTGCCGGAGGTTTCGCTGGTGGCGATTCTCGACGCGGATAAGGAAGGTTTTTTGCGTTCGGCCGGTTCACTGATTCAGACGATTGGCCGCGCGGCTCGCAATGTGAATGGCCGCGCGATTCTGTATGCCGATCGCATCACCGATTCGATGCGGCAGGCGATGGATGAGACGGATCGCCGCCGCACCGTGCAGCGCGCGTATAACGAAGAGCACGGCATCACGCCGACGTCGATCATTCGCTCGGCGGATATGTCGCTTGCGAAGATTCTCAAGGCCGAATATGCCGACCTCGAAGAAGAGTCAGAAGAGATGCCCGAGTTCAGTTCACAGGAGCAACTGGACACGTACATCCTGAAGCTTGAAACCGAGATGCGCGAGGCGGCGAAGAAGTTTGAGTTTGAGAAAGCCGCCAAGCTGCGCGATACGATCAAGGATCTGCGCAGCAAGGAGTTTTTGTTCAGCTAAGAAGCACGCATGGAGAAAGCCCCGCACGCGAGAGCGAATGCGGGGCTTTTTTGTGTGCGCAGAGAGGTCAGCCGACCTGCTCCTTTGCAATCTGGCGCAGCGCGGGCAGCACGTCGCCAATGGCTGCGGGCGCCGCGTCGGGCGAGCCAAGCGCGAAGTAGAGCTTGCGGTAGAGCGCGAAGAGCCGGTTGTAGACGCCGTGGGCGTTGGCATTGGGCGTGAAGGTTTTGAAGGGCAGACAGATGGACTGCTGCGCTTGCTCAATGCTGGCGAAGGTTCCGGCGGCGAGGAAGGCGAAGATACCCGAGCCAAGGCTGGTGGGAACACCGTCCGGCACCAGCACGGGCTTGCCTAGCACGTCGGCGTAGATCTGGTTGAGCGTGGCGTTGTTTTGCGGAATGCCGCCGGCGTTGATGACGCGCTCGACCGGCACGCCGTGTTCGGCCATGCGATCGAGAATGATGCGCGTGTGCATGGCCGTGCCTTCAATGGCAGCGAAGAGCTCGTCCTGCGCGGTGTGGATGAGGTTCCAACCGAGTGTCACGCCGCCGAGTTCAGGGTTGACGAGCACGGTACGGTCGCCATTGTCCCAACTCAGGCGCAGCAGGCCGGTCTGGCCGGCGCGGTAGGTTTCGAGTCCACGCGAAAGCTCAGAGACCTTGACGCCCGCGCGTTTGGCAATGGCTTCAAAGATGTCGCCGGTGGCGGAGAGTCCGGCTTCGACGCCCGTGTAAGCAGGATGCACGCTGCCCGGCACGACGCCGCAGACGCCCGGCACCAGGGTGGTCTTGCTTTGCATGGCGATGATGCAGGTGGAGGTGCCGACCACATTGACGACGTCGCCTTCCTTGCATCCAGCGCCGATGGCGTCCCAGTGCGCGTCAAAGGCTCCTACGGGCACGGGAATGCCGGCGCGGAGGCCCATCTCCGCGGCCCACTCGGCAGAGAGATGCCCGGCCAGATGATCTGAGGTGAGGTATTCGCCATCGAGCTTGGCGCGCACACCGTTGAAGAGCGGGTCAAGCTTTGAGAGAAATTCCTGCGGGGGCAGTCCACCCCATTTGGGGTTCCAGAGCCACTTGTGGCCCATGGCGCAAATGCTGCGCTTGACGGCGTGCGCATCGCGCACTCCGCAGAGCGTGGCGGCGACCATGTCGCAGTTTTCGAGCGCGGTGGCAAAGCGTTCGCGCTTGGCGGGGTTGTGGCGCATCCAGTGCAGGAGCTTTGCAAAGCCCCACTCGTGCGAGTAGACGCCGCCACACCACTCAATGGCTTCGAGCTTTTGCTGGTGCGCCAGCTCCGTGATTTCACGCGCCTCTTTGTGGGCGCGATGATCGCACCAGAGATAGTAGTCATCGAGCGGCTGCAGCGCGGCGTCCACAGGGATGACGCTGGAGCCGGTGGTGTCGATGGCGATGGCCTCGACGGCCTGGCCATCGACACCGGCCTGCTGGCAGACGCGGCGCGTAGCCTCAGCCAGCGCGCGCATCTGGTCAGCATGGGACTGCGTGGCGTAGTCGGGGTCTTCCCGGCGTCGCGCCAATGGGTATTCCACGGATGCGGTGCCGAGGCGTCCGCGTGTGCTGTCGACCAGCGTCACGCGAACGCTCAGCGTTCCGAAATCAACTCCGGCAACTATCGCCACTTATTTACTCTTTCTACAGTTACATTCAGGGGGTTACGTTTAGGTGGTGCGAATGCTCACGCGGTCATGCTCGCCGGGCTCGTGGTAGAACATCTCCCATCCGAGATACTTCTTCGCCGCCTCATACACGGGGTCAGCCACGGTGGAGAAGTTGGCGGCCACGTGATGCTCAAAGCCGTTTTCGCAGATGAAGTTGAGCAGCTTCTGCATGCGCGGAATGCGGCAGACGCCCGCGCCGCCGAAGGTTTCGAGCGGATCCTTGGTGAATTCGCCCTGGCCGATGTAGCCGCGAATGGCTCCGGTGTAATCGTCGGTGGAGAAGCGCAGGTAGGTCATGTCGCCGGCCTTCACGCGTCCCACGCAGGTGCCGTAGGTGTTTTCCTTGCCCACGGTGCCGGCGATGATCTCCTGGAAGTCCATGATGACGTCGGCAAAGAAGTGCTTTGGCAGGTTAGAGCAGTGGAAGCAGACGGCCTTGTCCGGATCGTCGCCGTAGTTGTTGTTCCAGTCGAGCAATGCGCTGGGCGTCTGGCTGGCGAGCGCGAGCGCATACATCGAGAGCGTGCCGACCACGTCGGTTTCGCAGGCAGAGGGCAGCAGGCTGTCGCTCATCATGCTCATGATGGTGCAGGGCACGACGCCGAAGTTTTCTTCGAGCGAGGTCCAGCACTGGATGGCGCTGACGGTGCAGTGCTGATCGGCCATGAACTTCTCGATGGCAACGCCGAGCTTGGTCATCTTGAGCAGGGCTTCGCTGGGGATGTTCTGCGTCGGCACGTAGGCCTTGATGGCGGCCAGCTTTTGCTGCACGGTGTCGTCATTGTCTTTGAGGCGGCTGACCGCGCCAAAGATGTCAGAGAGATCGAGCGTGATCACCGAGATGCCGGAGCGCTCCAGAAGCCGCTCGCTGTAACGCACGGTGTTGAAGGCCTGCGGACGCGCGCCAATGGCGGCGATGCGCAGATTGCGGAAACCGTCGACTACGCGGCAGACCTTCGCGAACCAGTCGAGATCCTTACGGAACTCATCGGAGTCAGGCTGCACGGTGTGCTTTGCCGTGATGGAGTAGGGAATGCCGTACTGCATGAGGTTGTTGCAGGCTGACATCTTGCCGCAGAAGCTGTCGCGGCGATGGGAGATCTTCATCTTGTCGCTGCGGTCAGGCGTGGCCTGCACCAGCACCGGCACCTTGAGCGTGGAAAGGCGGATGGAGTCGGCAACGCCGCGCTCGTCGCCAAAGTTGGGCAGCGTGACAATGATGCCGTCGATTTCATCGCGATGCTTGCGGAAGAGCTCGGCGCAGCGAATGGCGTCGTCGTGCGTTTCGACCGAGCCGAACTTTGACTGCTCTGGCGACAGGGCGATGACGCGATGGCCGGCCTTCTCGAGCACCGCGAGCATTTCATCGCGGCCCTCTTTGGCCAGGTGGTCCGGAAAGAATCCGCGGTTGCCGACGATTAAGCCGAAGGTGAGTTGCTCTTTCATAAGTGACTATCCTTGTTGTCTGTGGTGACGAGTGCTTTCGAGGGGGGCGAAAGCGGAGAGTGTGAGTGAAGCCGCTATGCCCATGAAACCTCTGCTCCGGCTGTGGGAGTGGAGGCTGAAGTGAAACGGAGAAGTGAAAAAGTGCGCTATCAGATGGCCTCCTGGCTGGCCTCGATCTGCTCGAGCGTGAGGCCACGCGTTTCCGGAACCCAGATGCGGATAAAGAGAACACCGACCAGGCAGACGGCGCCGAAGATGGCGAAGACGGAATACTCCGACATCGCCGCGGCCATCACCGGGAAGAGCAGCCCTACCAGGAAGGATCCAATCCAGTTGAAAGAGGATGCCAGGCCCGTGCCCGAACCGCGAATGGCCAGGGGAAAGATTTCGCCTACGACCACCCACGTCAGTGGCGCCCAGGTGAAGGAGTACAGCGCGACGTAGATGCTCAGGAATATGACGACGGTGTTGCCGCCGAGCGAGGGCATCAGCAGATGAAGCACTGCCGGCGAAATGAACGAAAGCGCCATAATGATGCCGCCCATCGTGAGCAGGGCGCGGCGGTTGATGCGGTCGGCCACCAGCAGAAAGAACAGTGAGCCGAGCACGAGAATGGCGCCCTCAAGCATGGGCCACATCAGCGCCGAGTGGGTCGAGGCTCCGCTGAGCCGCTGCACAATGAGCGGCAGGTAGTAGAAGATGGCGTTCGCGCCCTGAAATTGCTGCAGCGCCGCGACACCGAGGCCGGCCAGCACGAGCGGGCGGTACTGCGGCTGCAGAAACGCCTTGTAGTGCCCCTGTGCCTGGCCTTTCTCGTGCTCATGGCGCACGGTGCGCTGAATCTCCTGCAACTCATCCTCAATGCGCCAGCGCTCGGGCCGGATGGTCTGCAGGACCTCTCTCGCCGTCTCCACCAGGCCGTGGCTGGCCAGAAAACGGGGCGACTCGGGCAGCCGCAGCGTGCCGAGGAAGAGAACCACCGCCGGAAGGACGGCCGCGCCCAGCATGAGACGCCAGCTCAAGGGGCCGGAGATGTTGTCGAGGAAGTAGTCCGCGACATAGGAGAGCAGCATACCGGAGACGATCATGACCTGATTGAGGCCCGACAAGCGGCCGCGGATATCGGCCGGGGCCATCTCAGAGAGGTAGGCCGGCACCAGGGCCGAGGCCGCGCCGACCGCCCAGCCGAGAATGATGCGGGCGGCGACCAGAAAGCCCACGCCGTTGGCGGGTGCAATGGCCGAAAGCGCCGCTCCGATGATGAAGACGATGGAGGAGATGAGGATCAGACGGCGGCGGCCATAGCGGTCGGCCAGGCGGCCGGCCAGCGCTCCGCCAAGAATGGCCCCCAGCATCACCGATGAAGTGATCAGGCCCAGATCGAACGGGCTGTTTTGCAGGTTCCAGCGCTGTTGCAGAATCGGCAGGGCGCCCGTCATCACGCCGATGTCGTAGCCGAACAGAATGCCGCCGAAGGCGCCAAAAAAGTAGATGAACCGCAGGTTTTGTCTTCTTTTTCTGCTCAGGGCCAGGTCGTTGGCCGGCGAGTTAGTGGGCGGATGCATACGTTCTGAGGTCCTCAAATAGAAGCGAAGTGGAAGCGCGCCGGGAACAGCTGTCTTGAATGGTTCGGTTCGTTCATGGTCTCAGCGCCGTGTGGATTCAGATTGGGAAGCCTTCTCCTGCCGCCTGCTCAGCCTGCGCAACGGAAACAAAATCACGCTCCCAAAAGGTATCAGAGATGAGTGACGTTTGCCCCCCTAGTAAAGGGATTTTCTATTGACCATAGGTGGCCTTGGCTCCATGTTTGCGGAAATAGTGGCGGTCGAGCAGCGCCTGGGAGACTCCCCGGCACTCGGGGTTCAGCGTCATGGTGTGCCAGGCCATGCGAGCCACGGCTTCGAGCAGGGCGGCGTGGTGCGCGGCCTCCAGGGCGTTTTTGCCCCAGGCAAAGGGCGCGTGCCCGGCCACCAGAACGGCCGGAACGGCCAGCGGATCGAGCCCCTGGAAACGGCGCACAATGGCCACGCCGGTGTTGTGGACGTATTCGCCGCCGATCTCCTTATCGGTCAGCTCGTCTGTAACGGGCACCTCGCCATAGAAATAGTCGGCATGGGTGGTGCCGAGGGCGGGAATCGCGCGGCCGGCCTGCGCCCAGACGGTGGCGTACATGGAATGGGTGTGGGCGACGCCGCCGATGGCAGGGAACTCGCGGTAGAGGAGCAGATGGGTGTCCAGATCAGAGGATGGCTTCAGCTTGCCTTCGACGATTTTTCCTGAGAGATCGGTGACCACCATGTCTTCGGGGCGCAGTTTGTCATAGGGCACTCCGCTGGGCTTGATGGCGACGAGTCCGGTGGCGCGGTCAATGCCGCTGGCGTTGCCAAAGGTGAACTGGACGAGGCCCTCGCGCACGAGATCGAGATTGGCTTCGAGCACTTGTTCTTTGAGCTGCTGTGTCAAACTGTACCTTCCTGGGTCGGTTCGGGAATTCGGGTAAACATTTTCTTGCAGGCGATGCGAGGTTAAACGCCTCTCCTGGCCCTGTCAACCATCGCCGCATTCTGAGTAGAAAGTAGACGAGGGAGTTTTGGGAACAGTCTAGCAGTCCTGTGGCTGTTCCCGGGTAGAAGAGGAGCGTTTGACAGGCATTTGCCGGGGTTGGTAAACATTTACCCAAACTGAGCCGGGGAATGGCTCCGGACGCCTGCGTTTGCCCGCTCCAGAAACAGCAAATACCGGGCCGCGTGGGGCGGCGGGTGTAATTCATCCGAAGAGAATCCCAAGAGAATCGAGGTGCCGGGTGAGCGAGAATCTGTCGCGACGCACATTTTTGAAGAGCAGCGCGGCGGTGGCCGCGGCCGGAGTGGTGGCTCCGCGGACATTTGGGCTGTCAGCAGCCGCATCCCATGGCGGCGCGACGCGGCTGGGGCAGTTGGGCTACGGCGAGGTGGAGTTGCTGGAAGGGCCGATGCTGGCGCAGTTCCAGGCCAATCATGCCTTTTTTCTGGCGCTCGATGAAGATGCGCTGCTCAAGCCCTTTCGTGAACGCGCGGGGCTGCCGGCTCCCGGGCCACAGATGGGCGGCTGGTACAACTTCTCAAAGGAATTTGACCCGCCGAACAATATGACCGGCTATATTCCGGGGCACTCGTTTGGGCAATATCTGTCTGGACTGGCGCGAGCCTATGCCGCGACCGGCGACCAGCCCACCAAAGCCAAGGTGCACCGGCTGGTGCGCGGATTTGCCGAGGCCGTTTCGCCGAAGTTTTACGATGACTATCCGTTGCCCTGCTACACCTTTGACAAGAGCAATTGCGGGCTGATCGATGCGCATCAGTTTGCGGGCGACCCGAATGCGCTGCACGCGCTCTCTCGCGCTCTCGATGCCGTGATGCCGTATTTGCCTTCGCATGCGCTGACGCGGCCTGAGATGGCGGCGCGGCCGCATCCGAATATTGCATTCACGTGGGATGAGAGCTACACGCTGCCGGAGAATTTCTTTCTTGCCTACAAGCGTTCGGGAGACGAGAAATACCTGGTCATGGCGCAGCGCTTTCTGCAGGATAAGAGCTACTTTGATCCGCTCGCGGAAGGCGACAATGTGCTGCCGCATCAGCATGCCTACAGCCATGTGAATGCGTTGAACTCGGCCTCGCAGGCCTACCTGGTGCTGGGCAGCGAAAAGCATCTGCGCGCGGCGCGCAACGGATTTCAGTTTGTGCTGGACCAGAGCTTTGCCACCGGCGGCTGGGGGCCGAACGAGACCTTTGTGGAGCCGGGCAGCGGCGGCCTCTACAAGAGCCTGACGGAGACGCATGCCAGCTTTGAGACGCCCTGTGGCGCTTATGGGCACTTCAAGGTCACGCGCTATCTGATGCGCATCACCGGCGACAGCCGCTATGGCGACAGCATGGAGCAGGTGCTCTACAACACGATTCTGGGCGCGATGCCGCTGGAGCAGGGCGGCTTCAGCTTCTACTACTCTGACTACAACAACTATGCGGCAAAAAACTACTATCCCGAGCAATGGCCCTGCTGCTCGGGGACCTTTCCGCAGGTCACCGCCGATTACGGCATCAGCTCCTACTTCCATTCGCCCGAGGGCCTCTACGTCAACCTGTTTGTGCCGTCACGCGCCAAGTTTCAGATCGGCGGCGCGCGCTTCTCGCTCGAGCAGCGGACGCACTATCCCTATGAGAACGACATCGCGATGCAGGTGCGCGGAGACAATCCGCAAACCTTTAGCATTGCGCTACGCGTGCCGGCCTGGGCTGGCAAGGGAACGTCCATTACGGTGAATGGCCGCAAGGCCGAGGCTGAAGTGAAGCCGGGCACCTTTGTGCGCCTGCATCGCGAATGGAAGGATGGCGACCGGATCGAGTACTCCATCGACCGGCCCTTGAGTCTGCAGCCAGTAGACGCGCAGCATCCGGATACAGTGGCGCTGCGCAGCGGTCCGCTGGCTCTGATGGCGATCAACAGCCCGCGCAGCCGGTTCACGCGCGCGCAACTGCTGGCGGCGGCGCAGCAAGGGCGCGCCTGGCGGGTGGAGTCGGCGGTAGCGCCGGTCACTTTTAAGTCGTTCCCGCGGATTCGGCACGAGAACTACCGGCTCTACCATGACGTCATGGCTTGAGCGGGCGGGGATTTCCGGCGTCCGTCACAGGGCGCTTGCAATACACTTTTGCGCAGTGCATTTTTTGAGGTGAGTCACGCATGAAATTTCGTCATAGTCTTTCGCTGGCTGCAATTCCGCTGGCGCTTACGTTGCTGCCTTCGCTGGCTGCGGCTCAGTCGCCGCAGGCCGAGCTCACCGTGCACTACAACCAGCCGGTGCATGCCATCAGCCCCTCGCTGTATGGCCTCATGACGGAGGAGATCAACCACTCCTACGACGGCGGCCTGTATGCCGAACTGGTGAAAGACCGCGTCTTTCATGCCAATGCCACCAACAGCTTCATCAAGACGTGGCAGCTTGAGCAGAATGCCGAGCAGGGCATTGCCGCCACCGTGGACCACACAACCGGACCAAGCCAGGCGCTGCCTTACAGCATGAAGCTGACGGCGAGCCAGGCGTCAGCGAGTGATCCGGGCGGTCTGGATAATCCCGGTTATTGGGGCGTGCCTGTGTGGCCCGACACAACGTATCACGCGTCGATTTACCTCAAGGGCGAAGCCGGCGCAGCGGTGCCGGTGACAATCAGCATCGTCAACAAGGCCACGGGCAAAACGCTGGCCAGCGCAACCTTTCCCGCGCCCACGGCGGAGTGGAAGCAGTACACAGCGACCCTGCACACCGGCAATGTGCCGGAGTCAGAGAATAACTTCATCCGCATCTCTGTCGCGCACCCCGGTACGGTCTGGATGAATCTGGTTTCGCTGTTTCCGCCCACCTATCTGAACCAGAAGAACGGCGACCGTGTTGACCTGATGAAGAAGCTGGCGGCGCTGCATCCTGCGTTCCTGCGCTTCCCCGGCGGCAACTACCTTGAAGGCAACGAGATCAAGGACTGGTACGACTGGAAGAAGACGATTGGCCCGCTGGTGGATCGTCCCACACACCCGAGTCCGTGGGGCTACCAGTCGAGCGACGGCATGGGTCTGCTCGAGTTTCTGGAGTGGTGCCAGGACCTGCACATGCAGCCGTTGCTGGCCGTTTATGCGGGCTATTCCCTGCATGGGCAGCATGTGGACCCGGGCAAGGCGCTCGCGCCTTACGTGCAGGATGCCATCGAAGAGATTCAGTACGTCACGGGCGGCACGGATACCAAGTGGGGCGCCGAGCGAGCCCGCGACGGGCATCCCGCGCCGTTTCCGCTGAAGTACATCGAGATCGGCAACGAGGATTTCTTTGATCACTCGGGCAGCTACAGCGCGCGCTTCGCGCAATTTGCCACGGCGATTCGCAAGGCCTATCCCGATCTGCAACTGATTGCGACCACGCCGGTGAAGGGCGATGTGCAGCCGGATGTGATTGACGATCACTTCTACCGCTCGCCGCATGGCTTCTTCACTGACACGAACCACTACGACAAGGTGAGCCGCAAGGGGCCGAAGATCTTTGTGGGCGAGTGGGCCACGATTGAAGGGACTCCCACGCCTGACTTTGACGCGGCGCTGAGCGATGCAGCCTGGATGACGGGGCTGGAGCGCAACAGCGACCTGGTCATCATGGCCAGCTATGCGCCGCTTTTGGTGAATGTGAATCCCATGGCCGCGCAGTGGGGCACCAACCTGATTGGATATGACGCGCTGCACAGCTTTGCTTCGCCGAGCTATTACGCGCAGGTGCTCTTCGGCAAATACCGCGGCGATGAAGTGGTGAAGGGCAGCATGGAAGGAGCCGGCCCGCTCTGCTTCTATTCCGCCACGCGCGCGGGAGATCACCTCTACCTCAAGATCGTGAATGCCGCTCCCAAGCCGCAGCCGTTGACGCTGCACCTGGATGCGGACGGCAAGATCGATCCGCAGGCAACGCTGGTGACGCTCTCGGCTCTGAGTCCGCATGACAGCAATTCGCTTGAGCATCCGGATCACATTGTGCCCGAGACACATGTGCTGAAGGGGATTGGCGGGACCGTGCAACATACCTTTGCGCCTTACTCGATCAACATCCTGGTGATGAAGGTCAAGTAAGACGGCAAATGAAATGAGCAATGTGCCCGGAGCGTTCCCGGATGGACTCGGGAGGGTTCCGGGCATAGTTTTCAGATTTACGGGACATGATTTCTAGTAATCGTTACCGATACTTATATTTGCGGGCAGCAGCCCTTGCTTGTGCCGGAAAAGGTTGTCACGCATGGGTAGAAGTGGCAGCATGATAGGGAATAGAAAACATTTCCTGGGCACGGCGGTACGGCACACGAAGGCCGGCATTATGTTCGCAGCATGTTTTTTCATGCCGGCTTTCGAGACTCGCTTCTGACTTGGGACGACAGAGGTCTATGCCGAGAAAGTCAACCAGGGCTACAACGGAAGCGGACCAGCAGAACAAGCGGATGGATATTCGCACCATCGCGCGGGTTGCCAACGTCTCCATCGCCACGGTTTCCCGCACGATCAATCATGTGCCCACGGTCAACCCCAAGATCGCCAAGCGCGTCTGGGAAGTGATCGAGGAGCTGAATTACTTTCCAAACACGCAGGCGCGGGCGCTGGTCTCAGGCCGCAGCAAAATCTTTGGCCTCATCATCTCTGAGATCACCAATCCCTTCTTCCCTGAGCTGATTCAGGGCTTTGAAGATGTCGCTATCGAGAGCGGTTACGAGATTCTGGTCAGCTCGACCAACTATGACCCCAAGCGCATGGCGCAGTGCATTCGCCGCATGCTGGAGCGCAAGGTCGAGGGCGTGGCCGTGATGACCTTCGGCATTGAAGAGCCGCTGCTCGATCAACTGGCGCAGCGCAACATTCCGCTGGTGTTCATTGATGTGGGTCCGCCCAGCCCGGGAGTCTCGCTGCTGAAGGTGGATTATCAGCACGGCATCCGGCAGGGTGTGCAGCATCTGGCGGCGCTGGGGCACCGCAAAATCTCGTTCATCACGGGCCCGTTGCGCCTGCACTCGGCGCAGTCGCGCCTCGCGGCCTTTACCAAATCGCTCAAAGAGTGCGGCATCACGCCGCATCCGGAGTGGATTGTGGAAGGCGACCACACGCTTGAGGGCGGCGTCGCGGCGGCTGAAAAGCTGCTGGCCTTTGACGAGAGCCCCACGGCGATCATGTGCTCGAACGATATGACGGCGATCGGCGTGCTGCATCACATGTACCGCGCCAATCTGCGCGTGCCCGACGATATGTCGGTGATGGGCTTTGACAACATTCACATCGCCGAGGTCACCACGCCTCCGTTGACGACCATTCAGATGTCGCGCTTTGAACTGGCGCGCGCGGCCGTCACTGCGCTGCGAGCGCAGGTGGAGAGCGCCTCGTCGCTTGCTCCGCAAAGAGAGTACAAGATTGCGACCGAGCTGGTGGTGCGCGAGTCCACCGGCTTTCCTAAGGGCACACTGCCGCAGGTGCCGAAGCGTCCGCGAAAGAGCAAGGCCTGAGCGTACCGCCGTTCGTTTGACAGCCTGATAGGCGGAAATCTATAACCGGTGTCTGGGGAAAACGATTACCGCAAGCACTGAGAGGTGAAGATGTCCCGTTCCTACCGCCTGCTGTCTCTGGCCGCGGCCGCGCTGATTGCCGTCACCGGCTGCCAGAAAAAGTCCTCCACTGCAGCTTCCGCGAGTCCTTCGGCGAAGCCTGCCACGGCTTCCACGGCACAACCGACCGAAGTCAATGGCGAACCGGTCGTACATCTCAAGCGACAGCAGAGTGGCGACCAGCCGCAGTTTCTTGGCGCCACCATTCTTCCCGGCCACGGAATGAATGTCTTCCAGATCAAGGCTTACTTTCCGGGACTGGGTGTCTTTCATGTGCTGCATGCGCCGTCTTTGGCCGTAGCGAACACGCAGTACTACGGCACAGCAAGCGATGCTTATGGGGATGACAGCTTTGCGTTCGGCGGCGCCTTCCTGGTGCCTTATCCGAACCGCATTCTTGGGCCGCTCTCGCCCGACGGCAAGACCATCACCACCTACTGGCGCGGCCACAAGCTGGTGCTGCCGGCCAACTGGCACAACAGCGCTCATCCTGACCAGGACAAGCATGCGATGCACGGCCTCATTCTCAAAGAGCAGGCCCGCAACGTGCAGGTGCAGAAGACCGCCAATGGCGAAACGCTGACTGCGGACATGAAGGATGCTTTTGGCGGCCAGTGGCTCTCAAAGACCGATCTGCACTTTCAGATTGCTTTGACCGCCGATGCCGTCGATGCGCAGATCACGGCGAAAAATGTTGGCAAGCAAGACGAGCCCATCTCGATGGCCTGGCACCCGTATCTGAACATTCCCAGCGGGCAGCATGCGCAAACGCGGCTCTATGTGCCGGCGGACATGCACACCGAGGTGAACAACTATCAGGATGTCTTCCCGACCGGAAAGAGCACGCCGGTGAAGGGAACTCGTTTTGACTTCAATGTGCCGGGCGGACGCCCGCTCGACGAGGGCTATCTCGACGACAACTGGTCCAACATTCATCGCAAGGATGGCAAGGTGGTGGTTTCCATCATGGACCCGGCCTCGAACTACGGCATCAGCGAGATTGGCTTCTCGCCGCAGATTCGCACCATCCAGGTCTATTCGCCGCCGAAGGCGAAGTTTGCCGTCGTCGAAGAGCAGTTCAACTTTGCCGATCCCTTTGGCAAGGAGTGGCATGGCCGGAACACCGGCATGGTGACGCTCAAGCCGGGGCAGTCCGTCACCTGGCATGTGCAGCTCAAGATGTTTGAGCTGAACGCAAAGAAGAAATAGCCACGCGCCTGCTGCCTCTCTAGTGAAGCGCAATGAGCCGGAGCGAGCCTCCGGCTCTTTGCTTTGGCGGCAGAGGCATGCACAATCGCGCGGCATGTCGTACGCTAATAAGTTCTGCTCTGAGGGAGAGACCATGCGAGCGTTAGTCAAGAGCCGCGCCGAGCGCGGATTGTGGCTGGAAGATGTGCCGGTTCCTGAGATTGGCATCAACGATGTGCTCATCCGCGTGCATCGCACCGGCATCTGCGGCACCGATGTACATATTTATAACTGGGATGAGTGGGCGCAGCAGACCATCCCCGTGCCCATGGCGATCGGCCATGAGTTCGTGGGCGAGATTGCGGCCATTGGCTCGAACGTCAACGACTTCAAGGTAGGGGACCTGGTCTCGGGTGAGGGGCATGTGGTGTGTGGGCGCTGCCGCAACTGCCTGGCGGGCCGCCGTCATCTCTGCGCCGCGACGCTGGGCGTAGGCGTCAACCGGCCGGGCGCGTTTGCAGAATATATTTCGCTGCCCATGACCAACATCTGGCGGCACAATCCCGGCATGTCGGAAGAGATTGCTGCCATTTTTGATCCCTTTGGCAATGCTGTGCATACGGCGCTCACGTTTCCTGTGCTGGGCGAAGACGTGCTCATCACCGGCGCCGGGCCGATCGGCCTGATGACGATCCCCATCGTGCGCCATGCCGGAGCACGGCATGTGGTCGTGACCGATCTGAATCCCTTCCGGCTGGAACTGGCGCGCTCCATGGGCGCCACGCTGGCCATTGATCCCACGAAGACGCCGGTGGCCGAGGCGCAAAAGCAACTCGGCATGCAGGAGGGCTTCGACGTGGGGCTTGAGATGTCGGGCAGCCGCGCCGGCTTTGTGGAGATGATTGAGAACATGTGCCATGGCGGCAAGATTGCCATGCTCGGCATTCCGGCCAAGCCCATGGAGATTGACTGGCGCAAGGTGATCTTCAACATGATCACCATCAAGGGCATCTATGGTCGCGAGATGTATGAGACCTGGTACAAGATGTCAGTGCTGGTGGACTCGGGCGTCGATATTTCGCCCGTGATCACGCACCGCTATTCGCACAAGGAGTTTGAGAAGGGATTTGCCGCGATGATGAGCGGCGAGACCGGCAAGGTCATTCTCGACTGGACTGACGTGTAACGAAAAACTCCCCGGGCTTTATTTAAGACCCGGGGAGTTCTGTTTCTAGAAGTGGAAGTTGTAGCGGACTTCTCCATAGACCTCAGGTGGCGCGTTGTAGTGGAAGCCGCCAAAGGTCAGACTGTTGTCGAGCAGCACGCGGCTATCGTCAACATTCAGCGCCGTGATGCTTGCTTCATACTTGCTGCCGAAGTGCTTGCCGGCCGCCAGGTCGATGGTCGTGTGCTGCGGCAGATAGTTTCCCGGATACTGTGCAGTCTGCACGCCATTTGAAAAACCTGATCCGTAATACACATTGATCGACGCGTAGCTCTGGCTGGGCAGGTGCGCATTGTAGCCAGCGTTGAGCGTGTTGCGCTGGTCGTGGTCAAGCGGCGTGTAGGCCTGCGACGCAGCACAATCGGGCGAGTTGGGCGGATAGCAGATCAGCCCTCCGGTGATGGCCCCCCGTTGCTGCGCAAGCTGATTGGAGTAGGCCAGATGCACCTGCCCGTACTTCCACATTTGCGGCGAGCGCAACGTTAGCTCCCACGCCTGCACTAGTGCGCCGTCGATGGTGACGGGAATGAAGATGCTCGATTCGCCAATGTTGCTGTGATCCAGAAAGTTGTTGGCGCGCGTCTCAAAGGTGTCTGCTGAGAGCGTCCATCCCCGCAAGGGAATTGTCACACCAAACTGATGCTCTTCGTCGCGCTCACCATGCAGAGGCACAAAGCTGGTGTTGCTGGCCTGCGCGTACTGAAGCAGCGGGCCAGAGACGCTGGTGAGCGGCGGCGGCTGGTAAAAGCGCCCGTAGAATGCGCGGAATATCCAGTGCAGGCGAGGGATTTCGACGGCCAAGCCCACGCGGGGATACACATAGTTCTCTGTGACGTCCGCACTGAAATAAGACTCGCGCACTCCGCCGAAGAAGGTGACCCATTGCGAGGGTTTGTAACTGTCTTCGGCATAAAACTCCGCAATGCCGCCGGTGACGCGGTTGCGTTGTGCCACAGCCGGTGTGCCGTCGGCGAAAGTGGAGCCGAAGAAGTCATTCTCATGCTGTACATAGCTGTAGAGCCCGGCCTTGAGCGAGTTCTTTGCAATCACCGTGGCGATGGATGCCTGCAGTCCAGCATAGTTGCCGGTCTGGTCAGAGCTTGTAGCGGCGGGGGCATCGTTCTTTCCCGGTTGATAGTTGGCGCGGTTGTAGTGGTAGAAGGGCGACACGTTCAGAGTGGTCAGCGAATCGAAGCTATGTGCCCAGGTGAGCGCAATGAGGCCGTCGGTCTCATGCTCACCATCGCGAAGCTGGCTGGTCGGGTCTAACTGATTCTCGTAGTCACTAGGGTTGGGATCGTAGGGAATCTGATAATAGTCGGTACGAAGTTGAGAGACGACGCGAAGCTGATTCTTTGGGTTCGGGTTGTAGATGATCGAGTTGAATCCTCCGTAGCCGTTTTCAGCATCATGGTAGGGGTGAGCGACAGGCGGCATGAGTCCGTAACTGCTGCGGTTGCCATTGACACTCAGATACCAGGCAAAACGTTCGGTATGGTTGCCCAGGCTGATCTGATCGTTCGTCTGGCCATAATTGCCGGCGCTCAACACGAGTTGCCCCGCGCGGTTGTACTCGAAGCCAGTGCGCGGCACGATGTCCATCATGCCGTAGGTGCGGTCACCCAGATCGGCCTCATAGCTGCCTCTTTCTACATCGAGGTAGTCAATGTCTTTCGGATCGATGGCGGGCCCAATGTTGCTGGCAATGTTGGTATTGGGAATCTCCACGCCGTCGATGAGCCAGCTCAATTGATGGCCACCGCGCATGTGCAGCATGTCATGCACCACATAGGCGCCGGGCACGTAGTCTGTGATCATGGCCAGGCTGTTGGTGCGGCTTGCACCGGGCGTTTGCGCAATGGTCTTGCGGCTGATGAGCGTGGTGGGCGTCATCGAGTCCGGACTCAACGCCGAGGCCTCAGCATGCACGGTGGTGGATTGCTGGACAGTGGCAACAGTCAGGGCAAAGTGCAGGACGGGCTGACTGTTTGCAGTGACTGTGACCTCTTGCTGCCGCGTGGCAAAGCCCGATGCCTTCACCGTGATGATGTAAACGCCCACCGGCACGCTGGCAAAGTGAAAGATGCCATCCGCTCCTGTTGCTTGGGCGAATTGCAGCGCCGAGTTCGCTGCTTTCAATGTGACGCGCGCCCCACGGATGGGCCGATGTGAGGGATCATGCACGACCCCATGGACAGGAGTGAGTATCGAGGCCTGAGCTGAGAGCGTTGCTGCCACCATGAGAATCAGAACAACGAGAAAACGTAACAGTAGGTTGCGCATATTAGGTTGCTTCAATGAGTAATGCATGGTTTAGCGCCAGTATAGGTTGGATGGAGGCTGTTCCTGCTGCGTCATAATGACGCAGCGGATACGCGGTGCGCCGGGGATTGCCTCGCTTTTCGGGCTGCTATTCGTCGCCGAGCCAGTAGCCTTCTGTCATTTGTATCGTCACGTCTTTTTGTTTCGGCTTGAGCCGGATGTGATGAAAGCCCGGCTCCGTGGCTGTCTGCGTGCGCGTGTATTGCAGCATGTCTGCCTCATTCAGTTGCTGCATCACTCTTGCGAAAATGCGCGGCAAGCCTTGCCTGCGGCTATCAAACATTTCACCGCCGGTGCGATTGCAAATATCCTCGAGCATTTTTCTGCCGTCGACGCGCCGCTCGCCAGATGGCGCAGGCATCGGATTGTCTGTGCCACCCCCTGGATATCCACCGGGATAGGTGCCCGGATATCCTCCCGGATAATTCCCGGAATAGCCGCCGCGATTGCCGTTTGTTCTGTTCGATGGACGGAACTCCACCGGCGGGCGGCCGCCTTTGAAGTAGATGGCGTAGACGGCCACGCCTGCCCTTTGTGCGGCTTCCACTGCGCCATTCAGCGTGGTCTTGCTGCCCTGGTCAATGCCGTCGCTCAGCACCACGATGACTTTTCTTCCGGCTGTGGTATTGAGGACGTTGTGGGTTGCGAGATAAATCGCATCATAGAGCGCAGCGCCTGAGGCTTTGGCGTGACGCCCCTTGTTCGCGGTCGAGTCTGCGTTACTGTCGCCATGGAACTGTGCCACACCCACCTGCGAAAGCGCCTGCTGCGCCTTGCTCGCGCTGGCAGATGGGTCTTCGAGCAGATCAACGTCGCGGTTGAATTGAACTACAAACACCCTAGGTGCGCTGCCGGATGCATGCGCGCTCAGCAGGCTATTTAGAAATTGTTTGCTCGCATGCACTTTTTCATGAAGTGCGCTGCTCTGCCCGGGGCCTGTCTCGAACAGGAGGCCAACCGTGAGCGGCAGGCTGGTGTCAGGCGCGAAGGATTGAATGGTCTGGGGATGCGTATTGTCGGTCAGCGTGAAGTCCTCTGCTGTCAGCAGTGGCAGCAGTTCTCCATGCTTGCCATGCACCACCACGGGCACAGTAATGACAGCATTTTGAGGCTCCTCCCGCACTCCGGTCTGCGCTCGCAAGGGCAATAGAAGTCCCAGTGCGGCGAGCGTGATCCACAGCGTATATCGCAGAGAAGGAAACATAGGTTCAGAGAATTGCTACGAAAGTAGTATCCGCCATTTTTCAACGCGGCGGAGCGGTTGAGATCCCCAAGCCGCCCAGGGTTGCCTGCTCCTCGGTACTTCGACATGTGTTTTATGAATAGAATTCTGGTCTTTCTGTTCGTGACATCGACCCATGATGGGATGAAACTCTTTTTCTCGTAAGACTCCATCCGTTCGGCATCCGCCCCGCGTATTGCAACCGTGAGCCCGGGAGAAAGTGCCGGGGCATCATTCTTCTGGAGGTCAGAATCGTGAAGAAGCTCGATGAGCTGCTTGAGCGAAGGAGCGTTTCGCGCCGCAAATTTCTAGCGGGAATCGGCGTGAGCGCAGGGGTTGCCGCAGCAGGAATTGCTGGCTGCAGCAGCGGAAACAGCATGGCCAACAATATGACCAATAACACGACGAACAGCGGTGGCGGAGGCGGCACCAGTTCATCGATCACGGATGCTGATATCTTCAACTTTGCGTTGAACCTTGAATATCTCGAAGCAGAGTTTTATCTGCGCGCGGCCTATGGCATGGGGCTTTCTTCCTCTGACATCGGCGCAAATCCGGGCAACGTGACAGGCGGCTCACAAGTGAACTTCCAGTCGTCCGCGGTGAAGGCCTACGCGCTTGAAATCGCCAATGACGAGCAGACGCACGTGCAGTTTCTGCGGAAGCAGTTGGGCTCGGCGGCGGTGGATCGTCCAGCCATCGACTTCACGAATGCGTTCAATGCGGCGGCTTCGGCTGCGGGCATTGGCTCGACCTTTGATCCGTTCTCGAGCGATGACAACTTTCTGCTGGGCGCGTTTGTTTTCGAAGACGTAGGTGTCACCGCCTACCACGGCGCGGCAACGCTCCTGAGCAGCTCGGCCAACCTGGCGGCCGCGGCCGGCATTCTGGGGACTGAGGCTTATCACGCGGGCGAGATCCGCACGCTGATTGCGCAGGTCGGCGGCTCGGTGCTTACAGCGGCCACGCAGATTCAGGCCTTGCGCGCCACGGCTGGTGGCGGAGCGGAGACCACGCTCTCAGCGAGCACCATCGTGAATGCAGACTCCAGCTCTATCTCCTATGACCGCACGACCGATCAGGTGATGCACATCGTATACCTGAGTCCTTCGGCGGGAGTGGTCAGCAAGGGTGGATTCTTCCCGAATGGCCTCAACGGCACTATTTCAGCCACGGCTTCCTAAGGAGAGATCAATGGAAAACATCGATCAGATCGATCAGAAAGAGCTCATGCAGGCGGTCGAAGAAAGGCGCGCCTCGCGACGCAAGGCCATGCTGCTGGGCGGCGCCGCACTCGCCGGAATGGCATTGACCCGCAGCGCCTTTGCCCAGACCATCACCGACGCAGACATTCTCAATTTTGCGTTGAACCTCGAATTTCTCGAAGCGCAGTACTACACGCTGGCCACCACCGGAACGACCATTGACGTGGCGGCTGGCATCTCCACCAAGGGCGGTGATGGCTCGGCCGGCGGAAGCGTCACGGTGAAGGCAAATCCAAAAGTAACTTTCTCTGATACCTTTACGCAGGACTTCGCGATGGAAGTGGCGATGGATGAGCAGAACCACGTGAAGTTTTTGCAGACCAACCTCAGCACCTCCGCTGTCGCTATGCCCAACATCGATCTGATGAACAGCTTCAATGCGCTGGCACAGGCTGCGGGGCTGGGATCGAGCTTTGATCCCTTCGCGAGCCAGACTAACTTCCTGCTGGGTGCGTTCATCTTTGAAGACGTCGGCGTCACGGCCTATCAGGGCGCGGCTCCGGCAATCTCAAACAAGACTTATCTCGACAAGGCCGTGGGCATTCACAATGTGGAGGCCTATCACGCGGCCAGCATCCGCACGCGCATCTTCCAGGCTGGCTCGAGTGCGATGCAGGCTTCGCAGATGATCGCGATGACGCGCGCCAAACTCGACGGTTCCAACAACGACGACATGGGCGTCAGCGTGGACAGCAACGGTGCGGCGACGATTGTCGATGCCGATGCGACCGCGCGTACCTATGCACGCACCACCTCGCAGGTGCTCTCCATCGTGTACGGCGGGGGAGCGGCCGGCAAGGGCGGAGCATTTTTCCCCAGTGCGCTGAATGGCACCATCAAGTAAGAACACATTTCGTTTGCAATTCAAAAGGCCGGAGAAGATTTCTCCGGCCTTTGTTTCTTTTGATAATGGCGTTTTGCTCAGTCTTCGCGAATGCCCTCAAAGAGCCCCGCATCGTCGGCGATGTGGAGCAGGCCCGGCGCGGCGGCGAGCAGATAGCGCTCCCGCTCGAAATGTTCGCGAATACTATCGCCCACCCTTGCAATCACGCCGCGCTGTGTCTCATGCTGCAGAAATGCCTGGAACTTGCGCTCTCCGAGCGGGCCCAGTTCCATGGACAACGACCACGGCACGGTGGGCGAGCCATTCAGCTCAGGGCGTGCGCGCACGGAAACAAACGGGGTGCTGCTGTAGTAGAGCTTTTGCGGCGTATAAGGCGTTAACCGCTCGCCGGCGAAGGCGACTCCAATCTGCTCGGGAAAAAACTCAGGCCGTCCAGCCCAGTGAAAAGCCGCCGTTGTGGCCATGGAGACCACGATGTGGTCGCGATGCAGGTTGACGCCGCCATCGCCGCCAAAGGTGAGCACCACCTGCGGCCGCCAGCGCCGGATGCGCGCCACCACATCGCCCACCAGCTCGTAGAACTTTTCATGCGCCAGTTGGCCGTCAGGATAGTCGAGCACCTCGTAGCGCGTGATGTCGAGCACCTCGCAGGCAGCCTTCAACTCGGCGCGGCGCTTTTGTCCGAGCGCCCCATTGTCCTCTGCGCCTTCGCGAAAATGCGCGGCCTGGCCATCGGTGAGGCAGACGAGCGTGGTTTCAAATCCCTGTTGGCTGGCCAGCATGAGGGCGCCGCCAAAGGCGCCGCTTTCGTCGTCGGGGTGGGCCGTCATGCAAAGCAGGCGGCGAGCGGCAGTGGTCAAATCATGGACTCCTGGGCAGAAGATTCTTCGTTCAAAAACAGTTCCGACTGGGTGACGGGAGCAAAGCTCTTCCGGTGCAGCGGAGTGGGGCCATACTGCAGTAGCGCGGCCTTGTGCCGGGGCGTGCCGTAGCCTTTGTGCGCGTCCAGTCCATACTCGGGATAGAGCGCGTGCAGCTCGCATACCAGCCGATCGCGGTAGACTTTTGCGACCACCGAGGCCGCGGCGATCGACAGCGAGAGGGAATCGCCATAAATGATGCTGGTTTGCGCGCAGGGGTGATCAATGCGCATGGCATCGATGAGCAGGTGATCCGGCTCGGGTTGCAGCAGCTCCACTGCGCGCAGCATGGCCAGCCGCGTGGCCTGGTAGATGTTGATGCGGTCGATGGTCTCCACATCTACTTCTGCAATCGCCACGGCGATGGCGCAGGCATGCACCTCGGTGGCCAGCCGCTCGCGATCAGAGACACGCAGTTGTTTGGAGTCGCGCAAGCCCTCGAGCCGAATGCGGGACGGCAGAATAACTGCGGCGGCGACGACGGGACCAAAGAGCGCGCCCCGTCCGACTTCATCTACGCCTGCGATGGCGGTTGCGCCCTGCTGCCGCGCCTGGCGCTCATAGCGGTCGCCGCAGACCAGTTGGCGCAGCATGCGTTGCTTGAGCGTCGCGGGCGAAACAGATCTGGAGGCGGAACGCGGAGGCACGTCTTCAGTTTAGTGCTTTGCCGCGCTCCCAGCGACCGGGCAGACAAACGCCCCGGCTGGAGGCCGAGGCGTTGGGTGAAAACATGAGCCGGAGACAAGCGTCCCGCAGGCGGCACAGGCCGCTGAGGGGCTAGCTGCGCTCGACTTCCTTGAGGCGGGCTGCTTTGCCCCGGAGTCCGCGCAGGTAGAACAGCTTGGCGCGGCGCACCTTGGACGAGCGAACCTTGACCACGCTGTCGATGACCTTTGAGTTAAAGGGGAAAATACGCTCCACGCCCTGGCCAAAGCTGATCTTGCGGACGGTAAAGCTTCCCTGCGCGCCATTCTTGCGGGCAATCACAACGCCCTCAAAGGCCTGAAGGCGTTCTTTTTCGCCTTCCTTGATCTTGACTTGCACGCGCACCGTATCGCCCGGCACAAAAGCGGGCAGGTCGGTACGATTGATTTTCTCGGCAAGCCGTTGCATGACTGGATGAATAGACATAGTTCTTCCCTGACAATTGACTCAGAATTTTTAGTTTACAAGAAAATGGACGGTTTGCGGGGTCCCTAGCGCCGTTTCTTCTGTCCCGCCGCCACTTTTCGCCAGTATGGGAACTCTTCGGCGTACAGTTCTCCGGTCAAATCGGCCGCTCTCTGCTGCATTCTGGTCTGGGCGTCGGCGATGGCGCGGTTGTAGATGGCCGGCCCAATCTCTTCCAGAATGAAATTCAGCAGCAGCCCGGCCCCCAGCTCCGCCAGCGGCTCAGAGAAGTTAGCCTCAGAGTACCTCCGAATCGACGCAATCGCCTCGGCGCGTGTTGCCTTGTCGAGTTCCATGACCACAATGTCATCCTTTCCGCTGCGAATTCATAGCCCTGTAATATTTATCGTGAATTTGTTGGCACTTTATCCCGACTGGAGATTCATCCCCCTGCGTCCCTCGTTCAAGTTCCGTCTTCTGCTGGCCTTGTGCTGCGGCACTCTGCTCTGCAGTTCCGCTGCTCTGGCGGCCAGCGCTCCTGGCCTTCCTTCGCTGCCCGATGCTCCTGCCAGCCATCTTGACCAGCATTCGGCGGTCACCATCCGGAATGCCCCTGTTCAGGTGCTGCATCAACAGGCGGCTATCTGGACCAGTCCGGCGCGCATGACCCGCCGCGATCTGCTGTGGCTGGGGCCGCTGGCCGTGGCCACCGGTGTGGGCATTGCCACGGACCACCACACCATGAGTTCGGTGGTCAGCCGTGATCCCACGTTCAATCAGGACAACGTCAACGTCTCAAACGCGCTCATCGGCGGCATGATCGCGGCTCCTGTCGCATTCTACGGCTGGGGGCATTTCGAGGGCGACACGCATGCGCGCGAAACCGGCATTCTCGGCGCGGAAGCGCTCGTGGACGGCGTGGTCGTCGAGCAGGGCATGAAGCTGGTCTTCTGGCGCGAGCGCCCGGCTCTGCACAATGCGCGCGGCCATTTCTTTGAGGGCGATGCTGGTGTCGATGGCTCCTTCCCGTCGTCGCATGCTGTGCTGGCGTGGTCCTCGGCGGCGGTGATTGCGGGCGAGTATCACAACCCCTGGGCGCAGGTGGGCGTGTATTCCGCGGCATCCGCCATCAGCCTGACGCGTGTGCTCGGGCAGCAGCATTTCCCCACGGATGTGCTGGTGGGCAGCTCAGTGGGATGGCTGATTGGCCATTACGTCTACAAGCATTTTCACCGCTACAACTCGCCGCGGCTTCGCTAGCGGAAGCGCAACGCAAAAGGGCTGATCTTAGCCCTTTTGCAGTTGTCGCAAAAAGCGCCGGTCCTCGTCGCTGAGTTCCGCCGCTTCGAGCAGATCGGGGCGGTTGCGCAACGTCTTCTCGAGCGCCCGTTCGCGGCGCCAGCGGCGAATCTGATCATGATTGCCGCCTGCGAGTACATCGGGCACGGCCAGGCCGCGAAACTCCGCCGGGCGCGTGTAATGCGGGTAGTCGAGCAACCCTCCCGCGCCGTGCATCGAGAGCGGCGGCGCGCCCGCCTCCTGTGAAAACTGCCCATGCAGCTCTTCATGCGTAGGGCCAAAGCTCTCAAAGGCGCTGGAGGCCTCGTTGCCGAGCACCCCGGGCAGCAGCCGCATGGTGGCATCGACGATCACCGCCGCGCCTAGTTCGCCGCCCGAGAGCACGTAGTCGCCAATGGAGAGTTCCAGATCGCAGTGCAGCTCGTTGACGCGCTCATCCACGCCCTCATAGCGTCCGCAGATCAGTACCAGGCGCTCCATGCGGGCCAGATCGCGCGCCACGCGCTGGGTGAACTTCATGCCCTGAGCCGAGAGCAGCACGACGGCCTCGGGCTGCGGATCGCGGCTTCCCTTTGCCGCGAGGCCGAGGGATTCGAGCGCTTCGGTGATCGGTTCCGGCTTCAGTACCATGCCTTCGCCGCCGCCGAAGGGGCGGTCGTCCACGGTGCGATGACGGTCATGGGTAAAGTCGCGCAAGTCGTGGCAGGCGACGGACACTTGCCCCTGCGCGATGGCGCGCCGCAGCACGCCATGGCTGAAGACCGAGGTGAAGAAGTCAGGAAAGATGGTGAGAATGTCGAAGCGCATGCCAGGGCTCACTGGGAATCCGGCGGAGTGGCGTCCGCGCCGGTTATTGGCTTGCGAAGGCCGCGCTTGCGTGTCCTTCGCGCTCGCGGCTCGCGCGCGGTAGCGGTGCTGGCGTTAATCTCGAGCAGCCCTTCGGGCAGCCGCATCGTAATGCGCTTGCCCGTCGTATCGAGTTTGACCAGAAAGGCTTTCACAAAGGGAATCTCCGCTCGCTGCCCATTCTCACAATCGACGACGAGCAAATCCACATGCGAGGCCTGGCGGTCCACGTCCTGAACGATTCCTACTCGCTGGCCCGCAGCCTCATCCCACACATCGCAGCCGATCAGGTCGCTGATATACGCGGCGTCCTGATCGAGTGGTGCTCGCTCTGATTCTGGAATGACGACATCGAGCCCGCGCAGCATTTCGGCGGCATCAATGGAATCAATTCCGGCAAAGTGCAGCACGACACGATTCTGAGCCAGCCGGTAGCCGGCCAGTTCCATCTCGCGCGGCGCGGCGTCTGAGGCGGCATCGCGCGTGAGGAAGACGTGACGCCGCTCGGCAAACTTCTCGGGGAAGTCTGTGAGCAACTCGGCAATGACTTCTCCCCGGCGGCCCTGCGGGCGAACGATGTGCGCAAGCGTGACCCACGGGGAAGTCGGCATGGTGCTCACTCCGCGCCCGGCCGGTCCTCTTCGATGATGTCGAGGGTATAGCGGTGGTGGTGCTTCATGCTGACGGCACTAAGAATCGTTCGCATGGAGCGGGCTGTGCGGCCCTGTTTGCCGATCACCTTGCCGACATCCGAGGGGGCTACGCGCAGCCGCAGAACGGTGCTTTCGTCGTCCTCCTGGGCTTCCACTACCACAGCGGCAGGGTCGTCGACCAGGGCTTTCGCAATTTCTGTCACAAGCTGCTGCATGTTGTCGGGCCGGTCCTGATCCGTCATACACAGCCTCCCTTAATATGGCTGCCAAAAGCGCATGCCATGCCTAGGCGAATATTCGCAGAGGCATCGGCAGGCTGGCAAAACAAATTTCCAGATTTTTTGTGATTCAGGAAGGCTGTGCGGACCTGAAGCGATCAGGCGGCTGCGGGAGCCGGGTTCTGCTGCACCAGCTTGGCCACACGGTCTGACATCTGGGCGCCCTTGCCGGTCCAGTAGTCGATGCGGTCGCGCTTCAACTCTACTGAGGCCGGGTTGGTGCGGGGGTTGTAGGTGCCCACGACTTCCAGTGAACGGCCGTTGCGCGCGCTGCGCTTCTCAATCACAACAATGCGGTAGTAAGGCTGCTTGCGCGCACCCATGCGCGCCAGGCGAATCATAACCACGATGGAAAATCCTTTCAGGTGCAACTGTAACGGTGGAAGGGGGCGCACTTTGCCAGCCAGCCGCAGGGGCGGCCCGGCGCACGCATCTCCCAAACATTCAATATACCAGCATGTGCTGGATTTTTCCGCCGATTTTGCGAGCATGGCGTACGGAGTGAGGGCGGTGCGCCGCTGAGCCCGGCAGGCTTCAGTCAGAATGGCAGGAGCCTGACCCGGGCTGCAAGTCTCTCTCGATTTTCATGAGCTGAATGCTCCTGGAACGTAGCTCGAAGCAGGCAGCCGCCACTCATCGAACGATTACCAACGCCTGTAAAAACAGTTACTTACTCGGCACAAAAGCTGCTAGACTCCTCCCACCAATGGGGCAGGGAGCTGAAGGGCTGGTTCTGCAACAATAGCAATTGCCGGAAACTACAAAAGACCGATGATCTCCACCCTGAGCGCGATGGGACACGATGAGGCCGAACGCCTCAAATTGTTGCTCCAGCACGAAATTCTGGATACGCCACCCGATCCGGCCTTCGATGAGCTGCTGGATCTGGCCACCCAGTTCACGCGCGCGCCCTATGGCTATATCGGTTTCATGGATGCTAACCGCATCTGGTTCAAATCGCATCACGGCTTTGATGGAACCGAACTGCGGCGCTACTCCACCGCCTGCGAGCTGGTGCTGGCGCAGCGGCAATCCATTCTGGTGCCGGATACCGGGCGCGACCCACGCTTCACCGATGGCTTCGTCGCGCTGACTCCTTCGATTGCCTGCCGCTCCTATCTGGGCGCGCCACTGGTGGATTCTCACGGCGCTGTGCTGGGCACTCTTGCTTTGCTTTCGGACGAGACAGACTTCTTCCGCCCCGATCATCTGCGGATCGCGGAAACGCTGAGCCGCCAGGTGGTCACGCGGCTGGAATACTACAACCGCATGCGCATTCAGGACCGTTCCGCGCGTGCTCGCCAACGCGTCGAGCGGGCTCTGACCGTCGAGCGGAACTTTGTTTCCGCCGTGCTCGACACCATGAGCGCTCTGGTGCTGGTGCTTGATACCTCAGGCCGCATTGTGCGCTTCAATCGCTCGTGCGAAGAGATCTCCGGCTACTCCTTTGCGGAACTCGTCGGCCGCTCCTTCATTCGCGAAATGTTTTCCCCAGAGGACCGCGAGCGCGCGCAGCAGCTCTTTGAGCAGGCGCGGCAGGGAGCCTTGCAGGAAACATGGGAAATGCGCTGGAGGACGCGCGGCGGTGGTGTGCGCCGCATTGCCTGGGCCAGCACTACGCTCGCCGACCCCGCCGGCGAGGTCAACTTTGTGATTCTCACCGGCATGGATGTGACCCTGCAGGTGGAAGCGCAGAATGCCTTGCGCCTGAGCGAGACCCGCTACCGCCAGTTGGTCGAGGGCTCCCTGGGTATGGTCTGCACGCACGATGTGGAAGGCCGCCTGCTCTCCATCAATGCGCACGCTGCCGAGTCGTTGGGCTACACATCAGAAGAGATGGCCGGCCGCAAGCTGGTGGAATTCATTCCTCCGCAGCACCGGCCCGGATGGGCCGAGTATCTCAAGGCCATCAATGAAACCGGCGAGCATCAGGGCATGCTCAGCCTGCGGCGCAAGGATGGCGGCGTCTGCGTCATCACCTACCGCAACAAGCTCGTGCATTTTCCTGATATGGAGCCGTTCGTGCTCGGCCACGGCGTCGATGTGACGGAGAAAAACGAAGCCGAGCACCGCCTGCGCAACCTCACCCGCCAGCGAGAGTCAATTCTCGGCTCGGTCGGTGACGGCATCTTCGGCATGGACATGGAAGGCCGCATCACCTTTGTGAATCGCGCGGCTCTCGACATGGTCGGCTATGAGGAAGAGGAGGTCAGCGGCCGCGACATGCACGCGCTGCTCCATCACAGCCGCGCCGACGGCACTCCCTATCCGGTGGATTTATGCCCGATCTACAAAGCGCGCCAACTCGATTCGCCCATGCGCGTGGACGACGAAGTCTTCTGGCACAAGGATGGAACCTGCTTTCCCGTGGAGTATGTCGCTTGCCCGCTGGTCGATAACGGGCGCGTCAGCGGTATCGTGATCGCCTTCCAGGACATCACGGAGCGCCAGCGTCTGGACCGCATGAAGGATGAGTTCATCTCCACCGTGAGCCATGAGCTGCGCACGCCGCTGACCTCTTTGCGCGCGGCCCTGGGCCTCATTGCCGGGGGAGCGTTGCAGCGCCGTCCTGAGAAGGTGCAGCAGATGTTTGACGTGGCCATCGGCAACTGCGACCGCCTGGTGCGCCTGGTGAATGACATTCTCGACTTTGAGCGGCTGGGCAGCGGCAAAATGCAACTGCAATATGTGCAGATGCCGGCACGCGATCTGCTGCAGCGCGCCGTTGATCTGCAGCACTCCAGCGCGCAGAAGGCCAACATCACTTTGCGCGTCGAGGCCGAGCCCATGGACCTGTGGGTGGACGCTGACCGCATTCTGCAAACACTCGGCAATCTGATCAGCAATGCCATCAAGTTTTCTCCGGCCGGAGCCGACGTGCTGGTGCGAGCCAGCGTGCGTGGCAAGGCCGAGGCGGTCATCGAGGTGCGCGACCATGGCCGCGGCATTCCGCCCGAGAAGATCAGCCTGATCTTTGAGCGCTTCCAGCAGGTCGATGCCTCAGACTCGCGCGCCATGGGAGGCACCGGGCTTGGCCTCGCCATCTGCCGCCGCATCGTGCGCCAGCATGGCGGGCAAATCTGGGTCGAGAGCGAAGTGGGCAAGGGCAGCAGCTTCTTCTTCACCGTCGCTCGCAATGTCGCGGTGCTGCCCACGGCTTCTACCGCTTAGAACGCTCTATTTTCAGACAGCAAAAAAGCCCAGGCGCAAGCCCGGGCTTTTTTACGTACACAGCGTAGTGGCTACTCATCCTGCTCGCGCAGCTTGGCCAGCACGGTGAAGTCTTCGAGCGTGGTGGTGTCGCCCTTGAACTCGCCATGCGTTGCCAGCTCGCGCAGCAGACGCCGCATGATCTTGCCGGAGCGGGTCTTCGGCAGCGAATCGGTAAAGCGCATATCGTCGGGCCGGGCCAGCGCGCCAATCTCCTTGGCGACCCAGGCACGCAGCTCTTCCTTGAGTTCCGAGGAGGGCTCGTGGCCCTCTTCGAGCGTCACAAAGGCGGAGATCGCCTGCCCCTTCAGATCATGCGGCCGCCCCACGACAGCCGCCTCGGCCACCTTGGGGTGCGCGACCAGCGCGGACTCGATTTCCATCGTCCCCAGCCGGTGGCCGCTGACGTTGATGACGTCATCGACGCGGCCCATCAGCCAGTAGTAGCCGTCCGCATCCATACGCGCGCCGTCGCCGGTGAAGTAGGAGCCGGGAATATCGGACCAGTACGTCTTCACGTAGCGCTCAGGATCATTGAAGATGGTGCGGGCCATCGAGGGCCACGGCTTGCGAATCACCAGCAGGCCGCCCTGCCCCGCGGGAACAGGTTTGCCTTCTTTTGTAACCACTTCCGGCACAATTCCAGGAAAAGGCCGCGTGGCCGAACCCGGCTTGGTGGGGATAGCGCCCGGCAAGGGCGAGAGCATGATGGCGCCGGTCTCGGTCTGCCACCACGTATCCACAATCGGGCAGCGGTCGCGGCCGATCACCTTGCGGTACCACATCCACGCTTCCGGATTGATCGGCTCGCCGACGGTGCCCAGCAGCCGCAGGCTGTCGAGCTTGTGCCGCATGGGGTGCTCGTCGCCCTGCTTCATGAAGGCGCGAATCGCCGTGGGGGCGGTGTAAAAGATCGTGACCTTGTGGTCGTCGATCATCTTCCAGAAGCGGTCGGGCTGCGGATAAGTCGGCGCACCCTCATACATCACCGTCGTCACGCCATTCTGCAGTGCCCCATAGAGCACGTAGGAGTGGCCCGTCACCCAGCCGATATCGGCCGTGCACCAGAACACATCATCCGGACGCAGATCAAAGATCAGCTTGCTGGTCAGGTAGGTCTGCACGGCATAGCCGCCGGTCGTATGCACCAGACCCTTGGGTTTGCCCGTGGTGCCCGAGGTGTAAAGAATGTAGAGCGGATCTTCTGAGTCCTGATGCTCGGCCGGGCATTGTGCCGGCACGTCCTTCACCAGGTCATGCCACCAGTGATCGCGCCCGCCCTGCATGGTGACAGGGCTGCCCGTGCGCCGGCATACCACCACATTGCGCACAGTGGGGCAGTGGGGCAGCGCTTCATCCACGGCGGCCTTTAGCTTGACTTCGCCCCCGCGCCGCCATGCCGTGTCCTGCGTGATCACGGCGACGGCATGCGCGTCGTTGACGCGATCCACGATGGCGTTCGAGGCAAATCCGCCAAAGATGACCGAATGCACCGCGCCAATGCGGGCGCAGGCCAGCACCGCAACCGCCAGCTCGGGCGTCATGCCCATGTAGATGGCAACGCAGTCTCCCTTGCGAATGCCCAGGGATTTGAGCGCGTTGGCAAAGCGCTGCACCTCCAGGTGCAGATCGCTGAATGTGAGCTTGCGCACATCGCCCGGCTCGCCTTCCCACAGAATGGCGACCTTATCGCCCCTGCCCTCATGCACATGCCGGTCCACGCAGTTGTAGCAGAGATTCAGCTTGCCGCCGGCAAACCACTTCACCCACGGCACTTCGCCTTCGAGCACGTTGTTCCAGCGGGAAAACCAGTGCAGATCGGCGGCCACGTCTCCCCAGAATCCCTCGGGATCTTCCACCGAACGCTGGTAAAGCGCTTCATATTCCGCGAGGCTCTTGACGTAGGCCGCGCGGGAAAATTCCTCCGGCGGTGGAAAGATGCGGTCTTCGCGCAGAGTGGAATCGAGCGATTCATCGGAAGTGTCGATGCTCACGAACACCCTCTCTCATAGCGGCAGCAGCCGCTCGAACCACGTTACTTTCTGCGGTGCACCTCTGGCAACCGTAGGCCGATTTTCCTGGGATTCGGCGCGGTTGCGTTCGCCATTTACACTGCCATTTGGAGAGTCATCCATCGTGTCTTCCCTGAATGTTCTCGGTGTCATTCCGGCCCGCATCGGGTCCACCCGCCTGCCGCGCAAGGTGCTGCGCGAGATTGCCGGCGAGCCCATGCTCGCCTGGGTCTATCGTGCCGCGCGCGCCAGCGGCCAGTTGCGGCAGGTGCTCATCGCTACCGATGCCGAAGAAGTCATGGAGTTTGCACGGCAAAAAGGCCTGCCGGCCATCTTCACGCCCGAGGACTGCGCTAGCGGAACCGATCGCGTCTTTGTGGTGGCGCAGTCGATCGATGCCGATATTTACGTGAACATTCAGGGCGATGAACCCATGCTGACCCCGGCGCACTTCACGGCGCTGCTAGCTCCCTTTGAGCAGCCTCACGTGCAGGTGACCACGCTGTCGGTGCCTTGCTCCGAAGATGAGATCGCAAACCCCAACGCCGTCAAGGTGGTCACTGCCGCCGATGGCCGCGCCTTGTACTTTTCCCGCGCCACCATCCCCTATGATCGCGATGCCGCTGGCTTCATCGGCTACCGCAAGCATCTGGGGCTGTATGCCTATCGCAAGGCAGCGTTGCGGCGCTTTGCCACTCTGCCGCCCTCGCGCCTGGAAGAGATTGAGCGGCTCGAACAGTTGCGCCTGCTTGAAAACGGCATCGACATTCATGTGGCCGAGGCCCCGGGCAGCACCATCGGCGTTGATACCGAGGAGGATCTGCGGGCCGTCGAGCAACTGCTGCTGGAGCGCAAAAAGTAGCCTGTCAGACGCGCAGTTCCACGCCCCGCGACTCGCGCCCAAACGCCGTCACCGTGGCGAGAAAGAGGGCGACAATCACCACCGTCGCGGCCAGCATGCCGCCATAGCTATGCAGTCGTTCGGCGATGCGCGCCTGCAAAAAAATATTCCATGACATCAGCAGATTGCCCAACTGGTAGGCCAGTCCCGGAAAGGTGGCCCGCACCGGCCCGGGCGAGAGTTCGCTGAGATAGGCCGGAACCACGCCCCACGCGCCCTGCACCAGAAACTGCATGGCAAACGCTCCGGCGGCCAGGGTGTAAGGCGAGTGCGAGAGCGCCCATAGAGGAATCGCCGGCAACGTCAGCAGCGCGGCCAGCAGGATGGTCTTCTTGCGGCCGAGCTTTTCTGACAGCGAACCGAAGAGGATGCCGCCCAGAATCGCGCCGATGTTATAGACAATGCCGATATTGCCCGTCACCCGCGGCGAGAAGTGCATCTGCTTCTGCAGAAAGGTGGGATAGAGATCCTGCGTGCCGTGTGACAGCGCATTGAAGCCGGCCATGAGCAGAATCAGAAAAAGAAAGGTCGGCGCATATGCCCGCAGGCCCTCGCGCCAGTGCATGCTTTCGCGGCCGGTGACGCCGCGCACGCGGCTCTCGGCCCAGGCCGGTGACTCCTCCACGCGAAACCCGATGTAGAACACCAGCAGCCCCGGCAGCGCGCCCAGCAGAAACAGCCCACGCCAGCCCACCACCTGGCCATGCCAGTGCAGATGCGTCAGCCATGGGTAAACGGTGGCAAAAGCCAGCGAAGCCAGCAGGTATCCGGCCGAGTAGCCCTCCTGCAGCACGCCAGAGAAAAAGCCGCGGCCCTCCCTGGGCAGAGTTTCGAGTGCGAGGGCAGCGCCCACGCCCCACTCCCCAC
This sequence comes from Acidobacterium capsulatum ATCC 51196, assembly GCF_000022565.1. NCBI lineage: Bacteria > Pseudomonadati > Acidobacteriota > Terriglobia > Terriglobales > Acidobacteriaceae > Acidobacterium > Acidobacterium capsulatum. The sequence goes on from NC_012483.1 coordinate 3,281,835, forward strand.
CCATTGCAATGCCAAAGAGCGCGCGCAGAATCAGCAGCGTATGCAGCGATCCGGCAAAGGCGCAGGCAATCTCAAATACCGAGTAGCACGCGATGTTGAGCATCAGCGTGGGGCGGCGTCCGAAGCGGTCGGCGAGGTAGCCGAAAAGAATCGCCCCCACCGGCCGAAAGGCCAGCGTCAGTGTGACGGCCAGGCCGACCTCTGGAATGCGGGCATGAAACCCGGCCGCCAAAGCCGGAATGCAAAAGACCAGCAGAAAGAAATCAAAGGCGTCGAGCGACCAGCCCAGAAAGCAGGCAAAAAAGGCATGTCGCTGAGGGGCGGTGAGATTCTGGAGTGTCTTGAGCATGTGCGGCTGCGGCTTCTGACCGAGAGTATCAGAGCCACAGCCTGGAGCGCAGAGCGCAAGGACTACTTGGGAGGGATCGGCATCTCGATGGGCTGGCCATCCTCGCCGCCGGCGCGCTTGTGCAACTGGTGGTGCAGGCAATAAAGCGCCAGCTCAAGGCGGTCTGAAACGCCGAGCTTGTCATAAATCTTGCGCAGGTAATTTTTTACCACCTGCTCGGTGGTGCCGAGCTGATAGGCAATCTCTTTGTTGCGTTTGCCCTGCGTGATGCAGCTGATAATGGCCAGCTCTTTTTGCGAAAGCCGGGGCTGCGAACGCGGATTGGTCAAAGCCGAGGCCTGCGAGCGGTAAGCCTCGATCACCCAGTTCACCGACTGGTTGTCGATCCAGGTTTCACCGGCGGCAATTTTGCGCACGCAGCGCACCAGCAGGTCCGGCGAAATCGAGCGGGGAATGATGCCGCGCACGCCGCGCCGGTACAGCTCGACCGTGTGCGCTTCGTCGGTGGCCGCCGTCTGCACAATAATCTTGAGTTCGGGCGCCATCTTCACAATTTCAGGGATCGCGTTGGTCGTGCCCGCGAGCAGGCTGCCTTCCAGCAGTAGCACATCGGCCGGATGCTTCTCAATGCTGGAGAGCAGATGCGCGATGCTGTCCACCTGGGCCACGACGCGCAGGTCGTCTTCCAGGGCAAAGACCTTCCTCATACCAACGCGGTAGATGGCCTGGGAGTCCGCCAGAATAATCCGGATAGCATCCTTCTCGGGGCTCTGTACGTTCAGGTTTTCTGTGTTTTCTTTCCCGTCCACCATGATCTAGTCCATGTCTGCAAGTTACTGGAACCGGTATTCGTCTATCACCACTGCGCAATAAGACACGCCATCTTTCTCATAGGCGCGCAAGGCTCTACCTGTGCAGTGAATGGCTGCTGTGCTCTGCATTCCCAGAACGCCAGCCGGTATCTCCACAAGAAACTCCACCGTTGTTCCAGGTTCAATCCCTCTATCCAGGCGAAGCAAGACTCCGCCCGATGAGAAGTTTTCTGATTCTCCTGAATATTCCTCGCCATTGGCAATCACACGAATGGGCAAGTGCAGCGGAAAACGGACTGCGCTGCGCACTCCTTCAGAGAGTTCAAGATTGATCTGCTGCTCGTGAAGAGACTGCTCTCGCATTGCAAAGCTCATGACGGAGTCTCCGTGCTGGTCTTGCCCATTCTTCACCAGCCATTCATGCATTACCTTGGAGGATTACTGAAGTGTACCGAAACATTGATGCTCTGGCTACTAAAACCATTCTCGTGAACTTGCCCAGCCACTGGCAAAAATCAGATCTGGGCACTTTTCGGGAAAGCCCGGAAGCATGCAAGTGGCTCAGCAGACGGGGGCAGTTATCGCTGGGCTCGCGCCGCGGTTTATTACTTAGGTAATGGGAGGAAATCCAGTTCAGCACCCGGATTCGTATTCATGGCAGAAGGAAGCTTGAGACCTCGATTCGGGCACGTGCCTGAAAAGGCTCTCAGACCGATGCGATTTTTCGTCTTATGGCCGCAAGTGTGAGCTAATATATCGGGAGATACGACAGCACCCATTTGAGCGGTGCCTGGCACTTGACTCCGCAGTTAGTATTCCTTTCTTTCCCCTATCTCCAGCATCTGGCGAAGTTGTCTGTTCTGACCGCGCAAATATAGCGCGAGGAGATTCTGGAATGCCTGTACCTTTGCTGCTCGTTTTAGTCCTGGCCACCATGCTGGTGTATTACACCTACTGGAAGCGCAAACAGGACCGTGTGCGTTCTTCAAGCTGGGACTGGATTGCATCGCAGCTCCGTTCCAACAACGAATTTAACTTTGACAGGGTCTCCCACCGGTATCTCTATGAGGACGGCATCACGGCCACGCCTTCCAACGTATGGGAGAAAATCAACGGCGTCGCCGGACTCTGGGCGATGTTTCGCAACGCCGGCCTCTTCCTTCGCCTGGCTGATTACGCGACCGACCACGGCGCAGAGGCTCCGGAAGAACTGCTCGAAAGCCTGCGGGCCGATGCCATCCAGATTCGTGTCGCGGTCCTGCTAGCCACCGCGAAATATCTCTCCACCTATTCCCAGGTCGCGGCCAGCGTCAATGCGCACCGTGCCGCGACGGCTTACAGTTCCATGCTGGCGCACATGACGCGGCTTTTTCAGGATCACTCCACTTTGCTCTTTCCGCGTTTTCTGGAGTGCATGTAATCCGCGCTGCCTCTTGATCCTTCCTGAGACAGAAAAGGCGTCCCGCTTCGAGCAGGACGCCTTTTGTCTTTAGCCGTGAGTGGCTTACGGATGCTCGGCGAGAAAGCCATCGATGCGGCGCGCTTCCTCATCACTCAACCGGAAGTGCAGGGCCGGAATAATGCCATCCACCTGGTCGGGGCGCCGCGCACCTACAATGGCCGCCGTCACCGCGGGGTTCCGCAGCGTCCAGGCAATGGCCACGACGCCCGGTTCCACTCCGTGTCCGCTCCCGATTTCGCGCAGCAATTCGGCGAGCTTCAGGTTGCGGGAGAGCTTCGGCTCCTGGAAGTTCGGGTTGCGCCGCCGCCAGTCATCGTCCGGCATCTGCTCAACGCGCTCGGCCGTCATCTTTCCGGTGAGCAGCCCCGAGGCCATGGGGGAATAGTTGATCACGCCAATTTTATGCTGCTGGCAATAGGGCAAAATCTCTTTCTCCACCGCCGGATTCACGAGTGAATAAGGCGGCTGCAGCGAGGTGACGGGCGCGATCTTTTGCGCGCGCCTGATCTGGTCCACGTTGAAGTTGGAGACGCCGATGTAGCGCACCTTGCCCTGCTGCTGAAACTTCGCCAGCGTCTCCCAGCCTTCTTCAATCTCCTCGTCCGGGTTGGGCCAGTGAATCTGGTAGAGATCAATGGTCTCCACCTGCAGGCGGCGCAGCGAATTCTCCAGCTCTTCCTGTAGCGAAGCCGCCTTCAGGCTCCGGTAGATTTCGCGCTTGTCATCCCATCGCATCGAGCACTTGGTGAAGATATACGGGCGCTTGCCGCTGTTCTTGAGCGCACGTGCCACCACTTCTTCTGATCGGCCCAGCCCGTATACCGCGGCGGTGTCAATCCAGTTGATGCCAAGGTCGAGGGCGCGCTCAATCGTGCGCACCGAATCATCATCGTCTTGCGAACCCCAGCCGAACTGCCAGTTGCCGCCACCAATCGCCCAGGCGCCAAAGCCGATGGGCGTCAGGTGCAGGTCAGAGTTGCCGAGAGTCCGCGTCTGCGGAGGAGTAGTTGTGGATGCCATACCTTCAATGGATGCCACACCGGAGGCTTTTGCTGCAAGAGGTGCACTGTCAGTGCTTTTGACGCAGCTTCAGAGAAGGCAACGCTCGCACAAGGTCCGTCTTCCGGCTCGTGAGCCATTCGAATTCCACCCGCCGGGCCAGCTTCGGCATAGCGCCGCGTTCACTTTTCCTGCGCTCCCGGAAGAATCGCTGCGTCTCTTCTATGTCACAACAAAGAACATAAGACAGGGTTGATATACTAAGGGCTGGACGGAGGCCGTCCGGGAGATCCTATAGACCCCTTCCGGGGTCTTTTTTGATGCTCCATGTCATCTATATAAAGTCCGGAGCTCAATTCGCACCGGGGTCTCCGAGGAACGCATGGGTAATCTTCTCAACTCGATTCACTCGCCTGCCGACATCAAGCATTTCAGTGTGCCTCAGCTCGAAGCTCTCGCGCAGGAGATTCGCGACCGTCTCATTCAGAGCGTGGCCCGCACCGGCGGCCACATCGGTCCCAACCTCGGCGTGGTTGAGTTGACTATCGCAATGCACTATGTGTTTGACACGCCGCAGGACCGCTTCGTTTTTGACGTCAGCCATCAGGCGTATGTGCACAAGCTGCTGACGGGCCGCGCCAATCGCTTTGATACGCTGCGCCAGCCCGGCGGTCTGAATGGCTTCATGCTGCGCAGCGAGAGCCAGCACGACTCCTACGGAGCGGGGCACGCCGGCACGGCGCTCTCGGCGGCATTGGGCATGGCTGTGGCGCGTGACATCGCCGGCGGCCATGAGCATGTCGTCGCCCTGGCCGGAGACGCCGCCTTCACCAACGGCATCTCGTTTGAAGCACTCAACAACATTGCCGACCAGACCCGCCGCCTCATCGTGGTCCTCAATGACAACGAGTGGTCCATTGACCGCAACGTGGGCGCCATCGCACGCTACCTGCACAAGATTGTCACCAACGAGCATGTTTCGCAGTTCCATGATTCGGCGGCCCGCCTGCTCAAGCGCATCGGCGGTCCGGCTGCGGCCAACATGGTGCGCCGCGCCGAGGAAGCTGCGAAAGGCATGCTGTGGCCTTCGGTGCTCTTTGAAGAGTTCGGCCTCACCTACTACGGCCCCATCGACGGCCATAACCTCAGCCTGCTCATTGACACCTTCAAGTTTCTCAAGCAGCAGGACCGCCCCGTGCTGCTGCACGCCATCACCCAGAAGGGGCGCGGCTTTGAGCCCGCGCTCGCGGGGCAGAAAAAGTTCCACGGCCTCGGGCCCTTTGACCCAGAGACAGGCGAAACCAGCTCTTCCGGGCAGCCCACTTACTCCGAGGTGTTCGCGCGCTCTCTCGTCAAACTCGCTGACCAGAATGACAAGGTCGTCGCCATCACGGCAGCCATGCCCAACGGCACCGGGCTCGACCACTTCCGCCCGCACCATCCTGCGCGCTATTTTGACGTGGGCATCGCCGAGGAGCACGCGGTCATCTTTGCCGCGGGCATGGCCACGCGCGGTTTCAAGCCCTATTGCGCCATCTATTCCACATTTCTGCAGCGCGCCTTTGACCCCATCGTGCATGATGTCTGCCTGCAAAATCTGCCCGTCGTCTTCTGCATGGATCGCGGCGGCCTCAGCGGCGATGACGGCCCCACACATCACGGCCTCTTCGACATCAGCTATCTGCGCGGCATTCCCAACATCGTGCACATGGTGCCCGCCGATGAAGACGAGCTCGCCGACATGATGTACACCGCCATGCTGCACGATGGCCCGTCTGCCATCCGCTATCCGCGCGGCACCGGCCCGGGCCATGCCGTAAAGCAGCAGCCCGAGGCGCTGCCCATCGGCAAGGCAAAGGTGCTGCATGAGGGCGAGGACATCGCCATTCTGGGCCTCGGCGCACTATTGCCCATGGCGGAACAGATTCGCGAAGAGCTGGCGCGCCAGGGCTATCGCGCCGCCGTCATCAATCCGCGTTTTGTAAAGCCGGTCGATACCGAACTGCTGGCGCATTACGCAGACCGCGTGACGGCTTTTCTCACGCTCGAAGATCATGTACTCATGGGCGGCTTCGGCAGCGCCGTCATGGAAGAGCTGAACGCCCTTGGCAAGAGCACGCCCGTGGTTCGCATCGGCTGGCCTGACCGCTTCATCGAGCACGGCAAGGTCGATCAACTGCGCGCCCGTTACGGCATCAGCGTCGAGGCCGCGATGGAAAAGCTCGCGCCCTACCTCACCCGCAGCGCACCACTTTCGGTTCGTTGAGCGTGCGCCTGCTGGCAGCTTCGTTGCTCCGCGCGCGCTCAGAGTGATAGCGTCAGAGGGCGACAGGGGGTTCTATGCCAGAAGCTGTCATCGTCAGCGCCGTCCGTACTCCAGCCGGCAAGGCTCCACGCGGCCGGCTCGCCGCGGTGCGGCCCGATGACCTGGCTGCCATCGCCATCCAGGGTGCTCTGGCGCGTGTGCCCGCGCTGGATTCTCGCGAGATAGAAGACATCATCGTCGGTTGCGCCATGCCTGAGGCAGAGCAGGGCATGAACGTCGCTCGCATTGCGGCCCTGCGCGCCGGACTGCCGGTCGAGACTGCGGCCATGACCGTCAACCGCTTCTGCTCCTCGGGCCTGCAGACCATCGCCCTCGCCGCGCAGCAGATTCTCACCGGCCAGTCGCGCGTGGTGCTGGCGGGTGGCACCGAGTCGATGAGCATGGTGCCGATGGGCGGCAACAAGGTCAGCGCCAATCCCTGGCTCATCGATCACCATCCCGATGTTTATCTCTCCATGGGCCTCACTGCCGAAAATCTGGCGCGAAAGTTCGGCATCACCCGCGAAGACGCCGACACGTTTGCCCTCGCGAGCCACCAGAAAGCACTGGCCGCGATCGAGCAGGGCATCTTCGCCGGAGAAATTGTGCCCGTTACGGTGACAAATACTTCGCCCGGCGCCAGCCCGGCGCATGTGGCGCAAGCATCGGCTCTTTTTGATACCGATGAAGGCCCCCGCGCCGATACTTCGTTGGAAGCGCTGGCTAAACTCAAGCCGGCCTTTCACGCGCAGGGCACGGTCACACCAGGCAACTCCTCGCAGACCTCAGACGGCGCGGCCATGGCAGTCGTGATGGAGGCCGCACGTGCGCGTGAGCTCGGCCTCGCTCCCTTGGCACGCTTTGTCAGCTTTGCCACCGCCGGTTGCGCGCCAGAGGAGATGGGCCTCGGCCCCGTCTTCGCCATTCCCAAAGCTCTGCGGCAGGCTGGACTCACGCTCGAACAGATCGACCGCATCGAGTTGAACGAAGCCTTTGCCGCGCAGTCGCTCGCCGTGATCCGCGAGGCCCATCTCGACCCCGGCAAGGTCAACGTGCACGGCGGCGCCATCGCGCTCGGCCATCCGCTCGGCTGCACCGGAGCCAAGCTGACGGCCACACTCCTGCACTCCATGCGCCGCGACCGTCTCCGCTACGGACTCGTCACCATGTGCGTCGGCGGCGGCATGGGCGCGGCCGGCATCTTTGAGAATCTTGCGTAATGCCCGCCTCTTGCGCGTTACGATAGCCTATTGGCACGGGAGGTTCGCTTATGGCCCAGCTCAGCACTCCGGCAATCTCCGCCCCCGCTGGCGGTGGTTTTCTCCTCGAAGACGCCAGCCCTGAAAGCATCTTTATCCCCGAAGACTTTTCGCCCGAGCAGCGGCAGATCGCCGCCACCACCGCAGCCTTTGCGGAAAGGGAAGTGCTGCCCGTCGCCGTTGCCCTCGAGAGCAAGGACTTCGACCTGCTGCGCAAACTCATGCGCAAGGCTGGCGACCTTGGTCTGCTGGGCGTCGATGTGCCCGAGGACTGCGGCGGCCTCGCGCTCGATAAGGTCACCTCGGCCATCGTCGCCGAGAATATCTCGCGGCTGGCCAGCTTCTCGGTCGCCTTCAGCGCCCACGTCGGCATTGGAACGCTGCCGCTCGTCTGGTACGGCACGGAAGAGCAGCAGCAGAAATATCTGCCGCGCCTCGCCAGCGGCGAGTGGATCGCCGCCTACGCGCTCTCCGAGGCCTCGTCCGGCTCCGATGCCATGAACATTCGCACCCGCGCCACGCTCTCGCCTGACGGGCAGCACTATGTGCTCAACGGCGAAAAAATGTGGATCACCAATGCCGGCGTCGCGAACCTCTTCACCCTCTTCGCCCGCATCGTCGATCCCGCTGATCCGGATCCCGCGCACACACAGTTCTCCGCTTTTCTCATCGAGCGCGACACTCCGGGCCTGACCGTCGGGCCTGAGGAGCACAAGCTCGGCATTCGCGGCTCCTCCACCTGCCCGCTCATTCTCTCCGATTGCAGGGTGCCCGTGGCCAACCTGCTGGGCGAGGCGGGCAAAGGCCACCACATCGCCTTCAACATTCTCAACATTGGCCGCTTCAAGCTCGGCGCGGCCTGTCTCGGCGGCGCCAAGCACTCTCTCGCGGACTCGATCGCCTACGCCCGCGACCGCAAGGCCTTCGGCAAAAGCATCACCGAGTTCGGCCTCATCCAGCAGAAGATCGCCGATGCGGCGGCCCGCATCTTCATGGGCGAATCGATGACCTACCGTGCCATCGGGGCCATTGACGCCGCGCTGGCCGCCATACCGCCAGAGCAGGCCGCCGGCTCCCGCGAGATTCAAAAGCGCATCGAGGCCTATGCCATCGAGTGCTCCATCCTCAAGGTGTGGGCCTCAGAGATGCTGGGCATTGTGACCGACCACGGCGTGCAGATTCACGCCGGCTACGGCTATGTCGAGGACTACCCGGCGGAGCGCGCCTGGCGTGATGCCCGCATCAACCGCATATTTGAGGGCACCAATGAGATCAACCGCCTCATCATCTCCGGCTTTCTGATGAAGCGCGCCGTCTCGGGCCAGCTCCCGCTGCTGCCTGCGATTCAAAAGCTGATGGAAGAGGTGCTTGCCCCGCCATCCCTCTCCGCCGCTCCAGATACATCGGACCCGCTCGCGCGCGAGGCAGGCCTGCTCGCGGCAGCAAAAAAAATCACGCTCTTCGCGGCCGGCGTCGCCAGTCAAAAATATGGCTCGGCGCTCATCAATCAGCAGGAGATCATGGCCGCCCTCGCCGATCTCACCACCGAGGTCTACGCGCTCCAGTCCGCGCTGCTGCGCGCCCGCAAGCTGCGGCAATCAGGGGAGCGGGCCGATCGCATCTCGCTCGCCGAATCCATGACCGCGCTCTACGCCATCTCCGCCTTTGAAAAGGTCACCGCCGCCGCCGAGCTCGTCGCCGCCGCCGTGGCGGAGGGCGACACCCTGCGCACGCATCTCGCCATCCTGCGCCGCTTTGCCCGCCATGAGCCGGCCAACGCCGTCGCCCTGAGCCGTCAGATCGCGGCGGCGGCGGTCGAAAAGAGCCGTTATCCGCTCACGATGGCCTGAGTACGGCAAAATCTTTTTCTTGAGGACAACCTTTTGCCCCGCGTTGGTGTCTATGACAGCGCGCCGCGAGAGGCAACCCGCGACCGGCGTTTTTATCCTGTCAGGGGCCTGCGCTTGACAGCCTATTTTGCTTCGCATAAACCTTAGCCATCTGCAGGTTACTCATCAGGAGCCCGCAAATGCGCCTGGCCGTGCTGTGCCGGCTCACCGGCCGCCATGGAGACACTTGAACCGCACGCATCATTGCAATGCGTGCCTGCCGCCGCGCCAATGCCGGCCATAACCAGTACGATTTCATTTTTCAAGGATGGGCCATGACCTTCCGTCGCCTCCGCAATCTCACAGCCAACGTGGCAGCCTCCGCTTTGGCGGCCTGCCTGTTGCCCGCCGCCCTGCATGCGCAGAGCGTCGGTGCGTCTTCACAGATTCCCAGCCGCATCTCCGGTCCCATCAGTGAGAGTTCGCTGGTGACGCTCAAGGGCAATGTCTCTCCGCTGGCCACCACCGCCAATGATCGTGGCGCCGCGCCGGCGAGCCTGCAGCTCAGCCAGATGCATCTGGTGCTCAAGCGCACCGCCGCGCAGCAGACCGCCCTCACGCAGCTCATTCAGGCGCAGCATGATCCGTCAAGCCCTCAGTATCACAAGTGGCTCACCCCCGCCGAGTTCGGCGCAAAGTTTGGCCCCTCCCAGCAGGACGTGCAGAGAATCGAATCCTGGCTGAGCTCGCAGGGCTTCAGCAACGTCAAGGCCGATCCCGGCAATCTGACCATCCGCTTCGACGGCAGCGTCTCGCAGCTTCAGAACACCTTCCACACTACCTATCACCAGTACGCCATCAACGGCCAGATGCACTACGCCGCGGCGACTGAGCCGATGATCCCCTCCGCGCTCGCGCCCGTCGTGAAGGGCTTCGTCTCCCTCAACGATTTTCCTGTCCGCTCCTACAGCCGCAAGCTGGGCCTGGCTACCTACAACCCCGAGACGCACAAGGCCACGCCGCAGTGGACGTACCCTGAGGGTAACGGCGAATCTTTCGTCCTCAGCCCGCAGGATTTTGGCGTGGAATACGACCTGCCCAATCCGGCTCTGAACTCGAGCTACAGCGGCACCACTTACGACGGCACCGGGCAGACCATCGCCATCATCAATGACTCGAACATCAACGTGTCGCTCGTCAACAGCTTCCGCTCGCTCTTTAATCTGCCCGCCAATCCGCCGCAGGTCATCATTGATGGCAATGATCCCGGCATCGACGGCGTCAACAATCCTGACGGCTCCAATGGTGACTCCAGCGAGGCCTATCTCGATGTGGAATGGGCCGGAGCCGTCGCTCCCAAGGCGACCGTGGATCTCGTCATTGCTGCCGATACGGCGAGCGAATCAGGCCTGATTCTCGCCGCCGAGCATGCTGTTTACAGTGACCTCGCGCCCGTCATGAGCGTCAGCTTCGGCAATTGCGAGGCGAGCCTGGGTGCTTCGAGCAACGAGTTTCTCAGCAACCTTTGGGAGCAGGCCGCGGCCGAAGGCATCACGGTCATTGTCTCCTCAGGCGACAGCGGCTCGGCTGGATGCGACAATCCCAACACCGAGACCTATGCCACCAAGGGCACCGGCGTGAACGGCTTCGCGTCCACCCCCTACAACGTCGCCGTGGGCGGTACCGACTTCTACTACAGCAGTTGGAATCAGGGCACGAACGCCATCGATACGCAACTCGGCACCTACTGGAGCGGTCAGACCTCCACCACGCCCACCGAGTCGCTCAAGCAGTACATCCCCGAGCAGGCCTGGAATGACAGCCAGTTTGGCGACGACATTCTCAACTACTACAACCTGACCGGCAGCTCCACCATTGTGGGTGGCGGCGGCGGAGCCAGCAGCGACGCCTACTGCTCCGGCACTATCAGTTCCTCCACCGGAAGCTGCTCCGTCAACCTGACCGGCTACCCCAAGCCCGCGTGGCAGTCCGGCACCGGCGTGCCGTCTGACAAGGTGCGTGACGTCCCTGACGTCTCGCTCTTCGCGGCCGACGGAATCAACGCCAGCTACTATCCCATCTGCGCTTCTGACGGAGACTGCCAGAGCGCCTCGGGCAGCAATCCGGTGCAGATCACGGGCATCGGCGGCACCTCCGCTGCCGCTCCCGCCTTCGCGGGCATCATGGCGCTGGTCAACCAGGCCACCAACAACCGCCAGGGCCAGGCGGACATGGTGCTCTACCCGCTCGCCGCGCAGTATCCCGCGGCCTTCCATGATGTTGTCAACGGCTCCAACAGTGTGCCTTGCCAGTACTCCGCGACTTCCACCTCGAACTCGCCCAACTGCATCGCGGCTTCCAACGCCATCACCGTCAACAACGTCACCGAAGGCCAGCTCGGCACCGGCACCACGCCCGCATACAACGCGGGCACCGGCTACGATCAGGCCAGCGGCCTCGGCTCCGTCGATGCAGCCAAGCTGATCGCGGACTGGAGCAACGTCAAGTTCGCCTCCACCACAGTAACGCTCACTCCGTCATCCACCTCTTTCACGCACGGCAGTGCGATCACCATTCAGGGCAGCGTGACCGGCGGATCGACCACCCCCACCGGTACAGTGGCGCTTGTCACCAGCAGTTCGGAACCCGTACAGGGCGGCGTGACCAACTTCACGTTGTCCAATGGCAGCTACTCCGCCAGCATCAATTTTCTGCCCGGTGGTACCTATCAGATCTGGGGGCAGTACAGCGGCGACAGCGCCAACGCTGCTAACACGTCCAGCAAGACCAGCATCACCGTCAATCCTGAAAGCAGCACTCTTGAGCTGAGCATTCCCAATGTCGGCTCGTCCTCCACCGGAACGCAGGCAATCTCTTCCGGCGGCAGTGTTCCTTACGGAACTCAGTTGCTTCTGGACGGCCGCCCCGAACCTTCCTCTTGCGCATCGAATGGTTGCAGTTCCACCGGCTACGGCGTTCCCACCGGCACCGTAGCTTTCGCTGACAATGGTGCCACCCTCAACACCGCAACCATCAACAGCGAAGGCGTTGCGGAATACAACGCCCCCTTCGCGGTCGGATCGCACTCCGTCACGGCCACCTACTCGGGAGACAACAGCTACAACACTTCCAGCGCTTCGGCGATCAACTTCACCATCACCAAAGACACGCCCTCGGTTTCGCTCACCGGCTCCGGATACCTGGGAGCCAGCACCGCTGGAGCCGATCAATACTTGCAGGGCCAGGCCAATTCCCTCAACGTGCTGGTCGAAAACTCCGCGAATGCCGCTCTTGAGTCAAGCTTTAACAATCAGTTGCTGGCAGCGGTTCCCGTGGCGGCGCCTACCGGTAACGTAACAATTACGGTTACAGGACCGCAGGCTTACACCTTCACGCAAGCGCTTTCCGCTGGAACCGATAGATCGACCGCGAGTGTGTACGGCGTAGCCTCCTTCACCTTGCCTTCCAGCGCACCTGCCGGCACCTACTCAGTGCAGGTGACCTATCCGGGCGATGGGAACTATGCGCCAGTCACGCAGACCTCCTCGCTGGTGCTGGAGACTGCTTCGGCTGCCGGGCTCAACACCGGCTCCATGGCCTCCACTACCAGCGCCACTGCCACCGGTGGAGACAACAACGGCGGCACCTCCTCCACGGCGGCCATTACGGTGAGCATTTCCGTCACCGGCATCAGCGGCAGTGCGGCACCCACCGGCACCGTGGTGCTCGACGCCAGCGGCCAGCAGGTCGGCTCGGCCACGCTGGCTGCACCCAGCAGCGGAGTCACCAGCACGGCGACGGTTACTCTGAGCAGCGCAAGCCTGCTGCAGGGCAGCAACCAAATCCAGGTGCAATACGTCGGAGATTCCAATTACCAGCCATCTTCGAATACGCTGATCCTCAACAACTCGCTCTCCGACTTCTCCATGGTTCCGTCCACCAGCTTCGTCGGTATCTCGGCTGGCGGCAATGCGACTGTTCCCATCACGCTTTCTTCGGTGAATGGATTCAACGGAGCCATCAACATCACCTGCAATGCGGGCACCGGCATTACATGCGCGCTCGACCACTCCTCTTACACCATTGCCGCTGGCGGAACAGCAACAGCGCAACTGACGCTCACCGCAAGCAGCAGCGCCTCCAACGCAACCAACCCGTTCAACGGCTGGCTCGGTGGCGGAGCGGCGTTGGCCTGTGCCTTCCTGCTCGCGATTCCGGCTCGCAAGCGTAGCTGGCGCGGCATGCTCGGCGTGCTTCTTCTCATCGTCGTGCTGGGCTTCGGCATCGGTTGCGGCAGCAGCAGCAGCAGCAGCGGCTCCGGCAGTGGCGGCTCTGGAGGAAGCGGTGGCTCGGGTGGCAGCGGCGGCTCCGGCGGCGGCAGCACCAGCAACAACAACTTTGGAGCTTCGTGCCCCAACTGCATCAACGTGAGCGTGACAGCCACTTCCGGCAATACGACCCACACGCTCTCCATCGCGGCAGACGTTCAATAACTCGTCTTCACCTCTCCACCCTCAGGCCGCATCCTCGCGATGCGGCCTTTTTCTTTTTGAGCGAATACAATGAGGCCACGCATTCTCCCCGGAGGCCTCACCTCGCATGCTGCTGCGCCCCGCTGCTCTTCCGCTGGCCCTCGCTCTTCTGCTCACTCTTCCGGTCACCCTCCCGGCTCACGCTCAACAGCAGCCCGTCGCGCCTCGCATCCATCAATCAGCGTCAGCGCTCGAACGTTTTGTGGGTCAATACAGCTTCACCCGAGAGCCGGAGATTATCTGGTCGGTCTTCCGCCACGGCGATCACCTCACCGTGGAAGCACGCCGCATGGCCGCCGCGTCGCTGGCCGCCGCTGGTCCCTTGCGCTTCCGCAGCCCCGCCGATGGTTTCTCTCTTGTGTTCACCACCGATGCTGCGGGCCGCGTCACCGGCTTTGAGCGTCATCAGGGAAACAACGCCGCATCCGCCAGCAAGATCAGCAGCCATCCGGAGCCGAACCACTTCCGACCTTACTCGCGGCAAGAGGTCATGATTCCCATGCGCGATGGCATCAAGCTGCACGCGATCATTCTGCGCCCCACGGACACAAACCAGCCGCTGCCGTTCCTCATGCAGCGCACGCCTTACGGTGTGGACGAGTACGACTCCGACACCATCAATGAGCGCTACACCACGCTCGCGCAGAGCGGCTACATCTTCGTCATGGAAGATATCCGTGGCCGTTACGAATCGCAGGGCCACTTCGTCATGATGCGCCCGCTGGCCAATCACAAAGACGCGCACGCCGTGGATGAAAGCACCGACGCCTACGACACCGTCGCCTGGCTGCTCCGGAACGTTCCCGATAACAACGGCCGAGTAGGCGTCATGGGCATCTCTTATCCCGGCTTCCTCGCCATGGAGGCCGGCATCGATCCCAACCCGGCCGTGAAGGCCATCTCCCCGCAGGCCCCCATGACCGATGTCTGGATGGGCGACGACTTTTTTCACTACGGCGCATTTCGTCAGAGTTACGGTTACGATTACGCCCTCGGCATGGAAAGCAGCAAGGTCAATGCCTTTGGCTCGCTCAACGAAGACGCCTATAACTACTTTCTCTCCGCCGGCAACTTTGCCGGAGCCGTCAGCAAATCCGGCGCCGGCCTGCTGCCCACCTGGAAGGCCTTCCTCAAGCATCCCGCCTACGACGCTTTCTGGCAGAAGCGCGCCGTCCAGCCGCACCTCACCCGCGTGACGGTGCCCACCCTTGAGGTCAGCGGCTGGTGGGACCAGGAAGACATGTGGGGCCCGCAGGCCGAGTACGCCGCGCTCGAAAAGCATAACCAGCCCAACGACCCCGCGCACCGCGTCTACCTGGCCATCGGCCCCTGGAATCACGGCGGCTGGGCCAGCACCACGCGCTACCTCGGAGCCGTCGATTTCGGCTCGGCCACCGGCGACTATTTTCGAGAACACGTCGAAGCGCCCTTCTTCGCTTACTACCTGAAAGGCCAGCCCGGCTTCAACCTCGAGAACACCATCACCTTTCGCACCGGCACCGATCAGTGGGAGCGCTACGCCCAATGGCCGCCCCGCGCCTCGCACCTCGAAAACCTCTACCTCGCATCGAACGGCGGCCTCACTTTCGAGTCACCCGCTCAGCCCACAAGCTTCACAGCCTACACGTCGAATCCTGCTGATCCCGTGCCTTATCGCAAGCGCCCCATCCAGGCCACCTACGCGCCCGGCTCGCACTGGTACACATGGCTCGCGCAGGATCAGCGTTTCGTGGGCCACCGCAAAGACATCGCCCGCTGGGAGACGCCGCCGCTCACGCACGCTCTGACCATCAGCGGAGATGTGTACGCCGATCTTCTGGCTTCTACCTCCGGCTCTGACGGCGATTGGGTGGTCAAGCTCATCGACGTGTATCCTGACACGCCAAACGCCGGTGCGCCGCCCACCTCACCCAATGAGGACACGCATCTGGCCGGCTACCAGTTGATGATCGCCGGGCAAATCTTCCGCGGCCGTTACCGCACCAGCTTTGAGCACCCGCGCCCCACGCCGCCCAACCAGACGGAGCGCTATCACTTCAGCCTGCGCGGTGTCGATCACGTCTTCCTCCCCGGCCATCGCATTCTGGTGGAAGTGCAAAGCTCATGGTTCCCGCTCTACGACCGCAACCCGCAGACATTTGTGCCCAACATCATGAAGGCCAAACCAAAGGACTACCAGCGCGCCACCATTCACATCTACGCCGCCTCTCATCTCGAACTGCCAGTGATGCCGGGCGCGTAGGCCAAACCACCGGCCGGCACGAAGCTGCGGCTATTCCTCCGCAAAGTCTGCGAACTGTTTGCGCGCAGCAAAAAGCGCCGCATCGCTGCGGCGCTTTCCTGTCTTCCTGCAAACGGAACTAGCCGTTCACATCGACCTTGTCGTGCCACGAGTGCGCGGCTTCGAGGGCCTTGTTCACGTTGTTGATGTTTTCCACGCCGGTCGAGAGCAGCCACTCTTCAAAGGCCTTGGCGCCCTGCTTGGCATAGACGGCAATGCCGTCCTTCCAGGTGGCGCGGCCGCACAGCACGCCGTTGAAGCTCGTGCCCGACTCCGCCGCCAGCTCCAGCGTTTCAATGAAGACCGGGTTTGAAACACCCGCCGACAGATAGATGAACGGCTTGTGCGTCGAAGAGGCCGATGTGCGGAAGTGCTCCAGAGCCTCGGCGCGGGTATACGCTTTGGTGCCCTTGAAGGCCTTCGTGCCTTCCACAAACTCCATCTGGATCGGCACTTCCACCTTCAGCACGTCCACGCCGTAGCGCTCCTTGCCAAACTCTTCCATCGAGCCGGTCACCACATCGGGCTTGCGCTTGGCGTACTCGAGGCCCTTTTCGTCTTCGCCATGCACCGCATAGCCCACCGTCTCCAGGAAGAACGGGATGTCATGGGCGCGGCACTCATCGCCAATGCGCTCCACCCAGGCATGCTTGTGGTCGTTGATGGCGGTCTTCTCATAGGGCGTGTAGTAGAGCAGAATCTTGATGCAGTCCGCGCCCGCTTCCTTCAGGCGGCGCACGCTCCACACGTCGAGCAGATCGGGCAGGCGGCCCGGCAGGGCAGCGTCATAGCCCGTCTTCTCATAGGCCAGCAGCAGGCCCTTGCCGTGGCGCTTCTTTGAGGCAGGCAGGCCAAACTCCGGGTCCAGCAGAATCGCCGAGGCATGCTGCGTCAGCACGTCGGTGACGAGTTCCTTGAACTCAATCAAAGCCTCGTCGGGCAGATCGGCCACGCCCTTTTCCTTGGCGAGCGACTTCTTGAGTGAACCGCGCTGATCCATCGCGGCGGCGGCAATCACGCCCTTCGGCGTCGAAACTGATTTCAGTCCGGCCAGTTTGCCGGGCGTCAACTTCATAGACATGGGGTAAATCCTCCTGATCGATTTCCTGCAAAAGTGGAACAACCGCCGTCCGCGGCATCCCGCAGCCGTTCGCTGCCGGGAAAGACCTCTTGAAGACGTTTCGCCAATTTTAGAGCATCTCAGCCCTCTGCGCGGCGCGCCGTGACCGCCGCCACAGAGGAAATGCGCCTGCCGCGCCTATCCTGCGCTCTCCATCGCCGCCCGCTGCAGCGCCAGCAGCTCGCGAATGCCCTTCTCCGCATAATCCATCATCTCCATCATGCGCGCGCGCGGAAACGCCTGCCGCTCGGCCGTCGCCTGCACTTCCACCAGGCCGCCGTCTTCGGTCATCACCAGGTTCATGTCCACCTCGGCCTGCGAATCCTCTTCATAGGCCAGGTCCAGCAGCGTCGTGCCTTCCACAATGCCCACGCTCGTCGCGGCCACCAGTTGCCTGAGCGGAGAAGCCTTCAGCGTCCCGGCCTTCACCAGCCGCTGGCAGGCAATCGCCAGCGCCGTGCAGGCTCCCGTGATCGCCGCCGTGCGCGTCCCGCCGTCGGCCTGCAGCACATCGCAGTCCAGAATCACCGTGCGCTCGCCCAGCGCCTGCATGTCCACCACCGCGCGCAACGAGCGGCCAATCAGCCGCTGAATCTCATGCGTCCGCCCGCCCACCTTGCCGCGCTCTGACTCGCGCGCCGTGCGCGTCAGCGTGGCCCTCGGCAGCATGCCATATTCGGCCGTCACCCAGCCGCGTCCGCTGTTGCGCATCCAGCCCGGCACGCCCTGCTCCACGGTGGCCGCGCACAGCACGCGGGTATGGCCCACCTCAATCAGCACCGAACCCTCCGGCATCGACGTGTAGCCAGCGGTCAGTTTCACCGGGCGCATCTCATCCGGACGCCGTCCCGAAGCACGAAAAAACTCTTTCTCTGTCATGGCTTTCATCCTACGGGGCCGGGCTTGTGGAGGAAAGCGAGCCGTATCCCGCAGCTTTTCCACATCCCGCTCCCCGCACAGGAGCGCAGTTCCTCCGTGCCCAGCCCAAATCGGGAAAGCCGCACCGCGTTCCAGATCGGGAAATTCTGACAACACCCTATGCTTTCAGCAAGTTGCGGCACACTGGCGCTGAAATTTCCCATTGTGGAACCCGAAGCCCGCTTCAGCTGCCTCGCCGGATCATCTTCCGTTCGAGAGCAAGTCTTTTATTTTCTTTCATTTGCAATTCGCGTCCATATTTGGCACTCCATCTGCACTAACAGTTGCCAAACAGGAACCTTATCCGAAGAACAAGGAGGGAATCATGGGGGGCATTCTTACTTTTCCCGCCAGACCGGCGCGCTGGGCGCCCCGGCTGGCGGCCGACTTCAGTGGATTGGCGCACGACCTGCGCAACGTGATGGCTTCGCTCGAACTCTGCGCCGAAGTCCTGGCCCAACCCGGGGTGCTGGTCCCCGAGCACGCCTATCTGGCCGGGGAAATTCGCTCCGTGGCCGATGCCAGCATCGGCCTGCTGCGGCAGATGGGCCGGCTCGCGGAGCGGGAAATCGGAGCCGACACAGCGCTTCCACCGGCTGCGGCCCAGCGGCTCGAGCCCGGCCGCAGCCGCGTCGCCACCGTGCTCACCCGCATGGAGCGCCTGCTCGCCGCTGTCGCCGGTCCGCGCGTGCATCTGCAGATCGCCTGCGCGCCCTGCTGGGGCCGTCTGGCCATGCCCGCCGCCGATCTCGAACGCGTGCTGGTCAACCTGGTGCGCAACGCCAGCGAGGCCATGCCCGAGGGCGGCCGCATCCGCATCGCCGCGCAGATGGCCGGGGGCCAAAGCTTTGCCGCCGGAGCGGCCGGCCTGCCGCTGCGCACCGCAGACTCGGTGATGATCACCGTGCAGGACGACGGCCCCGGCATCCCGTCGAGCCTCGCCACTCGCATCTTTGAGCCAGGCTTCAGCACCCGCAATCCCGAGGCGGACAGCTCGCAGAGCACCCGCCGCCGCGCTTCCTCGGTCGGTGCCGGCCACCAGCCGGAGGCCGGGTCCGAGCTCCGGCGTGGCCTTGGCCTTGCCATCGCCCGCGATCTGGTCGAGTCCTGCGGCGGCGTCCTCAAACTCGTGCGCAGCACGCGCGGCGCACGCTTTGAGATGGAGCTGCCGCTTACGAACGTAACCGATTCCCCGGCCTCTTCCGGGCGAATCCCCGTGAAAGGTGGCCGTGCATGATGCGAGGATGGGAAACAAATCTTATGGCGGATGCAATCCAACACCTACCCTTACCGGGAGCGTCCATCGCCCGGCTGCATGTTCTGGTCGTCGAAGAAGACCCCATGGTGCGAGCCTCCTGCTGTGAGATCGCGCAAAGCCACGGCTTCGCCGCCCATGGCGTCGAGCACCTGCAGGCCGCTCGCGGCTTGCTCGAAAGCAATGGCGTCGATATCGTGCTGGTCGATCAGCGCGCAGCCATGGGGCCGGGCTTTGAGCTGCTCGACCGTCTTCGCGCCCTGCATCCTGAGACGGCCATCGTCGTCATGGCTGCGGTCTCCAGCGTCTCGGCGGCTGTCGAGGCCATGCGGGCGGGCGCGCACGACTACCTCATCAAGCCATTTTCCCTCGAAGAGCTCACCTCCGTGCTCGACCGCCTCGCCCGTCATCGCACCATGGATACGGCCAGCCGCGGATTGCGCGAGAAGCTGCGCCTGCAAGGGGGCTTCGGCAACATCGTCGGCCAAAGTCCCGAGATGGAGAAGCTCTACCGCATTCTCTCCAAGGTGGCGCAGACCACGCACCCGGTCCTGATCCTCGGCGAGAGCGGCACCGGCAAGGAGCTGGTGGCGCGCGCCATCCACGTCCACGGTCACTATGCCAGCAAGCCCTTTCTTCCCGTCGATTGCAGCTCCATCGTGCCCACTCTGATGGAAAGCGAGCTCTTCGGGCACGTGAAGGGCGCTTTCACCGGAGCCACTCGCGCCCGCGACGGCCTGCTGGTGGCCGCCGAGGGCGGCACCGTCTTCCTCGATGAAATCGGCGAGATGCCGCTCGACCTGCAGGCCAAGCTGCTGCGCGCCCTTCAGGAGAAAGAGGTGCGCCCGGTCGGCGCCACGCATCGCGTCAAAATCAACGTCCGCATTCTGGCCGCCACCAACCGCAACCTGGCGGAGATGGTCGAGCAGGGCCGCTTCCGCCGCGACCTCTATTACCGCCTCAACGTGGTCAAGCTGGTGCTGCCGCCCCTGCGCGAGCGCCGCGAAGATATCCCGCTGCTCGCCGCTCACTTTCTCGACCGTATCGGCCGCGAATACGGCAAGAAGTTCCGCCTGAGCGCCGAGGCCCTGGCCATGATCAGCGAATACCCCTGGCCCGGCAATGTGCGCGAGCTCTCGAACGCCCTCGACCGCGCCTGCTCCTTCTGCTCCGGCGAGCAGGTGCAGGCCGGCGACCTCACCAGTCCCGTCAAGGACTTCTACCTGCAACACGCGGCTATGCAGCGCAAGCGCCCTCGCACCCGCGCCGAACTGCCCGAGGCCGAGGCCGAAGTGCTCTCGCTCGCCGAGATTGAAAAGCGCGCCATTCTCTCCACGCTCGCTCAGGTCAAGGGAGACAAGCTGCTCGCCGCGCGGCTGCTCGACATCGGCAAGACCACGCTCTACCGCAAGCTCAAGGAGTACGGTGTCGCCGAAGAAGGGAAGGGAGGCCTCGCATGAGTCTCGCCGCATTGATCATGACTTCCGCCGAAGCACTGGAGCCCTGCCTCACTGAACTGCGCGAGCGGCTGGGCGTCGAAGCCGAAGTGGCCTCCTCGCGCCGCGCAGCCCTGCAGGCATTGACCCGCCGCGAGTACGCCGTGCTGCTGCTCGATCAGGCTATGGTCGAGGCCGACGTCGAGGGCGCCGAACTGCTCTGGAAGCAGGCCGGTCTTGCCATCCCCGTGCAGGTGAACCTCGCCTTGTCGAGCCCGGCCCGCATCGTCCGCGAGGTGCGCGCCGCTCTGGTCCGCCGCGAGCAGGAGATGTCGCTCTCGCTCCGCGCCGCGGCTGCCGCCGTCGATACCGAAATCAAAAACGCCGTTACCGCGCTGTTGCTGCAGTCGCAGCTCGCGCTCAGCGTCGAGGGCCTTGCCCCCGCCGCCCGCGAAAAGGTCGCGCAGGTCGTGCAACTGGCCGAAGGTCTGCGCGGCAAGCTCGAAACTGCCCAGGCCTGAGAGTGTTGCTCTCAAACCTTCCCCCGTCCGTGGCAGCCGAAGCACACGGATGGGGGATCGTTCCCGCCCCGCTCTTCTCTTACGCTCATTGCAAATGAGAGTGCGGATCGAGCGCCCTCGTCCTGCTCGCGCCGCAAGCCGTGCGGGTGAAACTCCCAACCTCCCCTAACCTTCACCACAGGAGTTCTCATGTTGTCTTCTCTGCGGCGCTCCGCCGTTGCGCTCGGAGTGTCTCTGCTGCTCGCCCTATCTTTGGCCGCCATTCCGGCCTGGGCTCAACCCGCTGCCGCTCCCTGGGCCTTCCGTGCCCTCGCCGCACCCGGGACGCACCGCTATCCCGTCGCTCCGGCCGCCGAAAGCGTTCGCCCCTTTTCGCAACTCGCCGTGGGCGTCAAGTTCAGCACGCTCGGCGCAGGCGTTGAAGTCGCGACTCCGCTCAGCGGGCATTTCAATCTGCGCGTGGGCGGCAATTTCTTTCAGTACACTGACCACCTCACCACCAATGGCATTCATTACGCCGCCGCGCTCAACTTCTCTTCGGCCCAGGCCAGCATCGACTGGTTTCCCTGGGGACGCAGCTTTCACGTCAGCCCCGGCGCGCTGGTCTACAGCGGCAACCGCATCATCGCCAACGGCTCGGTCCCCGGCGGCACCAGCTTTACCATCAACGGCAATGACTATGTCAGCGACCTCGCCGATCCCGTTGGCGGAAGTGCCCGCATTGACCTCGCGCATGCCGCTCCCATGCTCACCTTCGGATGGGGCAATCTGATTCCGCGCAAGCCCGGCCATTTCATCATTCCCTTTGAAATGGGCTTCGCCTACATCGGAGATCCCAAGGTCGGCCTCAACTTCGGCGGCTCGGTGTGCGATGCGCAGCAGTTGGGCTGCCGGCCCGTCCAGTCTGACCCCACCTTTCAGTCCGACGTCGCCGCCGAAAAGACGAAAATCCAGAACAACGCGAACTACGCGCGCTTCTACCCCATTCTGTCGCTCGGCTTCGCCTACCGCTTTTAGCTTTGGCCCTCCGCACGCGGGGAGCTCTCGCGCTCTCCGCGCTTTTTTCTCTCCGGCGGCTCCCATGCGTGTTCCTTCCGTCCATGCATTAGCCTGAAAGGTGGCCATCCGTCGCGTTGCGCTGGCTCTTTGGAGAGAAAAATCTCATGACTTCCGAGCCCGATCTTTCCCGCGCTGCCGAGCCCGGGTTCGCTTTTCTCAATCCCATCTGGCACTCGCTTCAAACGCATCATGCAGCTCTGGCCATCCGCCGTCCCGGCCATGGCGGCGCTCTGCGCTACCCGCCGGAGGTGCTGCGCTTTGCTGCCGTTCGCGACAACACGTCCCAAGCCATGCGAGATCTGCACGCACTGCTCGATCCCGGAGAATCGGTCTATCTTTTCAGTACCACTCCGAGTCGCGAGTCTACAGAAGACTCCGGCGCATACACGCCGCCCGCGACCGTCCCCGGTCTCGTGCACGAGTACAGCTTCGGCGGTTTGCAGATGATCCTTCCGGCTCAAGCTCCGTTGCCGTCACTCGATCCCGGCATTTCCATCGCGCCCCTCTCGGTCGAAGATGTTCCAGCCATGCTGGCGCTGATTGCGGTGGCTTTTCCCGGATATTTCTTCCGCCGCACCCTTGAGCTGGGCGCCTATTATGGCGTCTGGCAGGGCGGGGAACTGGTGTCGATGGGCGGAGAGCGGCTGGCCTTCGGGCCTTATGTGGAGATCAGCGCCGTCTGCACCCATCCGGCCCACACTGGCCGCGGATACGCCGCCGCCATCATCGCCCGGCTTCTACACGAGCATCGCGCTGAGGGCCGCCAGTCGTTTCTGCATCTGGCCGCTGCCAACGCTCGCGCCCGCGCGCTTTACGAGCGTCTGGGCTTCCGCTTCTATCGCACACTCGACTTCCAGCGCTTCATCCGCAGGGATTGAGTTGCCTCTCCCCGGCCTGTTTTCCCAGGCCGGGAGCCTAATCCTGCGGCTGATCCTGATTGCTGTTGTTCTGCGGCTTCTGCTGCGGATTGTTGTTATTGTTGTGCGATCCGAAGAGGCGCGACCAGAAGCCCCGTTTCTTTTTCTTCTTCGGCTCCTGCTGCGGCTGCTGTTCCGTTTGCTGCGGCTGCGGGGTGGCCTGCGGTGTCGGTACCGTCACCGCCTGCGGAGTCTGTGGCTGCGTGGGCTGCCCGTTCTGCGGCTGCGGCTGGGCCGGCTTCTGCCCGATCCCGAAGATGCGCTGGAAGATGTTCCGCTGGTTGCCGTTCACATGGTCGCAGGTGTCGGTCGGCTGCGTGCCGTCCAGAAACCACGCCGTGTAATCCTCCGGGCAACTGGAGTCGGCCACCAGGTTCGTCGCCTTGTCGAGCGTCTCCTCCACCACGCCCTGCGGCGGCGTGAAGTCCTTCACGTCGGAGTACTGCGGCAGCGTGACGGCCTTCTTCATGAACTCGGACCAGATCGGCAGCGCGGCGGTCGCGCCCTCCATATGCAGCACCGAGTAGTCGTCATTGCCCACCCACACCACGCACAGCAGGTTGCTCGTGAAGCCCGCAAACCAGGAGTCATTCTCCGTGCCTGTCTTGCCCGCCGCCGGGGCAGTGAAGCCATACTGGCTGCGCGCGCCCGCGCCCGTGCCGTGGTTGATTACGGCTTCCATCAGCGCCGTCGTCAAAAACGCCACGCGCGGATCGAGCAGCGGCTTGCTCTGGTTGCTGTAGTCGGCAATCACATTGCCGTTCGAGGTGCGCACCGAGGCCAGCATCCAGGGCTGCTCCCAGATGCCGTTGTTGTCAAACATCGTGTAGGCGCCGGCCAGTTGCAGCGGCGTCGCTTCATAGGTACCGATGGCGGCCGAGAGCGTCGGCTGGAAGGCCGTCAGCCCTGCCTGGTGCGCCAGCGCAATGATGTTGTTCAGCCCCACCATCTGCGCAAGCTGAATGGTCGCGTTGTTCAGCGACTCCATCAGCGTGAAGCGCGCCGTCACTTCGCCAAAATACTTGTTCTCAAAGTCATGAGGCGAATACGTCTTGCCGTCGGCAGTCGTGAAGGTCGTCGGCTCATCATTCAGCATCGTGACCGGCGAAAACACGGCGCTGGTGCCGTTGAAGTTGGTCAGCGGAGTCCCGGCCAGCGACGTATTGAAGGCCGATGCGTAGACGATCGGCTTGAAGGTGGACCCCGTCGGCCGGTGCGCCATTGCGTGATTCAACTGGCTGTACTCGTAGTTCTTGCCGCCCACCAGCGCCAGCACCTGCCCCGTGTGTGGATCGAGCGCCACCAGCGCCACCTGCGGCAGCACCAGCGGCTTCACCTTCAGGTGGTGCCGCTCCTCATAGCGCACCGCGCGCTCATGCTGCTTGCGCACCACATCGTCCACATGCTGCATGCCTTCGGTGACGGCCTCGGTCGCCGCCTGCTGCAGTTGCGGGTCGAGCGAGGTGTAGATGCGCAGTCCCTGATCGTTGTAGGCGTCATTGCCCAGCCGCTGCGAGAGCTGGTCGCGCACCAGGTCCACAAAATACGGTGCCTCTCCGGCATCGACCGCGCTGGGAATCAGGTGAATTGGTTCCGCCTTGGCCGCCGCGGCCTGATCTTGAGTGATGGCGCCGGTCTCCACCATTGCGTCCAGCACTTCATTGCGGCGCACGGTCGCCCGATGCGGATGCCGCATCGGATTCAGCCAGCTCGGGCTCTGAATCAGGCCCGCCAGCAGCGCGCACTCGTCCAGGTTCAACTGACCCACGTTCTTGCCAAAGAAAGCCTGCGCGGCCTCTCCAAAACCGTTGATCGAGAAGCTGCCTCGCTGTCCTAGGGGCACCTCGTTCGCATAGAGCTGGAAGATCTGCTTCTTGTCCAGCTTGTTCTCCAGCTCCATCGTGACCACCACCTGCAAAAACTTGCGGCGCCAGGTGCGGTCCGGAGTCAGAAAGAACATCTTCGCCACCTGCATGTCGATGGTGGAAGCGCCTTCATACATCTTGTGCCCGGGCAGCAGGTAGTCATTCACAAAGGAGCGGGCAATGCCCGTGTAAGAGAGGCCCCCGTGCTGAAAGAAGCGGCGGTCTTCAATCGCGGTGACGGCCGGGACGAGGTACTTCGGCAGCTCATCATAGGTCACCAGCCGGCGCTTGACGCGGTGCGCGTCCGAGAGGCCGGTGATCAGCAGCGGCTCCAGTTGATAGGCGGCAAGCTGCTCGCCATTCTGTCCACTGATCTGCGAGACCACCCCACCGGCAAAGCTGATCGTCGCGCTATCGGGTGCGTGATAAGAGTTCGGGCCGGGATGCACGATGACCGAATCCGCGCCCAGCGAGTAGGTGCCCATCTGCGAGACGGGGTCGCGTCCCGTCCGCGTGTAACCGGCCTGCTGCAACTCGTGCGCCACAAACGACGCGTCAATCTTCTGCCCGGGGCGCACTTCAAACGGCGCGGCATAAATCTTCGCCGTGTCGGCAAACAGCGGCTTCGACAGCCGCGCATCGACGATCTTCTGGTATTTGAAGTAGTAAAAGCCAAAGATGGCGGCAAATACCACGGCCACGCTGGCCAGCAGCAGCACCGCGATCGTCACAAACTTGTGCTTCAACACGTTGCCGAGCCGCCCGGCCACCTTTACTTTGACTGCCAATTCAATACCCTGCCTTTTCTGCTTGTTTCGACGTTGGGATGCGGAAATTCGCTCAGGCGGTGAGTGCCTTCAGCGCTTCCACCGCCGCATCCAGCGCAACATCCTGGCTGCTCGCCGTCGCGCGCGTCACCAGTTCCGTCTTGCCTTCGAGGGTCTTCTTGCCCACGTTGAACCGGTAGGGAATCCCCACCAGGTCGGCGTCCTTGAACTTTACGCCGGCCCGCTCCTCGCGGTCATCCAGCAGCACGTCATAGCCTGCGGCCTCCAGTTGCGCGGCCAGCGCTTCGCCCGCCTGCCGCAGCGTCTCATCGGCCATGTTGGTGATGGTGACCACCACATCAAACGGAGCAATCGAGCGCGGCAGCCAGAAGCCGTTCGCATCATTGTTCTGCTCAATCGAGGCGGTCAGAATGCGCTCGATGCCAATGCCATAGCAGCCCATGACCGGCATCACTTCCTTGCCGTTTTCATCGAGCACGCGCGCGCCCATGCTCTCGGTGTATTTGGTGCCCAGCTTGAAGATGTGCCCAATCTCCACCGCCTTGGCCACCTTCAGCGGCTCGCCGCACACCGGGCATCCCTCGCCCTCGGCCGCATTGCGAATATCGGCAGCGACCGTCCACGTAAAGTCGCGCCCCGGCGTCACATTGCGATAGTGATAGTCGAGCTTGTTCGCGCCCGCCACCAGATTCCTGCGGCCTTCGAGTCCAAGATCCAGAACCACATTCAGGCTGCCATCCCGCAGCTTCTTGGCCGGAGTCAGCCCCACCGGCCCCAGATAGCCCGCCGGGCCGTGCATCCATTTTTCCAGCTCCTCGGCCTGCATCGGACGCAGCTCCGTCGCGCCCACCACTGCCAGCAGCTTGGTCTCATTCACAAAATGGTCGCCACGCAAAAACGCCGCCACTGGCTCCCATGTGCTTGTCTTGCCGTCCTCGCTCGGAACCTCGGCCATGTACGCCACGCACTTGATGTCTGAGTGCGGCTGCATGCCCAGAAACTTGCAGATGTCGGCAATCGCCGCCTGGCCCGGCGTCGAGATCAGCTCCGGCTGGCCATCGCCCGTCGCCGCTAGTTCCTCGACCGGAGCCAGCTTCGACGTCGCCTTCTCCATGTTGGCCGCATAGCCGCACTTGGCGCAGCTCGCAATCAGGTCCTCACCGGCATCGGTGTACACCATGAACTCCTGCGAGCCCGAACCGCCCATCGCGCCCGAGTCGGCTTCGACGACGACGAAATTCAACCCGCAGCGCGTAAAGATTGCGCGGTACGCGGCGTCATGCAGGTCATAGCTCTTGTCGAGCCCGGCCTGATTCAGGTCAAACGAGTAGCTGTCCTTCATCAGGAACTGGCGCACGCGCAGCAGCCCCGAGCGCGGACGCGGCTCATCGCGAAACTTGTTCTGAATCTGGTACCAGATCTGCGGCAACTGCTTGTAGCTGCGCAGCTCATTGCGGGCAATATCGGTCATGACCTCTTCATGCGTCATGCCCAGGCACAGCTCCGCGCCCTTGCGGTCCTTCAGCCGGAACATGTTGTCGCCCATCACCGTCCAGCGGCCGCTTTCGCGCCACAAATCCGCGGGATGAATCGCCGGCAGCAGAAACTCCTGCCCGATCTTGTCCATCTCCTCGCGCACAATGCCCACGATCTTGTTGATGGAGCGTTGCCCGAAAAGCAGGTACGAATAAATGCCCGCTCCAAGCTGCCGGATGTATCCGGAGCGCAGCAGAAACTTGTGGCTGGCAACTTCAGCGTCAGAGGGAGCTTCGCGCAGGGTGGGAACAAACAGCCGGGACCAACGATGCATGCAGGGTTGTCTACCTTTTCGGGCTCAGCCGGCCCGGGGAAATTTCACTCGGAAATACCCTGATTTTACCTGCTACGCGGGTCAGCCCACAGCGCCAGGGCGGCGCAATGCGTGGGCTGACCCGGAAATGAAGCAAAAACAGATCACCCGCAGGAAGACCCTATTCGCTCTGCGGCCAGTTCGGCTGCTGCATCAGAGTCTTTGCCGCGTCTTCCAGCGACTGATTCTCAGGGGCCGGCTGGAAGTCCGTATCGACCTCGTCTTCGTTCTGGCTGATCGTCTTGAAGAAGAGAATGTGCCCGTTGATGTGAACGTGCGTCGCCACGATCTCCCACACATGCGGCTGCAGTTCCTTGCGCTCCACGTCAAAGGTACCGCCCTGGTTCATGTGCCCGAGGATGCCCCAGCCAAAATTCACGGCGTGAATCAGCTTGCCCTTGAAGGTCTTGATGCGGTACTGGTGCCGGTCCACCACCATTTCGCCGGCCATCGCGGCAAATACTCGCGACTCCATCGTTGGCGGATTGAAGTTGGGATTCGGCTTGTAGGTCAGCGTAATGTCCTGGTCATTCTCGCTGGCAATCTTCCAGATAAAGGCATTCGGCAGCATGCGCAGCATCTGTTCGGTCTGCTTGGCATCGTGCTCGTCGGCCTTGCGCTTTTTGTCCTGCAGGCTCGGGCTGTTGACGTAGGTATTTACCTTGGCCTGCTGCTGCGCGATGGGGATGGCATTGCCATTCAGCTTGGTCACGCGCGATACCGAGCCATGCGACGTGGTTTGAATCACAATGCTGTACTTGTTCTTCTGCGGCGTGACGTCATGATCGCGATAAATGAACACGGAGTGGTCATTTTTGTCGGCCGCCAGTTCGGTCTTGATGGCCGTCCACACCAGATCGTTGATCTGCTTCTGGCTCTCCTGCGGGTTCTGCGCCAGAGCCGCGCGAGGGAAGAGCGAAACCGATGCAATCACAACGCAGAGAAAAAGGCCGGATAGTTTCATAAGTTTTGTTTTCGATGCTCCTGAAATTGCGTGCACAGCTTCTAGGATGCCGAATCAGTCTGGATGGCCCCAGGCAACCTTTCTGATGCTATCTCCTTCATTGCGCGGCAGAAAACCCCTCTCTCGCTACAGATTTTGATTCCGTTGCGCGCCTATCCCCGCCGTTACACTGGTCTTATGAGCGTCCCTTCCACCACAACGCTGCGCGTCCGTTATGCGGAAACCGATCAGATGGGTGTTGTCTACTACGCCAATTACCTCATCTGGTGCGAGCTGGGCCGCGTCGAGTTTCTGCGCCAGCTCGGCTTCGACTACAAGTCCATGGAGGCCGAAGACGGCTGCATGCTCCCCGTCGTGGAGGCGAATTGCCGCTACAAGTCGCCTGCCCGCTACGACGACCTTATCCGCATCGAGACGCGTGTGACCGGCCTGCGCCAGCATGTCATCAAGTTTGGCTACCGCATTCTGCGCGCCGAATCCGGCGAGTTGCTTGCCGAGGCCGAAACCGTCCACGTCGTCGTGGACGCAGCCATGCGCAAGCAGCCCATGCCCGAGAAATATGCTCAGGCCATCCGTGCCACCATGACGCAGGTTGTGCCTCAATCCGCACTCTCGTAAGATTCGGATTTCTACGAAAGGCAGACGATCCAGGAGTGCTTTTGTAATGCTGGAGGCAGCAGAGAGCCCAGGCCGCGGTCGAAGGTAAGCAGCCTGCCTTGATGGTGGTGGGCCAATCCAATCAGATAGGCGTCTGTGACCTGTTTGTGGCCGATCAATCTGTCATGAGTGAATGAGGCGGCTTCGTTCACGCCCACAGAATCTGCCCAGAAGACATGGCTGCGATGCTTCAGATTCTCTTGGAGTACATGGATCGCGTCCCGCGCGGTAACGGCGCTTTTGGAGAAAGCTGGATTCGAGACGATGCGGACAAAACCTGTCTGGGTCAGCGGACAGGTCGCCCATCCATGCCTGGAGTGTTCGCTGAACCATTGTTGCGCTCGCACATGATGAACATGTGACGGCCAGAACATAGCAACCAGCACGTTGACATCAAGTAATGTGACGCTCAAATCTCAGATTCCAGATCGCGAACCATCTCGTCCGTGACGGGTGAACTATCTGCGGGCAGATCAAAAACCAGAAGCCCATTCACACGGCGCGTAGGTGCCGGTTGCACCATCGCGCGGCGCAAAAGCTCTGTGACGGCGCGCCCCAACGGAAGATCGCGAGCTTCGGCGTAGCTGCGAACTTCCTCAAAAACATCATCATCCAAGGCAAGCGTCGTACGCATGCCATGATGATGATGCTTTTCGATTATGATGTCAAGCAAAGAAATAAGGCATCAATGGTTCCATCGTGATGCGAGCCCTAAGCCATCAGGCTGCGAGGCTTCACGTTCTCGCGAATAAACTGCACTGTCGTATCCAGCGGAGTGCCCGGACCAAAGATCGCTGCCACGCCCTTCGACTTCAGGAATTCCACATCCTGTTCGGGAATCGTCCCGCCGACCACCACCAGGATGTCCCCGGCCTCGCGCTCGGCCAGCAGCGCCGTCACGCGCGGCACAATCGCATTGTGCGCGCCAGACAGAATGCTCAGCCCGATGCAGTCCACGTCTTCCTGCACGGCGGCATTCACAATCATCTCCGGCGTCTGGCGCAGCCCGGTGTAGATGACCTCCATCCCGGCATCGCGCAGGGCGCGGGCAATCACTTTGGCTCCACGGTCATGGCCATCCAGGCCCGGCTTGGCGACCAGGACACGAATCGGGGCAGTGCGTTGGGGTGTGCTCATAGCGGACAGGTGAGATTATCACAGCGCCGGTTCGCCCAGCGACTCCAGCAGCGTCTGCCGCTCGGCTTCGCGCAGGTGGCTCGCGAGCTCCAGTGCCTGCCGGCGTAATTCCGTGGCTTCGTCCGGCGCATGCCTCTGCCCGGCCCGGCGGGCTGCGGCCAGCAGCGCTTCCACGGCCGGTCTCCACTCTCCGGCGGCCTCAAAGTGCAGGGCGATCTCCCGCGCCACATCTGCCTCGCGTCCGGCAAACAGATCTCCCAGCCGCCGCGCGATGCGTCCATGCCGCCGGCCCCGCCGGGCAGCCGCCTGGCGGTCATAGAGCACCTCGCGGTACAGCCCATGCACAAATACAAAAAAGGCCGACCGCGAGCCATCCGGCAGCTCATCCACACCGCCCCGGTGAATGAAGTGCACCCGCCGCGCCATATCTTCGCAGGCTTCTTCCGCTGCCGCCGCATCTCTTTCGAGCGCCGCCGCCACCGCCCATGCCGGAAACGCAACCCCCATCAGGCTGCCGGCCTCCAGCAGCGTCTGTTCCTCGGCGCTCAGTTGCTCCATCTCCAGCGCAATCATCTGGGCCAGCCCCGCCGGCACGCGCGGCTCCACTGTCTCAAAGGCGGCACGCTGCTTCCATGCCCCGGTTTCGCCCTCCTGCCCCAGAATTCGCTGCGCCGTCAGGTGTTCCAGCAGAGCCACGGCAAACAGAGGATTCCCCTCCGAGTGCCGGTGTACAAAGCCGGCCAGCCCCGCCGGCAGTTCGTTCTGCCCAAGCTTCGCCGCCAGCAGTCCCTGCATCGCGCGCAGGGTAAGCGGCTGCAGGCAAAGCTCGCTGCTGAGCTGCCGCGTCACCAGATCCTGCATCAGCCGCTGCTGGCTCTGCGCCGCGTCGCCCTGCGTGCGCACAGTGGCCACAATCAGCAGCCTGGCTGGCCCCCGCCGCCGCGCGAGCGCCGACAGCAGATCGAGCGTAAAAGCATCGGCCCACTGTACATCTTCAAAAACCAGCACCAGCGGAATCTCCGCCGCGATTGCCTCCAGTGCGGCCATCACATTGCCCGGCAACCGCTCCTGCGGAGCCACCATGCGCTCCCCGGCATCGCCGCGCCCCAGCGCTGACAGCCACACGGGCGCCAGCCGGGCCAGCGCCGCGCAAGCTGCCTGCGCTGAGGCGCAGAGTTCCCGCAAGGCCTCCGTCACCGGATAGTAGGCTTCCCGCGCCGCCAGCCCTTCCACGCACTGCCCCCGCGCCACCGTCGTGCTTCCAGATGCTTCCAGTTCGCTCAAAAACGCATCGACCAGCGTGGTCTTGCCGATGCCCGTTTCCCCGGTCACCCACACCACGCGCCGCTGACCGCCGCTCGCGCTGCGAAACTCTGCCCGCAGCCGGGCCAGCTCCGCTTCGCGGCCAGCCAGAGCGGCACTCGAAAGAGATGCACCGGTTTCTGCAGCCGAGTCCGCCGCTTTCACGGCAGACGGCGAATACGTGCTCACCGCTGCGACAAATTGATACCCGCGTTTCGGCAGCGTTTCAATGTACTTCGGCTCCGCCGCGTCATCGCCCAGCACCTTGCGCAGGTCGAGCATGTAAGTGCGCAGAATCTGCGGCTGCACAAAAGTCTCGGGCCACAGCGCATCCAGAATCTCGTCATGCGAAATCAGCCGCCCGGGATGCTCCACCAGATATTCGAGCACCGCAAACGGCCGCGGCCGCACGGCAATGCGCTTCGAGCCGCGCCACAGGCACTGATTTTCGGCGTCGAGCCGGAACGCGCCAAACTGCTTCATCGAGCCGGGGCACTCCGTGCAAAAAATAGGGAAGTCATGCTCATCAAGACTCTGCCGTGCAGCGTAGTATGCCGATCATACTGTGAGATTGTGCCCCGGAAGAATGGGCTTCTGATCGTTACGCGGAGAAGGGCTGCGAAGTTCCGCCGTAAGCAGCCGGTCGGGCAGGCGCGCTACTTTTCGCGCGCCACCACATAGTCCGGCACCCAGAGCAGGGCGCGCTTGTAGTCGGACTCAGGCAGAAAGCTCAGCGCCTGCCGCGCGGCTTCCGCATATTCAAAGGCGGTGTTCATGGCGTACTCCACCGAGCCATTGCGCTTGAGCGCCGCCAGAATCTGGTCATGGCTCACACGCTCAAAGTTCTGGTCTTCGAGCACCGTCAAAATGGCCGCGCGCTCTTCCGCGCCGCCGTTTTCGAGCGCATGAATCACGGCCATCGTGGCCTTGCCCTCGCGCAGGTCGCTCGCGACCGGCTTGCCCAGCACCTCTTCAGTGGCTGTCAGGTCGAGCACATCGTCCACAATCTGAAACGCCAGTCCCAGGTTGCGCCCGTACTCGCCCATGCACTCTTCCTCGGCGTCGGTCGCCTTGGCCAGCACCGCGCCCAGCCGCATCGACACCTCGAAGAGGCACGCCGTCTTGCGGTAGATCAGGTCGTAGTACTCCTGTGAATTCACCTGGCGGCCCAGCGTCTCCAACTGCATCAGCTCGCCTTCGACCATCTGCTGCGTCAGCCCGATCAGCAGGTCCAGCACCCTGAAGTTGCGCTCATCGAGCGCCACGCGAAAGGCCTGCATGTAGAGCCAGTCGCCGGCCAGCACGCACTTGGCGTTGCCCCACGTGGTGTTGGGGGAGGGCCGTCCCCGGCGCATATCCGCCGCATCGATGATGTCGTCGTGCACCAGGGTGGCCGTATGCACCATCTCCACCACCGCGCCCAGACGGGTCGCGCCCGCGCCACGGTAGCTCTGGCTGCGTGCGGAAAGCAACAGCAGCAGCGGACGGATTCGCTTGCCGCCGCCCTCGCGCAGGTATTCGGCAATCTCGGTGATCACCTGCACCCGTGAGACAGCAGCGGTCTCGAACTCGCGTTCGATTTCGAGGAGATCGTCGTGCAGCAGGTCGAAGATCTCTTTGGCCGTGGCTATCGTGGGTGTGCTCACTCGTGCTCCGTTAAATAAATACGTTTGCTGCTAGTTTGACCGGTAGTTCGTGAACTGCATGTCGATGCCGAAGTCGTGGCCCTTCAACAGCGCAATCACTTCCTGCAGAGTATCGCGATCCTTGCTCGAAACCCGCACCGTATCCCCTTGTATGGATGCCTGTGCCTTCTTCTTCGAGTCTTTAATCAGTTTCACAATATCCTTGGCCTTCTCGGTCGGAATGCCCTGCTGCAGCGTCACCTTCTGCCGCACGCTTGAGCCCGTGGCCGGTTCCAGCTTGCCCCAGGTGAGCGCCTTGAGCGAGATGCCGCGCTTGACCATCTTCTGCTGCAGAATCTCTTTCACCGCTTCCAGCTTGTACTCATCCGCCGAGGCAAGCTGCACCGCTTCCTCGCCCTCGATCGAGATGTCCGACTTCGAATCCTTCAAATCAAAGCGCGTCTTGATCTCTTTCATCGCCTGATCGACGGCGTTCCGCAATTCCTGCAGGTCGAGCTTGCTCACAATATCAAATGAATTATCGCTGGCCATAATGAAATATCTCTTCCATAGATTAAATGCACAAAGCCCCGTCCGGGATACTGCCGGGCTTTCAGATGCTCACTGCCGTGCCGAAAAACGCGCCAAAGTTTTGGGTGGTGCGCAAAGCGGCCTCTTCCGGAGCGATTTGCCTGAGGCTGCCCACCGTCACCGCCACCTCTTTCACCCACGCCGGCTCATTGCGCTTGCCCCGGTTCGGCACCGGAGCCAGAAACGGGCAATCCGTCTCGATCAGCATGCGGTCGAGTGGCACCTGCAGGGCCGCGTCGCGAATCGCCTGCGCCTTGGGGAAAGTGATGTTGCCGGCAAACGAAATCAGAAAGCCCATATCCATCGCCCGACGGGCGTGCTCCCACTCGCCGGTGAAGCAGTGCAGAATGCCCCCCAGCCCGGTCGGCTTCCACTCCGCCTCCAGTTGCGCCAGCGTATCGTCCCACGCGTTGGTGCTGTTGTCTGACGGGCGGCAGTGAATGATGATGGGCCGCTTGTGCTTCGCCGCCAGCGCCATCTGCCGCGAAAACGCATCCTTCTGCACCTCGCGCGGCGAATGGTCATAGTAGTAGTCCAGGCCAATCTCGCCGCAGGCAATCACTTCGGGCCGGGCGAGCAACTCATCCAGCCGGGCCAGCGCTTCGCCGGTTGCATACTGCGCTTCGTGGGGATGAATCCCCGCGCTCGCCCATATCTTTGGCAGGCCCGGCTTTCCGGCATACTCGCGGCTCAATTCGGCCGCGCGATGCATCGTCTCGGGCCCGTCGCCGATGCCGATGGAGAGAATCCCCCGCACGCCCGCCTGCCACGCCCGCGCGAGCATCGCCTCGCGGTCGTCGTCGTACCGTGCGCTATCCAGATGTGCGTGCGAATCAATCATCGGCAATCTCTGTCCTGCGTTTGGAAGGCT
Organism: Acidobacterium capsulatum ATCC 51196; assembly: GCF_000022565.1. Classification (NCBI taxonomy): domain Bacteria; kingdom Pseudomonadati; phylum Acidobacteriota; class Terriglobia; order Terriglobales; family Acidobacteriaceae; genus Acidobacterium; species Acidobacterium capsulatum. Next base: position 3,316,538 of record NC_012483.1, read on the forward strand.
TCCCTCGGGCGCCGTTTCTGACCACTGGGGCTGACTACTGAGAACTCTCCCTGATACCCCACATCCCGCTTCGGAGATGTGGGCCTTGCGCCGAAGGCGCGTGCGCCTGGACGGTGAGTCCTACTTGAGCTTTGCCCCGTTCTCAATCGGCTCATGAAAGCCTGCCAGCACAGCCTTGCCGCCCTCGACCGAGGCCGCCAGCAGCATGCCGTTCGACTCCAGCCCGCGCATCTTGCGCGGAGCCAGATTGGCCACGATCACGATCTGACGCCCAATCAACTGCTCGGGTTCATAGGATTCGGCAATCCCGGCCAGAATCTGCCGCGTCTCCCCGCCCAGGTCCACTTCCAGTCGCAGCAGTTTGTCGGCCTTGGGAACGCGCTCGGCCACCTTCACCTGTGCGACGCGCAGCTCGACCTTCAGGAAGTCGTCGATGCTGATCTTGCCCTCGGGCAGCTCCGGCGCAGGCTTGGCAGTGGGTGCGGCGGCCGGCTTTTTAGCCACCAGCTCCTGCACCATGCCGGCAATCGCCGTCTCAAAGGCCGCCGCCGCCGAGGCCTCGCTGGTGGTCTCCGCCAGCGCCACGGCAAGCCCATCCATCGCCGCGCGCAGCTTCGAGGAGTGCGCCACTGGAGCCGCCGCACCAGCCGCTGAGACTGCGGGTGTCTCAAGCTTTTGCGTTGCAAGAGGCTGGGATGCGGGTGGCCCATTCAAGCCGGCTGTTGGCTGGAGTGGGGTCGTTTCTGCCCCGTTCGTGCTTTCTCCGCGTTCCGTTTCCTTCTCCGTCTCAGCTTTCACCACGTTGTTCGCTTCCATTTCCTGCATTCTTGCCACCGCTTCCTTTTCCGCGCGCGGAAAGACCGGTCCCAGCACGCCGAGCTTCGTGCCCGGCTGTAGACCGCCCCACGCTAAATTCTTCAGTTCGCCGCGCTTGGCCGCAGCCTCAATGTCGCCCAGCCCAAGCTGCGCCCAAACCTGCGCCGCCGCCCACGGCATCACCGGATACACCAGCGTCGTGATCACGCGAATCGCCTCCGCTGCTGTGTACAGTGAGCGTGCCCGCAACGCCGCCTGCGCGTCATCGGTGACGCCTTCCTTCTGCTTCCACGGAGCCTGCGCCGTCAGGTAGCCATCCACCGCGCCCACCAGAGTCCAGACGGTTTCGAGCGCGCGGGAGAAATCCAGCCCTGCCATGTGCTCGTCAAAGGCGGTCAACGTCCGCGCCGCGGCCTCGCCAATCTCTGCCGAAGCTCCGTCGTTCGCCGGCACCACCCCGTCGAAGTACTTCTGAATCATCGATAGCGTGCGGCTCACCAGGTTCCCATAGCCATTCGCCAGATCGGCGTTGTACCGCTGGACTAAAGCATCGAAGGAAAAGCTCCCGTCCTGCCCGAAGACCACTTCCCTGAGCAGAAAATACCGCAGCACGTCCGCGCCAAACCGGTCCTGCCCGGCCTTCGGCAGATCAGGCTTCATCGCGCCGAACACATCCAGAATCGTCTCCGCGCGCACAATGTTCCCGCGCGATTTTGACATCTTGTTCTGCTCAAACAGCAGCCATCCATGCGCCACAATGCTCTTCGGTAAGGGCAGCCCGGCGGCCATCAGAAACGCCGGCCAGTACACGCAATGAAAGCGGCTGATCTCCTTGCCGATAATGTGCAGGTCCGCCGGCCAGAACTTCGCAAACCGCGCCCGCGCCGCCGCATCCTCGCTCTCCCACCCGAGCGAAGTGATGTAGTTGGCCAGCGCGTCCATCCACACGTAAATCACGTGCTTCTCATCGCCCGGCACCGGAATGCCCCAGTTGAAGCTCGTGCGGCTGATGGAGAGGTCTTTGAGGCCGCTGCGCACAAACGACAGCACCTCGTTGCGCCGTGTCTCCGGCTGAATGAACTCCGGATGCGCCTCGTAATACTCCAGCAGCGTGCGCTCAAAGGCTGACAGCTTGAAGAAGTAGTTCTCCTCGCTCACCGTTTCGGTGATGCGTCCGCAGTCGGGGCAGGCAATCCCCGGCGGCCCGTCCACATAGGCCTCGTCTGACACGCAATACTGCCCTGTGTAGGTGCCCTTGTAGATGTACCCGCGCTCCTTCAGCAGCGCAAACAGCTTCTGCACGCCGCGCTTGTGCCGCGGCTCGGTCGTGCGAATGTAGTCGTCATATTCGAGGCCCATACGGTCCCACAGCCCGCGAAACTGCGCCGATACCTCGTCGGTAAACTCCTGCGGAGAGCAGCCGGCCTTCTCTGCCGAGCGCTCAATCTTCTGCCCATGCTCATCGGTGCCGGTCAAGAACCAGGTTTCGATGCCCAGGGCGCGCTTGCGCCGCGCAATCGTGTCGGCGACCAGCGTCGTGTACGAGGTGCCGATGTGCGGACGCGCGTTGACGTAATAAATCGGAGTCGTGAGGTAAAACTTCTTGGATTCAGGCATGAGGAAAGCGCTTGCGAGCCAGGCCCGCGATCGAGAGAAACTCACTCTATCTTAAGGCATTCCCTCCACGAGCATCGGGTGCCCCGGGTCCGTGTTTCCAGACCTGGGATTCTCCACTCTCGATCTTCAGGGCTTCCGCTGCTGAGCGACGCACTTCCGCATCCTGCATGTCCCCCATCGCCCTTGAGAGCAGGGAAACGATAAAATCACAGAGAAATCAGAGAAAAAATCCAGCAACATCCCCGGTGACCGACCTGTGTATCTGACCCAGCAAAGCCTTCTGCGCGAGCGCCTTCACGCCCGGCTGCTCGAACTCTACCCGCAACTCGACCCCTCCACCTTCGCCGCCATCCTGAAGGTCGAGCAGCCCCCTGAGAGCAAGTTCGGCGATTACGCCCTGCCGCTCGCCTTCGAGCTGGCCCGCGCCCTGCGCAAAGCGCCCCGCAAAATCGCCGAGGAGATTGTCGCCGCCCTCGCCGTCCACCCCATCCCCGGCTTCGCTGCGTTTGAGGTCGCCGGGGCCGGATACATCAACGCCCGCCTCGACCGCGCCGCATTCGTTCGCGATTTCGTGAAGAGAAGAATGTATTGGAAGCAAGGTCTGGCTTACATTTTGGTCGAGCACACCAGCATTAATCCGAATAAGGCGGCCCATGTTGGACATCTTCGCAATGCGATCCTCGGGGATACCTTTGTCCGGCTGCTAGAAGCCCAAGGCTTTTTAGTGGGTGTGCAGAACTACATCGACAACACCGGCGTTCAGGTGGCGGACATCGTCGTTGCCCTCCAGCATCTTGAGGGCCTCAATCTCGCCGCCGTCCAGTCGCTCATGCAGCGCCTCGCCGCCGAAGGCCAGCGCATCGACTTCTACTGCTGGGACCTCTACGCCCGCGTCTCGCAGTGGTACGAGGCCGACCCCGAACAGAAAACCGCTCGCAGGCAGCTCCGCCTCGACACCCTCCACGCCATCGAGCACGGCGGCAACGACTCCGCGGCCATCGGCGACCTCATCGCCACCGCCGTCCTGCGCCGTCATCTCGAAACCATGCTGCGCCTCGGCATCGAGTACGACTTTCTGCCCCGCGAGAGCGAAATCCTCCACCTCCACTTCTGGGAGGAGGCTTTCGAACTGATGAAGGCCAAAGGCGTTCTCTACTTCGAGACCGAGGGCAAAAACAAGGGCTGCTGGGTCATGACCCGCCCGGGTACTAGCCGTACGGGCGAACCGCTTCGCGCAACGGACGATACATCCCCGGCTACCGAATCAGCAGCACCCGATGAAGACGCCAAGGTCATCGTGCGCTCCAACGGCACCGTCACCTACGTGGGCAAAGATATTGCCTACCACCTCTGGAAGTTCGGGCTTCTAGAAAAGGACTTTAAGTATAAGAAGTTCTTCCAATATCCTCCGTCTACAAAATTCGAGGACGGGCGGGAATGCTGGATATCTGCCGTTGAAAGCAGTGAGTTCCGCCCGCGATTCGGCAAAGCGGAGGCCATCTACAACGTCATCGACGCCCGCCAGTCGGACCCGCAGGCCAACGTCATTGAGGCCCTGCGCGGCATGGGCTACACCGAGCAGGCCGCCCGCTACACCCATTTCTCCTATGAGATGGTCGCCCTCACCCCGCGCTGCGCTCTCGACCTCGGCTACCAGGTGCCCGAAGAAGACCTCACCCGGCCCTACATCGAGGTCTCCGGCCGCAAGGGCTTCGGCGTCAAGGCCGACGACCTCATCGACAAGCTCATCGACGCCACCCAATCTGAGGTTGCCAGCCGCCATCCCGAACTGCCCGAAGAGGAGCAGGCGCAGACCGCCCGCCAGATCGCCGTTGGAGCGCTGCGCTACTTCATGCTCAAGTACACGCGCAACACCGTCATCGCCTTCGACTTCAAAGATGCGCTCAGCTTCGAGGGCGAGACCGGCCCCTATCTCCAGTACGCCGCCGTCCGCACCCGCAGCATCTTCCGCAAGGCCGATATGACTCCGGACGAGGCCCTTTCCGCGCTCGCCGCTCTGCCCGCCGACCGCATCGCGCCTTTCCTCTCCGGCGAAGACGCCGAAGCCATCTGGGCCGTCTGGCTCCGCGCCGGCAAAACCGCTTTGCTGCTGGAGCAGTGCATTCAGACCGCCGAGCCGGCCTATCTCGCCAAGCACGCCTTCCAACTCGCGCAGGACTTCAGCAACTTCTACCGCCGCCACCACATCCTCACCGAAGAGGACGCGGCCAAGAAGACTCTCCTGCTCGCCACCGCCGCCGTCGCCCAGCGCGAACTCATCCGCTCGCTCGCCTGGCTGGGCATCGACGCCCCCGAAGTCATGTAGGCGCTTTCATCTCCCGGGCGGACGGGTGGCCAATTCAAGCCGAAGGCTTGAGTGGGGCTGCCTGTTTCCCCTTAGCGGGTGCTCCGGGTTCGTATTTTCGGACCCGGGATGCAGCCAACATCCCAGTGCCAATCAGTCCCGCCGAATCGTCATGGGGTGTTCATCCCTCAACACGTATCATTCAGATGAAATCGTCCCTGAGGCACGCCGATCCTACCCTTCGGAATCACCATTCTCGATCTCAGCGCTTACATCGGCCTGGCCGCCGTCGGGCTCATTGCCGTCAACCTGCTGCTGGGCATGCTCATCTCCATGCGCTACAGTCCCATGCGGCACTGGCCCCACCGCCATTGGAACCACTTCGCGCTCCATCGCTGGACCGCCTATCTGTCTCTGGTCACGCTGTTTCTGCACCCGGCCGTCCTGCTGCTGGCCGCCCGCCCGCACTTCCGCCTCTTCGACCTTCTGGTGCCCATCCACTCGCCCCTGCAGCCCACCATCAACGTGCTGGGAGCCATCGCCCTCTACCTGCTCCTTGTGGTGATCGGCACGTCCATGCTGCGCCACCGCATGCCCCGCCGCCTGTGGCGCGGCCTGCACTATCTGGTTTATCCGGCTGCCGTGCTGCTGCTGCTTCACAGCCTGCTGACGGACCCCAACCTCATCAATGGCCACCCGGACTACACCGATGGCGGCAAAGTCTTCGTCGAGATCACCATCCTCGTGGTGGCCGCAGCCTCTTACGTTCGCTACCGGCTTCGCGGCAAAGGCCTCCGCCCGCTCCAATAGCTCCATTCCTGCCATCTCCCACCACGCACAGTTGCCGGTCCACAGTTCACCGTGGCCAAAGCCTGGGATGGGACTGGGGATGGGGCTTGGGATGGCGTTTGGGGGGCGGAGTAACGTTACTCGGACGCGCAAAAAAAAACACACATTAACGTCCTGGAAGTGATTGAAAACATTTGACTTACGGGAGGTTAGGCTGGTAAGTCCTTTGTTTTCAATGCGAATTGCGCCTCGCTTTGGACCTTAAGGTCGCCGAAACTGCACAGGTCTTAGTGCAGGAGTCGAATTTCAGGCGGAAATTCGCAGGGGAACCAGTCTGGAAGTGTGTGGTTGAGGGTCTTTTCACAGGCCCTATTTCAAGGGTAGCAATTCAGGGGGAAATTACCGGCAGGAAAACGGGTTTTAGTTGTCAGTTGCCAGTTGTCAGTTGCCAGTTGCCAGTTGCCAGTCCCCAGTCCCCAGTTCCCAGTTCCCAGTTGTCAGAGAGCTGATAACCGCCAACTGGGGACTGGTTGTTCCTCCCAAACAAAAGCAGGCGTTCCCGAAGGAGCGCCTGCTGGCGGGCAAAGCCCGCGTATGCCGGAACGGCCAGTTCAGTCGCGGCTTTGGAACTTCGACATCAGCCGCAGAATCTCCAGATACAGCCACACAAGCGTGACCATCAGCCCAAAGGCGCCGTACCACTCCATGTATTTCGGAGCGCCCGACCGCGCGCCCCACTCGATGAAGTTGAAGTCCAGCACCAGGTTGAGCGCCGCAATGCCCACAATCACCAGGCTGATGCCGATGCTCAGCGGGCTTGAGCTGTACATCAGCCCCTGGCCGATGTGGAAGAAGCCCAGCACCATCTCCACGATATAGAAGAGGAAGATTGCGCCTGTAGCCGCCATCACGCCCATCTGAAACTTGCGCGTGACCTTGATGACGCCCGATTTGTAGAGCATCAGCAGCACCAGCATCGTGCCAAAGGTGAGGCTCACCGACTCGATGGCGATTCCTGGAAACCGCAGCTCAAACATCGCCGAAATGCCGCCCAGCGCCAGCCCTTCGAACAGTGCGTAGATTGGGGCCGTCACCGGCGACCACTCCGCCTTGAACGAGGTGACCAGCGCAAAGATCAGCCCGCCGATCAGGCCCAGAATCATCAGGCCGTTCACCGCCGCCGGTCCGGCGGAGAAGAACACATGCCATGAGAAGGCCGCCGTCGCCATGGCGCACAGCAGCAGAATGCCCGTTTTGTTTACCGTGCCCTGCAGCGTCATCGTCTCGCCAAAGGCCATCGGCTGGCCGCGGAAGACGCGCTCGTTCAAGGCCGGATTGGAAGTACGCATCAGTTGTGCCACAAACTTTCTCCTGAATCCCTTACCTGATCTTTAGATATAGGACGTGCCCCGCGGGATTCGGTGAGAGCCACTCCCGCCGCCGCAAACCCCGGCAGGGCTTTCACGGCGGCAAAAGGCATCTCCCCACGCGGGCGGTGTCCTCAGCGCGCCAGCGCCTCGGCGTCCTCGCGCAGCCAGCCGTACAGCGGAAACTGGTTGGCCATCTCGGTCACTTCGCCATGAATGCGCTCGAGCATGCTCTCGTTGTTGCGATGCTCCAGCGCGCTCACAATCCACTGGGCAATCTGCTTCATCTCGGCTTCCTTCATGCCGCGCGTGGTCAGCGCGGGCGTGCCGATGCGAATGCCCGAGGGCTTCAGCGGCGGATTGGTGTCGTAAGGAATCGCGTTCTTGTTCACCGTGATGCCCGCCTTGCCCAGAGCGGCCTCGGCTTCGCTGCCCAGAATGCCCTTGGCAAAGACGTCGATGAGCATCAGGTGCGTGTCTGTGCCGCCGGAGATGATGCGGTATCCATGCCCGGCCAGCGCCGCGGCCAGCGCGCGCGCGTTGTCCACAATCTGCTGGGCATACTTTGAGAAATCCGGCTGCAGCGCCTCGCGAAAGGCGACGGCCTTGGCCGCCATGATATGTACCAGAGGACCACCCTGCTGGCCCGGGAAGACGGACTTGTCCACTGCCGCCGCATGCTCCTGCCGGCACAGAATCAGCCCCGAGCGCGGCCCGCGCAGCGTCTTGTGCGTGGTCGTCGTCACAATGTGCGCGTGTGGCACCGGCGAGGGATGCGCGCCGCCGGCCACCAGCCCGGCAAAGTGCGCCATGTCCACCAGCAGGAACGCGCCCACCTTGTCGGCAATCTGCCGCATGCGGGCAAAATCAAAAATGCGGGGATACGCGCTGCCGCCGCCGATGATCATCTTCGGCTGCTCGCGGACGGCGATTGCTTCCAGCTCGTCGTAGTCGATGGTCTCGGTGTCTTTGCGCACGCCGTAGGAGGCCACGCGGTAGAGCTTGCCCGAGAAGTTGAGCTTGTGCCCGTGCGTGAGGTGGCCGCCGTGCGCGAGGTCAAGGCCCAGAATGGTGTCGCCCGGCTGAATGATCGACATATAGGCCGCGGCATTGGCCTGCGAGCCGGAGTGCGGCTGCACATTCGCGTGCTCCGCGCCAAAAAGCTGCTTTGCGCGGTCGCGCGCCAGATTCTCCACCACGTCGGCGAACTCGCAGCCGCCATAGTAGCGGCGTCCGGGATATCCCTCGGCGTACTTGTTGGTGAAGACCGAGCCGGCGGCTTCGAGCACGGCGCGGCTCACAAAGTTCTCCGAGGCAATCATTTCGAGACCCTCATGCTGGCGGAGCACTTCGTGGTCAATGGCGGCAGCGACATCAGGGTCGCTCTGGGCGAGGGACAGGCTCATGCGGTCGGACATGCTGCGATTGTAGCGTTCCCCGGGCGGGATTGGCATCCGCAATGCGCGCCCGGGTGTTTTCCCCGCGCCCTTGCCTGCCGATGTACCTGCACCGCCGATGGGGCAAAATTTATGCGAATTGTCACCGCCTGTTGACGTGGAATTCGCCGCTTTCGCCGATGCTTTGAGGTGAGGGAACCCATGCGAATGCGCGGCATGCTGTATCTCTTCACCCATTGGAACTGGAAGGCCGCCCTGGTCGTCGGCCTGATTCGCGGCGGAGCCTGCGTGGCCGCCCTCACGGGCCTCACGATGCACGCCCGGCAGACCTTCGGACTGGTCGAGTTCGCCTACGTGCTCGCGACGTCGGGCTTCGCCTCAGCCCTGCAACAGCAGTCGCTCGGCGTCAAAGACCGCCGCATGGGCTGGGTGCTCTGCGTGGTCCTGATCCCCTTTGCCTCGCTCGGCCTCGATGCCCTGTGCCATCTCTGGATCAACGGCGTCGGCGGCAAACAGATCGGCCTGATCGCGTGTATCTTCACGCTGGTCTCGGCGATGTTCCACTGGTTCATCATGAGCAAGGGAGCCATGCTGGTCGGCGAGGACTCCCGCCCGCTAATCGATGACATGCTGCGCATGCCGAAGCTGACCATCCTCTTCGTGGCCGAGCCGGTCATGGCAGGGTGGAAGCTCGCGAAGAGCGTGATGAGGCCGGTCGCGCAGGTCAGCGAAGAGCCGGTCGAAGAGCTGGTGGCCTGATTCTTCGTTGACTGGATGCGTCATTCTGAGGCCCAGGCCGAAGAATCCCGGCGATGCATAAGGTGCGGCTTCTGCCCGGAGTTTCTCCCGGGATTCAGGTGCCCCACGTCTCGACTCTGAGACGTGGGATCAGAGTCGACGGACCGATTTACGCGTCCAGCTTCTTTACCACCAGCTCATTCACCAGTCCGGGATTTGCCTGTCCCTTCGACAGCCGCATCACCTGGCCCACGAAGAATGCGGCCACCGTCTTCTTGCCGGCGCGGTACTGCTCCACCTGCTTGGGATTGGCGGCAATCGCCTCTTCCACAAACTTCTCGATGGCGCTGGTGTCGCTGATCTGCTCGGGCTTCTCGCGTTCATAGACCACGCCGAAGTCCTCGCCCTTCTCAAAGCTGATGTCAAAGAGCTGCTTGAGCTGCTTGGACGATAGCTTGCCCTCTTCGGCCAGATCGGCGGCCTGGGCAATGCCGGCCATTGAAATGGGCGACTGCTCCAGCTCCAGTCCGGCGGCCTTGAGGCGGCTGGTCAGCTCGCTCTGAATCAGGTTGGCCACGCGCTTCGGGCTCTTCGCCGTCTTGGCGGCGGCCTCAAACTGGTCGGCAAAGGCGCGGGTTGCGGTCAGCGTCTGCGCGTCCTGCTCGCTGATTTCATACTGGGCCACCATGCGGGCGCGGCGCGCCTCGGGCAGCTCGGGCAGCTCGTCGGCACGCTGCTGGCGAAACGCCGCGCTCACGACGAGCGGCGGCAGATCCGGCTCAGGGAAGTAGCGGTAGTCGTGCGCCTGCTCCTTCGAGCGCATGGAGTAGGTGCGGCCCTCTCCGGCATTCCAGAGGCGGGTCTCCTGCACGACGCGCTGGCCGCTCTCAATGACCTCAATCTGGCGCTCGATTTCGTACTCCAGCGCCGCGCGAATGTAGCGGAAGCTGTTGACGTTCTTCACCTCGGCCTTGGTGCCAAACTTCTCCGCGCCGCGCAGCCGCACGCTCACGTTGGCGTCGCAGCGCAGCGAGCCTTCTTCCATGTTGCAGTCGGAGACACCGGTGTAGAACAGAATCTCCTTGAGCCGCGTGAGGTACTCGTAGGCCTCGTCGGGCGTGCGAATGTCAGGCTCGCTCACAATCTCAATCAGCGGCGTGCCGCAGCGGTTCAGGTCGACCGAGGTGAACTTCGCCGAATCCGGCAGCCCGTCATGCAGGCTCTTGCCCGCATCCTCTTCCATGTGCAGGCGGGTGATGCCGATGCGCTTCATGCCGTTCGGTGTAGGGACGTCGATGTACCCATGCTCGGCGAGCGGCTTGTCAAACTGCGAGATCTGGTAGCCCTTGGGCAGGTCGGGGTAAAAGTAGTTCTTGCGGGCAAAGATCGAGGTCTCATTCACCGTGCAGTGCAGCGCCAGCGCGGCGGAGGTGGCAAACTCCACGGCCTTCTCATTCAGCACCGGCAGCGCGCCGGGCAGGCCCAGGCAAACAGGGCAGATGTTGGTGTTGGGGGGCGCGCCAAACTTGTTTACGCAGCCGCAAAAGGCCTTGGTCGCCGTCAAAAGCTGAACGTGAACTTCCAGGCCGATCACCGGCTCATACTTGGCCAGAATCTCAGGAGAAACAATTGCTGCCGTCGCCATAGAAGAAGTGTAGCAAGGGGACGCGTTCAAGACCCTTCTGGGAGTTGTTCGGGAGAATCTGTCGCAACCGCATCGAGAAACGACACTGACTGGATTCCCGCGGCTTTGGTCAGCAGAATGCCCGGCCCTTGGATGGGTTGCTGCTCCCCGTCTCTATCAAGCCATGCCGCGTCCTCCAGTAGCAGGGAGGCATCTTCCTGCTCATCGGAGTAGTAACGAAGGTATCCGATCACAGATCGTCCGTCTTCCAGCCCAACCAGGACATAGGTGTTCTTGATGTCCTGAAAGGCGTCATTCCATATCGAGCTGCGCGCTGTCTTCTCAGTGATTTTGCACTTCCTGAGCAGCTTGAGCAGCCAATCGTGGTTGACGTTGGCGCCATAAAGAAGAGCGAGAAGTACAGCACCCAGAAAGAGCCAGAAAATATAGGGCCAACTGAGTTGGAACTCGTAGGTGGTGAAATGCTGTTGTGTCGTCGCAGTCCAGCGTAACGGTAGCGAGTAATGGAAGAACGGGGAAGTGACCAGATAGAGGATGAAGCTGAGCAGCAAAGCCTCAACCACTTTGTCCAGTTCTGTCTGCTTAGGACGTACGACAATATGCTGCACAAGGAAAGCGCAACTGAAGCCCGGGAGCAAAACTAAGAATATGCCGATGGCCTCAATGTGTCCCGGCATTCAGTTGATCCTTACTTGGAGCGAGAAACCATAGGCAGCGGAGGGGGCTTAATTCCCTGCGGCCGGGAAATGTTGGTAGGCTTCGCCGGCTTAAAATTGCTGGAGGAACCGGACGACAGACTTCTTTCGATCTTGCTGTCGCAAGCGATAGAACGGTTCGCTGAGTTATCTGGTCTCTGATTTGCCATACTGCCCTCGCTTCTATTCTAACGCCGGCCTGCTCACTCGCTACCTTTTCGTCTGTTCCTAAAGTACCTCGGCTTCTTGCCCGGTGCCCATGGGTTGTAGTGCGCGGCAAAGGTTGCGCGAAACTCCACCGGCGGGTGGCTCGCCGTCCAGAAGGTCACAAACCCGTTCGGGTGCGGATTCTCAAGCCACACCTCGCCCAGCCGCTGGAAGGCATGCACGGCAGTCGCCTGCGGATCAGGCACCAGCCCATGAATCGCCTCCTGCCCGTAGACATCGGCCTGGTGTTCCTGCCACCGGCTGAAGGCGTTGCCGATGGGCGCGGCCACAAAGCCCAGCACCGTCACGATCAGCAGCAGCACGCCGACGCTGGCCCAGTCATCGGGGCCGCGAATGTGCATGGGCCGGCCAAAGGCCGCGATCACGCCATTCATGAGCAGATGCACCAGCAGGTAGCCGAAGAAGAGCATGCCAAAGGTGAACAGCAGCCCCTTCAAAATATGGTGCAGCGCATAGTGGCCCATCTCGTGGCCGCAGATGAAGAGAATCTGGTTGGGCGGCACTTCTTTGATCGTGTTGTCCCACACCACGATGCGCTTCGACGCGCCAAAGCCGGTCACGTAGGCGTCAATGCCGGTGGAGCGCGCGCTTGCGTTCATCACAAACATGCGGCTGGGCGGAATGTGCTGCCCGGCATGCGCGGCCAGTTGCTCCAGCCGCTGGACCAGCGCGGGGTCAGCCTTCTGCAGCGGCTGGAAGTGATCAAAGATGGGGTCCAGCACCACGGGGGCGAGAAAGACCACGGCAATCTCGACCGGCAGCGTGACAATCCAGAACCACAGCCACCAGCGGCGAGGCGAGCGCCGCAGCAGAAAATAGACACCACTCAACACCACCGTGCCGACCAGCAGGGAGACGCCGGTGGACTTGAGGAAGTCCATCAGCCAGCTTGCGCCGCCACGCACCCACGGCTGCACCGAGAGGCCGTAGTGCAGCGAAACCCAGTGGCCAAGCAGCCCAAACGGCAACCCGATCACGGTCAGGATCAGCACCCATGCGGGTGCAATCATCAGCCCCTGCAGCCACTCGCTGGAGGTGATCCATTCGGCGGCGTCGCGCAGCCACGGGCCCAGGCGCAGGCTGAACCAGAGCGCGAGAACGCTCCAGAGCGTGCCGCCGAAGTAGAGAAAGGTCTCCCAATGGCTCAGCGCAATGGCTTTGGCCAGCCGGGCGGGCGGCAACGTGTAAACGGGATCGGGAAATGTCATGCGTATGCCATCGTGAGATGCGCCTTGGGCAACGTAGGTCAGCCGAGCCGGTGCGAGGCCTCTCCGGGAGAAAGCGCCGGCTTAATCGAGCCTGACCAGGTAGGCTTCGCCTTCTGAGGGTCGCAGATTGCGGGCAATCTCCACAGCCTGCGCGCGGTTGCCGTTTTCCGGCCGAATGCGCACCCAGTCTCCCGTGGGCCCCTTGAACTCAATGACGCTGGCGGTGCGGTAGCGGCGCTGCAGCTTGTCTTCGAGCCGCGTGGCGGCACGGCGATGGCGAAAGGCGCCGATCTGAACGGCCCAGCGTCCGCCATCGGTTACGGATGCGGGCGTGTAGTACACATCGATGCGAACCTTGCCGACGCCCTCGCGCCAGATGCCTACCTGCTTGGCGGCCGCTTCTGAGAGGTCGAGAATGCGCCCCGGCACAAACGGGCCGCGGTCGGTCACACGCATCACGGACGTCTGGCCGGTGCTCATGTTGGTGACTTTGATGATCGAGCCCAGTGGCAGCGTGCGGTGCGCGGCAGAGATGCTGTCCTGGTCATAAACCTGCCCGTCGGCGGCGCGATGGTGGTTGTACTGCGGGCCATACCAACTGGCCATGCCTATCTGGTAGTAAAGGGGGCGGTGCGTCTGCACGTAGTGCCAGTCCGCGCGTTCGGCCCGCGAGTACGAAGGCTGGGCACCGCCATTCGGCCCTATGGCCGGGGGCGGAGCATAGGAGACGCGCGCGCGGTGCGAACAGCCTGTGACGGCCACGAGCGACGCGGTCAGCAGCAAAAGAGGAAGAAGCGAGCGGAAAGATGGGGGATTCAGTCGCATGGGCAGCTCAGGGCTTCGGGCGCTTTTCCAGTTCATCGGCCAGACGTGTGAGTTGTTCACCCGCACGCCGCAAGGCAGTAAATGACTGCGAGCGAACGGCGGGCACCACCTCATCGTTGAGATAGGCAATCACGCGGCGAATTTCGGCCTCGGCCTTGCCGCCCATCGTTCCCAGGCGGCGGGCCAGGTCTTCCAGCGGGTTGTCGTCCGGGCGAGGATTCTGTGCATTCATCGCGGCCAACCTCCTGAAAAGGCTCCGCCTCAATCTTCTTGCGCGTGTCCGGGCAGGTCAATGCGCAAGCGGCGCAGGGTGCCGCTGCGGTTACCCCATAAGCAGCCGGGGGTGCGTCGTCTGCTCGGCTTGTCTGTATGCTCGTCATACATCCTTATGGGCAAACAGCCCCTCTAAGTGCTTGAAAAGCCAATGCGAATCTTCCATATCCGCCCGGGATGCATGATCGGGCCCCTATCCCGGGTAAAAACCATGGGCCTGCTTTGCCTGGTCACGGCAGTGCTGTTTTTTCTCTGCGTGCCAGCCCTATGGGCGCAAACTGTCGCTTTGCCGCAGACCTCCTCTGCCCCGCGGAGGCATCTGCCCAACGCGCCTCGCCCCAACAATGTCTATCCCGTGCGAGGGGTGCAGAAGGCGTGGGTTGTTCCACTCGCGCCTCCGCTGCTCGTCAGCCCCTGTACCACGGGGGCCTGCGAAATCAAGGCCCGGCAGACACATGTCTGCTGCGAGGAAAGCGCCAATCGCTTCCACGAATACCTGCAGGATCAAGCCACACATATCTACACACCGCGCGAACTGGCCGAGATGGCCGCGCGGGATGTGGTCGATCCCTTTAACCTGCTCACGATTGAGAGTCTGGCCGCCATTGATACGGCGGCGAGTCCCCATTCGATTTTTGGACCCGGATTCAAGGGCTTTGCCAAGCTGAGCGGCGTTTCGATGACCGAAGACATGACGGACGAGTTTGTCGGCACCTTCCTCATTCCGTCCATCGATCACCAGGACCCGCATTATCACCGCATGCCCAACAAATCGATTCCCAAGCGGGTGCTGCACACCATCACGCAGGTCTTCTGGACGCGCAGCGACACGGACCGGCCGATGTTCAATTATTCGAATGTCGTCGGCTCCATGGCCGAAGAGGCGGTCGCCACCACCTATGTGCCCTATCAGCAGACGGGATGGGGCGCGGCCGCTGAGCGGGTGAGCCTCAACTATGCGTTTGATCCGGTCGGCAATATGGTGACCGAGTTCTTGCCCGACGTCGCGAAGCACGTGAATTTCCACGTGGTCTTTGTGCAGCAGATTATTTACCGGGCCGCTCTGAGCGAGATACAGTAGCGGCGTTCGTTCCGCAGAGCAGCCGCAGCCTCGCAGGGAGAGGGCGCTATTCCGAAACCCATCGAAATGAAGATCTCTCCGCTTTTGCCGTTCCCATTCACGGGCCTGATTCGCCACCGAATGCAAATTCTCGCCATTTGAGCGGATGAGGCTTCCTGCAGGGCTGCCATGCATCCTATCTTTAGAGTGATAAATACCCGTCCGGCAAAGGGTTATCCCTATTTTCACTTTGCGCGGAGGGAGTGGGCCACGTAAGCTGTGTGAGTCTGCAGCCTGTTGCACAACGAGGCAACCGGCAAACCAAGCATCAGGAGATCAAAAACGCATGTCGAAAGCTGTGAAATACGCAGAGCGCGCTGTCACCATCGCTGCCCAGGGCGCGTGGTTTGTGTTCGATAAGCTGAACAGCATCAACCCGAACCCTTCCTTCACGCCGAAGTGGTCAGACAAGCCGCTGCTGAAGTCGTACCAGAAGGAAAAGCCGCCCCTTGGCTGGCCCCGTACGACCGACTCGCTCTGCCCGAAGTGCGTGCCCGAGATTCGCCAGCAGATTCTGGATGGCAAGCTGCCCCATGAGGTCCTTCTGAATGAGAAGGTGGGCGAAATCAAGGCCCAGATCATCGAGCGCGACGGCAAGATTCTGATGGTCAAGGACTGCCCCAAGCATGGGCACTTTGAAGACGTGATGTCGATTGATACCGAGTTCTTCCGTCACCTTGAGGAAGTCTTCCCGGGCCGCGACATTCGTGCCCACAATGACGAGAAGCTGCACAACCACGGCACCTCGACCGTGACCCATGGCCGCGGCTCGGTGCTGACAATCGACCTGACCAACCGTTGCAACATGATGTGCGATCCCTGCTTCATGGACGCCAACCAGGTGGGTTTTGTGCATGAGCTGACCTGGGACGAGATCAAGACCATGCTGGACAACGCGATCACCATCAAGCCGCGCCGCCAGATGTCGGTCCAGTTCTCGGGCGGTGAGCCGACGCTCTCGCCTTACTTCCTCGATGCGATCGCCTATGCCCGCAAGGTGGGCTACAACTCAGTGCAGGCCGCGACCAACGGCATTGAGTTTGCCAAGTCCAAGGAGCTTTGCCGCGCCGCCGCTGAAGCGGGTCTGCGCTATGCCTACCTGCAGTTTGACGGCATCGGCAACTCCGCCAACTCGCACCGCAAGGTCGGCAACCTGTTTGACGTGAAGCTGCAGGCTATCCATAATCTGCACGAGGCCGGCGTGGACATCGTTCCGGTGACCACGATCATCAACGGCATCAACAACGAGCAGGTCGGCCACATCATCCAGTTCGCGCTGGATAACCCCAAGAAGATCAACTTCCTCAGCTTCCAGCCGGTGTCCTTCACTGGCCGCGACGAGGAGGTGACGGATGAGCGCCGCGCCGCCCAGCGTTACACGCTGAGCCACATGGCCCATGACGTCAAGAATCAGACCGGTCTTGGCGAGCCTGTCCGCGACTGGTTCCCGATCAGCTTCATGAGCACCTTCAGCGACTGGGCTGATCTGGTGCATGGCCCGAACCATGATTGGGGCCAGTTGAGCTGCGGCTGCCACCCGAACTGCGGCATCGGCATGGCGCTGATGATCGACAAGGAAACCAAGGAAGCGGTTCCGGTCACGGCCTTCCTGAACGCTGACCGCCTGGCCAAGGACATGGCCAAGATCAACGACGGTGCCCGCAGCAAGACGGTCTCCATCATTGGTGCGGCTCTGGCGCTGCTGCGCAACTACGATCCCACGAAGTCGCCCACGCACTTCAAGATCGTTGACCTGCTGCAGAAGTTTGACAAGTGCTTTGGCGCCACCGGCCGCAACTACGGCAAGGTGACCGGCGACCGCACGATGGAAGACATCGAGAAGCGCCGCGCCGACCGCTGGAACTTCCTGTTCATCGCCGGCATGTGGTTCCAGGATCTGTTCAACTACGACTTCCGCCGTACCGAGCAGTGCATTATTCCTTATGCGACGCAGGAAGGCGAAATCAGCTTCTGCGCGTACAACACGGGCATCGGCTGGCGCAACATCATCGAGAAGATGCACATGACGGCAACCCTCACCAAGTGGTACGAGGAGCATGGCCGCCACGAGATCTTCGCCGGTGGCAAGAACGTCGGCATGAATGAAGGCAGCCACACGCTCGTCCTGAACGACGAGCACGTGAATGCGGCCGCCAACGACACCTTTGAGAAGCTGGGCATCGCCAAGAACTCGCGTGAAGAAAAGATTCGCGCGCGTGATGCCAAGCTCAAGCAGGATGCCGAGAACGCCCGCATGGCCGCCCTCTACCGCCAGCACGTGCTGGGTGAGAAGCCGGTCGAAGGTATTGTCTCGATCGACTCCATCAAGCCTGCTGCTCCGGCCAAGCCGGCTGCCGCTCCTCAGAGCGAAGAGCCGGTCATGGGTGACTAAGCACGCACTGTGATAGCGGCCTCGCCGCGATCTTCCAAAGGCCATCCCTATGGGGATGGCCTTTGGTTTTGTGCGGCGCACGCAACCCGCACCGAAGCGATTGCCTTCTCACCCGCAGATGCATTGAGCTTCCATGCGTCACGGGAGAATTTCATGGCAACGAAGAACAGTCCAGGCAAAAAGTCCGGCAGCGGCCGCCGTTACGGCAAAAAGGCGCAGGAAAAGGTGCAGGAAGAACTGCACGAAATGAAGGAAGGGAAGCTGCGCAGCGGCCGCAGCGGCAAAAAGGTCACGAATCCGAAGCAGGCGATTGCCATTGGACTGTCTGAGGCACGCGCGGAAGGCGACAAGGTTCCACCGGCGCCAAAGAAATCGAGCAGCTCTAAAAAGTCGTCGGCCAAGAAGTCCTCAGTCAAAAAGAGCACTGGCAAAAGGAGCACAAAAAGCTCCTCCGGTAAGAAGTCGTCGGGCGGCGGGAGCAAGAAGAAATCCTCCTGATCGTTTTGCCGCCGGCCTCCTTTTGAAGCTTTCCGCGCCCGCACATGGCCTGCGTGGGCTGGCGCTGCGCAGTCTGCGATTCACTCGCGAAGACGGATGTCTCGGCGGGCTTGCATCTTTCTGCGTTCCAGTTCATCCGTAAGGGAAGCACTGCGTACAATAGAGTGTTTGGGTTTTCCCACTATACCCGGCAGAAACGGAGCAAGTCCTTGGCAGAAACGATCTACGATGTAGCGATTATCGGAGGTGGTCCGGCTGGATACACCGCAGCCATTCGCGCGGGCCAGCTTGGCCTGAAAGCGGCCTTGATTGAGAAAGAAGCGAAGCTGGGCGGCACGTGCCTGCACTGGGGCTGCATCCCGACCAAGTCGCTGCTCTTCAACGCGGAAATTTATGATTATCTGAAAGACGCCAAGGAATATGGCCTGGAAGGTCTGGGCGAGGCGAAGATCAACTGGAAGACGATTCTGGACCGCAAGAATCAGATCATCGCCAAGCATGCCAAGGGCCTCGACTTCCTCATGCGGAAGAACAAGGTCACCGTGATTCCGGGTTACGGCAAGCTGACCGGCGCCGCCAAAGACGGGATTCATTCCGTGGAAGTGACGGGCGAAGGCAAGGGCAAGGCTGAGACGGTGAAGGCGAAGAATGTGATTGTCGCGACCGGCTCTGATGCCAAGCTCCTGCCCGGCCTCAAGACCAGCGACAAGATTCTCACCAACATGGAGATTCTGACCATCAACGGCATTCCCAAGTCGCTGGTGGTGATTGGCGCGGGAGCCGTGGGTGTGGAGTTCGGCTCCATCTTCCGCAGCTTCGGTTCTGAAATCACGATTGTCGAGTACCTGCCGCGCCTCGTTCCCAACGAAGACGAGGATGTCAGCAAGGAACTGGCGCGCGTCTTCCGCAAGCGCGGCATTGAGTCGCATGTGGGCGCAAAGGTGGAGAAGGTGGAGGAAACCAAGACCGGCGTGAAGGTCACCTTTACCGCTGCCGATGGCAAGCAGGTAGTGAAGGAGGCCGACAAGGTTCTGGTAGCCGTGGGCCGTGCGCCGCGCACCGAGAATATTGGTCTGGAAAAGACAAAGATCAAGCCCGAGCGCGGCTTTATCAAGGTCAACGAGTTCATGCAGACCGAGGAGCCTGGTGTTTACGCGATTGGCGACATCGTTGCGGGTCTGCCGCAGTTGGCGCACGTGGGCGCGATGGCCGGTGTGGTGGTCGCTGCGAAGATTGCGGGCAAGTATGCGCGTCCGGTCAAGCGTGAGCGCATTCCGGGCTGCACTTATACCGAACCGCAGATCGGCAGCGTGGGTCTCACCGAGGCGCAGGCCAAGGAGAAGGGCCTGCAGATCAAGGTGGGCAAGTTCCCGTTCTCGGCCAACTCCAAGGCATCGATTGTGGGCCAGCACGAGGGCTTCATCAAAGTGGTTGCGGATGCCAAGTACGGCGAGATTCTCGGCGTACACATCATCGGTCCGCAGGCGACCGAACTGATCGCCGAAGCAGTGACGGCGATTGAGCTGGAGGCGACGGTGGATGACATGATGTTCACCATCCACGCGCACCCGACGCTCGCCGAGGCTATGCTGGATGGGTTTGGCAGCGTTGAGGGCATGGCGATCAACATGTAGCAGTATTGGTTGCAAAAAGCAGAAAGCCCGGCGCGAGCCGGGCTTTTCTGCTTTTATGCAATGGATCTATTTGGAGCTTCCGAGGTTATAGATCACGTGAATCTCAGTCTCAACCGTGACCGGCTGGCCATTGAGCAGGTAAGGCTTGTAGCGCCAGGTGCGGACTGCTTTCAAGGCGGATGCCGCCAGAATGGGCGGGCCGGAGACAGTATGCAACTTCTCGATGCTGCCTTCCTTTGAGATGACCGCCTTCAAAATCACATCGCCCTCAATGTGCTTCTTCTTGGCTTCCGCAGGATAGACAGGCTCCTTGCCGCTGATGCGCTGACCTGACATCACTCCTGGGGATATATGCACAGGATTCGCCTCGCTCAGCATGGCATGCGTGATTGGGGTTGTGTTCAGGTGAAGCGCCATAGCGGAGCCGCAGGTTATCAAGCCCATTGCGGCGCATGCTGTCAGCGTGAGGAGCCGGTGAGTGAGTGAGCTTTTGAGTTGTATCTGTGTTAGTTTCATAATTCTCCTTTCGAGAGCATGAGACTCAAAGAGGCCGAGCGCATGAATGGAGACCGGCCTCTGGTTGGATTGCACAACGGCCAGACGGAGCAGGGAATGCGCGTACTGTTGCGGTCCTCCGGTGGCGCGGGCTGCCATGGCGTCGCACACCAGTTCGCGCGATTCCGCCAGGCGGGAGCGGGTGAGCCAAAGGGCGGGGTGCCATGCACATGGCAAAGCCAGAACCTGGTAGATGAGGTTCCTGGCGAAATCGTGCCGTCGAACATGAGCGAATTCATGGTGCAGGATTGCCTCCCGCTCCACCGCCGTGAGGGATTCAAGAAAGGCCGGCGGGACAAGAACCATGTGCCGCCGGATGCCTGCCGTGACCGGGCCTGGAATCGAAGACGAGGTACGCAAGCAGATATTCTGGTGCGTTAAGCCAGCCTCCTCTCTACAGCGCAGGAAGGTCTCCTGGATTTGATCCACGGCGACAAAGTCTGTACTTGCGCGTAGCAACCGGAAGGTTCCACGCAAGTGCCATGCGAAACGCGCAAAAGCGAAAAGCAGAGCCGCCCCGTAGATCAGTTCGAGAGCTGCCATGAGCGAAAACGGCAGATGCAGTAATCCGGGCTGCGCCGGATTTGCCGGGCCAACAAAAACCCGGATGGAGCCTTTCGCGGACTGGTGCGAGGTGGGCCAGAAGATCAGCTCGCGAAGCTGCTGCCAGCGAACCGGAGAGATGTTCACGAACGGCAGCAGTATCTGGGCGCAAAGTGCGATCACCCATGTGCGGTGCTCCCATGCCGGGCTTTGCCTGCTGGCCAGGCGAGCTGCCAGCCAGGCTGCGGCCAAGAGCAGCGGTGCCTGCCACAGAGAGTTCAATAGATAGCCGAAGATGAACGAGGTGACGTGCGTCATTGATCCTCCTCTTCGCCTTTTCCTGCTTCGAGTTTGCGGGTGAGTTCCGCTAGCTTGTCAGCATCAATCTGGCGATTCTTGATGAGGCTCATCACTAACGCTTCGGTCGAGCCTCCAAACACGCGGTCGATAAGGTCACGCACAGCATGTCCGGTAGCTTTGGATTCGCTGACCGCTGCGCGGTAGACATACGAGCGGCCCTCAAGCTTGCGGCGCAGCTTGCCCTTGCGATGCAGGATGTTCAACATGGTCTGCACGGTGGTATAGGCCAGCGGATGTTCCAGGGCGGCCTGCACGGCCGTGACATTGGCAGAGCCCAGCTTCCAGATCACCTGCATGATCTGCAGCTCCAGTCGTGTGAGTGTTTCCGCCTCGCGTTTCGGCATGTGTCAATCTCCTAATTGCTTAGGAGTCTGCGCCTGCCATGGGCCGCTTGTCAACTAAGAATTTAGGAGATGTGGTTGCGTCAAGAAATGCGGGATTCAATGAGATCGGCAAATGCCCTGTAAAATAAAGGGTTAGCGATGGTTCTCAATCTTCTCCATCTCGGCCGCATTGGCTATGCTCAGGGGCTGGAACTGCAGCGGCAGCTCGTCGAGGCGCGGCACTCCGGGCGCATCGGCAACACGCTGCTGTTGCTGGAGCATCCGCCGGTGCTCACGCTCGGCCGCAACTCCGAGCGCAAAAACGTGCTGGCGAGTGATGAATTTCTGGCTTATCGCGGCGTGGAGATTCACGAGGTCAATCGCGGCGGCGACGTTACCTATCACGGTCCCGGGCAGTTGGTGGGTTATCCCATTCTTGACCTGCGCAGCTTTGCCGAGAGTGGAGAGCGCGGCCGCCTGGGCGCGGTGGAGTATGTGCGCTGGGTGGAAGAAGCATTGATTCGCACCTGTGCAGATTTTGGGGTGCAGACGCAGCGCGTGGCGGGCCGCACAGGCGTCTGGACGCTGCCGGGTGGTTCTGTAGAAGAGAAAAAGATTGCGGCGATTGGGGTGCATATCTCGCGCGGCATCACGTCGCACGGATTTGCGTTGAATGTCACGACCGACCTGCGTGACTTTGACCTGATCGTGCCGTGCGGTATCAGCGACCGCAAGGTGACCAGCCTGGAGCTGGAAGTGATCGATGAGCCGGCGCTGACCATGGAAAAAGTGATTCACTCCGCGGCGCGTCAGTTTGGCCGGGTCTTTGGCCATCAGGTGCTTTGGCTCGAAAGCCCGGGCGACCTGCTGCCGGAACTCGCAACTCTCACTCAATCCTGAACGGTGGCGCTGACCGCGGCCGCTTCCGTGGCTGACTGCAAGCTGTGGCTTTCTCCTTCCCGCAATACGACAAAGGGCGTCGCTAGAGGCGAAGTGGCCAGTTCGGCATGCAGCCGGTGCAGTGGAGCGAACTCCCCGTCATCTGCAAGTGAGAAGGTGCCAAAGTGCGTCGCGATGCTCGTGTGAGGGTTCAGAATGCGATGCGCCTCGACGGCCTGTTCCGGCGTCATGTGAATGGGGCCCATAAACCACTCCGGCTCATAGGCGCCAATGGGCAGCAGGGCCAGACGGATATTACGAAAGTCCGCGGCAATCTCCTTAAAAAAGCCGCCGAACCCGGTGTCGCCCGCAAAGTAAATCTCTCCGCTGCTGGATCGCGTCATCCATCCGCACCAGAGCGTGCGATTGCGGTCAAAGGGGCCGCGCGCGGAAAAATGCTGCGCCGGTACGCAGTGCATCTGCATGCCGTTCCATTCCGTTGCCTGCCACCAATCGAGTTCGTGAATCTGCTGGAAGCCGAGGTTGCGCAGCGGTTCCCGCAGGCCGAGAGGGCAGAAGATGGCTGGATCAAAGCGCCGGGCTAGCTGGCGCAGAGTGGCGTAATCGCAGTGATCATAATGGTTGTGCGAGAGCAGAATGGCGTCAATCGGCGGCAGATCCTCGAAGTCCAGGCCGGGAGCGCGATGGCGTCGCGGCCCGGCAAAAGAAACCGGGCTGACGCGCTCGGACCACACCGGATCGGTCAGCAGATTGAGTCCCATGGTTTGCAGCAGAAAAGTCGAATGGTTCACAAATGTGACGTGTAGCGTCTCGCCTTCCACCCGCTCGGCCGGCCGGGGGCCAGGAGTCGAAGGCGTGAACTTCTCCCACGCGCCGGGCTTGCGCTGCGTGACCCAGCGCAGAAACGAGGAGAAGTCCTGCTTGGGGGTATCCGGATTGAAGAAGCGGCCCCGGCGCACATGCGGGCCTCGCCAGGGGGAGAGATTTGAGGTTTGGAGCGTCATTGTCAGTTGTTAGGTAGATGCGGCCGGGTGTGAACAAGGTGCGGGCAGACAGGTCTTATTCGTTTATGCGGCCCTGTATGTCGAGTGGGGTCAGTTCAATCGCAAGGCGAAATTTGGATTGCGCACATGACATTTTCTTCATTAGCCTATGAATCCATTGACCTGTTCGGCTCTGCGTCGTCAGATGGTGGCAGGGTCCCGTGGCCGGCTGGCGTTGTCTGTCGCCACTCGCGTAGGCTGGTTGCACCGGGCACAAGGTGAGATGAACTTATGAAGTTGCTTGTCGTCGAAGACGATGTGGCGAATGCCCAGTTTCTTGAGCGCGCTTTAGCAGAGAACGGCTACAACATTGATCTTGCTCACAATGCCGCGGCGGCCGAGCGGCTGGCGCTGGAGGGTGGGCACGCCGTCATCATTCTGGATCTCGGATTGCCGGACGAGGATGGCCTTTCCCTGATCACTCGCCTCAAGGCGGGCGGAGTGAAGGCTCCGGTGCTTATCTTGTCTGCCCGTCGCGCGGTTGATGACCGGGTGCGCGGTCTGGAACAGGGGGGCGATGACTATCTCACCAAGCCCTATGCCTTGCCCGAGTTGCTGGCTCGCGTGCGCAATCTGCTGCGCCGCAATAGCAGTGCGCCCGATACTTCGACCGTGCTGCGCGTGCTTGATCTTGAAATGAACCTGCTGCGCCGCGAGGCCACGCGCGCCGGGGAATTATTGCAGTTGACCACGCAGGAGTTTGCGTTGCTGGAGTTTCTCTGCCGCCACGCGGGGCGCGTCGTGACGCGATCCATGATTCTGCAGCAGGTTTGGGGCATGCGCATTCAGCCGGATACTAACGTGGTCGATGTGCATATCTACAGGCTGCGCAGCAAGGTTGAGCGGCCAGATCTGCCGCAGTTGATTCGTACCATTCGAGGAGTGGGGTATGTCCTCCGCGATAAATAAGACGCGCGGTCAGACGGCTGCCTGGCGCATCTCCTTATGGGGCACGGCGGCCTTTGCATTGGGCACAGTGATTCTCTTTGTCTTCCTGCACCATTTTGTTGCGCAAGAGATTCAGCTTCGCAGCGACTCATGGCTGAGCGGAGAAGTGGAGACGCTGGGAGACGTGGCCCGGCACACCCCGAGAGGTGTGCTCTACGATCGCATTGTGAGCGAGGTGGCAGAGCTGGCCACCAAGGAAGTACCCCACGGCCGTGAGCCGGAAGCCGATCCGAATCGTTCTGTCTTCTTTATGCAGACTACCGCCGGCGGCGCGCTGAAGCTGTGGGTAGGCGAGCAGAACAGGAATGAAGCCCTGAAGTCGATTCAGCGAGCGAACATTCAACCGGGGCATCCAGTCAATGTTCACATCGCGGGCATCTCCAAGGATTTTCGTGTTGCCGATACGCGCATGGATAACGGGGATCTGATCTATCTCGGCCTTTCCAGCCGGCAGGAAGATCAGACTCTCGACACGCTCCGGCTCTACTTCTTTCTGATTTGTGTGGGCATCGTTCTTCTCGGATTTTTGATCATCTTCTTTACGACGCGTCGCATGCTCGGCCATGTGCAGCGCATCACTGAGACGGCTGCCAAGATTGGCCATGACGATTTGCGCAGCCGGGTGCCCGAAGTCAAAGGCGAAGACGAGGTGGCGCGCCTGGCGACCACGCTCAACCGCATGCTTGACCGCATTGAGAACTCGGTGCGGCAACTGCATACCATGACGGACGCGCTGGCCCATGACATGCGGAGCCCCATCACGGCAATCCGTGGCCGATTAGAGGCCGCGCTTCTGCGCACTGAGGATGGGGGCTGGGTCGAGCCTGTTGCTTCCTCCATTGAGGATCTTGACCGGCTCTGCGAAGTACTTACCAAATCACTGGATGTGGCGGAAGCCAGTGCCGACGCGTTGCGGCTGCACAAGGAGCCGGTCAACCTGGACGAAATGCTGCAGACGATGGTGCATCTCTATGAGCCGAGCATGGCGGAGAGTGGTCTGAGCGTGACTCTGCGAGGCTTTTCGCCGGTGTTCGTTTCTGCTGATCCCGGCCTGCTGCAGCGCATGATCATGAATCTTTTTGACAATGAGATCAAGCACCTGCCGCCGGGTTGCTCGGTTCATGTTCAGCTTCGCGCCGAAGAGGATTCCGGCTGGATTGTGCTGGAGGATGATGGCCCTGGTTTTCCTGCTGAAGTGCAGCCACGTCTCTTTGAGAAGTATGCAAAAGGGCCGCAATCGGGAGGCTCCGGACTGGGACTTGCGTTCGTCGAGGCGGTGGTGCGTGCGCATAACGGCCACATCCGCGCCACGAATCTACCGTCGCGGGGAATTCACATGGAAATCGGATTGCCGCTTGCACCAGCTTCGCAAACCGCGAAAGCCGCCACGGCCAGTACTGCCTGAATACAGCCCGCCAGCCACGCGCCAAGAGCAGGCTTCGTGTTTTGATCGCATGCGAACGGTGTTATCTAAAGCGCCATAGCGCTGCGGGTCGTTCGCATCTAAATTGAGAGTCATGGCCGAAGAGCAAGCTGAAGTAAAGGGCCGCGATGCTTATGAGAAGTCCTTTCCTGAAGGTTCTTCGAAGTCGCGTGACCGCATGTCTGCCGCGCTTGCGCTGGCAGTGCTGGGTGTCGTTTATGGTGACATCGGCACCAGTCCCATTTATGCACTGCAACAGTGCTTCATCGGGGATCACCCGTTGCCTGTTTCACAGGGCAACGTTCTCGGCATTCTGTCGCTTGTCTTCTGGACGCTGGTGATGGTGATCTCCATCAAGTACATGGTCTATGTGCTGTGCAATGACAACAAAGGCGAGGGCGGCATCTTTGCCCTGCTCGCGTTGTTGCGGCCCAATAAGGGGCAGAGCCGCTGGTCGAGAAGAATGCTCATCCTGATCGGGGTGGTGGGCGCGGCCACACTCTACGGCGACTCGATGATTACGCCGGCAATATCAGTGCTGAGCGCGGTGGAAGGGCTGCATGTCGCCACTCCCTCTCTGAGCGCCTTTGTCGATCCCATTACCGTACTCATCCTTCTCGTCCTTTTTGCCGTGCAGAAGTTTGGCTCAGGCAAAATAGGTATCGCTTTTGGTCCGGTCATGGTGGTGTGGTTTTTCTCCCTGGCGGTACTGGGCATACACGGCATTCTGCACGCGCCGGTAGTTTTGTTCGCCTTGCTGCCAACTTACGCCGTGAACTTCTTTCTTCACAACGGAGTCACCGGCTTTCTGGTTCTGAGTGCTGTCTTTCTGGTCACCACAGGTGGCGAGGCCCTCTACGCGGATCTCGGTCACTTTGGCCGCACGCCGATACGCCGCGTCTGGTACGGATTTGTGCTGCCTGCCCTCTTGCTCGACTACTTTGGGCAGGGAGCCCTCTTACTTGCTCATCCGAAAGCAGTGAAAAACCCGTTCTTCCTGCTTGCACCTCACTGGGCGCTCGTACCCCTTGTTCTGCTGGCCACGGCCGCTACGGTGATTGCGTCCCAGGCAGCGATCACCGGGGCATTTTCGCTGACACGCCAGGCCATTCAGCTCAACTATCTTCCCCAGTTCCAGGTCTTGCAGACCTCGGCTGAATCCTCCGGGCAGATTTATGTGCCCCTGGTGAATTGGCTGCTGATGGTTGCGGCCATTGGTCTCGTGCTGGCTTTTCACAGCTCCACCAATCTGGCTTCGGCTTATGGCGTGGCGGTGAATATGTCCATGGCTATCACCACGCTCTTGGTCTTTCATGTGCATCTGGAGCGCAATGGCTGGAAGCTGCGTTCCGCGTTGCTTTTCCTGATTGTCTTTTTGGCCATTGACCTGAGCTTTCTTGGTTCCAACATGCTCAAGATTCCTGATGGCGGATGGATATCGCTTGCCATTGGCGCTGCCATGCTCGTTGTGATGACCAGTTGGCGTCAGGGATCGCGGCTGCTCGCCGAGCAAATGGCCGAAAATGCTGAGCCGTTCGATCAATTTGTGCAGCGTATTCGCAAGCAGAAGGTGCCCCGGCTTGCTGGAACAGCAGTTTTTCTCACGGGACGTCTGCATCAGACTCCGCCTGCGCTGCAGCAGGTGGTGCGCCATATTGGCGTGCTGCAGGAGCGGGTCATTTTGCTCACCGTGCTCATTGAGAAGGTTTCGCGCGTCAATCTGGAAGATCGGCTCGAGGTCGATGTGCTGGAGGATGGCTTTGTCCGGGTCGTACTCCATTACGGCTATATGCAGGGGCCGAATATTCCCTCGGATTTACAGCGCTTGAATGAGCATGGTATCCAGTTGGACCTCGCGAGTATCTCTTACTTCATCGGCCAGGTCGATATGCTGGCAGGACGCAAGCGGAGCGGAATGATGGTGCTGCGTGACCGGCTCTTCGTCTGGATGGCGCGCAATACCCGCGACATGACTTCGTCCTATCACATCCCGGCGGGGCAGGTGATGTCGGTTGGCTTGCAGGTAGGTATTTGATCGGCAGGCAATAGAAAAGGCTGGCGAGTCTCGCCAGCCTTTTGCTGTTTCATGAGCTGTCGGCTACTGCAACTTTGCCAGTTCACGCTGGGCAATCTGACCCGCGAAGTTGGCCTTGTTCTGATCCTGCACCTTGGCCAGAATCTGCTTGGCCTGGTCCGGATCGGTGTTCTCGTAGTACTGCGCCAGAGCCAGCTGAGCAGAACTTGCCGGAACAGTCGCTGACGGATGCTTCGCCACGTCTTTGTAGAGTTCCACGGCCTGCGAACCACGATTGGTCTGAATGTAGAGGCTGGCGAGCGCCATTTTGGCCAGCGCGGCCACGTTCTTGTCGCGGGCATCGGCAGCTTGCTTCAACTCTTTTTCCGCAGCCGTGTTGTCGCTCATCTGCAGATCGGTGAGGCCGGCGAAGTAGCGGGCATCCTGACCTGCATACAGCCAGCCATAATTGTCTGCCGCCTTCTCAAAGAGCGGATGTGCAGCCTTGGCGCGGGCAGCAGCGGTCGGGTAGCTGCCTTGCTGCAGGTCAGCTGGCTCGCCGGGCTGCGTCAGGGGTGCCGTATAAACGTTCAGCGCCTTGTTCAGGGCGGCCTGGGCGTGCTGCTGGCGAGTGGTGTAAGTCACAGCGGCAGCAACGATGATTGCAATCACGACGACAGCCACCACGCTGTAGCGGATGACAAGGCTGCGGTTCTCCTGAACCCAGTCCAGGGCTGAATTGGTCGAATCGACAAAGCGGTCGTGCTTCAGTGCGTGACGTGTCTGTGTATCCACGGGTCCTTCAGGAATCCTTCAAAGGCGGGGTGGCAGTCGCAGGCGCTGACTCTCCATGAGAGGGCCGCGCTTTGGCTGCTGGAATACTGGAAGTCTACCAGAGCAGCCGTTATTCCGTCTGCCAGGACGCACGAACCGGCGTGTCCTGGCAGAACCGGAGGCAACGAAGGGCCGGTGGCTCAGGCGGCGCGAGAGCCGCCCTCAAACCCGCCATTTTCCACTTTTTCCTGGCAGGAGATGCAGTAGGGGGTCCAGGGAACTGCTTCCAGCCGCCGAGGGCTGATGTCCTCTCCACATTCCGCGCACTCGCCATAGGAGCCGTCTTCCAGCCGCTCCAGCGCCAGCCGCACCAGAGAAAGCTGCGTATGCTTGTTGGTCCCCTGGCTGAAGATCAGCTCCTGCTGGTAAGACATTACAGCCTGATCGGCAGGATCGATACGGTTTTCCATTTCGGGTTCGCGGCCCTGCCGCACAGTGGCCAGAACGGAACGTTCCAGTTCCGTCTTCTGCTCCACCAGTTTCTGCTGCAGTGTCTTCCGGGCTACATTCCCCGCTTTTCTCTGCACTTTGCGAGAGGGGATCTCAAGTTTCTTCATCATCGTTTGCACTCCTTCTTTTGATCCTTCAAGAGAGAATGCGTCTGGCCGTAATAGGTGTCGTTCTGTCGTGTGTGCGTGTCTTCGAATTACTTGAGTTGGACGCAGGAATTCCACAAAACGATCGCGTTTTTGTGTGGAAGTTTCGATTCTTTGAAAATCATTGCGCTATGTTTCAGAAAATAGTCAGTCCGCATGCTCTTGCTGTGAAGCCGGAGGGCATTTAGGCTGATAGCAGCCATGTACGAGAACTTCCAAGCCACAGACCGCTGGACTCAGGAGACCCTCCATTGCCGCTGGAGGGCGAATATTGTTGCCATTGCCACGCGCCATGCCGACGCCGTCGATATCCGCTTTGACGTCAGCGGCCGCCCGGTCTGGATTGCCATGCCGCTGCTCGCCTGGGTCGAGCAGAAGAAGCGTACTGGCCACATCATTACGGATCAGTTGGCCGCGCAGGCTGCCGGCCGCTATCTCAAGCAGATCATCCAGAACGGCTACGACAATGGCCGCGAGATGTACACGATGACGGTGGATGAGGTTCTGGAACACGTGGATGCCGTGCTGCATGAGGCTGGCCACACCAGCAAGCTGCCGCCCCTGGTGCCGACCGGCGATGATGAACAACATCCCGTTTAACCGCGAAATCCAATGAAAAAACGCAAATGCGCCTGTCTCGGGCGCATTTCTGCTTTTTGCCACATCGCCGTTCTGAATGGCACAATACTCAGTCCGCCTGCTGTCGCACGGCCGCGGGTGCGCGCATCTTAAGGAGCATTGTGTTTATGGGAGCGACCACGGTCACGCGGGATCTGAAGCAACTCATTGAGGGTCCATACGTTCACCGCAATTTATCGACGCCGCAACTGGTGGAAACAGCCGTGGCGCGTGGCGAGGGCCGTCTGGCCTTGAATGGCGCGCTGGTGGCGCGCACAGGTGCCCGCACCGGCCGCTCTCCCCGCGACAAGTTCGCGGTGGAGGATGAGCTCACGCAGGAGCGCGTCCACTGGGGCAAGGTCAACCAGCCGTTTCCTAAAGACAAGTTTCATGCGCTGCTCGACCGCGTGCTGGCGCATATGGCCGAGCGCGACCTCTACGTGATGGATCTGGCAGCGGGCGCGGACCGGAAGTACCAGCTTCCGATTCAGGTGATTTGCGAGTACGCCTGGCATGCGCTTTTTGTGAAGCAGCTTTTCATTCGCCCTACCCTGGCCGAACTGGAAACGCACATGCCCGAATTCACCGTGATCGCCGCGCCGGAATTTGAGGCCATCCCCGAGCGGGATGGAACCAAGTCGGGCACGTTCATTGTGGCCGATTTTTCCGAGCGCATCATTCTCATCGGCGGCACCAAGTACGCCGGCGAAATGAAGAAATCCATCTTCGGCGTCATGAATTTTCTGCTGCCCGAGCGCAATGTCTTCCCCATGCACTGCTCGGCCAACATTGGCCAGCAAGGCGACACGGCGCTCTTCTTCGGGCTTTCCGGCACCGGTAAAACAACTCTCTCGGCCGACCCTCAGCGCTTTCTCATCGGCGACGACGAGCATGGCTGGAGCGCCGACGGCGTCTTTAACTTTGAGGGCGGCTGCTATGCCAAGTGCGTTGATCTGTCAGAGGAAAAAGAGCCGCAGATTTTCCGCGCCATTCGCTTCGGTTCGGTGCTCGAAAACGTGGTGATTGACCGCCGGACCGGCGTGCCGGACTACACCGATGTGCGCTATACCGAAAACACGCGCGCGGCCTACCCTATCGATTACATCGACAACGCCGTCATCCCCGGCGTGGGTGGCCACCCGAAGAATGTGCTGTTTCTCGCCGCCGATGCCTTCGGCGTGCTGCCTCCGGTTGCCAAGCTCGATCCGGACCAGGCGATGTATCACTTTCTTTCCGGCTACACGGCGAAGCTGGCCGGCACCGAGGCTGGCCTCGGCAGCGAGCCGGTACCGGAGTTCTCCACCTGCTTTGGCTCACCGTTTCTGCCGCTTGCGCCACGTGTTTATGCCGAGATGCTGGGCCGCCGTCTGCGCGAGCATGGCGCGCAGTGCTGGCTGGTCAACACGGGCTGGAGCGGAGGCGGCTTCGGCGTGGGCCAGCGCATGAGCCTCAAGATCACACGCGCCATTGTGGATGCGATCCTCAACGGCACACTCGCCAACGCCGAATACGCGACGGAGCACGCCTTCGGGCTCAGCATTCCCACCTCATGCCCCCACGTTCCGGCGGATATTCTCAACCCGCGCAATATGTGGGCCGAGAAGACGGCTTATGACGCGCAGGCGCAGATGCTGGCTGCGAAGTTTGAAGAGAACTTCAAGAAGTTCGACGTGCCTGCCAATGTTCGCGCGGCCGGGCCACACGCAAGAAAGTAGGCCGGGAGAAAGCTCATGTTTTTACGCAAGCTCAAAGTGGACTATCTGCGGAATGGGGAAGCGGCAGCGAGCGCCTGCCCGATTCACTGGATCGATAATTTTGCCATGCGCAACTTCACCAACGACGCCATTTTTGATGACACGCTGCCGATTGGCGACGGTCTCATTGAGGTGGGCCTGCGCGTGCCCGAAGAGCGCCTGCAGACGGCGATGGATGACTGGTTTCGCCGCA
The DNA here is from genome assembly GCF_000022565.1 of Acidobacterium capsulatum ATCC 51196. Lineage (NCBI taxonomy): Bacteria > Pseudomonadati > Acidobacteriota > Terriglobia > Terriglobales > Acidobacteriaceae > Acidobacterium > Acidobacterium capsulatum. Next base: position 3,348,189 of record NC_012483.1, read on the forward strand.
AAGGCTACCTGAAGGCCGGCGACCGCTTGCTGGTGCAGGAGGCTCGCCCGGAGTAAGAACCGCGATCCCAGCCAGCCCCAGACCCACCGCTATGCATCTTAGGGACTGTTGTTCAGGAGAAGAAAGACTATGTTCCTGTTACTCGCGCTGTTGCTGGTGATTGTCTGGGTCGTTTCGTTCGTGACATTTCACGTGGCCGGATTCCTCATTCACATCCTGCTGATTCTGGCTGTGATTTCGCTGATCCTGCACTTCTTCCGAGGGAAGAAGTCGGCCTGACGAAGAGCCAAGCCGCAAAAAAATAAGAGGGCCGGATTGCTCCGGCCCTTTGTGCTGCAGGCTATCGCTGCTACTCGCTGTAGTGCAGCAGACTGAAGACGTCCAGGTCAGGGAAGCGCTCGCGGCCCTTCAGGAAGTCGAGCTCCACGGCGAAGGCCAACCCGGCAATCTCGCCGCCCAACTGGCGCACCAGCTTTACCGTGGCTTCCATGGTGCCGCCGGTGGCGAGCAGATCATCGACCAGCACAATGCGCTGGCCCGGCTCGATGGCGTCCTCGTGGATTTCAAGCGTATCGCTGCCGTACTCGAGATCATAGGTCACGCGTACGGTGCGTGCGGGCAGCTTGCGCGGCTTGCGCACCGGCACAAAGCCGGCATTGAGGCGATAGGCCAATGCCGGGCCAAAGATGAAGCCGCGTGCCTCGATGCCCAGCACCAGGTCAATGTTTTTGCCGATGTAGTGCTCGGCCAGCGCATCAATCAGCTTGGCAAAGCCCTGGCGGTCTTTGAGCAGAGTCGTGATGTCATAAAACAGGATGCCGGGCTTCGGAAAATCAGGCACCGTGCGCACCAGAGACTTGAGCGGTTCGCAGTTAACGGAGTGAGTGGGTTGCATAGCCGTCTTACCAGGCTCCTTCAATGTGAAATGATCCAAGACCTTCGCCTTCCTTCTCGTCGAGCTCATGCTCCAGAACGTGATCGACGCGGCTGCCGCGCGATCCTCGGTGCAGGGCCGTGGTCAGCGCGTCCAGTCTGGCGGGCTCTCCGGCGGCTTTCACCTCGACGTGACCGTCTTCGGTGTTGCGCACCCAGCCCCGCAGCCCCAGCGGCTCAGCCTCGCGATGCACAAACCAGCGAAACCCGACTCCCTGCACGCGTCCTTTGACGAGGTAATGACGAACCATAAGTTTTTGGATGCGAGGCCAGTGTTGCAGATAAGGCAAACAGGCGCAAGTTGCAGCGCAGACACCAACGGCCCGACCGAAGCCGCGCCGTTGTATTGAATGCTCATGGACTCATCGTCACGCAATCTTGTATGCGTAGGCATCCTCGATGAAGCGGTCGCCCCATGTCTGGCCGCCGAGTCGCATGCCTGCTACGCTCGCTGTCTTTCCGAAGAGCTTGCGCAGAGCACGAATGAAGGGGTCGGTCGTTTTCATCAGGTGAATCGTTGGTGATTCCCATACCGTGATGCCTGCCTCTTCGGTGATGCGATTGATTTTCAGATAGGCATCGCGAAGATCGAGGTTATCCAGTTCTTTGGAGGCCAGCACAAAACGCCAGTCTTCGTATTCCGGGAAAACGACCCAGAGCGCCGCCGCCACTGAAACTCCCTGCCCCTCCAGTGCGGAGACAATCCGTTCACTCTTCTTTAAGTCGACTTCTACCAGCGTTGCTTTACCCATGGCATGACTCCGGAATTTGAATCCATTATGGCACTGATGAGTTCCCTGGTTTTGGCCCTGTCGGCAAGCTCGTAACGGCTTTTCTCCGACCATTGCGTGACGAGGTCCCAATTTGCTCGAAATGTTCTATCTGCGACGCACCGATCTCCGAGTGCCTGATTCAGACTGCTTAAAACTAAAAGGTCTTTCAGATTGTGGGTGTACGAGTCATTCACCCGCTTCTTGTCCGGAAACTCGTAACGCTTGATCTGCTTCGCGATGCACGCCTTCAGCGCACATTCCACGGCATAGCCGGCCAGATAATAGGCCCCGCTGTACTTTCTGGCCTTGAGCAGAGCCTGCGCCTCGCTGAGCCGCGTTTCGGCCAGAATCTGTAGATCCTTGCGATTCATTTTCAGAATTCTAGCCGCAGACACGAGCGGCGCAGCCGAAGCTGCGCCGCTGAGCCATGCCCAAAGTAATTCTTATGCGCGGCTCAAATACGCGCCTTCGGCCGTGTCCACGCGAATCTTCTCGCCTTCGTTGATGAACGGAGGCACCTGCACCACGAGTCCCGTCTCAAGCGTCGCGGGCTTGGTCACCGAAGAGGCCGTGGCGGACTTCAGGCCCGGCTCGGTCTCGACCACCGTCAGCTCGACGGTCTGCGGCAGCTCGATGCCCACGGCCACGCCGTCAAAGAACGAAACCGTGATCTGCAGATTGGCCGTCAGGTACTCGACCGCGTCACCCAGCGTGTCGCGCTTGAGGTGGGTCTGCTCAAAGTTCTCGGTGTTCATGAAGTAGTAGTCGTCGCCGTCGTTGTAGAGAAACTCCATGGGGATTTCATCGACGATCACGCGCTCAATGGGGTCGGGCGAGCGGAAGCGGTGCTCAAACATCGCGCCCGAGCGCAGGTTGCGCAGCTTGGCCTGAATGAAGGCGCGCAGGTTGCCCGGGGTGCGGTGCTCCACGCTGAAGACGGCATGCAGTTCGCCGTTGTGCTTGATGATCATGCCGGGGCGCATCTGTGTGGCGGGAATCGCCATAAAAACTGACTCCTTACGTGTCTCTGACAGGGATTACGTTGACTGCAACCCTTCAATTTTACCGCAGACGCGCGGCTGCCCTGGTTTTGCAGGTTCGCCGGAGCTACTTGTGCCCGAATAAATGCGCAAAGAAGTGCCCGATGCTGCCGAAGAAGCCGCGATGCCGGTGCGGCGTCTGTACTGTTGCTTCATCACCGGGAGAACTGCTGCCCGCGCCGCGAGCCGGCTTTGCCGCAGACGTTACGGGCACCGGCTGCGCGCTGTTGTAAGTGATGGGCGCTTCCACCTCCGCGTGTACCTGGCCGATTGGGACGGCTGGCGTGCTGGAGGGCGCGGGTGGAGGCTTCAGCCCTTCGCTCTCGGCCAGCGGAAAGGGATTCTCCTTCTCCGCCTTTGTCTGGGGAGTGCCTTTGTGCCGGTGGTTGCCGTGGTGCAGCCCGGCAGCCAGTTCGGTGGGCGCTGCCGGGCATCCGCATGGCTCCGGCTCGTTGTCGACCACGCGGCTCGTGTCGCCGCTCTCGAGCAGCACGCGCTGGTTGGGCTGCACGCGGTAGACGCCTCCGCTGAAGAGATTGGTCACGGTGACATAAGGGGCGTGCGCGCCGTGATTATCAATGCAAGTGTCGCCGTTCATGCCCACGCGCAGGCTCAGGTCGGCTTTGCCCGGGCCGGAGACAAGAATGCGCAGATCCGGCGTCAGAATCACATCAGAGTACTTGCCCGGCTTGCCGTGCTCCTCCATCGCGCCGTGGTCCAGCGCCAGCATGATGGCGTCATCGCCCGGCCGCTGGCTCTTGCCCAGAGTGCTGTCCGTCGAAATCTGCACCGTGGTGGAGCGGCAGACGTTAATTTGCCCGCCTCGCGCCAGCGTGACCGGAACCGTCGCATCGCCCGCGGTGAGGGTGGCGTGGCTGCCGATGGCCGCGCGGCCATTCTTCACTTCCAGCGATCCGGAGACCGTCGCGTTCTCTGTCGGGGCATAGGCCACGGGCTTCTGCTGCGCACCCGCCACACAGGCAAGCGGAAACAACACCAAGGCCACGGCCACTCCGGGCAGGGAAGCGGCGAATCGGCGCGGCAGGAGGCAGGTCACAGAGCTACAACTCCAGAAAGTTCCGGATGAGCTTCTTTCCATCGGCCGTGAGCGCGCTCTCGGGGTGAAATTGCACGCCCTCTACGGGGAACTCACGATGGCGCAGGCCCATGATGGTGCCGTCGGCAGTTCGCGCCGAGACCTCAAGACTCTTCGGCAGGCCCTTTTCCGCCACAATCAGGGAGTGATAGCGGGTGCAGGTCATGGGGCTGGCAATGCCTGAGAAGATGGTTTTGCCGTCGTGCTCCACTTCGCTGGTTTTGCCGTGCATCAGCTTGGGAGCGCGCACCACATTGCCGCCAAAGGCCGCGCCAATGGCCTGATGGCCCAAGCAGACGCCCAGCACTGGAACCTTGCCTGCGAAGCGCTGAATCAGCCCGATGCTGATGCCCGCCTCCTGCGGCGTGCATGGGCCGGGAGAGATCAGAATGCGCTCAGGCGCGAGCGCCTCGGCCTCATCCACGGTGATCTCGTCGTTGCGGCGAATCACCATCTCCGCGCCCAGCTCGCCCATGTATTGCACGAGGTTGTAGGTGAACGAATCGTAGTTGTCGAGGACGAGAATCATGGGTTTCTCTAGTGTAATGCGGTTACGCCTCGGCTCTCGTCAAAGAAGACGGCCCGTCTGGCTTTAATCAAATATAATCAAAGCTGTGAAGAAGCAATCAAAGGTCGCATCTGCAGCGGAAACCAGGGTGATGACTGCGCATGTGCCCACGGCTCTGGCTCAGCGGGTCGATCAGCTTGCCGCGCAACTGGAACGTCCTCGCGGCTGGGTTGTGAAGCAGGCACTGCTTGCATGGGTGGAAGAAGAAGAACTTCGCCACCGGATGACGCTGGAGGGACTGGCTGCGGCTGATGCAGGCGAATTGGTTGCGCATGAGGAAGTGGAGAAGTGGGTCCGCAGCCTGAAAACGAATAAGCCGCTTCCACCGCCTCTCGCATGAAGCTCTTCTGGGCCAGGCCGGCGTTGAAAGACGCTGCCCGGCTGTACGAATTCATCGCTGCCGATAACCCCGTGATTGCGGCTAATGTGCTCGAAGGCATTCGAGCAGGCGTGACGCGTCTGGTGCAGTTTCCTCAGTTGAGGGAACGCGTCGATGGGTATGAGCCTCGCGAAGTGAGACGAATTTATATCGGGCCATACGAAGTGCGCTACGAGATTGCAGAAGATGCGGTACGCATCCTTCGTCTGTGGCACGCCCGGGAGCGGCGCTAGAGCATTTTCACCGAAGAAGTTCATGAAGAAGACGGGCTCAACGTGGCCATTCGATCAAAGAACGGCCACTTCCGATCCATGCAAAACACTCCACAGTATCGGTGAAAATGCTTTAACTCCGCGCCCGCTCAATCGCGCGCACCACGGCCTTGGCCTTGTTTACGCTCTCCTCGTATTCCTTCTCCGGTACGGAGTCCGCAACAATGCCCGCGCCCGCCTGAATGTAGCCCTTGCGGCCTTTCATCAGCAGCGTGCGAATCGCGATGCACGAGGTCAGGTTGCCTGAGAAGTCCGCATAGAGCACGCAGCCGCCGTAGATGCCGCGCCGCGCGGGCTCCATCTCTTCAATGATCTCCATGGCGCGAATCTTCGGCGCGCCGCTCAGCGTCCCGGCCGGGAAGCAGGCCCGCAGCGCATCCACCGCGTTCAGCCCCTTGCGCAGCGTACCCGTGATGTCGCTGACCAGGTGCATCACGTGGGAGTAGCGTTCCACGCGCATCAGTTCGCCTACCTGCACCGAGCCGTACTCGCTGACCCGGCCCACGTCGTTGCGGCCCAGGTCCACCAGCATGACGTGCTCGGCGCGTTCCTTCTCGTCGTGCAGCATGTCCTGCTCATAGGCGAGGTCGGTGGCTTCGTCTTCGCCGCGCGCACGCGTCCCGGCAATGGGCCGGTACTCCACGCGGCCATTCTGCACGCGGACCAACAGCTCGGGCGATGAACCCACAATGTGCGTCGTTTCCGTCTTTGTGCCGCGCCCTGCCGGCAATGCGCTGCGCAGGAAGTAGAGGAACGGCGACGGATTCACGATGCGCAGCGCGCGGTAGATCGAGAAGGGATCAACCTCCGGCTCGACGTCGAAGCGCTGCGACAGCACCACCTGGAAGATATCGCCCGCGGCAATGTACTCCTTCGAGCGTTCGACGGCCTTGATGAAGTCCTTCTTCTTCGTCCGGTTGGCGAGCTTTAGTTTGCTGCTGAACGATTTCTTCTTCTGCTTCGGCAGGGGAGCGAGCAGCCGCTTCTCAAAGCGGTCCAATCTCCAGATCGCCTCGGCATAGGCCTGCTTGGGATTGCGCTTCTGCAGATCGGCGGTGACGATCAGCAGCATCTCTTTGCGAACGTGATCAAAGGCCAACACCTCGTCAAAAAAGAGCAGGCAGGCATCCGGCATCTCAAGTTCGTCCGCGGCCTCTTCGGGCAGCTTCTCAATCTGCCGCACTACGTCATAGGTGAAATAGCCTACCGCGCCGCAGGTGAAGGGCGGCAACTCCGGCAGCACAGCGGGGGAGTGCCCGTCCAGCGACTCCTTCAGCACCTCGAAGATATCGCCATCAATCTCTCGCGTTTCGCCTTCTTCGGTGATGCTGATCGAGCGTCCGCGGGAGACGATGCGCCGGTAGGGGCGAATGCCGATATAGGTGTAGCGCCCGATTTTTTCGCCACCTTCGACCGATTCCAATAGAAAACACTCCGGCTCATGTGCGGCCAGGCGCAGAAAAGCGCTGACCGGCGTCTCAAGGTCGGCCGTGAGTGTTCGATAAAGCGGAATGAGGGTATGCTTGCGAGCAAGGCGCAGAAACTCGGGGCTGGCGGGCAATGAGGTCGTCTTGGATGGCATAAGAGCTCGGGAAAATCGTTCTGCTGCGAGGATTACCTTCGGTTCGTTCTCCTCATGGTACAGCCCGCTTCCGGGGCGCCTCAATGGCCAGTTCGGTTGGCTCTGGCATCCCGCGCAAGGCCGTCCGGCATCTGTGGGGTGAGGCTCTTGCCGGGCTTGATACGCGGGCCTATACTCATGGGTTTGGCCGGAGGTAGGCTTTGAGGAGCAACAGGCCTTGCCGGAAAATCGTGGGGCGCGCCGGACCGGGGTGCTTCTGCGAACGTCTAAGGAACAGTGGTTCCCTGGCGGAATGGAAAGCCGGTCCATCACGGAGAGTCTTTCAATGGCTACGATCACGCTCGAGCAGGAGATCAATCCCTGGGAAGCCCAGGCTGCTCGATTTGACTTTGCGGCGCGCAAGCTCAACCTCGATGAGGGCCTTTGGCGCGTGCTGCGTTACCCTTCCCGCGAAATTATTGTTCACTTCCCGGTCGCCATGGATGATGGCCGCATCGAGATGTTCACCGGCTTCCGCGTGCAGCACTCCTTTGCGCGTGGACCTGCCAAGGGCGGCATCCGCTATGCCCCCGATGTTTCCCTTGATGAGGTTCGCGCACTCGCCAGTTGGATGACCTGGAAGTGCGCCGTCGTCAACATCCCCTTCGGCGGCGGCAAGGGCGGCGTTATTTGTGACCCGAAGAAGATGTCGATCGGGGAACTCGAACGCATGACCCGCCGTTATACCGCCGAAATTGTGGAATTCCTCGGGCCCGAAAAAGACGTGCCCGCGCCCGACGTGGGCACCAACGAGCAGGTGATGGCATGGATCATGGATACCTTCTCCATGCATATGCGGCAAACCGTGACCAGCGTGGTCACCGGCAAGCCCATCACCATTGGCGGCTCGCGCGGACGCAAGGAGGCCACCGGCCGTGGCGTGAGCGTGGTCTGCGATGAGGCGCTCAAGCATCTCAATATGCAGCGCGATGGTTGCCGCGTGATCATTCAAGGTTTCGGCAATGTAGGCTCGAACGCCGCGAACCTGATGATGCAGAAGGGGTACAAGATCATCGGCATTGCTGAGTACGATGGTGGCCTCTACCATCCCAATGGCATCGATATTCCTTCGCTGATCGAGTACCGCCAGCGCAACGGCTCCATTCTTGGCTTCCGCGATGCCGAGCCCGCTGATCCGGCTGAGCTGCTCTGCACCGATTGCGACATTCTGATTCCGGCCGCGACCGAGAACGTCATCACCAGCCGCAATGCTGACCGCATCCAGGCCCGCATTGTCTGCGAGGGTGCCAACGGTCCCACCACGGCTGTCGCCGATGAAATCCTCGCCGAGAAGAAGGTCTTCATCATCCCCGACATTCTGGCCAATGCCGGCGGAGTCACGGCCTCCTACTTTGAGTGGGTGCAGGATCGCCAGGGCCACTTCTGGAAGGAAGCGGTCGTCAACGAGCAGCTCGACAGCATTCTGGCCGAGAGCTTTGATGACGTGGTGCGCTACTCCGAGGCCCACGGCGTCAACAACCGCATCGCGGCTTACATGCTGGCCATTGATCGTGTGGCTGTCACCATCAAGCAGCGCGGCATCTACGCTTAAACGTCGCAAAATCCAGAACCACAAGGGACCGCCTTCGGGCGGTCTTTTGTGCTTCATAGCCGTGCGTTAGGGGGACGTGGCGCGATAGACGCAATGTGCGATTTATGTCACATTCTATATGGGCATAATATGAGCACACAGCGAGCACACATTCTTCTTCCGGAAGACCTCATCAGTGAGATCGACGCTCTCGTCGGCCCTCGGCGCCGCAGTGCTTTTCTCGTGGAGACCGCGCGCACTGAACTGCGCCGCAGAAAGCTGCTTCAGTATCTGAACGACCCGGAGCCTGCCTGGAGGGAAGAAGATCATCCTGAGATAGGCAGAGACGCTTCCGCCTGGGTGGCCTCACTGCGAGCAGGAAGCGATGCAAGAATCGCATCTCCGAAAAAGCGGGGAAAGCATTGAGGATTCTGGCCGACACCAGCATCTTGATTGATCTCTTGCGGGGTCGTGGCCATCGCCGCGACCTGTTTAAGAGGCTCACCCTGGAAGGTCACACTTTTGCCGTCACCGCCATCAACGTATCCGAAATTTACGCTGGAATGCGGCCTCAGGAGCGCGAGGCCACCCGGAAGTTGCTGGCTGCCTTTGAGTGTCTGCCCATTCATTGCGAAATTGCGGAGCTTGCTGGTGAACTGCGCGGCGCGTGGGCTCGCAAAGGAGTAACACTCCATCTCGCCGACACGCTGATCGCCGCATCCGCCATGCATCATCGCCTCGTGCTGATGACGGACAATCGGAAAGACTTTCCTATGCCCGAATTGCAGCTCTGGCCGGAAGCCTAGTCCGGCTCTCCGAGAGCTTCATATTTCCGGCACCCCGAAGACGCGCCCCCATGCCTCGCGGTAGCATTATGGCTAGAGAAAGAAAGCGGGCCGAAACCCTCCAGTGAATCTTCCCAATTCCATTACGATGAGCCGGATCATCTGCATTCCGGTCTTCCTGTGGATGCTCTCACCCTTCTTCCCGCATACTTCCTGGTACGGTGGGCAGGAGATTATTGCCTCGCTCTTCTTCATCGTGCTGTCTATCTCTGACGGTGTGGATGGCTATCTCGCGCGCAGCCGCGGCCAGATCACCACCATGGGCATGCTGCTCGATCCGCTGGCAGACAAACTGCTGGTGACCGCCGCCTACATCACCCTGGTTGCGTATAACCCCCACATCGTCAAGCCCTGGATCGCCGTCATCGTCATCGGCCGCGAATTTCTCGTCAACGGCCTGCGCTCCATCGCCTCCACCCAGGGCTTTACCATTCAGGCCAGCGATCTGGGCAAGCTCAAGACGCTCATCCAGATCATCTCAGTGGTGGCTGCGATTCTCGACCACGGCTGGCATGCCTGGCACTTCGGCTGGTTCCTGATGCCGGTGGATCTGATCGCCGTGGCCGGCATCTACTGGATGGCCGCCGTCTCCGTCATCTCGGCCATCGATTACTTCGTGGCTTTCTGGCGCAAGATCGACAAGGCCTCGACCCACCAGCGCAGCAAAGACAACGCCTTTGTCCTGAGCCGGAAGAAGTCCGCGCGGCAGGGCTCCTGACCTGCCGCGCGAATTTGCTTGCCTCTTGGCACACCAGCCACATTTGTCACGGGCCGCGCCTATAATGAATCATGGCGACCATCCACCCCACCACCAGCCCTTCTGAGAGCAATCCGCCGGACATTCTCGCGGAAAAATTCTCTGAGCTGCTGACGCGGGTGAACGACAATCGCCCCAGCGACGATCTCGACATCATCCGCCGCGCCTGGGACTTCTGCCTCGAACATCATCAGGGACAATTCCGCGCCTCGGGCGAGCCTTTTGTGCTGCATCCGCTGGAGGTGGCGCTGGTGCTCGCGGAGATGAAGCTCGACTCCACGGCCATCGCCGCGGGCCTGCTCCACGATGCGGTTGAAGACACTCCGGTCACCGCCGCCGACATCGCCAATCAGTTCGGCGAGCAGGTCGCTCATATCGTTGAAGGCGTCACCAAGATCGACAAAATCCAGTTTGCCAATCGCGAAGACCGCCAGGCCGAGAACGTCCGTAAGATGCTGCTGGCCATGGTTACGGACGTGCGCGTGGTGCTCATCAAACTGGCTGACCGCCTGCACAACATGCGCACTCTGGAGCATCTCTCGGCCGAGCGCCAGCAGGCCATCGCGCGCGAAACGCTCGACATTTATGCCCCGCTCGCGCACCGGCTCGGCATGGGCAAACTGCGCGGCGAGCTGGAAGATCTGTCGTTCCGCTACGTGGACCCCTACAGCTACGACCAGTTGCAGCTTGCCGTCGAGGAGCGCCGCTCTGAGGGCGAGCAGTTTCTGGCCGGAGTGGAAGCGCTGCTGCTTGAAAAGCTCAAGGAAAACAAGATCACGGCGCGCGTGCAGTGGCGCATCAAGCGCCTCTTCAGCATTCACAGTAAGCTGCAGAAGTCGCGCAGCTCGGTCGATCAGCTCTATGACCTGCTGGCGCTGCGTGTCATCACCAACAGCGTGCCTGACTGCTACGCGGTGCTCGGCCTCATTCACAGCATCTGGCGGCCCGTGCCCGGGCGCATCAAGGACTTCATTGCCATGCCCCGGCCTAATATGTATCAGTCACTGCACACTACGGTGATGGGTGAGGGTGGCCATCAGTTCGAGGTGCAGATTCGCACTGAAGAGATGCATCGCGTCGCCGAAGAAGGCATTGCGGCGCACTGGAAGTACAAAGCCGGCAACTCGCCCATCAGCGCGCGCGACGAGCAGCGCCTGGCCTGGGTGCGGCAACTGGTCGAGTGGCAGCGGGAGATGACCGATCCCAACGAGTTTCTCTCGACGCTCAAGATCGATCTTTATCCTGAAGAGGTTTACACCTTCACGCCCAAAGGCAAGGTGGTCGTGCTGCCCAAGGATGCAAGCCCGCTCGACTTCGCCTACTCCATTCACACCGAGGTGGGCCACTCCTGCACCGGCGCCAAAGTCAATGGACGCATGGTTCCGCTGCGCTCCAAGCTGCGCAACGGAGACGTGGTGGAGGTCATCACGCAAAATGGCCACACCCCCAGCCGCGACTGGCTCAGCATCGTCAAGAGCTCCCGCGCCCGCAACAAGATCAAGCACTGGCTCAACGAGCACCAGCGTGAGCGCGCCATTGACATTGGCCGCAAGCTGCTCGAACGCGAAGCCCGCAAGTACAAGGTGTCGCTGCACAAGTTTGAAGATGCCGACTATGCCCGCGTCGCCAGCGACTACAGCGTAGCCACGCCCAACGATCTGCTGGCGGCCATCGGCTTCGGCAAATATTCCGCGCGCCAGGTGCTCAACCGCCTCGCGCCCGGCACCACGCACCAGCAGCCCGCCGAAGCGGAGACCGCAGCCAGCATCAAGGCCGGCCTGCAGGACGCGGCGCGCAAGTCCACCAGCAGCGACTCTCTGCAGGTCGAGGGGCAAAATGAGCTGCTCGTCTATCGCGCCCGGTGCTGCAATCCGATTCGCGGCGAAGAGATTGTCGGCTACGTCACGCGCGGCAAGGGCGTCGCGGTGCATGCGCGCAACTGCCCCAACGTGCAGAATCTGCTCTATGAGTCCGACCGCCGCATTGCCGTCGAATGGGCGCACGACGCCGGCGCAAGCACAGGCCCGTCGAAGACTTACCCGGTGCGCCTGACCGTCTACTGTGATGACCGCGCGGGCATGCTCAAGGAGATGACCTCCATCATCAGCGACGACAACACCAATATCCGTACTGTCGATACGCGGCCCGGCCCCAACGGCGAAGCTATCGTTGAGTTTGTGATTGAGGCCGAAGACGTCCGCCACCTCAACCGCCTGGTGCTCGGCCTGCGCCGCCTGCCCGGCGTGCGCGACGTGCAGCGCTCCCAGCGGCTGTAATTAAATCTTCGGCAAACACAAAAACGGCGCGATTCACTCGCGCCGTTCCTGTTTTTTTACTGGCCGTTTCTGACCTGACCGCTTGATCCCTGACCGCCTCTAATACTTCGGCACCTTGGGATCAATCTCGGTTGCCCAGGCCGTGATGCCGCCGGCCACATTCACCACGTTCGCAAAGCCCTGCTGCTTCAGGAACTCCGCCGCGCGCTGGCTGCGTCCACCGCTCTTGCAGTGCACCACGATCTCCTGACCCGCCTGCCGCGCCTGTTCCAGCTCGTTCACGCGGTTCGGCAGGTCGTTGACCGGAATCAGGTGCCCGTTCAGGTGCGCGATCTGAAATTCGTGCGGCTCGCGCACATCGAGCAGGAAGAAGTTCTCGCCCGCGTCGCGCTTGCGCTTCAGGTCGTGCACCGTGATCTGCGGTACGCCGTTCTGCACCGCGGCCGGCGGCGCTTCGGGCACAATGCCGCAGAACTGCTGATAATCGATCAGCTTGGTCACGGTTGGATTCTCGCCGCACACCGGGCAGTTCGGGTTCTTGCGCAGCTTCAGCTCGCGGAACTTCATGTTCAGCGCATCCACCAGCAGCAGGCGGCCAATCAGCGGCTCGCCATTGCCCAGAATCAGCTTGATGACTTCGGTCGCCTGCACCACGCCCAGCAGCCCGGGCAGAATGCCCAGCACGCCGCCTTCCGCGCACGAGGGCACCAGGCCCGGCGGTGGCGGCTCAGGATACAGGCAGCGGTAGCAGGGGCCTTCCTCGGTCGCGAAGACGCTGGCCTGGCCCTCAAAGCGGAAGATGGACGCATACGAGTTCGGCTTGCCTGTCAGCACACACGCGTCGTTGACCAGGTAGCGCGTCGGAAAGTTATCCGTGCCATCGGCGACGATGTCGTACTGCTGGATGATCTCAAGCGCATTCTGGCTGTTCAGCATCGTCTCGTGCTTCACCAGGTTCAGCGCCGGATTCAGCGCCAGCAGCTTCTCGGCCGCCGATTCAATCTTCGGCCGGCCCACGTCTTTGGTGCTGTGAATGATCTGCCGCTGCAGATTGCTCTCATCCACCACATCAAAGTCCACCAGCCCCAGCGTGCCGATGCCAGCCGCCGCCAGGTAGAGTGCCAGCGGAGAGCCCAGCCCGCCCGTGCCCACGCACAGCACCTTGGCGGCCTTCAGCTTCTGCTGGCCCTCCATGCCCACCTCGGGCAAAATCAGGTGCCGCGAGTAGCGGGCAATGTCTTGGTTCGTCAATTGCGGCAACGCAGCCGCCGTTTGTGTCGTCGTGGCCATAATGCCTCGTCTGCTTTCTTAAAAGCTTTTCTATATTGTAGGGAAATTTGCCGTGAGGCATGCAGCGGAAGAGCTCCGCCCGGGGTCGCAGGCTAGCGACAACAACAACAGGAACAGGCGCAATCAGCCATGCGGCCAGAACCGCCGGCAATCGAGGGGATGATCGAAAGGCTGTCTTCTTCCTTCACAGGCGTCTTCTCGCCTTCAGGAAGGTAACGAACGTCCTCGTCATTGAGATAGACGTTCACAAACGAGCGCAATTTGCCCTCGCCGGTGTACAGATGCTTCTGAAAGTCAGGGAATTGAGTGGTCAGCGACGTGAGCGCCTCTTCCACCGTCTTGCCTGAAACCTCCACCGCATCCTGCTTCGCGGTATAAACCCGAAGCGGTGTGGGAATGAAAATCTTCATCGTTTCGGTTCCTGTTTCGTTGGGTTGATGGTGTACGAACTGCATGCAAAAGCTGTTTGGTTAGATTACCGGGTTGTGCTTCCGGCTTCCAGGTTTTCCGGCCCGAGGCCCGGAATGTTTTGTCCGGTCACATCAATGGGCTCATGGTGGAACTGCTTGTCTTCCTCCGTCTGGCCGGTCAGCCGGAAGGAATTCGTCACCCTCGCCGCGCCCTTTTCGACGGCCGTAATGACGTAGCTGCATCCCAGCCAGTGGGCCTCGGCAAAGTCGGTCTGCGACCACTGCGCCGGGTGGTCCGGGTGCGAATGGTAAAAGCCCACAATGTCCAGGCCGCGCTCGCGCCCCTGCCTCTGAATGCGCACCAGTTCCGCCGGTGCGATGTGGTAGCGGTTGTGGGCCGAGTCCGTGCGCGTGTTGCCGGCGCGGATCGCCTCCACCACCTCGTTTACCTCATCGCCGCAATGGCCCAGCAGCACGCCGCAGCACTCATGCGGATAGGTCTCTTCGCCATGCTGGCGCAGGGCCTCGTATATGGGATCGCTCAGTCGCAGCATCTACTCTTCCTCCCAGAAGCGCTCGCTCAGATACTTGTCCGCCGAGTCACACAGGATGGTCACAATCACGCCTTCCCGCCCCTCGCTGGCCAGTTCCTCGGCAATCCGGGCCGCGGCGGCGACATTGCCCGCTGACGAAACACCCACCAGCAGACCTTCGGTGCGCGCCAGCCGCTTGGCCATGGCATAGGCGGCTTCGGTTTCCATTTCAATGTTGCGGTTCGCCAGCCCGGCGTCGTAAATATCGGGCACAATCGCCGTGGGCATGTGCTTGAGCCCTTCCAGGCCATGGAAAGGCGAGTCCGGCTGCATGGAAATGCAGGTAATCTCAGGATTCAGCTCGCGCAGACGACGCGTGGTGCCCATGAACGTGCCGCTGGTGCCGAGCCCGGTCACGAAATGCGTGATGCGGCCCTCGGTCTGCTGCCATATCTCATTGGCCGTGGTGCGATAGTGCGCCTGCCAGTTGTTCTGGTTGCTGTACTGGTCGGCATAGAAATACTTTTCCGGCTCCTGCGCGGCCAGCTCGCGCGCCTTCACAATCGCGCCATCGGAGCCGTCATTCGGGTCAGTCCAGACAATTTCCGCGCCGTAGGCCAGCAGAATGCGCTTGCGCTCGGGCGACACATTGCTCGGCATGCACAGCGTGACTTTGAAGCCCATGGCCGCGCCCAGCATGGCATAGGCAATGCCGGTGTTGCCGCTGGTTGCGTCCAGCAGGTGCTTGCCGGCCGTCAGCCGGCCCTCACGCTGGGCCGCCAGCACAATGGACGAGGCCGGGCGGTCCTTCACCGATCCGCCGGGATTGGCCCATTCCGCCTTGCCCAGAATCTGAATGCCGGGCCATTGCGCGCTCAGGCGCTCCAGTCGCACGAGCGGCGTATTCCCAATGCGATCGAGCAGCGCGCTGCCCAGCAGGGTGGTCGAAAGTGTCTGCGAGTTAGTCAACGTGGACATCGGCAAATTGCAGTCCGGGCCTTTCGTATGCGAGATTGGAACTAGCCGGCCGGTGTTCTGCTACCAGTGTAGCCGCCTGCTGGCGAAGCCCATAATTCCCAAGTCAGGTTGAACGCCACCATGCCCAAAGCACCCAAGCAGCGCACCTACAGCGAAGTTCTCGAAGGGCTTCGCAGTCTTCAGTTTGATGTCCGTGACGTGCCGGGAGTCGCAAATCAGGTGCGGGTTTCAAAATACGGCTGCGCCGCCGTCATCACGCCGGGCCGCAAGGAGTCGGCCGTGGCCTATGCCGTGCGCCCCGGGGTGCTCTTCGGCGAAGAGATTGCTCACCTCATCGACCATGGCTTTCAGAAGTTCTTCAAGACCTCGCGCGGCGAGTTTCCGGCCACCGCCGACCATCTGCGCGCCATGCATCGTTTTACCGAGGAAGTGCGCGAAATCTCCGGCGGCGTCAGCCTCTACAACGAAGCGCTCGGTACCGTCAGCGCAGAGTATATGTACGACCGCGTGAAGGGCCGCGATCTGCCCGCCTCCGAGCGCCCCAAGCGCGCCTGGGAAGTTGCCGCCGGCCACTGAGATTGCCGGCTCCGGTCGCACACTCCTATGCAAAGAACCCCTTCGCGCAGATCCTGAAATCAGGCCCTGCAGGAAGGGGTTCTTTGCGTGATTCCTGAAAACTCAGCTTCCCATCAGCTTGTTCAGGTGCTGAAAGCCGCTGGTCTGGTAGACCACCCCGGCGAAGAGTGTGAAGTTGTACGCCGCATGCACCACCGCGCCGCAGGCCACCGACTTCATCGAGAGCCTTACCACGCACAGCACCACGCTCACCACGCCAATCAGCACCAGTGGTCCCCAGGAGTCGGAGACCTGCTCGGCATGCAGCAGCGTGAAAGGGATCGTCGTCAGCAGAATGGACACGGGAATCCCGATCCAGCGTGTGACCTGGGCATTCGAGACGCCGCGCCGCTCCAGCCATTTGAAGATATTCAGGAGCGAGGGCAGCAGAAATCCCCTGAAAGCCAGTTCCTCCGTCATGGGAGCCGCCGTGATGCCGAAGACCAGCAGAAACCATGCGCCCAGCGTCGAGGTGGACATCTCGTGCAGAATGGGCGGATTCTTCGGCATGGGCATCGGCAGTGAGTTGCCCAGCGCGCCGATGGCAACGCCTGTCAGCAGGCCCACCAGCAGCAGAGGGAAGAAGAAACGCCGCGCCCGGGATGCCCGCCACTCCAGTGTCTCCCAGAAGGGGCTGAGCCATAGCCCGCTGAAAACAATCACCGCCAGCATAACCAGCGCGCCATAAATTGCCGCCTGCGTGGGAATGCTCAGACGCGGGTCGCTGGCCGTAATTTGATAGGCCGCGCTCAGGCTCAAATGCGCTTGAGTCCCCAGCGTAAGGAGCTGATAGACCACCGCCGCAATCAGTTGCCCCAGCAACAGCATCACAAACGCGATAAAGAAAAACAGCAGCGTATGCAGCAGGTTGGGCCGCAGGGGCGGAAGCTTGGGAGCCGGAGCTATTTCCGATTCGTCCGGCGGGGTCGTTGAAGCCTGCGAAGCCATAACTGCCGCGAGGGGGGAGCCTGTTATAACTCTTGCTGTCTCAACATCGGGTCCTGGTTCTTGACCAGGCGCCGGATCCACTGCCGGCTGTCCGTCCTGCTCTCGTGCGTTGTCTTCCGGCAAAAAATCGCTCATCCGCGGTCCGTCTTCCCTTTGGACTGGCGGCCACGCGCATTTGTTGGCTTTTTCGGGGCACTCTTCGCAGCCTTTTTGGCGCGAGCAGTCTTTTTCTCTTTGATTACGTATCCAGATGCGTTCTTGTTGCCTTCGGGTTCGCTGGCTCCTGAGTTTGCGTCGTTGGCGACACTGCCCCGAGCCGCCTCGCTGCGTTCTTCCGGATGCTCTTCGTAATAGCGCCGCAAAAAGTCGCCGGTGTGGGAGCCCGCAATGCGGGAGATGGCCTCCGGGGTGCCCTCGCCCATCAACTGGCCGCCGTCCTCGCCGCCCTCCGGGCCAAGGTCGATGATCCAGTCGGCGTTGCGCACCACGTCCAGATTGTGCTCGATGATGATGATCGTGTTGCCCAGGTCGGTCAGGCGGTGCAGTACTTCGAGCAGCTTGCGCACATCGTCAAAATGCAGGCCGGTCGTCGGCTCGTCCAGCAGATAGAGCGTGCGGCCGGTCTGGCGCTTCGACAGTTCGCGCGCCAGCTTCATGCGCTGCGCCTCGCCGCCAGAGAGCGTCGTCGCCGCCTGCCCGAGGTGAATGTACCCCAGCCCCACGTCCACCAGCGTTTGCAGCTTCTGCTTCACCTGCGGAATGTCGGCCAGCACGCCCAGAGCGTCTTCGATGGTCAGCTCCAGCACATCGGCGATCGAGTAGCCGTTGAACTTCACCGCCAGCGTTTCCTGGTTGTAACGGCGTCCGTTACAGACCTCGCACTGCACGTAGACATCGGGCAAAAAGTTCATCTCAATGCGCCGCTGCCCGTCTCCCTGGCAGGCTTCGCAGCGGCCTCCGGCCACGTTGAAGGAGAACCGTCCCGGCTTGTATCCGCGCTCGCGAGCCTCCGGCAGCATCGCAAACAGGTCGCGAATCGCTGTGAAAACGCCGGTATACGTAGCCGGATTCGACCTCGGCGTTCTGCCAATCGGCGACTGATCAATGCGAATGGCCTTGTCGAGATGCTCAAAGCCGCTGATCTTCTTGTGCTCGCCCGGGTCCTCCCGCGATCCATACAACTGCTGGGCCAGCGCACGGTACAGAATGTCGTTGACCAGCGTACTCTTGCCCGAGCCCGAAACGCCGGTCACCACCGTCATCACGCCCAGCGGAAACTTCACCGTCAGATCGCGCAGATTGTGGCTCCGCGCACCCTCTACCGTGATCCATTTCCCGGTCAGCGCGCGCGGCGCCATGCGATGCAGAATGCTCGCCGCGCCGGAGAGATATCGCCCGGTGAGCGAATCGGGCGCGGCCATGATCTGCTCGGGAGTTCCCTCGGCCACGACCCGGCCGCCGAGCCGTCCCGCGCCCGGGCCCAGATCCAGCACATAGTCGGCACGGCGAATCGTGTCTTCGTCGTGCTCCACCACCAGCACCGTGTTGCCCAGGTTGCGCAGCGATTCGAGCGCCTCGATTAATCGTTGGTTGTCGCGCTGGTGCAGGCCGATCGAAGGCTCATCGAGCACGTACAGCACGCCGCGCAGCCGTGAGCCGATCTGCGTCGCCAGACGGATGCGCTGCCCCTCGCCGCCCGAGAGAGTTGCCGCATTGCGCTCCAGCGAAAGATAGCCGAGTCCTACGGCATTCAGAAACTCCAGCCGCTCCACCACCTCGCGCTTGAGACGGTCGGCAATCAGCGCTTCGCGCGTGGAGAACTTCAGCTCTCGCGCCGCCGTCAGCGAGCGCCGCAGCGGCAGCGAAGTGAAGTCGGCAATCGACAGCCCGTTCACCTTCACCGCCAGCGACTCCGGCCGCAGCCGCTTGCCGTGACAGGCCGGGCACGGTGAGGCGGACATGTAGTTCATCAGCCACTCGCGATAGGTGTCCGACTTCGATTCGTCGAGCGAATCCCGCAGAAACGCGAGCACCCCGTGAAAGCCTGTGCGCGGAGCCTCTGTGCGGCCCGGCCCGTAGAGCAGCAGTTCCTGCTGCTTCTGCGGCAGTTGCTCAAAGGGCGTCTTCAGCGGAATCTTGTACTTCTGCGCCGCCAGCGTCACCAGCCGCGCCAGGTATTGCGAGCCGGAGCCCGGCCCCAGAGCGCCATCCAGCAGCGGCTTGCTCCAGTCCACAATCACCTTGGCCGGGTCAAAGTCATAAATGCTGCCCAGGCCGTGGCATTCCGGGCACGCTCCGTAGGCGCTGTTGAAAGAAAAACTGCGCGGCTCCAGTTTGGGAACATCCAGGCCACAATCGGGACAAGCCATCGACGAGGAGTACAGAGTCTCCTGCTGCGTGGTCGCCACCAGCACCAGCCCGTTGGCCATTTTGAGCGCGCTCTCGACTGAGGCCGCCAGCGTCTTTTCGATGCCCGGCTTCAGCACGGTGCGGTAAATCACCGCTTCGATGGTGTGATTTTTGCGCTTTTCCAGCTCGACCGGCTCTGACAGATCGCGCAGTTCGCCGTCTACGCGCGCGCGAAAACCCTGCTGATCCAGCTTGTCGAGCAGGTCTTTGAACTCGCCCTTGCGCCCGCGCACAATCGGCGCGTAGATGGTCACCCGCTCGCCAGCCGCGAGCGCCAGAATGCGCTCCACAATCTGCTCGGCGCTCTGCCGCGAGATAGGCCGCCCGCAGTTGGGGCAATGCGGCGTGCCAACCGAGGCCCACAGCAGGCGCAGGTAATCGTAAATTTCGGTGATGGTGCCGACCGTGGAGCGCGGGCTGCGGCTGGTGGTTTTCTGCTCAATGGAGATGGCCGGGCTGAGTCCCTCGATTGAATCCACATCGGGCCGTTCAATTTGATCTAAGAACTGGCGCGCGTAGGCCGATAAGGTCTCCACATAACGCCGCTGGCCCTCGGCATAGATGGTGTCAAAGGCGAGCGACGACTTGCCCGAGCCGGAAAGGCCCGTGACAACGGTGAGCGTGTTGCGCGGAATCTGGACGTCTACATCGCGCAGGTTATGCTGGCGCGCTCCGCGAACAGTGATGTGTGTGATCGGCATGTGCTGGATGAAAAGATGAAGAAAACGGGGCCCGCGGCAGATTAATTCTGCAGTTGCGGCAGTACAACCTGGGTAGAGGCAAGCGGGCAGCGTCCTTGCGAGTATCTTAGTGGGCAACAGGAAGAGGGGTCAACGGACAGCCTTTTCCTGCGAGAATGGCATCTGTAGGGAGCAATAGCAGTCGTTCCCGAATAGAACAGCAAGAGATTTCATACCTTTCTTTACAAGAGAAGCCAAGTGATGCAGGAACTCATGAGCACTCTACTTCTGGTTTGCGCGGCCCTGGCCTCGCTCGCGCTGGGCGTCATGCTGGCCTACGGCCTCTGCCGCAGCGCGTTCGCGGTCTTCCGCATTCATGCCAAGTCGGTCGCTGCCGAAGCCGGAAGCAAAGCTACCGTCGTCGCCCGCGCCTGAAATCGACTCTGCCGGGTGGCGTCATGCTTGACCCGGCACCCGGCTCTCGCGCTTATGTTGGCCGCGCGCCTGGCCTGTTCCCATTCCAGAAATCAATCCATCCCAATCAAACTTCAGGATTGACCTTTCCTTCCGAGGGCAAAGCAGCCCTGCTGGGTTCGCGAAAATGGGAAAAAGCATCTC
Source organism: Acidobacterium capsulatum ATCC 51196 (assembly GCF_000022565.1). Classification (NCBI taxonomy): domain Bacteria; kingdom Pseudomonadati; phylum Acidobacteriota; class Terriglobia; order Terriglobales; family Acidobacteriaceae; genus Acidobacterium; species Acidobacterium capsulatum. The sequence goes on from NC_012483.1 coordinate 3,368,761, forward strand.
ACCGCCCATCACTGCGGCTGATTCTGCTGCTGCTGTTGCTGCTGGTGCATCCGTTCCAGCTCCTGCAAAATCTGCTGCGGCGTGCGCACTCCATTGCCCGGAGCGCCCGGTCTGGCTCCATTCGGCGGCTGGGGCGCGTGGTGCGGTGGAGCATCGTGATACACCGTTCGTGGCGGCGGATGATAAGACTCTTCGGGGTCCTGCGGATTGGGCGGCGTCACCGGAGCATCGCCCCGCGCCGTCAGCAGCAGTTGCTGCGGCGTGCCGTCCGCAGTCTTGCCGAGCATCACAATGTTGAAGCCCGAATCGGAAAGCAGCTCTGACAATACCTCGCGTGGATTGGCCGGGCCATATTGCCCAAAGACGCGGTAATCCCGGTCAAGACCCTCGATCTTCATGCCGCTCTTCGCGGCGACTGCGTGCAAAATGTCGTCCAGTCCGGAGTTGTCGGCGTGAATGCTCAGTTGACCATTCTTCAGGTCAATCGTGGCTGGTTGTGCGGGTTTGTCCTGCAATGAGGGCGCCTGGGACGAGCTTGCGGGTGCGGGCTGTGAGGATTGCGCCGGAGCCGCTAGCGGCTTTTGCGCTTTAGCTGTAGCGGATTCGCTCGCGGCTGCCACGGGAACATGCATGCTGCCCGGCATAGTTCCCACCGGGGCCATCACCTGTGCTCGCGCCAGCGTGGCCGTCAGCAGGGCCAGCGTGGCCGCCAGCAGAATCGCCCGGGTTCCGCGGAATCTTTCGCGCCGTCCAGTCTGTGTGGTGCTGCGTTCTGTCATGGCCGCCTCACTGTACTAGACTAGCAGTGGCTCGCATTCGCTCATGCGTGCCGCTGCTCAACATGCGATGGACACCGCTCAATTCGCAGCTTCGCCCTCATCCGGGTCGATTGGTCGGCCTGTTGGCATTGCTGCTTTTGCTGGTCTTTGCGCCTCTGGGCGCGCGGGCGGATGTCTCCTGCACGACCCAATCGCAGATGACGCCGGCAGAGCGCGATGCCCTCGCGGCGGCAGCCCGCTCCATGGCCGTGGAAGTGCAGCACGGCGACGCGCAGGCGCTGCGGCAGCAGACCATTCCGCCTGTCGCGCAGGATTTCTCCGGCATCGCGTCCTCCATCCAGTCTCTGCAGCCGCTCATCGCCAAGGCGGCACTCACCGTCGATAATCTCTATCTGCTCGACGCCTCGCAGCAGCCGGCGCACGCCGCTCAGACCACCTTCACCTGTGGCCTGCCCGATTCGTTGATGAGCGTGAACTTCCGCTTTCACGATCTGCCCCCCGCGCACTATGCGCTGGCCATTCTGCACGCGACCGGAGTCTCGCAGCCTCAGCAGATCACGCTGGTGCTGCAGCAGTCCGCGCTGCCCCGCTGGATGCTGGCGGGCTTTTTTGTGCGCCCCATGACCATGGCCGGGCACGATGGCCTCTGGTTTTGGACCGAGGCCCGCGCCTACGCGCAACGCAAAATGGACTGGGATGCCTGGCTCTACTATCAGGCGGCGCGCTATCTGCTCAGTCCCGTCGATTTTCTGGATAGTCCCAATCTTGAAAAGCTCAATCACGAAGCGTCGGCCATTCGTCCCGAGGGGACGCCCGGCAGGCAGCCCATGATGCTGCATGCCGGTGCGAGCACTTATACGGTGATCGCGCTGCGGCCCACGGATGCGCTTGGCCCGCTTGATCTTTCTGTGCATTATCAGCCCAGTGCTGCCCAGTCCGCCGCGCTCAACGATCCTGTCGCAGCGCGCCAGCAGGTGCTCGCAGCCGCGCAGGCTCTACTCGCCGCTCACCCGGAGCTGCAGACAGCCTTTCAGGGCTTCTGGATGCACGCCGATCAGGGCGGTTCCTCGCTCTACGCTTTGGAACTTCCCATGACCCAGGTGGCTCCGGTGTCTGCTCCGGCCGCGGCTCCCTCCAAACCCGCGGCTCGCTGACGCTCCGCGGCCGACGTAGGAAAGACGAGACGCATGGCCCACGTAATCGAAAGAGCGCTCTCCCAGGCAATCGAAGAGCGGCGCGCCACGCCCAGCTTTGACGGGCGTCCCATTCCCGCAGATGATCTCAGAAAGATTCTGGAAGCAGGGCTCGAAGCTCCCAGCGGCTATAACCTGCAGCCCTGGCGCTTCGTGGTCGTGCGCACACCGGAGCAGCGCCGCCGCCTGCGCGCCGCCTGCTTCAATCAGGCCAAGGTCGAGGAGGCATCCGCCGTTGTTGTGGCCTGCGGCGACGCGGATGGCTGGCGCAACGGCGACCTCGAAGAGATGCTGCGCATGGGCCGCGCCAACGGCATGCCTGAGGCTTATGCCGCGCAGGCTGCGTCCACCATTCCCGGCTATCTTGCCAATCACCCCAATCTGCCCGCATGGCTCAACCGCCAGGTGATGCTCGCCTTCACCACCATGATGTGGATGGCCGAAGTGATGGGCTATGACACCGCCCCCATGGAAGGCTTTGAGCCGGAGAAGGTCTGCGAGGTGCTCCGCCTGCCGCTCAGCTACCAGGTGGTGGCGCTGCTCGCCATCGGCCATCGCTGTGGCGACGACAAGTTCTACGGCGGCCGTTTTTCGCTTTCGCGCATGGTCTTTGATGAGGAGTACGGCAAGCCCCTCAAGTTGGATTAAAGGGCCATGCTTCTACGCTGAAAATCATGCAACGCGAATATCCCAGCGCACCCATTACCGGCGTCGGTGCGGTCATCATTGACCGCGGCCGTGTGCTGCTCATTCAGCGCGGGCAGGAGCCGCTCAAGGGTGAGTGGTCGCTGCCCGGCGGCGCGCTTGAGCTGGGCGAAAGCCTCACTGAGGGCATCATGCGCGAGGTGCGCGAAGAGACCGGCTTGCTGGTCGAGCCCCTCAAAGTGGTGGAAGTCTTCGACCGCATTGTGCGCGATGAGCAGGGCCGCGTTCGCTACCACTATGTGCTGGTGGACTTTCTCTGCCGCGTCACGGGCGGCACCCTCGCCTGCGCCAGCGATGCCGCCGGGGCACGCTGGGCCACGCTCGACGAGCTGGCTCCCATTCAGGAGTTCACCGCCCGCGTGATTCGCAAAGCCTGGGACCTTCAGGCGCCATCCGGCATCTGAATTACGCAGGGGAGCGACTTTACCGCTCGCCTCGTCTATGCTGACAGCCATGCGCGCGCCAAACCATGCCCGATCACTTGCCAGATCACTTGCCTGCGGCCTGCTGCTCGCCGTCGTTGCCGTGCAGCCTTGGCCGGTTCTGGCGGCGGCGCGCCATGCCCAGATCTCCGCTGCCTCGGCCGAAGAGATTCCCTCGCAGCTTGCGGACGATTCCTATGCCATCTATTCGCTGCTGACGCCCGGGCCGCTGCTCCAGCGGCAGTCTGGTTCCGGCAGCCGCTGGGCCATCGCCGCCGAGACGGTGAACTTCAGCGATATGAACCCGCGCATCGACCCGCGCGGCGCGCTCAAGCCTCCTCCGGGTGGAGAAAAGCAGTTTCACGAGGCGGTCGCGACCTTTCTCGCAGCCAAATACGAGCGCTACCGGCTGCAGCCCAGGCTGCATCTTGACCACGCCTACGAACTGCTCAACCCCGAGCAGGTGCGCGAGCTGCGCGCCGCCAAATCCTCGGTCGCGCCCGACTCGCGCACGCGCAGCCGTTACGCGGCCTATGCGGGCGTCACCTTTTTCAGCGGAGTCTACTTTGACGCTCATCGCGACACCGCGCTCGTCTATCGCAACGACTGGTGCGGAAAGCTCTGCGGGCAGGCGCAGTGGATTTATCTGGAAAAGCAGAATGGCCACTGGAAGCAGATTTCAGGCATTACCCGGCCCGGAGCCTGAGCGGACTTTAGCGCTTTGCCCGCTCGCGCTGCAGCTCGCGATAGACCTCGCTCTTTGACTGGCCACGCTCGCGGGCGATGCGCTTGAGAGCATCCTTTTCATCGAGACCCTCTTCGCGCTCCAGCGCGGCCACGCGATCTTTGATGGAAATGGACGGCGCGCTCACGGTTGCGGGCTGCGCGTCGAGCAGCAGCACCATCTCGCCACGCATGCGGTCGCGCTCATTCAGAGCCGCGCGCACCTCGGCCACGGTGCCGCGCAAAAACTCCTCATGCAGCTTGGTTAGCTCGCGCGCCAGCACCACGCGCGCCTCCGCGCCCCAGATCGACTCCAGATCGCCCAGCGTCTCCAGAATGCGGTGCGGAGCCTCATAGAAAATCACCGTCATCGGGTCGGCCATCTGCTCGCGTAAGTTCTCGAGCGCGGTGCGCCGCTCTCCGGCTTTTGCGGGCAGAAATCCCGCGAATAGAAAGCGCTCCGCAGAGAGCCCCGAGGCCACCAGAGCGCTCAACGCGGCATTCGCGCCCGGCACCGGAAACACCGGCACGCCCGCCGCAATGGCCGCCGCCGCCAGGTGCATGCCCGGGTCAGAGATGCCCGGCATGCCGGCGTCAGAGACTACGGCCACGCGCTCCCCGGCGGCAAGAGCCGCCAGCATCTCGGGCGTGCGCGCCGCCTCGTTGTGCTCATGCAGGCTGGTCGCGGGCGTTTCGATGCCAAAGTGGTTCAGCAGCTTCTGCGTCTGCCGTGTGTCTTCGCAGGCGATGCGGTCGGCGGTGCGCAGCACGCGCAGCGCACGCAGCGTGATGTCTTCGAGGTTTCCAATCGGAGTCGCCACCAGGTACAGCCCCGGCGCGAGCGGTGTATCGGCGGCCACGCTTTACTGCTCCCGCTGCAGACGCCGGTACTCGGCCAGCAGCATCATGCTGCTGCGCAGGTTCTGCAGGCTCACAATGCCCACGATGCGGCCATGCTCGGCCACCGGAACCAGCGGCATGCGCCCGCTGTCGATGCGGCGAATCACCAGGCCGAGCGAGTCCTCGGGCTGCGCCAGTTGAAAGCCGCGCGACATGATGGATTGCACATAGCCGTCCCCCTCCTGGCGGAGCGCCTGCACAATGCTTTGCTTCGAGACCACGCCGATCAGGTTCAGCCCGCGCGCTACGGGGAAGTCATCCTGCAGCGAGTGAATGGCCTTCTTCAGCGCGTCTGAGAGTGTGTCTGAGGGCGACAGCGTGCGGAAGTCCGTGAGCATCACGTCCTTCATGCGCACCGTGTCCACAACGGACTGCACCATCACGCCCTGGTCTTCCAGTTGCGCGCCGATGAAGATGAAAAATCCGCCCATCAGCAGCCAGGGGCTCAGCTCCGCAGTCAGCGAAGTGTTCGGCACCGCCAGCAGAATCAGCCCCAGCACCATCGCCGTGGCGCCAATCACCTGGCTCAGTTGCGAGGCGGACTTGGTGGCCTGCGCCGCGTCCTGCTTGCGCAGGTAATAGGCGCGCATCAGCCGCCCCATGTCGAGCGGGTAGGCCGGCAGCAGATGCACCGCAAACAGTCCGAAGTTGAGCCATACCAGCGAGCGCATCAGCGCCACCGGCGTGACCCAGGGCCGCGCAAACACCGGCACCAGCGGCGATGCGCCCACGATCAGCGCGAGAAAAATTCCGGTAAAGAGCAGATTGGCCGCCGGGCCGGCAATGGCGATGATGGTCTGCGCGCGCGGGCTCTGGGCTCGGTCCGCGCTGTCAGGGTTCGCATAGGAGACGAGTCCGCCGATCGGCAGCAGCAGAATGCTGCGCATCTGCACGCCAAAGTAGCTCGCCGTGATGAGCCGCGCAATCTCGCGAATGGAAACGCCCAGAAAAATCGCGGCGCACAGCATCAGCCCGCGCCACAGCGGCAGCCCCGGAATGTTCGTGGACACCACGCAGATCACCAGTAGCAGCACAAATAGCATGTGCACGCGAATATGCACGCCAAACCAGCGACCCAGGGGAAACGACCAACCGCGCATGACTGCTCCTCGTTCAGCAACTCATTGTAGATGGTGGGGTTCGCTGCATTGAAATTTCCGCGCAAGGGATCGGGCATGTTTCGCAAAATCCGAAAGGCGCGATGAGGCGCGGTCGAGCCCCGCCGCCAAAGCGGGGCGCGGAATCTGGGGCAGAACAGATAGCCTGTGGGGGAAAGACGCTCTAGCATGAAGAACATGCGCGTCATCGCAGGCCAGTACCGATCCCGACCGCTCACGGCGCCACCAGGGCAGGGCACCCGGCCCACCAGCGACCGCCTGCGCGAAACACTTTTCAACGTGCTCGCGCCACGCATTGAGGGCGCAATCTTTCTCGATCTCTACGCAGGCTCCGGCGCTGTTGGCATTGAGGCGCTGAGCCGGGGCGCACGTGAAGCCATCTTCGTCGATCAGGCCGCCCCGGCGCAGAAGGCCATTCGCGCTAATCTCTCGGCTTTGCAGATTCGCAGCCACTACGCGCTCGAGGCGCGCAGCGCTGCCGCCGTGGTCGGGCGTCTGGCCGGGCAGGGAAGCCCGGTGGATATCGTCTTCCTCGATCCGCCTTATGACCGCGTGGACGAGTACGAAAAAGTTCTCACCCTGCTCGGCGGGGAGTGCGCCCCGCTGCTTGCGGCCGACGCTATCGTGGTAGCCGAGCACGCCAAGCGGCAATCCCTCGCGGAGCAGTACGGCAAGCTCATCTGCTACCGCACGCTCGTGCAAGGCGATGCCGCGCTGAGCTTTTATCGGTTGGAGTGATGCTTTCTCGCGAAAGAGCTATCTCCGCTCTCGCTTTCCAAGACTGAAAACCACATGAATCGTCGTTCTTACATTCACGGGTCTTCCGTTATGCCAGTAAGGCTTGTAGTGCCACTCATGTACAGCGCGAAGCGCAGCCTCGTTGAAAATGGGGTTCGTTGAGGACACCACGTGCAAGTTGGACACCGTTCCCGTGCGTGTAATCAAGCACTTAAGAACAACAGTCCCCTCAAGTCCCTTCGCCTTTGCCTCTTTGGGATAGAGAGGTGGGACGAAGGTGTGCAGGTTGCGCTGGGCCACGTCCGGAGAAATGCGCGGTATGGGCTGATTTTCTGTGGTTGCTGGAGGGGACGGAACAGAACCAGTAACAGGCTTTTGAGGGCATCCCGTAAGCGAGAGAAATCCAGCCACGAGTATTCCCACGGTGAGGCACTTTCTTGCGAGCACGAACATGACCTCCGACCGGAAGCGTCAAAAAATAATCCCAACTCTACCATGCATTGTTCTGGCGGTTAACATGAGGCAGCCAAGGAGTCGAACAACACAAGAAACGCATCTTGTCCCCCGGATAAACATTAAGCTATGCATATGCGCAGGGTCGTCATGCAGGTATTCCAATGGGGCAAGAGCCTCGCCGTTCGACTGCCCAAGACCGCAGTCGAAGATCTCGACCAGAGGGAGGGCGATCAGATCGAAATCAGCACCTCTGCCACGCGCGCCTTTGATGTGAGCCGCGACCGCGCAACCGCCATACAGCGTCTCCGCGAACTGCGCCGTCCCTTCCCCGACGGATTCACCTTCGAGCGGCCATTGCGGTAGGCCCGCCTACTCCGCCAGAAACTTCTCCACGCGCTCGCGTACGCTCAATACGCGCACGGGCAGATCGAGACCGCTGCCTTCCTCAAATAGCGGAATCAGCTTGTCGAACTCCGGCCCGGAGTGTGCGCCGGTGAGCAGAATGCGCACCGGATGGAAGAGATCCTTGCCCTTGGCTCCGGTCTCGGCCTTCACCTCGTTCATCCAGATCTTGAAAAGCTCCGGCGTGACGGTGCCGGTATGCGCGCGCACCTTCGCCGCAAACGCTGCCAGCACCTTCTGGGCGCTCTCGGTGTTCAGAAGGGCGGCGTTCTCTTCGTTGGCGCGCGCCTGCGCGGGGTCAAACTCAAACACAAAGCGTGCCTTCCCCGGCAACTGGTCGAGCAGGTCCACCGAAGGCACAAAGATCGCCAGCAGCTTCTCAAACCACGTCTGCGCGGCCTCGCTGCTCTCGCTGTGCGGCGCGAGCCATCCGGCCTGCGCAAAGTAGGGCCACGCGAGTTCGGCCACGCGCGCCGGCTCGGCCAGCTTCAGGTAATGCCGGTTCATCCAGTGCAGCTTTTCAAAGTCGAAGACCGCCGGCGAGGCCGTCACGCGCTCCAGCTTGAAGGCCTCCACCAGTTCGGGCATGGTGAAGGTTTCGCGCGTGCCGCCCTCCGCGCCCCAGCCCAGCAGCGCGAGATAGTTGGTGAGCGCCTCGGGCAGAATGCCCATCTCGCGGAAGCTCGCAATCGAGGTTGCGCCGTGCCGCTTGGAGAGCCGCTCACGGTCGCTGCCCAGAATGGTCGAGAGGTGCGCAAACTGCGGCACCGGCCATCCAAAGGCCTCGTAGATTGCGACCTGCTTGGGCGTGTTCGAGATGTGGTCGTCGCCGCGAATGACGTGCGTGATCTCCATCAGCGCGTCATCGACGGTGACCACGTAGTTGTAGACGGGCATGCCGCTTGAACGGACCAGAATCGGGTCGCTGACGGTCTCCTGCGGAAACTCCACCTCGCCGCGCACGAGGTCGTGAAAGCGCAGCGGATGGTCGGGAATTCTGAGCCGCACGGCAAAGGGCTCGCCCGCCGCGGCCCGCTGCGCCGAGGTCTCGGCGCTGAGTGCGCGGCAGCGCCCGGAGTACACCTGTGGACGATGCTCGGCCACAGCTCTGGCGCGCTCGGCCTCCAGATCCTCCTGCGTGCAGAAGCAGCGGTACGCCTTGCCCTCGGCCAGCAGGCGTTCGGTGTGCTCGCGATAGATGCCCAGCCGCTCCGACTGCCGGTAGGGCGCGTGCGGACCCTCCACGCCCGGGCCTTCGTCCCATTCGAGGCCCATCCAGCGCAGGTCTTCCATCAGTTGCGTTTCGTGGCGCACCTCGCTGCGGTCAAGGTCAGTGTCTTCAATACGCAGCAGGAACTGGCCGCCATGATGGCGGGCATAGAGCCAGTTGTAGAGAGCGGTGCGGGCATTGCCCACATGCAGCAGCCCCGTCGGTGAGGGCGCAAAACGAACGCGAACCTGATTGGCGGACATACATCCTGATCGTAACAAGCAGCGTCGCCCCGCGCCTCAACGCGGCCTGAAGTGCTCCCATCCACCCGGAGCCAGCGCTTCGGAGCTTCCGCCGGCCGAGCGCAACTGCATGCGCGGTTGCCTGCGCGCAGGAGCCTGCATGGCGCCAATGCAGGTGACCGGCACGCCCGCAATCTGGCGGGGCACGCGAGCGGCTGGAGCAGCGGTGAACAGCAGCTCGTAGTCTTCGCCGCCATGCAGCGCCAGACCCTGTGCGGAGGCTGCCCAGCCGCGCTCCGCCGCCATGACCGCGAGCGGATGCACCGGCAGGGCCGCCGCGTCGATGACCGCCGCGAGGCCAGACTCTTCGCAGAGGTGGTCGAGATCGGTCGAGAGGCCGTCGCTGATGTCGATGGCCGCCGTCGCCAGCCGGGCGCCGAGCAGCCGCTGGCCCACCGCGAGCCGTGGCTGCGGAAACAACTGCGGATGCGCCGTCGCGCCCTTCAGGCGGAGCGACTGCCCATGCCCAAGGGCCAGCAGTTCCGCGGCCGCGCCGCCGAGGGCTCCGGTCACGTAGAGGCGGTCTCCTGCTCTTGCTCCCGAGCGCAGCAGTGCCCGGCCGCGCGGCGTCTGGCCGAGCAATACGATGTCCGCAATGACGCCGCCCATCGGCGATTGCGCAGTGTCGCCCCCGGCGAGCGAGACGCCGTGCGCGTCTGCCAGCGCCAGCAGGCCGTCGAGAAAGCGGTCAAGCCATGATTTCTTCGCGCGGCCCTGGGGGCGCATCCGTTCCGGCGGCGCGGCGAGCGAGAGAAACGCGGCCAGCGGAGAGGCGCCCATGGCCGCGAGGTCGCTGAGTCCACGCGCCAGGCAGCGGTGCCCGGCGGACTCGGGCGAGTGCCAGTCGCGGCGAAAATGCGTGCCCTCGAGCAGCAGGTCGGTCGTCACCACAATCTCGTGGCCGGCGCGGGGGCGCAGCACGGCGCAATCGTCCCCAATGCCCACGCGCACCCCGGCCCCATACTTTGGTAACCGGGCGGCCAGGGCCGCGATCCATTGCCGTTCTGCTGTCATGTTGTGGCTCTTTCGCAAGCACTCAGCATAGCGCGTTGGCGGGCGCACGGCGGCTGATTCGACGTCTGTGCCCGGTTGGGATGCTCTGCCAGAACTTTTCCCATTTGGAAACGTGCCGGCGGAGGTACAGAGTTTGCACGATTCCACCGTTGACCCGGTGCCTTCCGGCTGTTACGGTCAAAAAGGAGATGCGATGCCCGAAAGGTTGTCTGCGTCTCGTAAATTTTTTTCAGGCCAGGCAGTCTTGTTCAAAAAGCGCTATTACATCATCTTCGTGGCACGAGAAGAGGATGGGAGACTTCGCAAGATTCCCATTCCGATGCGCTACGCCTACATCTTTGTGGCGGCAGCCGTGGTAGGCGCGTTCACCATCACTGGCATGGCGGGCTCTTACACCCGCATGCTGCTCAAGACGGCCCGCTTCAACCAGGTGCGCTCGCAGCAGGTGGCGCTCCAGAAGGACTACCAGAACCTGCAGGTGGTGGCGCACGAGAAGGAAGTGCAGGCGGCCACGCTGGGCTCTCTGGCCAGCGAGGTGGCTGCGCTTTATGGTCTCAGCCACGGGCATATCTCTCGCGACTCCGCGGTGACGGCCACTTCGCCGCTTTCCGATGCCTCCAACGTGAACTTTACGGAGCAGGCTTACGAGCGCTCGCTCAATGAGCTTTCGTCGCTGCGCAGCACGGCTCTGGCCGGCGGCATCTCGAACTCGATGGAGATGAACCTGCTCAACACCAAGGATGGCGGCGGCTGGGCAGACTTTGCCAGCGCTCCCGCACTCTGGCCGATTACGGGCCGGGTGACGAGCGCCTTTGGCGAGCGTCAGGACCCCGTTCGCACCGGCGAAACGGAGTTTCATACCGGCATCGACATTGCCGCCAGCTACGGGCAGCCCGTGCATGCCACGGCCAACGGCGTGGTGGAGCTTGCCGGGGAAGAAACCGGCTATGGCCGGATGGTCATCCTGAACAACGGCCACGGCATTCAGACCTACTATGCTCACCTCTCCGGCTTTGCCGTGACTGAGGGCGAGCGGGTGCATATCGGCGAGGTGATCGGGTATGTCGGCGAGAGCGGCCGCGTGACCGGCCCGAACCTGCACTATGAGGTTCGCATTCACAATACGCCGGTCAATCCGCACCCCTTCATGCATGAGACGATGCGCCAGCTTGCCGCCTCCGGCGGGGTGGTTTCTGCCGCCGCGGGAAGCTGATTCCTGTTCCGGATGGAAGTGCAAAGGCCGCCCGCGGGCGGCCTTTGTTGTTGCCCCGGGGGCATCACAGCGGGATCAGGGTCGGGAGCGGGTTCGATTGCGCCGCGGTGCTGATCGCCTATAAGTCTAGAGTAATGTGTGAGTTGCGGCGGGATGAGCGAAATATGTGAATTCAGATTCACATATTTTCGCGTCGAAGTGCTTCATTCGCATTTTAGGCAAAGGTAAGTCTTTTTGAATCTTGAGGATGCTGAATTCTGCCGAAAATGTGAATCTGGATTCACTTTTGGCTTTTTTTGCCGGGAAGTTGACCGGAGGGCGGGGGCAAGTATTTGAGTATTAAGATATCTGTTTGAAAAATATGGAGATATGGCCACTTTTTGGATTTCGAAAATGTGAATTCGGATTCACATTGATTGCTGGAGGGGCGCTCTTTTGGGCGCCCTGTTTTTATGGTACCCGGTGAGGGGGATATTTCCGGCAATCTGGCTCGAGTGCGGCCCGTTCGAACCCACCATCGGCAAGAGGCGCGGGCTTCGATCCGGAGGGCGTCTGGAGGACATTCTGAGGCGCGGACAGGGGTACCGGGGGCGAGGCGGCAAAGGATTCAGCGCCCCGCATCCCCGCTGGCAGCGCCTATTTTGCGGGGGCTGCCGGGGAGGCTTGCGGGGCTGGAGATGCGGGCGGGGCCGGAGCGGCGGCGGGTGCCGGGGACGCCGGAGGCGCAGGCTTGAGCATGGTTTTGAGCAATGCGTCGGGGATGGACGCGGTCAGGATGACACGGTTTTTCTTCTGCCGCACACGGGCGCTGTCGATGACCTGTTTGATGTTGGGGTCCACGTGGCCGCCGGTGGGCACGCTTTCGAGCACATGCGCCGCGCCCAGGATGGTCTTGAGGCCATCGGCGGAGGACTTTGCCTCACGCATGCTCTGGGCGATCTCCTCGATGCGCAGGCGCAGCGCGCCGGTCCAGCGGAGCGAGGCCACGAAGGTGGCGTCCGGCGAGATGGGCAGGGCCATGCCAAACAACTGGATTGGCTGCTGCCCGTCGCCGCTGAGGGGCAGGCCAATCTTGCCGATGCCCCAGGCGAGCGAGAGCAGGGGTACGTCCTTGTAGTGCGCGGCCAGCAGAGAGGAGCCGGTGAAGGGCATGGCGGCGGTGCGATAGCGGTCCACGATGGAGTGAATCTGCTCGGCGGTGGGGGTATTGCTGACGGCGACCATGTCATAGCCGAGCAGCGTCACACGATCGGTGCGGCCCTGGTTGGGGATGTCGTAGATGGTGTGGCCGGCGTAGTTCTCCTGAGCGGTCGCGATGCCGGCCAGATATTTCGTGAGCTTGCGGCCGTCGAAGTGACCTTCAAAGACCTCGGAGTAGGCGACCGGCCCATTGGGTCCGTTGGGCGAGGGCATGCGCTGGAGGGCGAAGGCCACCTGATCGAGATCGCGCTCGAGGACGATGCCGGTGGCCTGGATGAATTTCTGGTACTCCGGGCCGGGCGTGACCGGATTGCGGTCAAAGTGCGTGGCGGCGCGCAGGGGCGCGAGGTTGATGTAGACGATGCCGTCGGATTCCGGCAGCAGCCGCGCGACCTCTGGCGGGGCTTTGGCTCGAAGGTAAACCGCTCCGGCGAGCAGGAGCAGAATGGCGGCCACAATGGCAATGGTGATCCGGGTGCGCCGTCGTCTCATGGCAACCATCATCTCATTCAGAGCGGCCCTCGCGAACGTCAAAAGCATGGCCGGAGAGCCAGCCAGCAAGTGCGGCGGGAGGGCCGGGTTGCGTGCTGTGACTCCCGCGCTTGCGTTTGCACCGCGGGCGGCCCTACAACGGTAGGGGTGAAAGAGTCAGCGGCATGAGAGGGCGCAAGTTGCGGACAGCGCTTTTAAGGGGAGTTCTTCTGGCGGCGATTGCGGCCTGTGCCGCCGCGCCGGTGTGGGCTGCCGCTGCCGCTCCGTCGCCGGGCATTATGATTACGGCGGTCTCGCGCAACGAGTCGGTGCTGGCCGGCGGCATCAGCACGGGGCAGTGGACCCCGGACGGACTCGCCGTGGTGGAGCCGATGGCCTGGCTCTCGCCCAGCGGGCAATGGACGGACCTGCCCTGCAACTATCGCTGGGTGACGGATGCCGATCTCGGACTCTGCAAGGCATTTGCGCAGAGCTATCTGGCGGCTCCGCATGCGTACACGATGGTGAGCGCGGCGGGGTTTGGCGGCACGCTGCTGGCGCCGCCGATGGAGCTGGGCAACTGCGACTCGTTCGGTACCACGGCTGCCTATACCGGAGTCGTGGTGGAGGATGGCGCCGTGGCGGCGAGCGACCCGGGGCAGTTTCTGTCGCCGCCTGCGCTGGTGCCGGAGACGAATGCCGGTTATGGCGCGCTCTTTCGCGCCTTTGCAGTTGCCGTGCCGATGCCTGCCACGCGCCTGCTGGGGGTGCGGTTCTTTCATCTCACGCTCGATGGCCAGGCCCTGGTGGTGGCGCAGCGCTCGTTTCTTGACTTTGCGAATGCAGGCCCTTCGGATGCCTCGACGGTGCGACTGATTTTTGCCATTGGAGAGATGCAGGGGCGTCACTTTCATCTGCTCTTCTGGAAGCAGAATGAGACCGAGGAAAATGAGCAGGTGCTGGGCACGGTGCGGCTCAGGAACGGCGCGCAGTTTTTGCTGACCTCAGTGAACACGCCGGAAGCGCAGTTTTTTCGCGCCTACACGGTGCGGGATGGGCAGTTGCGGCTGGTGTTTCAGGGCGGCGGATATAGCTGCTGAAGGGGGTGGCGGGGTTAAGGTTCGCGGGCGCGGAGAGGGTTGCGGCGCTTTGTGGCAAAGCTCGATTGCTCCCGGTCTCTGCGTGTGCTACTGTTCTGTTTATAGCCCTCTGATGCTGACGCGGTCTCGCGCCCAGGTCTGAGGGCTGGGAACTGTTCGGGCTGGCGTAGCTCAGCTGGTAGAGCATCTGATTTGTAATCAGACGGTCGGGGGTTCAAATCCCTTCGCCAGCTCCAGACTCTCCTGCACGAATCAGTACGGGCCGGAGTACCCTTCCGCAGCAGACTCCCATTGCCAGCCAATGTTTTTTGCCGGAGCTTTGCGCCGGGAGGCTGGGTGGTGTCGTGCGGAGGAGTGAAAGCAGTTCCGGCTGAGAAGTTCTTTGGGAATTCGCCAGCCACGGCGCAGCAAGCGCGCGGGGCAGCGGGGAAGAGTGAAAGCTCTGAACCGGGCAATGGGCACAGGTGGCCGAGTGGTTAATGGCAGCAGACTGTAAATCTGCCGCTCCTTGGAGCTACGGAGGTTCGAATCCTCCCCTGTGCACCACGAATTGACGCGCCGGAGTGGTGGCGTGGGACGGGTTGGAAGAGCAGCATGCGATTTGAGGGCGCTCAGCGGAAGGTGGTTGCGCTCCTCGGTCTGGGGCTGCTGGCAGGGTTGGCGTGGTTCACCCTGGATGCGGGCAAGGTGCGGGATATTGTCTGCATCATTCTCGGAAGTTTTGCCTTCCGGATTCTGTTGACGAGGAAGCCTCGGACAGAGTCTTCGGAAGAGGTTTTGTAAGGGCTGATGTAGCTCAGTTGGTAGAGCACTCCCTTGGTAAGGGAGAGGTCACCGGTTCAATCCCGGTCATCAGCTCCAGAGATTCAGCTTTTAGCTCTTAGCTTCTAGCTGTCAGCCTGGCCTGCGCGATGTGGAGCTTCTTCGGCGCTGGTTCAGAGCTAAAAGCTAAAAGCTGAGGGCTAACGGCTTTGTTGCAGGGCGGGAGTAACTCAGTGGTAGAGTCACAGCCTTCCAAGCTGTTGGTCGCGGGTTCGATTCCCGTCTCCCGCTCCAAACGTTAGAAGGCGCAGGTAAGGGCAAGAGAACGATGTTCGAGCAAGCAGTACTTCCCGTTCAGAATGAGCAGATCTTCTCGAAGGTTGCCGGGGCGATCGATGTTGCCTTCTCGCCGGCCAAGGTGGAAGGCTTTATCCGCAGCGTGAAGCGGTCGGGCCTGCGGATTCGCCAGTATGAGGCTGTGTTGGCTCATGGGCTGCTTGGCAAGGAAACGCCGTCACTCTATGCCTCGCTCGGCGACTCGGATCGCGGCCAGGTGCGCGAGCATTATCTTCGCAGTCTGGAGCAGGTGGCTCCTGATCTGCGGCAGAAGTATCTGAAGGTTTACGCCTACTACTGAGGCGAAAAAGTTGGCGGGGTTTTGCACGGTGGAAGCCCCGGAATCAAGTTCAAGCATTGCAATCCAGGAGATTGAGCAGACATGGCGAAGGAGAAATTTGATCGTTCGAAGCCTCACGTGAATGTGGGGACGATTGGTCACATCGATCACGGGAAGACGACGTTGACGGCAGCGATCACGAAGGTGTTGTCGAAGCACAACCCGAACATCGCGTTCCGTTCGTTCGACACGATTGACAACGCGCCGGAAGAGCGTGAGCGCGGTATCACGATTGCGACGGCGCACGTGGAGTATGAGACGTCGAACCGTCACTATGCTCACGTGGACTGCCCGGGCCACGCCGATTACATCAAGAACATGATCACGGGCGCGGCGCAGATGGATGGCGCGATCCTGGTGGTGGCAGCGACCGACGGTCCGATGCCGCAGACCAAGGAGCACGTTCTGTTGGCCCGCCAGGTGGGTGTGCCTTACATCGTGGTGTTCCTGAACAAGTGCGATGCTGTGGAAGACCCCGAGCTGATCGACCTGGTGGAGATGGAAGTGCGTGAGCTTCTGTCGAAGTACAACTTCCCAGGCGACGATGTGCCGGTGATTCGCGGTTCGGCCCTGGGCGGTCTGAACGGCGAGGCGCAGTGGGAAGCGAAGATCGACGAGCTGATGCAGGCCGTGGACGACAACGTGCCGTTGCCGGCGCGTGCGGTGGACCAGCCGTTCCTGATGCCGATTGAGGATATCTTCTCGATCTCTGGCCGCGGCACGGTAGTGACGGGCCGCATCGAGCGCGGCAAGGTGAAGGTGGGCGAGGAAGCCGAGATTGTGGGCTTCCGTGACACGCGCAAGACGGTGGTGACCGGCGTCGAGATGTTCAAGAAGCAGCTCGATGAGGGCATGGCCGGCGACAATGCGGGTCTGCTGCTGCGCGGTGTGGCGAAGGAAGATGTGGAGCGCGGCATGGTTCTGGCGAAGCCGGGATCGATCACGCCTCACACGAAGTTCAAGGGCGAGGTTTACGTGCTGTCGAAGGAAGAAGGCGGGCGTCACACTCCGTTCTTCAATGGCTACCGTCCTCAGTTCTACTTCCGCACGACGGACGTGACGGGCACGGCGAAGCTTCCGGAAGGCACGGAGATGGTGATGCCGGGCGACAACATCGCGCTGGAGATCGAGCTGCACACTCCGGTGGCGATGGAGAAGGGCCTGCGCTTCGCGATTCGCGAAGGCGGCCGCACGGTCGGCGCCGGTACGATCAGCGAAATCCTGCAGTAAGCGCAGGGTGGAACGAGACAGGGCAAGGCCCGGAGCTCCAAGGAGCTCCGGGCAGAGTTGCGAATGGCGGCTAAGGATATCCCGGAGACGGGATTCATTAGGAAAAAGCCGCCGATTCAGTTAGGATTAAAAAATGCGTGAAATTGTGACATTGCAGTGTGGGGAGTGCAAGGAGCGCAACTACACGACGACGAAGAACAAGAAGACGACCACGGGCCGTCTTGAGTTCTCGAAGTTCTGTAAGCGTTGCCGCAAGCACACCGACCATAAGGAAACGAAGTAGAGAAGCAGCTTTTAGCTGCCAGCTATTAGCTTTTAGCGGAACCTGCCGCAGCCTTCGTGCTTTATGCTTGCGCGGTCGAGGCCTGAGGCTAAAAGCTAGCGGCTAACAGCTATCACACAGGGGCGTAAGCTCAACGGTTAAACTGTCGGTCTCCAAAACCGAACTTGGGGGTTCGAATCCCTCCGCCCCTGCCAGTGTTTTTTCGAAGCAGTAGTTTTAGACAACAGGATTGCAGCGCCGCACGCCAGGCGTTGCGGGAGCAGGGCAGATGCCCGTAGCAGAGAAAGAGAAGAAGTCCATGGCCAAGGCAGCGGCGACCGTCAATGATGCAGCGCAGGTGGTGAAAACGGGAAATCCGTGGACGCGCAGCATGGAGTTTTTCAAAGACGTGCGCTCGGAGATGCGCAAGGTGGTGACGCCTTCGCGGGCTGAGGTGCAGTCGACGACGCTGGTGGTGATTTTCTCGGTATTTCTGTTTTCGGCGTTTTTCTACGTGGTCGATTCCATTGTCGGGCGCGGGCTGCAGGCCCTGTTGCATGCGCTGGGCGGGCAGTAGAGAGGGATTTCATGACAGAAGAGCTTCAGCCAAATACCGCCGCCGAGGACGAGGTTCCTGCCGCAGGCGGTCAGCTCGAGCCTCCCGCGAACGAGCAGTTCAAGTGGTATATCATCCACGCGTACTCGGGTTTTGAGCGCAAGGTCAAGGAATCGATCGAAGGGCGCGTGCAGGCGTTTGGTCTGCAGAACAAGATTGGCCGCGTGATGATTCCGACCGAGCCTGTGACGGAGATCGTCAACGGCAAGAAGCGCACCATTGAGCGGGTTTTTCTGCCGGGTTATGTGCTGGTCGAGATGGACCTCGACAATGACCTGTGGCACATCATCAAGGACACGCCGCGCGTCACGGGCTTTCTGGGTACCGGCGATAAGCCGGTGGCGCTCAGCGAGGCCGAGGTCAGCTCGATTCTCTTCCGGACAGATGTCTCGAAGGAGAAGCCGCGGCTCAAGATCAAGTTTGAGAAGAACGAGTCGGTGCGGATCACCGAAGGGCCCTTTGCGAACTTCAATGGTGTTGTGGACGACATCAATGAGGACCGCGAGACACTCAAGGTTATGGTAACGATCTTCGGCCGGTCCACTCCGGTGGAACTGGAGTTCGCGAAAGTGGAGAAGATCGAAGAGTAGGTTTTTAGCTGCCAGCTTCTAGCTATTAGCTTTCAGCTGCAGTCGTTAGGATTCAAGGGCCTCTCAGCCCAGCCCGAATTGGAAATTGCGGCCTGTGAGGCGAAAGCAGTAGAAGCACCAGAAATTCAAGCTAAAGGCTAATAGCTAAAAGCTAGTAGCTGCATTTAAGGAAAAGCGATGCCTCCGACAAAGAAGGTACAGACGTACGTCAAGCTCCAGATTGAAGCCGGCAAGGCCAACCCTGCGCCGCCGGTCGGCCCCGCGCTCGGTCAGGCGCAGGTCAACATCATGGAGTTCTGCAAGCAGTTCAATGCCCGCACGCAGAACAAGGAGATGGCCGGCCTGATCATTCCGGTCGTCATCACTGTGTATGTGGACCGCAGCTTCACCTTTATCACCAAGACGCCTCCGGCTGCGGTGCTGCTCAAGAAGGCAGCCGCTGTGGCGAAGGGTTCGGGTACGCCGAACAAGGCCAAGGTGGGCACGGTGACCGAAGCCCAGGTGCGTGAGATTGCGACCCAGAAGATGCCCGATCTGAACGCGGCCTCAGTGGAGACCGCGATCAAGAGCATCAAGGGCACCGCCCGCTCCATGGGCATCGACATCGTAGCGTAAATGCATCCAGATGGCCTTCCGGCTTGCCGGGAGGCCTTTTTCTGTGGATAATCAGGAGACGTGCCCGTGAGATGATTGCGGGCCGAGAGACCACGGCCGGCAGGCAGCAGCGCCCGAGCGGTGGAAGACGAGAAGGTATATGTCGAAAAAAGTCAGCAAGAACGTCGCAAAGGCGCGCGCGGCTGTGGAGCCCCGCCCTTATACGTTGCAGGATGCAGTTCCTCTTCTGCAGCAGGTCAAGTTTGCCAAGTTTGATGAGACCGTCGATCTGACCATGCGTCTGGGCGTCGATCCTCGCCATGCGGACCAGATGGTGCGCGGCACGGTCGTTCTGCCCCACGGCCTCGGTAAGACCAAGAAGGTTGCCGTCATCACGACGGGCGACCGCCAGAAGGAAGCCGAAGCGGCTGGCGCCGAGATTGTGGGCGGCGAAGAGCTGGTTGAGAAGATTCAGAAGGAAAGCTGGACGGATTTTGATGCCCTGATCGCGACCCCGGACATGATGCGTTCGGTGGGCCGTCTAGGTAAGGTCCTCGGTCCCCGTGGCCTGATGCCGAATCCGAAGACCGGCACGGTGACCAACGATGTCGCCGCCGCGGTCAAGGAAATCAAGGCCGGTAAGATCGAGTACCGCACCGATAAGACCGCGCTCGTGCACGTTCCGGTGGGCAAGCTGTCGTTCCCGGCTGAGAAGCTGATCGACAACGCGATGACGGTCATCACGAGCGTCGTTCGCGCGAAACCTTCGGCGGCCAAGGGCAAGTACATCAAGGGCATTACGCTCAGCTCGACGATGGGCCCTGGCATTCCGCTCGATGGTTCGGTGGCGGACGCAGCGGCCAAGGCGTAAGGGCAGCCCTTAGCTATTAGCTATTAGCTTTTAGCTGACGCGGCGGCGACTCAAAGATTGAACCGGCTCAGGCTAAAACCCGGGAGCTGAGAGCTAGAGGCTTATTATGGCATTGACGAAAGCACGTAAGGCGGAACGGATCGAGACGCTCGCGAAAGAGCTGGAGCACTCGACGAGCGCCATTATCGGTACCTTTGCAAAACTCACCGTGTCGCAGGACTTTGAGCTGCGCCAGAAGGTGCGGGCCGCCGGCGGCCGCTACCGCGTGGTGAAGAACAAGCTCGCGGCGCGCGCGTCGAAGGGCACGCAGATTGAGGCTGCCCTGCAGGGGCTCAAGGGAGTTTCCTCGGTGGCCTATACCAGCGGCGATCCGGTCGCGCTGGCGAAGGCGATGGCCGACTGGGTGAAGGAGAACGCCGAGTTCACCTTCAAGCTGGGCATTGTCGACGGCAAGGTCATCACGGTTGAGGAAGTCGACCAGCTGGCCAAGATGCCGGGCAAGGAAGAGATTTTCTCGAAGCTGCTGTATCTCATCAACGCGCCGGCGCAGCGCCTGGCGACGGTGATGGCCGCCACGGGCCGCGATCTGGCTGTGGTGATCAATCAGGGCGTCGAGAAGGGCAAGTTTTCGGGCGAGCAGGCTTCGGCCTAGCGCTTAGAAGGTATCCGCCGCGAAGGGCGAATTTGAGGGGTGCTGGTCTGGGCACATCGGAAACCTCAAAGGAGCGAAGCGGCGACCGGGGTGGTCATCCTCCTCGGGCGGGACAACAAAATTTCGAAGTATTTGGAGAACATCATGGCGGATTTGCAGCAGTTGGAAGATCAGATTGTCAGCCTGAGCCTGCTCGATGCGGCAGCTCTGGTTAAGAAGCTCGAAGAGCGCCTGGGCGTCTCGGCCGCGGCAGCAGCCCCGGTTGTGGTCGCGGGTGGCGCGGCGGGCGCGGGTGCTGCTGAGGCAGCAGCCGAGCAGACCGAGTTCACCGTCATCCTGAAGGATGCCGGCGCGAACAAGATCAACACCATCAAGGCCGTGCGCGAAGTCACCGCGCTGGGTCTGAAGGAAGCCAAGGATCTCGTCGACGGCGCTCCCAAGCCGCTGAAGGAGAACATCAGCAAGGAAGATGCCGAAGCCATCAAGAAGAAGTTCGATGGCGTGGCGACGATCGAGATCAAGTAATTCGCCTTTGGTCAAGAAGGCAACTTGCATGCCAAAGCGGAGGGCGCTATACTGTTTTAGTGCGCGCACTCCGCTTTGCATCTTTTTATGAGCAGATGTTCGGGAGTGCGGCTATCTGCCCTCAACCTCTTTTAGTTCGCAGCCTTCTTTTGCCGGCATTTTCAGGGCCGGCACTTGCAGTCTGCGCTGGATAGGCGAAAGAGCGGGGCAATCAAGAGTCTCCGGCGCAGGCGGCCGGCGTAGGGTCAGATTTGGCGGCGAATCTGGTCATGCGAGCAAAAGATCAGCTGTGAGACGTTTAGGCGCGCAGTATTGAATCGGCGGGAATCAGACATTCTGACTTTTTTTCGTGCACAAAGCGGTTGTGGCGCTCGCGGGAGCTATTGTCTCCGCGGGCCTTTTGCCGTTGTGCCGTCCTTCTTGTCCACCGGTTCGTCCTTTCCGTCTCTTCATTCCCACCGCTCCCAGTGGAAGATGCAGGGCTATCCGGCTTTGCGTTCCTTCCTCGCTTGCTCCCTCTGACGTCATCGGCGTCGGGGCGAGTTGTCTGAAGGATTTTTTCGGGGAGGGCGGTTTTCCTCTCCATCTGGCGATTGCATAGCGCCAGCGGTCACCAAAGCGGGGCAGTCCGTCGGCGAGGCGGGACGGCTCACGCGGAACAGTTGAGAAACAGGGGAAGCCCGCGAGACTCGGGTGGTGCTTCCTTCGCTCTCGCAATTACGAGTCTTGAGGAGTGTGCATGCCGAACGAGAATCGCGCCATTCGTAGCCGTCTCGATTTTTCCAAGATTCCAACCTCTATCAAGATCCCGAACCTGATCGAGGTCCAGCGGCGCTCCTACGAGCGTTTTCTGCAGATGGACAAGCTCCCCACCGAGCGTGAGGACAACGGTCTGCAGTCGGTCTTCACTTCGGTCTTCCCGATTGCCGACTTCCGCAATATATCGCAGCTTGACTTTGTGGATTACTCGATCGGCAACTGGGAGTGCAAGTGCGGCCACCTCAAGGGCCTGCATCACCTGCGCACCGCCTGTACGCATTGCGGCAACATGGTCATTACCGACCCGTTCCATCCGGGCGATGTGCTGTGCCAGAAGTGCGGCACGTACAACAAGAACACCCCTGACTTCTGTAACAAGTGCGGAGACCCCGTGGGTCTGCAGCTCAAGTATGACCAGGCGGAGTGCGAAGAGCGCGGCATGACCTTCTCCGCGCCGCTCAAGGTGACGGTGCGCCTCACCATTTATGACAAGGACCCGGAGACGGGCGCCAAGACCATCCGCGACATCAAGGAGCAGGAAGTCTTCTTTGGCGACATTCCGCTGATGACGCAGAATGGCACCTTCATCGTGAATGGCACCGAGCGCGTCATTGTGTCGCAGTTGCACCGCTCGCCGGGCGTCTTCTTTGAGACGGCCAACAACCGCACCTACTTCCTCGGCAAGATCATTCCGTACCGCGGCTCGTGGGTGGAATTTGAGTACGACCAGAAGAACACGCTCTACGTGCGCATTGACCGCAAGCGCAAGTTCCTGGGCACGATCTTTCTGCGCGCGCTCGGCCTGAAGTCCGACGAGGAGATTCTCAAGACCTTCTACACGGTCGATCGCATTCAGGTGAAGGACGGCAAGCTCTACTGGACCGTGGCCGAAGCCGGCACGCCGACCCACCTGCTGGGCGCCAAGCCCGCGCACGCCGTCGTACACAATGGGCAGGAAATTGTTCACTCCGGCCGCAAGATCACGGCCTCGGTGCTGAAGGCGATTCGCGAGGCCAAGCTCGAGCAGATCGAGATTGACACGACCGACCTCGACGGCGCGATGACCGCGGCGGACGTAATCGACACCGAGACAGGCGAAGTGCTGCTCGAGGCCAACCACGAGCTCACGCCCGACAAGCTGCACAAGATTGTCGAGGCCGGCATTCCGACGGTTGAGGTCTTCTTCCCTGAGCGCGACGACGTGGGCAACATTATCACGAACACACTGCGGCGCGACTCGGTGCGCAAGCCTGAAGAGGCGCTCATCGAGATCTACCGCAAGCTGCGTCCGGGTGACCCGCCGACGCTCGATACCGCGACAGCGCTGTTTGAGGGCATGTTCTTTGACCCGCGCAAGTATGACTTCTCGCGCGTGGGCCGCCTCAAGTTCAACATCAAGCTCTATGAGAATGCCGAAGAGACGCCGCTCGATCACCGCACGCTGACGGCGGGCGACTTCTATTCGACCATTCGCTACCTGCTCAAACTGCGCAAGAACATCGGCGTGGTGGACGATATCGATCACCTGGGCAACCGCCGCGTGCGCGCGGTCGGCGAGCTGATGGAGAATCAGTTCCGCATCGGCCTCGTGCGCATGGAGCGCGCCATCAAGGAAAAGATGAGCGTTTACCAGGAGATGTCGACGGCCATGCCGCACGACCTCATCAACGCGAAGCCCGTCATGGCGGCCATCCGCGAGTTCTTCGGCTCTTCGCAGCTCTCGCAGTTCATGGACCAGACCAACCCGCTCTCTGAGATCACGCACAAGCGCCGTCTCTCAGCGCTTGGGCCGGGTGGTCTCTCGCGTGAGCGCGCCGGCTTTGAGGTGCGCGACGTTCACCCGACGCACTACGGCCGCATCTGCCCGATTGAGACGCCGGAAGGTCCGAACATCGGTCTGATCAGCTCGCTTTCCTGCTTTGCCCGCATCAACGAGTACGGCTTCATCGAGTCGCCTTACCGCCGCGTGCGCGACGGGCAGGTGCTCGACTTTGTGGCTGTCACCAATGCGGGTGAGAGCGGCCTGCGCGTGGGCGATTACCTTGAAAAGGCTGAAGCGCTCAAGCTCAACGACAAGCTGCGCGCGGAAAAGAAGCGCATCATCGAGTTCGAGCCGTTCTCGTTCTACCTGTCGGCATGGGAAGAGGATCGTCACACCATCGCGCAGGCCAACGTCAAGCTTGACGAGAACAAGCACATCGTCGAAGACCTGGTCAATGCGCGCCGGCAGGGCAACTTTGTCCTCGTCAACCGCGAAGAAGTGGACTATGTGGACGTGAGCCCGAAGCAGTTGGTTTCGGTCGCCGCATCGCTGGTGCCCTTCCTGGAGCATGACGACGCGAACCGCGCACTGATGGGCGCGAACATGCAACGCCAGTCCGTGCCTCTGCTCGTTTCCGAGGCTCCGCTGGTCGGCACCGGCATGGAAGGCGTGACCGCCCGCGACTCGGGCGCCGTCATTCTGGCGCGCCGCAACGGCGTGGTGGACTCGGTCGACTCCGAGCGCATCATCGTGCGCGTCGAAGGCGAGCACCACCCCACGCAGTTGTCGCGTGAGGTGGGTTCTGACATCTACCAGCTCATCAAGTTCAAGCGCTCGAACCAGAACACCTGCATCAACCAGAAGCCGATCGTTCGCAAGGGCGACCGCGTGCTGAAGGGACAGGTCATCGCCGACGGACCCTGCACCGAGCAGGGCGAGCTGGGCCTCGGCCGCAACGTGCTGGTGGCCTTCATGCCGTGGCGCGGTTACAACTTCGAGGACGCGATCCTGATCTCAGAGAAGCTCGTCAAGGAGGACTACTACACGTCGGTCCATATTGAAGAGTTTGAGATCGAAGCCCGCGACACCAAGCTCGGGCCCGAAGAGATCACTCGCGATATCCCCAACGTGAGCGAGCATGCGCTGCGCGATCTGGACGAGAGCGGCATCATCCGCATCGGCGCCAAGGTCAAGCACAATGACATCCTCGTGGGCAAGGTGACGCCGAAGGGCGAAACCCAGCTCACGCCGGAAGAGAAGCTGCTGCGCGCCATCTTCGGTGAAAAGGCCGGCGATGTGCGCGATGCCTCGCTGACGTGCCCTCCGGGCATTGAAGGCACGGTGGTGGACGTCCGCATCTTCTCCCGCAAGGGCCAGGAGAAGGACGAGCGCGCCAAGCAGATTGAGGCCGAGCAGGTGGCCAAGCTCGAGAAGAACCTTGAGGACGAAATCCGCATCCTCACCGACGAGCGGCTCAAGCGCCTGGAAGCGATTCTGGGCGGCAAGGTGGTGCTGGCCGACCTGCACGACGAGCGCACCAACAAGCGCCTGCTCGTGAAGGACGCCGTGCTCGACCGCGACGCCATTGAGCGCATCTCCACCCGTAACCTCAAGCGCATTCGCTACGCTGACAAGGACCCCCGCGTCAACGAGCAGATCGACGAGATCGAGGAGATGACCTCGCGCCAGATTGACGTGCTGCGCAAGATCACCAACGAGCGCATCGCCAAGCTGCAAAAGGGCGATGAGCTGTCGCCGGGCGTCATCAAGATGGTCAAGATCTACATCGCCATGAAGCGCAAGCTCTCGGTGGGTGACAAGATGGCCGGCCGTCACGGCAACAAGGGTGTGATCGCGCGCATTCTTCCCGAGGAAGACATGCCGTATCTGCCCGATGGCACTCCGGTGGAGATTGTGCTGAATCCGCTTGGTGTTCCTTCGCGTATGAACGTCGGTCAGATTCTGGAGACGCATCTCGGCTGGGCCGCCCATGACCTGGGCGTGCAGGTGGCCGCGATCGTCAAGCAGCACCAGGATGCCAACGTGATTCGCGAGGTCATCAAGGAGCGCTTCAAGGGCACGGCGGTCATCAACCAGCTCATCGAGCTGGAGGATGAGCAGCTTCTCCGGGTGGGCGCGGGCATGGCTCGCGGCATCTGGTTTGGCACGGCGGTCTTTGACGGCGCCAAGGAAGAAGAGATCAAGGCGCTGCTGGAGTCGGCCGGTCTGCCGACCTCGGGCAAGACGAAGCTCTTTGACGGCATGACGGGCGAGGCCTTTGAGCAGCCGGTCACAGTGGGCTTCATCTACATGCTCAAGCTGTCGCACCTGGTCGATGACAAGATTCACGCGCGCTCCATCGGGCCGTACTCGCTCATCACCCAGCAGCCGCTGGGCGGCAAGGCGCAGTTCGGTGGCCAGCGCTTCGGCGAAATGGAAGTCTGGGCGCTCGAAGCCTACGGCGCGGCTTACATTCTGCAGGAACTGCTCACCGCCAAGTCCGACGACGTTTATGGCCGCACCAAGATCTACGAGGCCATCGTCAAGGGCGAGGCAGCCATCGAGCCGGGCGTGCCGGAGTCGTTCAACGTTCTCATCCGCGAGCTGCAGTCGCTCTGCCTCGATGTGGAGTTGATCAAGCAGGCTCCCGGCGCCGGTCCTGAGGCAGAGGACGAGAACACCGTACCTCAGTTGGCGGCAGCGGATTAAAAGCAGCTTTTAGCTGTCAGCTCTTAGCCTTTAGCTCGGAGCTGGCAGCAATAGCAGCGTGAATGAGTTTACGAGCGCGGCAGATGGATCGCCCGCTGCAATGAAACAAGTAGCAACCGCGGCTAAGAGCTAAAAGCTAATAGCTAACAGCTAGCCGCAAGGAGGAACACCTTGTACCGTTCCAGCCCATTTGAAATGACGAGCCCCATCGCGGACTTCGACGCGATCCGCATCCAGCTTGCGTCGCCTGAAAAGATTCGCAGCTGGTCTCACGGTGAAGTCACCAAGCCGGAAACGATCAACTACCGCACCTTCAAGCCGGAGCGCGACGGCCTCTTCTGCGCCCGCATCTTTGGCCCCGTCACCGACTGGGAGTGCCTCTGCGGCAAGTACAAGCGCATGAAGCACCGCGGCGTCATCTGCGACAAGTGCGGCGTCGAAGTCACGGTGTCGAAGGTTCGCCGCGAGCGCCTCGGCCACATCGAGCTGGCCTCGCCCTGCTCGCACGTCTGGTTCTTCAAGGGCCTGCCGTCGCGCATCGGCCACCTGCTCGACATCTCGCTGCGTGAGCTGGAGAGCGTGCTCTACTTTGAGTCCTACGTGGTCGTCGATCCGGGCGACTCGCCGCTGCGCGAGCGCGAGATCATCAAGGACGAGACGAAGTATCGCGAGCTCGATCAGCAGTACCGCCCCTCCGGCTTCAAGGCCATGATGGGCGCCGAGGCCATCAAGGAACTGCTCAAGCGCGTGAACGTCGACGAGCTTTCGGTCGAGCTGCGCGAGCGCATGAAGGCCGAGACCTCGCTGCAGAAGCGCCTCAAGTATTCCAAGCGCCTCAAGGTCGTCGAGGCGTTCCGCCGCTCGGGCAACAAGCCGCAGTGGATGATCCTCGATGTGATCCCGGTCATTCCGCCGGAGCTGCGCCCGCTGGTGCCGCTCGATGGCGGCCGCTTTGCCACGTCGGATCTGAACGATCTGTACCGCCGCGTCATCAACCGCAACAACCGCCTCAAGAAGCTCATGGACCTGCATGCGCCCGAAGTCATCGTGCGCAATGAGAAGCGCATGCTGCAGGAGGCGGTGGACGCGCTGTTTGACAACGGCCGCCGCGGCCGCGTGCTGCGCGGAGCCAACAACCGTCCGCTCAAGTCGCTCTCTGACACGCTCAAGGGCAAGCAAGGGCGCTTCCGCCAGAACCTGCTCGGCAAGCGCGTGGACTACTCCGGCCGTTCGGTCATCGTCGTAGGCCCTGAGCTCAAGCTGCACCAGTGCGGCCTGCCCAAGAAGATGGCCCTCGAGCTCTTCAAGCCGTTCATCTATCACCGGCTTGAGCAGACCGGCCACTGCACCACCATCAAGCAGGCCAAGGAGATGGTCGAGCTGCAGGACCCCATCGTGTGGGACATCCTCGAAGAGGTCATCAAAGACCATCCGGTGCTGCTGAACCGCGCCCCAACGCTGCACCGCCTGGGTATCCAGGCCTTTGAGCCGGTGCTGGTCGAGGGCAAGGCCATCAAGATTCATCCGCTGGTCTGCACCGCCTTCAACGCCGACTTTGACGGCGACCAGATGGCCGTACATATTCCGCTGTCGCCTGAGGCGCAGGTGGAAGCCAGCGTCCTCATGCTGGCCTCGCACAACATTCTGTCGCCGGCCTCTGGCCACCCGATCACCGTGCCCACGCAGGACATGGTGCTTGGCCTCTACTACCTGACCAAGGAGAAGCAGGGCGCGCAGGGCGAAGGCCGTGCCTTCTCCAACATTGAAGAAGTGCTGATGGCGCTCGAGTTCAAGGAAGTCGAGACGCTGACGCCGATTCGTCTGCGCTACTCCGGCCCGGTGCTCGACATGACCGTCGCCTATGACGATCAGGACCTCACGCACACCGAGCCGGTCATCTATGACCGCGAGTTCCTCAAGACCACCGTGGGCCGCGCCATCCTGAACGATGCGCTGCCCAAGGACATGCCCTACGTCAACGGCCTTCTCAAGAAGAAGGGCATCGGCCAGTTGGTGAACTATTGCTACCTGAACCTCGGCCTTGAAATCACGGTGAAGATGCTCGACCGCATCAAGGAGCTGGGCTTCCAGTTCGCGACGCGCTCGGGTCTCTCGGTGGGCCTCGATGACATGGTCATCCCGGCCACCAAGTACCCCGTGGTCAGCGACGCCGAGAAGCAGGCCATCGCCGTGCAGCAGCAGTACCTGGACGGCGCCATCACCAACGGCGAGCGCAACAACAAGGTCATCTCCATCTGGTCGTCGGTCACCGAAAAGGTTGCCGACGAGATGTTCGACAACATGAAGAAGGCCGACAAGGCCGGCGCCATGAACCCGATCTACATCATGGCCGACTCCGGCGCCCGCGGTTCGAAGCAGCAGATTCGCCAGCTCTCGGGCATGCGCGGACTGATGGCCAAGCCGTCGGGTGAAATCATCGAAACGCCCATCACGGCAAACTTCCGTGAAGGACTCACGGTGCTGGAGTACTTCATCTCGACGCATGGCGCCCGTAAGGGACTGGCCGACACGGCGCTCAAGACGGCTGACTCGGGCTACCTGACCCGCCGCCTGGTCGACGTGGCGCAGGACGTCATCGTCAGCGAGCATGACTGCGGCACGCAGGAAGGCATCTACGTCGGTCCCATCATCGAGTCCGGTGAGATCATCGAGCCGCTGCGCGACCGCATCATTGGCCGCGTCACGCTCGAGAAGCTCAAGGACTTCGAGGGCAACGTCATTACCGACGTCAACCAGGAGATCAACGAAGACATGGCCAGCGCCATTCAGGCAGCGGGCATTGAGCGCGTCAAGATTCGCTCGGTGCTCACCTGCGAATCGCGCCGCGGCATCTGCGTTCTCTGCTATGGCCGCAACCTCGGTTCGGGCCGCCTGGTGGAACTGGGCGAAGCCTGCGGCGTCGTCGCGGCTCAGTCGATCGGCGAACCAGGCACGCAGCTCACGATGCGTACCTTCCACATCGGTGGTACGGCATCGCGCGTCAGCGACCAGTCGCGCGTCGAAGCCAAAAATAATGGTATGGTTCGCTTCATCAACCTCACCACGGTTCGCTCCAAACAGGGCGACCTGGTGGCGATGAACCGCTCCGGCTCCATTGCCGTGCTCGATGATCGCGGCCGCGAAAAGGAACGCTACCAGGTCGTCTACGGCGCCAAGCTGAAGGTGCAGGATGGCCAGACGGTCAAGCTGGGCGACAGCATGGTCGAGTGGGATCCGTATACCTTCGCGATTCTCACCGAGATCGGCGGCACCATCCAGTTCAAGGATCTGCAGGAAGGCATCACCCTGCATGAGGAAGTCGATGAGGTCACGGGTCTCTCGCGTCTGGTCGTCGGCGAATCTGCCGATGAAAAGCGCCAGCCGGCCATCCTCGTCAAGGGCTCCAAGGGCAACAAGCGTTACATCATGCCCAGCCGCGCCCACCTCATGATCCAGGACGGCGATGAGGTCTCGCCCGGCGACATCCTTGCGAAGATTCCGCGCGAAACCACGCGCACCAAGGACATCACCGGCGGTCTGCCCCGCGTCGTTGAACTCTTTGAAGCCCGCAAACCCCGCGAGACCGCTCTCATCAGCGAGATCGACGGCGTGGTGCGCTTCGGCGAAATCAGCAAGGGCCAGCGCAAGATCTACGTCACGGGCGACAATGGCGAAGAGCGCGAATACTCCCTGCCGCGTGGCATTCACGTCAACGTGCAGGAAGGTGAGCGCCTCCGCGCCGGCGAGCCTCTGATGGATGGTCCGCTGAACCCGCATGACATTCTGGCCGTGCTTGGCGAGAAGGAGCTGCAAGCCTATCTCGTCAATGAGATCCAGGAAGTCTACCGTCTGCAGGGCGTGGCCATCTCTGACAAGCACATCGAAGTCATCGTGCGTCAGATGCTGCGCTGGGTGAAGATCGAGGAAGTCGGCGACACCTCGTTCCTGCTTGAACAGCAGGTCGACAAGTTCCGCTTCCGCGAAGAGAACGACCGCACCATCGCCAAGGGTGGCCGCCCGGCCGTGGGCCGTCCGCTGCTGCTCGGCATCACCAAGGCGTCGCTCTCGACCGAGAGCTTCATCTCGGCCGCCAGCTTCCAGGAGACCACGCGCGTACTCACCGAGGCGTCCATCAACGGCGCCATCGATGGCCTGCGCGGCCTCAAGGAGAACGTCATCGTCGGCCGCCTGATCCCCGCTGGCACGGGCATGGAGTACTACCGCAACATTCAGCTCTCACCCGAGCTCGAAGAAGCGGCCGCCCGCGTGCAGCAGGAAGTCATTGCGCAGCATGAAGCCGAAGAGCGCGAGCTTGAAATGATGCGCGCCGAAGGCGAAGCCGAAGAAATGGCCGCGTCCGAATAAGGACTCGCCGTCCACGCAATCGCGCCTCACGGCGCAATTTGAAAAAGCCCAGCTTCGGCTGGGCTTTTCTTTTCCCGTTGCTGACGGTAATTTCCCCTCGAATTGCTATGCCGGAAGCCTGGTGCCCCCTTACCGGCAAAGGCGATAGAGATCCCGATTATCTCTCAGCCAAACGAAGCCGGGAGTTCCCAGGTCCGTCTGTTCGGACCTGGGAACCCGCACTGCTTATGCTTTCACACCCTTCCGCATCCGCTCCGCTACAGCGCACAACTTGCCTGGAGACTGTCTGCTGCACTCCCGTGTACTCCGCAGTGTTCCCGTTCCTCTGGCATGATAGGAATGACCAGTCGCGTGGAGGCTTCATCCGCTTGCATCGCTCTTTGCTACGCCGTGTTGGGCTGCCGGCCGGTACGGCGCTCTTGATGGTTGCATCCCTTTTGCCCGGCGAGATATGCCGGGCGCAAAGTCCACGCTCCATTTCGTCTCACGAGACGGGGGGCGCGTTCCCCAAAGACCGGCCGCCGTCATCGCAGGCGGCTCCTGTGGCCCCTGTTCCGGTCCCTCTCGATCCTTCCATTGCGAGCCCGCTCCTGCGCGATCCGGCAGCTCGAAATCAGGAGATATTGCGTCATCTGAATGCGGTGCTGCGTTACTGGCGGCAGGCAGAATCGCCCATGCAGAAAGTGGGCGAGCCGAGCGATCTGATCTATCGCAATCAGGTTGTGGATGACGCCGCCAATATTGCAATGGGTGCATTTCAATCGGCGCAGGCCGAGGCTCTCCTGTTGCAGCCGTATGAGCAGCAAAGCGCTTCGAGCGCGGAACCCTCCCGGATGCAGCGCATTCAGGCGCTCAGAATGGAAGTCGCGCAGCGCGTTACCAGTCTCAAGCTGCAAGAGAGTATTCTCCTGCGCCAGTCCGCGGTAGCCCGAGGCCCTCAGGTACAGAAGATTCAGCAGGCGTTGCAGCAGGTCCAGGGCGAAATGGAACTGAACAATGCGATTGCCGATGCATTGGTTCGCCTGACAAAGGACTCCCGAACAAAAGGAGTGACTGCGCTGGAGAGCCAGGTGAAACAAGTAGAAGCTACTGCACCGGATCTGACGAATCTCAAAATTCGTCTTGCCGCTCCCACGCTGGAGAGCCTCTCAAGTGCCCGGGATGGCGGTGTGATCACAAAAGCGCAGGTGCTCTTCTCGCTACTGAATACACGCAGCTCTCTCGACCGGCTTCTGGATACCACTGGCGATCTGCGCCAGCAGGTTACGGAACTTCGCCAGCCTTTGATTCTTACCCTGCGGGCAACGGTGGCGCGAGGCGAGCAGATGGTGAAAACGCCGTCGCCGTCCGAGGCGGCAGCTGCGGCGAAACCATCCAGGGCGAAGAGCGGATCGCTCAATGATACTGCGAATGTGCGCAAGCAATACGATGATCTGACGCATAACTTCCAGTCGATCGTTGCGGCCTCGGTGCCTTTGAGCAATGAGTTGCTGGAGCTGGACCAGATGCAGGCGGCACTGCAGTCATGGCGTGCCTCTGTGGATGAGGAGTATCGCGAGATACTTACCTCGCTACTGACCCGGGTAGCCGTTATAGCTGCGGCTCTGATTCTGATTTTTGTGCTTGGCACGATCTGGCGTCGCATAACGGCCCGCTATGTGACAGACCTGCGCCGCCGGCGTCAGTGGACCGTGCTGCGGCGGCTCATCATGGGCTTCTTGACAGGCATCATTCTGATCTTTGGCTTTGTGACTCAATTCAGTTCGCTGGCGACGTTTGCCGGCTTCATTACCGCGGGCCTCGCCGTCGGACTGCAGACCATTCTGCTCTCTCTTGCTGCCTACTTTTTCATCATCGGGCGCTACGGTGTTCGTGTGGGCGACCGCATCACGATTGCCAATGTGACCGGAGATGTCATTGAGGTAGGGCTGCTGCGCTTCTACGTGCTCGAAGTCGCGTCCAATGGCAGCTTGTCGGAAGCTACCGGACGGATCGCTATCTTTTCCAACGCAATTCTCTTCCAGGCGCTCACTCCTCTTTACAAGCAATTGCCGGGCACGGAATATACATGGCATCAGGTCATCGTGAAGCTGGCCTCAGACAAGGACTATCGCACGGCCGCGCAGCGCATGATCGAGTGTGTGCAGCAGATTTACGAAACCTATCGCACTCATGTGGAACATCAACATCGCGCGATGGAAAATTGGATGGACATGCCACTAGATCCTCCGCATGTGCAATCGAGCATTCAGCTACTGGATGGTGGACTTCAGCTCTGGATTCGCTATCCGGCGGCACTGCGGAGAGCGGCTGCCGAGGATCAGAAGCTATCAGAAGCCCTTCTGCAGTTGATTGCTTCTGACGAAACCGTGCGTGCCGCGGTCGTGAATCCTCCCGTGATTCAAGCTTCTACAAAATAGATTGCTCCAACCAGACATGGCAGCAGGACGAGTGCCTGCTGCCATGTGGTCTTTACGCGCCGGCTTCCTCTCGCAGCCGCTCCGCCGCCGCGCACAAGTTGGTGAGCGCGGCTATGGTCTCCGGCCACTTGCGTGTCTTCAACCCGCAGTCCGGATTCACCCAGAGCTGCCCGGGCTTGAGCACCCGCGCGGCGAGCCGCAGCAATTCGTGCATCTCTTCCACGCTGGGTACGCGCGGCGAGTGAATGTCATACACGCCGGGCCCGATCTCATTCGGGTATCCATGCTCGCGAAACGCGTCGAGCAGTTCCATGCGCGACCGCGCCGCCTCCATGGAGATTACGTCCGCATCCAGCGCCGCAATCGACGGCAGCACATCCTCAAATTCGCAGTAGCACATGTGCGTATGAATCTGCGTTTCGTCGCGCACGCCGCTTGTGGCCAGCCGGAAGGCCTGCACGGCCCACTCCAGATAGGCCGCCCAGTCGGCGCGGCGCAGCGGAAGCCCCTCGCGCAAGGCCGGTTCATCCACCTGAATGATGCGAATGCCGGCGGCCTCCAGATCCTGCACCTCGTCGCGCAATGCCAGGGCGATTTGCCAGGCGATCTGCTGCCGGGGAATGTCATTGCGCGGAAACGACCACTGCAAAATCGTGATGGGCCCCGTCAGCATGCCTTTCACCGGGCGCTCGGTCAGGGACTGCGCATAGCGGCTCCACTCCACCGTCATCGCGCGCGGCCGCGACACATCGCCAAAGATCACCGGCGGCTTCACGCAGCGCGAGCCATAGCTCTGCACCCAGCCGTTTTGAGTGAATGCGAAGCCCTCTAGAAATTCGGCGAAGTACTCCACCATGTCATTGCGCTCGAACTCGCCATGCACCAGCACATCGAGCCCGATGGCCTCCTGCTGCCGGATGCACTGCGCGGTTGCCTCGCGCAAAAACGTCTCATATTGCCCGGCCGTCTCATGCCCGTGCTTGTGCGCCGCGCGATGCTTGCGCACCTCCGATGTTTGCGGAAACGAGCCAATGGTCGTCGTCGGAAAAAGCGGCAGTCGGAGCTGGTCCCGCTGCACGCGCGCCCGCTCGGGATAGGCTGACGACCTCGTGAAGTCGCTTGCCTTCAGCGCGTGCAACTGCGCCCGCACGGCGGCGTTGGTTGAGGATTCGGCCGCGGCGCGGTCCTGGATCGCTGCCGCATTTTCTGCAGCAGCGGCTGGGTCGCCCGTGGCCAGCGCTGTCAGTTCAGCCAACTTTTCTTCGGCAAAGCGTAGCCAGCCGCGCATCCGTGCGGGCAATTGCGTTTCGCCGCGCAGAGTATGCGGCACGTGCAGCAGCGAGCAAGACGGAGCAGCGATCACTCGCGCCTGCCCGAGTTTGCGGGCGGCCTGCCGCAGCATGGCGTCAGCAGCGGAGAAATCAGTCAGCCAGATGTTGCGGCCATCCACACAGCCCACGCTCAAAACCTGATCCGGGTGCAGGGCGTCGATCACTTCCTCTATCTGCTCGGGAGCGCGCACCGCATCCACATGCAGCCCTGCCGTATGGGCGGCAATCGCCAGTGGAAGATTGTCGCCCAGCCGCTCAAAGTAGGTGGTGAGCATCAGCTTCACCGGGCTCAGGGCGAATGCGGCATAGGCTTTCCGGAAGATCTCCGCTGCGCCTTCCGGCAAATCCGTGGCGAGAATGGGCTCATCCATCTGCACCCACTCCACGTTTTCTGCGGCAAGCTCGGCCAGAACCGCCTGATAGGCGGGGATCAAGCGATCTGTAACTGTGAATGGGTCAAATGCGTCTACACCCTTGCCCAGAAGTAAAAGTGTCAGAGGGCCAATCAATACCGGGCGGGTTTCAATTCCGAGCGCACGTGCCTCCCGCACCTCGCCGAGCAGTTTGGCGCTGTTGATTTTGAAGGAGAGTCCTTCGCTCCACTCCGGCACCAGGTAGTGGTAGTTGGTGTCAAACCATTTCGTCATTTCCATCGCGGTTTGCTCGCGGCTGTTGCGAGCCATGGCGAAGTAGCGTGGAAGTGTAACCGTGTCTGTGCCGAATCTTTCCGGTGTCGCCCCCAGCAGCACCAGCATGTCGAGCACCTGGTCGTAGAGCGAGAAGTCGTTGGAGGGAATGAAGTCGATGCCGGCGGTCTTTTGCAACTCCCAGTGGCTCTGACGTAGTTGCCCCGCGACATTTTGTAACTGTTCTTCAGTGCATTTACCGGTCCAGTAATCTTCGAGTGCAAACTTCAGCTCGCGCTGCTGGCCCATGCGGGGAAACCCAAGATTGGCGGTCTTGAGCGAAAGGGAAGTCGATGCTTCATCGGTGGCCATTTGGTTCTCTCCTTGTTACATGAAAGAACCACCCATGCGCAGGCACACCCCTGGGGCATGCATGAATCACCGTTCCAATCCACGAGAGCGGCATTCTCGGCGCACCCATGGTCAGCGTCCAGCGCTTCCATGGTGGTGGCGGCAGGCCGGTATTCGGACTCTGGGCAATCTACCGGATGGCCGCTTCCCATCTCCTGAGGAGACAGTGCTTGGCTTGCGCCGTGCCACCTTTCGTTCCCATCACCGCTGCGGGACAGCGCCGGATTTACACCGGCTTCCCGTTTAACAGATCGCCCGTGAGCGATCTGACCTGCACGCTCCCAGTCTACTGAAAAGCATGCCCGGGTGCGCGATTCCCGTGCATCCGGGCGGGCTTGGTGAGGGTTGTTAGTGCGCAGCTTGCGCAGGAGTGGCAATGGCGTTGAGCCGCGCCAGCACTTCGGGGGCCAGCACAAGATCGGCAGCCGCCAGGTTCTCACGCAGGTGTGCGAGCGATGACGTGCCGGGAATCAATAGAATGTTGTCTGCACGATGCAGCAGCCATGCGAGCGCGACCTGCATGAGGCTCGCGCCCAGCTCTGCCGCTACGGCCGAGAGTTCGTCCGACTGCAGGGGCGTGAATCCGCCGAGCGGGAAGTAGGGCACATAGGCGATGCCGTCTTTGCCCAGAGCGTCGATCCACGCATCTTCGGTGCGATGCGCGAGATTGTAATGGTTCTGCACGCAGACGACGGGAGCGATCTTGCGGGCCTCTTCCACCTGCGAGGGCGTAGCGTGGCTCAGCCCGAGGTGCCGGATGAGCCCCTTGCGCTGCAGTTCCGCCAGTGCGGTGAAGCGTTCTTCTATCGACTCCTCTTTGGGGACGAAGCGGTCGCCCATCAGGCGGAGGTTCACGACGTCGAGCACGTCCACGCCCAGGTTGCGCAGGTTGTCGTGCACGCCCTGCTGCAGATCTTCGACGCTTTGCGCGGGATTCCAGGAGCCGTCTTCGCCGCGCCTGGCGCCCAGTTTGGTCACGATGGTCAGCTCTTTGGGATAAGGATGCAGCGCCTCGCGAATGATCTGGTTGGTCACATGCGGGCCATAGAAATCACTTGTGTCGATGTGGTTCACACCCGCGTTTACTGCCTCGCGCAGCACGGCCACGGCCTGATCCCGATCCTTTGGCGGGCCGAAGATGTGCGGCCCTGAAAGCTGCATGGCGCCATAGCCCATGCGATGCATCGTCACGTCGGTGCCGGATAGTGTGAAGGTACCGCCCAGCTTCTTTGCCTCAGTCATACATGCTCTCCAAGCCCTCGCAGAGGGCGGTTGATTGCAGAAACTTTCTGCTTCCTGTGTTTAGATGAAGCTATCTTCAGGTTTGGAGTTCGCATTTGCCCCGCGCCACAAAAGCTACACTGCAACCGCGTAAACAGCCCGCTCAACAGCGCTCGTCGGAAACAGTAGAGGCGATTTTGCAGGCGACCATTCAGGTTTTGGTCGCCGTGGGCAAAGAGCGTCTCACCACGACGCGCGTGGCACATCGCGCTGGAGTTTCCGTCGGCACGCTGTATCAGTACTTCCCAAACAAGAGCGCGCTGCTGCAGGCCACGTTGCGACGTCACATTCAAGGCGTGCAAACGGCTGTAGAGCACGTGTGCCGTCTAGAGCGGTCGCGGCCGTTGCCGGACATGACCACTGCGCTGGTGGACGCCTATCTCGGTGCCAAGATGCGCAACGTGAAGGAGAGTGCGGTGCTCTACTCGGTCAGTTCGGATGTGGATGGCATGGCTATTGCTCAAGCTGCGGGGAAGCGGGTGCGGCATGCATTGGCTGAAATGTTCGCGACCGCACCGGAAGGCCTGACGAAAGAGCCGGAACTTGTGGCTTCGGTGGTTTCGGCCGCGCTGAATGGTATCTCGCGCCGCCTGCTTGAGTCGAAGTCTCCGGAGCGGCATCTGCCTGTGCTGCGCGAGGAGCTGCTGACGCTGCTGCATGCGTATCTCAGAACGTGCGTGGGCTGAGGGCAGACATCGGACGAAACGGTGTAAGGAGTGCCGGAGATGGTGCCCGGGGCGCTGGGAAATGGAGGTGTTTCCTGCGAGATGCCCGGGCCTGGCGGCGTGCTGAGATTGTTTCTTGACAATCCCCTGGGCGGGAAGATATTGTTCGTCCCATTAAAACAGACCCTTTGAAATCGTTTACATATGGTTCGCTAGGGCGCGATGCATTTGAGAAAACGTTTGCGAGTGAATGCAAGCGTTTACATAAAAGTCCGGAAATTATCACTAACTATTGAGGTCAGAAATTGCGAAAGATCATACAAATTCTCTTGCTTCTCATGAGCCTGGGCACTGCGGCTGCCTTCGGGCAGGAGTTCACGGGACTGGTGACCGACCAGAGCGGTGCGGTAATTCCGCACGCAAAAATCACCGTTCATAACCAGGACACGGGCGTTGATCTGCAGACCATCACAACTGCGGCTGGGAATTATACGGTTCCTTACCTGACGCCGGGGCACTATTCCGTTTCGGCCGAGGCGCAGGGCTTCAAGATAGAAAACAAAATCGACATTAATCTGCAGGTTGGCAAAACGGCGGTGATCAACTTTTCGCTGGCGGTTGGCGCGACCCAGCAAACGGTTACCGTAAACGCGGACCAGGCCCTGCTGGATAAGGGACGGGCCGATCAGGGGGAAGTTGTTGGACAGGAACGGGTGACGCAGTTGCCACTCAATGGCGGCGATCCCGGAATGCTGTCGACATTGATGGCCGGCGCTATCTGGACTGGTTCCGCGCAATGGCAGCGGCCCTTTGACGATACGCAGGCGAATCTATCCGTGAATGGCGGGGGAGGCGGAAATACCGCCTTGATGCTGGATGGTGTGACCAATTCAGCCGCGAGCACGAACAATTCAGGCCAGGCGAAGATCGCCTATGTGCCCCCAACGGATGCGGTGAAGGAATTCAAGATCATCACCAATCCCTATGACGCGAAGTACGGGTTGTTTGCCGGCGGTGTGGAAGACGTGGTGCTGAAGTCAGGAACAAACGACTTTCACGGCGACGTGTATGAGTTTGCCCGGCGGACCTGGCTGGATGCCAATACATGGCAGAACGACTATGACATTCACACCGCGCTGCCAGGCACGGATACGAGGCCTTACGCGACCCCCGATATGAAGTGGGATCAGTGGGGAGGATCTTTTGGTGGCCCGGTGCTGATTCCCAAACTCTATAACGGAAGAAACAAGTCTTTCTTCACGATCGTGTATCAGAATTTCAACGAGGTGGAACCCAATACCATCACCGAGTCGGTCCCGAGTCCTCAGTGGAAGACAGGCGACTTTTCCAATCTCGTGTATTGGAACGGGTCGGGATATTCGCCGATCACTATTTATGACCCTCTCTCGATTCATCAGAATGCGAACGGGCAGTGGGTACGCGACGCGTTTGGACCCAGCGACCCTGTGAATCCGAGTGCGCGCAACGTGATCCCAATGTCGCGTATCAATCCGATGGCGGAGAAGATTATCTCCCTTTATCCCAGTCCGAACACGGCTCCTCCTGGAGGTTCCAATCCATTCGCCAACAACTACACGGTGCCGGGCAATGACACTGACATCTACCGGAATGTGCTGGCGCGGTGGGATGAGGTGATCTCACCGAATGACCGCTTCAGTATTTTGTACGGCTATTGGGAGCGCGAGGAGCATCGCAGCTTTGATGGCTTCACCGGGCCGGAGCAGGAGGGTCAACTGCCGCATGGCGAGCGCAGCAACACCTTCACCTTTGAAGAGACACACGTATTTACTCCGAATCTGGTCTTCAATTTCCGGGCGAATGTAGGTGTGCGCGCGGACTACACTTTCAACGGCCCGCAGTATGACCCCACCAATCTTGGGTACAGCGCACAGCAGCTTGCCGAGATGGGGCCGGCGGCACAGAAGGAGTTCCCCTATCTCGACATCAGTGAGTTCGCGAGCATGGGAACGGACAGCAATGGCCAGACGATCAGCAACCAGCTATCCCTCCTGCCCTCTCTTACATGGGTCAAGAATACGCAGACCATCAACATGGGCCTCGACGTGCGATTCATGCAGAGTGCGGACAACATCGTTCCGGGCGGTAATAACTTCTGGATTGACCGAACCTGGACGCAGTTCAATTGCGGCAGTTGCGGATCATGGGATCCTGCAAGCGGCAATTCCATCGCGTCGTTGCTGCTTGGCAATCCCACCTCGGGCAGTGATGCGATCAACGTGCCTACCTTCTGGTCATCGCATTACTGGGCTCCTTTTGTGCAGGATGACTGGAAGGTGAGCCGCAAGCTGACGCTCAATCTCGGGATACGGTGGGACTTTTTGCCCGCTGAGACCGAGCGGCACAATCGTGGCAACTACGCGTTTGACACCACTGCGGTGAACCCCATCAACAGCGAGGTTTCCGTCCCCGGATATAACCGGATTCTGGGTGGCGTCACCTATCTGGGCGTGAATGGAGCGCCGCGCGCACCTTACAAACTGGATCTCACCAATATCCAGCCGCGCGTCGGCTTTGCTTACGCCATTCATGACAAGACGGTGATTCGCGGAGGCTTTGGAGAGTCGATGCGCGCTCCGCAGAATGCGCCTTCCACCTTCGGCTTCAGCGCCAGTACGAGCTACATTGCGTGTGATCCGGATCATCCGGGATGCACGTATCCCAATCTTGCCAATCCGATATCCAATCCCTACTCGTCGGTGGTGCAGCCGGCGGGCGCTTCGGCCGGGATGCGGGAGATGCTGGGCCAGGGGCCGTGGTTCCTGAACCCGCACTACAGAACCCCGAGCTTCTGGAATTACTCACTCGGAATTCAACATCAATTTCTCAGAAATAACATCGTCAATATTGCCTACGTGGGATCACAGCTTTTCAACGGCGACAGCAGCGATAACATCAACCATCAAAATGCGGCGGCCTATGTCACGTGCAATCCGCAACAAGGCGGCCGCATTGAGAATTGCAGCAATAACAACGTCAGCAATCCGTTCAAGGGCGTGAATGGCTTTCAGGGGTCGAGCGACTACAGCGCCTCGACCATCAGCGCTTTGGATCTGACCCGTCCGTTTCCTGAGTTTGGAGATGTGATTGAGTATCAGTTGAATGACTCGCACACCTGGTACAACGCACTGCAGTTGACGGCCATGCATACCTGGAGCGGCGGATTTGTGCTGCATGGTACCTGGACGTGGTCCAAGACCATGGACTCCGGCGGCTGGACGGATGAGACGTATCGTGTTCCCTACCGGAGCATCGATGCGAACGATTTCACTCACCGCGTCACGCTCTCAGGTGTTTATACGTTGCCGGTGGGCCGTGGCCGCGAGTTTCTCGGCAACGAGAACCGCGTGGCAGACGTGTTTCTTGGCGGCTGGGAGCTGGCTGGGTTGTACATCTATCAGTCCGGGGCTCCCTGGATGATTCCCGGCAATCCCAACGAGGTGTATCTGCACAATGCGTGGGTGCCGCGGCACATACAGCAAGGCACCGGGTTCATCCGTGTCGTCGCGGCGTGTGCCGAGCAGTACCAGGAGAACAGCAACGGGCAATATGTCTTGCAGCAACTGCCGTTTTCCTACAGTGGCACCTGTCCGCAGGGCGCGGATTTTCAGCAGGTACCCAATTACGGAAAGACGCCGAACACGGTCTTCTCCGGCATCCGTATTCCGGGCTCGCAGGAGTTTGACGCCAATATGTCGAAAAACTTTGCGCTGGTCAGAAATCTCAAGCTGCAGATTCGTGTGGATGCCTTCAATGTGTTGAATCATCCCGACTGGGCGGAGAATCCGGACGGCAGCACGAACGATTCGACGTTCGGCCTGATTCTGCGCGGTGTATGGGGGCAAAGTAATTTGCCAAGACAGACTCAGCTCTCTGCCAAGCTCACCTGGTAGCTAGCCGTTCTTACAAAGCGCGATGCCGTGCCGTTGGATGAGATGTTTCATTCGGCGGCGCGACATCGAT
This sequence comes from Acidobacterium capsulatum ATCC 51196, assembly GCF_000022565.1. Taxonomy (NCBI): domain Bacteria; kingdom Pseudomonadati; phylum Acidobacteriota; class Terriglobia; order Terriglobales; family Acidobacteriaceae; genus Acidobacterium; species Acidobacterium capsulatum. Next base: position 3,409,816 of record NC_012483.1, read on the forward strand.
TTTTTGCGGCGTGAGTGCGCGGAGGTTGCAGACGGATTGAGCGCAGGCATCGGGGCCGGGCTAGCCGCCGATGTGTACCATGCTGCGGGAGGGCTTGAGGAAGCCGGGTTCGCCGATGTGGTGGCGGGCTTCTTTGTGCAGGATGGTGCGCTGAATGAACTCGGCTATGTCTTCGTCGCTGCCGCCGCGCTCCATCACGCCGTAGACGTCATGATCGGACTGGGAGAAGAGGCAGGTGCGGATCTTTCCGTCTGAGGTCAGGCGCACGCGGCTGCAGTGGCCGCAGAAGGCTTGCGAGACCGGGGCGATGATGCCGATTTCGCCAAGTCCATCGTCGAAGGTGTAGCGCACGGCGGTCTCGCTGGCGGCGTTGGGGACGAGGCGCTGCACGGGGCGGAAGGTTTGCAGGCGATCGACAATCTCGCGCAGGGAGACGACGACGCCGGGTGTCCAGAGCCGGTCCTCTTCGAGCGGCATGAACTCGATGAAGCGCACGATGACGCCTTCTTCGCGGGAGAATTTTGCGAAGGGCACAACCTGGTCATCGTTGAAGCCGCGCAGCAGCACACAGTTGACCTTGACGGGCTCAAGCCCTGCGGCCTTTGCGGCGCGAATGCCCGCCAGCACCTGCTCAAAGCTGCCCGGCACGCGCGTGATGCGATGAAAAGTATCAGGATCGACGGCATCCATGCTGACCGTGACGCGCTGCAGGCCGGCCTCGCGCAGCGGCTCCGCCATGGAGGCGAGCAGATGCCCGTTGGTGGTGAGTGCGAGGTCGAGCGGCGCGCCGTCGAGGGTGCGCAGGGGCTTCAGTTCCCGCAGCAGGTCGAGCAGCCCGTGCCGCAGCAGCGGCTCGCCGCCGGTGAGGCGCACCTTTTCGATGCCGAGGCTTACGAAGATGCGAATCAGGCGGAGGTAGTCCGCAATGGGCAGCTCGGCAAACTGCGCGCCCTCGGTGCCGGTGCGGCAATAGACGCACTTATAGTTGCAGCGGTCGGTGATGGAGACGCGCAGATCGGTGATGGCGCGGCCGTGTGTGTCCCGGAGCCGGGTGGCCGTGTTCGCCGAAATGGGGGCAGTAGGAAGCATGCGTGAATTAACGTTACTCCATTCGATGCACGGGCTGCCGCACGGCTTCTGGCGATGCGAGATTTAGCGGCCGCCGGAGGGGTCGGGCGAGGCGCTGGTATTCAGATCGATGGCGGTCAACAGGGAGTGAGGCAGTTGTGGCGCGTAGCAGTTGCCGTCGCGGGCATAAGTTTGGGCGCAGGCCGAGGTGAATTGCCGGCGGCGCGGCGATTGCGCGAATTGCCAGACGAGTGCCGAGGCAAATCCACTTTGCGAGGGGGGCAGAGCGCGGGCCACGCAGCCGGGCGCGGGCGGGCAGGCGTCATTGGCGACCCATAAAGGGGTGGCGGGGAAGTGTTCGGCGAGATCACGTGCGGTCGAGATGGTTTTGCCGGGGCCGTCGGGTACTTCGATGCCCGAGCAATAGATTCCGGCTCGCAGGCCCTGGGCGCGCACGCCCTGAAGCCACGCGCCGATATAGGCCAGTTGCTCAGGCAGCATGCGGCCGCCTTCTTCCATATCGAGAAAGATGAGCGCATGGGGCGGGAAACCCTCGTGCCGTGCGGCGCGGACGGCCTTGGCTGCGTCCTTTGCGCCGAGTGTGGCGGCGTCTGACTGGCGCAACTCGTGGTCGAGCCGGCCATTGAAGAGAATCAGGAAGCCGAAGCCAGCCTGCCGCAGCGTGGCGCGTTTGCCGGTCCAGGGGTTTGACTTCATCCCCGGTGGAGGGTTGAGCCAGTAGCCGGTGTAGGAGAAGTCGTGACGCAGGATGGGGAGCGCGGCATCGCCGGGGTAGAGGTTCTGGTCAAAGCCAAGGTAGCTTTTGGCCGCGTGGGCCTGGGCTGGCGCTCCGGCGAAGAGCGCCAGCAGCAGGGCGATGGCGAGCGTTCCCTTGCCTCTGCGCGTGGGCAGGCGTGGCATCCTCAGGCCGACTGCAGGAAGGCGACCGACTGGATGCCGGCGACCTCAAACCGTTTGCGGCAGCGGACGTTCTGGCAGGCCACCATGTCGTCGCGGCGCACCATATAGGACTGCGCCTTGGCAAAGCGCGCGCGGTCGCGTTCATCGGCGTGCCGGGGCAGAGAGTTTTTCTTGCGGCGCACCAGCCAGCCAAGCTGGTACTCGCCCGGTTGGCCGCAGTGGGGGCAGGTCAGGGTGTGGGTGCGCTGCTCCTGTTTCTCGTCGAAGAAATCGCGCTCTTCCATGGCTGGACTCCAGAATTTGTAAGACTCAGGCTTACGCCTCTCCTCAAGTATTTCACGCGAACGCACCGGGAACGGTGCTAAGGTGAGACCTGTTATGGCGAAGAAAGGGAAAAAGCAGGTCTTCTCAAAGGTGGCTGCGGTGAAGGCAAATGCGCGAGAGCGCGTGGGCCAGCCGAAGCCGGAGCGCGTGCTCGATGCCGAGCCGCGCGGCAGCCGCCAGGAGCGCAAGCACAAGCCCACGCTCAAGGAGATTCTGAACCAGCAGGATTAGGCCAGCAGCGCGGCCACGGCTGCATGGCCCCGCTCGCGCGCATATTCGGCGGGCAGTTTGCCTTCGTCACTGCGCGCTGTCTTGGAAGCGCCCGAGACCAGTAGTATCCGCACGGCTTCTTCGTCGCCATTGGCCGCCGCCAGATGCAGGGCCGTCACGCCGCCCTGCTGGGTGGCATTTCCGTCCGCACCGCTATTGAGCAGCGCCCGCAGGGCATCGGGGCCGCCGCCTATGGCGACACAGGCATGCAGCGGCTGATTCGCGAGTGTGTTGTGAGAGCAGGCGTGTACGTCCGCGCCGTGATCGAGCAGCCACTCGACGGCAGCCGCGCCGCCAAAGGCTGCAGCGAGATGCAGGGGTGTCCATCCGTCGCCGGAGTATGCGGCGAGCAGCGAGGGGTCCTGCGCGAAGAGCTGGTCCATGCGGGCGGTGTCGCCCAGGCTGGCGGCGTCGAAGATGTCCGGCTCAGGAAAGTAGGGCAGCAGCAGGTCGCGCATGGTGGGCTGCCTGAGATAGATGGCCATGCGCAGCAGGGAAGCGCCCTGCTCGTTGCGGGCTTCGGCGATTTGGGCGTGATCGGCAAGGGCGGCGGCGAGGGCCTCGGCATTGCCGCGCTGCATCATTTCAAAGACTGCCACCGGATGGGTCATGGTTCGCCTCCGGAGAGACATGGTAGCACTGGTGGTTGTTGTACGGCTGTGGTGCGCGTTGCCGGCGTTGTGTTGCGGCGGTGCGATCAGCTATGGCGGGCCAGGGTCTCTTCGAGCCGGGTGAGGAAGAGCGCCTGTGCGGGCAGAATCTTCTCCTGCGCCTGGGGCATGGTGAACCATGCGCCGCGATCGACCTCGGGGATGGTGAGCTTCCGGCCGGAGCGGGGCGGATACTCCACCTCGGTGAGATTGCTCTGGAGCGCTGCGGGGTCGCAGTTGCCTTCAGCCGCCCATCCATGGACGAGCTTGCCGCTCAACTGGCGGATGGTGCCGAGGGGCAGGTAGTCGTCCGGGCTGCGGGAGGGAAGCGCGAAGCCGGTTTCTTCCTGAAACTCGCGCTGCGCCGTCGCCAGCGGATTTTCGCCTGGGAGCAGTTCGCCCTTGGGCAGGGTCCAGGCACCGGCGTCGCGGTGCGTCCAGAAGGGGCCGCCCGGATGCACGAGAAAGACCTCAAGCGCGCTGTGGCGGCGGTAGAGCAGCAGGCCTGCGCTGCGCTTCTGGGAGCGCGGTGGTCGTGAAGTTTGAGATGGTCTGGCCATACGAGAGAGAGAGTCGTTCCTTACTCTACGTCAAAGAGCTTTTCTGCCCGGCCTGCGTGTAGCCGGAAGACGCATGCGCTGGCTGCTGGGAGAATCGCCAGTTTTTTGGTAGCGCGTGGGCTGCGCCCGCAGCGTGTTCAACAGTGTCTCGAGTGAGCGCTGCGCATCGCGCAAAGGCTCTCGGGACTTTTCGATGCGGCTGAGCATCAGCGCTCCCTCGAGCGTGCCGATGATGGTGTTTGCCATCTGCCGGGCGCTGACCTCGTGGTCGATCTCTCCGGCGGCGATGCCCTGTTCCAAAATGCCAGTCAACCGCTTTCTCCAGTCCTGAAAGGCCTGCCGCACCTGCTTCCTCAACACTGGATTTCCATCATCGGCATCCACGGCGGTATTCAGAAGCGGGCATCCGCCCGGCAGCGGGGAAGGCTCGTCCACAAATTTGCTGATGAGGTAGCGGAGCTTGTCCGTTGCGCCGGCTATATTTTCAACGCCATCGCTGCGCAGCTTGACGGCCTGCGCCAGGCAGTACTCAAAGACCTCGGCGGCCAGTTCTTCCTTGCTGGCAAAGTGCCGGTAAATGCCGCCCTTTTCGAGTCCTGTTGCCTCCATTACGTCCTGCATGGAGCAGCCGGCGAATCCCCGCTGATTGAACAATGGCGCGGCCGTGGCCACGATCCGTTGACGCGTCAGCTCGCCCTTGTTCATGCGGTTCTCCTCGCCCAACAGCATAGCGCACTCAAAAAAAGACGCATCGGTCTCTTCTTTATTGAATCTGATGCTAAAAGAGACTGATCGGTCTCTTTATCGAGACCGGAGAGTTCATGGCCGCCACCGCAACGCTTTTACCTGAGACTCTGGCGCCCAAGAAGCTGGCGGCCCGTGCGGCGATTAATCCCTGGGTGATCGCATTGACCGTGACGCTGGCGACGTTCATGGAGCTGCTGGATACCTCCATCGCCAACGTATCGCTGCCCTATATTGCGGGTGGCCTGGGGCGCTCTTACGACGAGGTGACCTGGATATTGACGACCTATCTGGTGGCCAACGCCGTGGTACTGCCCATGTCGGCGTGGCTGTCACGGGTCTTTGGCCGCAAGACTTACTACATGGCCTGTGTGGCGCTCTTCACGGTGACGTCGTTCTTCTGCGGCATTGCTCCCAGCCTCAACGTCATCCTGATTGCCCGCATTCTTCAAGGCATCGGCGGCGGCGGGCTTGCGCCTGTGGAGCAGGCCATTCTGGTCGATACCTTTCCGGCGAACAAGCGAGCTTCCGCGTTCGCGCTTTATACCGTCGCGATTGTGACCGCGCCGGCGATTGGGCCGGTTCTGGGCGGTTGGATCACGGACAACTTCAGTTGGCGCTGGGTCTTCTTCATCAACATCCCGATCGGCTTGCTCTCACTCTTTCTTACCAACCGCTTTGTGCATGACCCTCCGCAGTTTCAGGAGGAACGCCGCTCGGCCCGTATCGCGGGAAAGCTGCGGATCGATGGGGTTGGCATTGCGCTGATCGGGATAGGGTCTGCCGCGCTCGAAGTCACGCTGGATCGCGGCCAGATCGACGACTGGTTCGGGTCCACGTTCATCTGCTGGGCCTTGAGCATCGCCATAACGTGCCTGGTGGCGGCGATTGTGTGGGAGCTGCGGCAGAAAGATCCCATCATTGATCTGCACCTGCTTCGAAGCCGCAATTTTGCCATCGCATCCTTTCTGTACTTTCTTTTCGGCTTTGGGCTCTTCGGCTCGACGACCATGATTCCGCAACTGCTGCAGTCGCTTTATGGCTACCGCGCCACCGATGCTGGACTGGTGCTGGGTCCGGGAGCCTTTGTCATCACCATGCTCGCTCCCGTAGGTGCGCAACTGGTGCAGCGCGGCATCGTCGCGGCCCGTACGCTGCTCTTCTTCGCGCTGATTACGGTTGGTCTCTCGTTTCTGTATTACAGCCACTTCAACCTGGCGACGGATTACGACCACTATGCCTGGGCGCGCGCCCTGCAGGGGCTGGGATATGCCTTTTTCTTCGTTCCGCTCTCGGTGATCACGTATTCGCAGTTGCGCCCGGATCAGAACAATCGCGCCTCCTCCATCACCAATTTCTTTCGAAACTGGGGCGGCAGCTTCGGCGTGGCCTTCATCACGACCATGACCGAGCGCCGCCAGAACTTCCATCAAGCCGTGCTGGGGGCGAGCCTGACGGGCCCTTCGCTCTGGCTGCAGCAGGCGGTTCACCGCATGGCCGGGTATCTCGCAGCACGTGGATTGAGCCCCGGGGATGCTCTGCATTACGCAAATGCCATTTATTATCAGAGGCTTGAGGATCAAGCACGCCTTCTGGCTTTTATGGACTGTTTTCATGTCATGGGGATACTGACCCTGATTGCGGCCCCGCTGGTGCTCTTGACCCGGTCGTTCCGGGCGGGAGGAAAAGCTCCGGAAGGGCATTGAGCGGCGGCCTGTGTGCCTTGCTGGTCAGGGATGCCTCTTTTTCCGGGAGGCGCGATTTCGTTGACTCTCCATAAAAATTCTCGTATTCTAAAGTCCTTGCGCAGACTTCCGTCTGCCCGCCTGTGTTGTTGTTCGCAGGCTGGGAAAAGTGGAATCCCAAGCGCTCTGGGAAAAGTTGGCCCCAACCGGCCAAGACGGTTTCTGGAGAAGGCTGCGCCTACCGACGCGATGAGCAGGGCAATGCCGTGATGCGAAGGCCTCACGGGGCCATCTGGCGTGGGTTCAACAGTGGTTCAGGCCCGGGCAACGGGCGTGGTTTTACACGGATTTGCTCTAGAAAGGCAGCCCGTGCCGAGGAGAGATCGAACGATGTCGACGTATTTTCCGAGCTCGCATGACATTAGCCGGAAGTGGTTTGTAGTAGACGCCAGCGGCAAGACGCTGGGCCGTCTCGCCACCGAAGCGGCCCGCGTGCTGAGCGGCAAGAACAGCCCGAAGTACACGCCCTTCATGGACATGGGCGATCACGTGATCGTGATTAACGCGGAGAAGATTCGCCTGACCGGCCTGAAGAGCCAGCAGAAGGTCTATCGCCGTTACACGGGCTTCCCCGGCGGCCTGCGCGAAGAGTCGTTCACGCGCCTGCTGCAGCGCAAGCCGGAAAAGATTGTGGAAGAGGCGATCAAGGGCATGCTGCCCAAGACCAAACTGGGCCGCAAGATGGCGTCGAAGCTGAACGTGTACAAGGGCGATCAGCATCCGCATGCCGCGCAGCAGCCCCAGCCGCTTGAGATCAACGCGTAAGTTTTAGAGAGACCGAGGATTCATGGCAGATTTGATTCAGTATTACGGAACGGGACGCCGCAAGTCGGCGATCGCCCGCGTCTTCCTGCGCCCCGGCAGCGGGGAATTCGTCGTCAACGGCAAGCCCTTTGAGACCTACTTCGTCACCGAGCAGCAGCGCGCGGCCGCCAAGAAGTCCCTGGCCGTGGCCGAGATGCTCTCGACCTTCGACGTGGTCACCACGGTTTCCGGCGGCGGCGTGGCCGCGCAGGCCGATGCCGTCAAGATGGGCTCCGCCCGCGCTCTGATCGAGTTCAACGCCGAATTGCGCAAGGCGCTCAAGGCGGAAGGCCTGCTCTCGCGCGATGCCCGCGCCAAGGAACGCAAGAAGTACGGCCAGAAGGGCGCACGCAAGCGGTTCCAGTTCAGCAAGCGCTAATGCGCTTGCGGTTGTCTGTCGCAGTTGGCCAGTCCTCAGTTTTGCTGGGGACTGACCAACTGATCACTGGCAACTTCAAGATGTTCAGGACGTAAATCTTCCCTGATCGGGGAATCAATTCCGGCGACCCCGGAATGCAGATCAAAAAGGAGGCTGTTTGGCCAACATCACCATGAAGGAGCTGCTCGAAGCAGGTGTTCACTTCGGGCATCAGACCAAGCGTTGGGATCCGCGGATGAAGGAGTACATCTTCGGCGAGCGCAACGGCATTTACATCATCGACCTGCAGAAGACGCTCAAGATGTTCAAGGACGCGAGCAAGTACGTCACGGACATGTGCGCGCAGGGCAAAGTGATTCTGTTTGTCGGCACCAAGCGCCAGGCGCAGGACGCCATCGCCGAAGAGGCGAACCGCTGCGGGATGTATTACATCAACAACCGCTGGCTGGGTGGTCTGCTGACCAACTGGGTGACCGTGCAGAAGTCGGTGAAGCGCCTTCAGGAACTCGATGAGATGGCCACGGACGGCCGTTACGATCTGCTGACCAAGAAGGAAGTGATTCGCCTCGAGCGCGAGCGCAAGCATCTGCAGGCCAACCTGGCCGGCATCAAGAACATGCGCCGCCTGCCCGATGCCATCTTCGTGGTGGACTCGAACAACGAAGCGATTGCCGTCAAGGAAGCCCGCAAGCTGGGCATTCCCGTGGTCGCCGTGGTCGATACCAACTGCGATCCGACGGTGGTGGATTACGTGATTCCGGGCAACGATGACGCGCTGCGCGCCATCCGCCTCTTCACCTCGAAGATTGCCGATTCGGTGATCGAGGGCGTGCAGATGGTCGGCGACAAGCAGTTCGCCGCCGAGATGGAGGGCGTCAACACGGATGTGCAGGCTGTGGCCGAGGGCGAGGAAGCTCCTGCCGCGGAAGTTGCTGCCCCCGTAGCCGAAGCTGCCGCCGAGACCGAGGATGTCGATCTGGAGGCCGCTCTGGGTGGCGGCATTCGCAAGTCGCCCGCCGTGGTCAACGCGCTGGATGAGGCCGAGGCCGCCGAGAGCCTTTAAGTAGCTGCGGGTGGCCGCCGGCGGCTGCCCGCAAGCCCCATGCAATGGGGTCATCTTCGGGAAGCGTGGCTGCAGTTTTTACAGGCCACGCTTTCTGTGTGTCAGGGCAATTGTTAGTCTGAGATCGCGAGATTTTTCCCGCGGGCCGAAGGCGGCGGGAGAAGCTAAAAGCGTCCAAAGGGATGGAGATGTCGACAGTGAGTGAGAAGATTGATGCAAAGCTCGTCAAGGAGCTGAGGGACAATTCAGGCGCGCCCATGGGCGACTGCCTGAAGGCGCTGCAGGAGTCAAAGGGCAACATGGAAGAGGCCTTTGTGATTCTGCGCAAGCGCGGCATGGCCTCGGCGCAAAAGAAGGCTTCGCGCACCACGAACGAGGGCGCGGTGGGCACCTACATTCATGCCGGTGGCAAGATTGGCGTGCTGCTTGAAGTGAACTGCGAGAGCGATTTTGTCGCCCGCACCGAAGACTTTCAGGAACTGCTCAAGGACATCGCGATGCACATCGCGGCGACCGATCCGCGCTACATCCGTCCGGAAGATGTGACGGCCGAAGATCTGGAACGGGAGAAGGAAATCTTCCGCGCGCAGGCGGCGGCCACCGGCAAGCCGGCTCCGGTTGTGGAGAAGATTGTCGAAGGCAAGATGAGCAAGTTCTACGAGGAGGTTTGCCTGCTGGAGCAGCCCTTCATCAAGGAGCAGAGCCTCTCGATCAAGGACCTCATCGCGCAGAAGGTCGGCAAGCTCGGCGAGAACATCACCGTGCGCCGCTTCGCGCGCTTCAAGGTCGGCGACCCCAACTGGACGGTCGCGCAGGTCAAGGTGAGCGAAGAAGCCGCCAGCGAAGAGTAATCGCGGTACAACGTGATGCAGGGCCCGGCCATGTGCCGGGCCTTGTTGCGTTTGGCGGATCCCCGTCTGGCCCGATGGCGTGATGTATGGAATCAGGGACGCGCACAACCGCCCGCGGTACCTCCCGCATTATCCGATGGTGCTACATCGCGGCGGGTATCCGGATGGCAGCCATGGCGACGCTGCTCGTAATTTGATGGCATGCCACGGTGGCGCGGGTGCTAATGCAAATCACACCGGTTACTGTGCTACAAATAACCATCCCTGCAGTGCCACAACTTGTTGTCCGGAGTGTGATTCCGTTGAAGTCCCGGAACGTCTTTGCCTTTGCCGCTACGCTTTTTGCCTCGTCCGTGCTTTGGGCCGCTGCCGCGCCCGTTCAGCCCAAGCCCTCGCTGACGCAGCCTGCGCTCTCGCCCGATGGGCAGGAGATTGCCTTTGCCTCGGGCGGCGATATCTGGACGGTCCCGGCCAAGGGCGGCGACGCGCATCTGCTCATCAGCAATCCGGCGACGGAGTCGCGCCCGCTGTATTCGCCTGACGGCTCGAAGATCGCCTTTATCTCCACGCGCACCGGCGGCGGAGACATCTATGTGCTCACCCTGGCCACGGGCCAGTTGCAGCGCATCACCTACGGCGACACGCTGGAGCAACTGGATGCCTGGTCGGCCGACGGCAAGTGGATCTACTTCACCAATGGCGCGAGCGACATCGACTACAACACGGATGTGTACCGCGTGAGCGCCGAGGGTGGAACACCGATGCCGGTGAGCGCCGAGAGCTACCTGGCCGAGTTTGAGAGTGCTCCTTCGCCGGATGGGAAGTCCGTTGTGATGATGGCCAAGGGCATCAGCGACCAGCAGTGGTGGCGCGACGGCCATGCCCACATTGACGACACGGAGCTGTGGTGGAAGTCGCTGGCGCCAGGTGGCGCTTATCGCGTGCTGGTGCCGGATGACGCCAAGCATGCGTGGCCGATGTGGTCGGCCAGTGGCAAGACGATTTACTACATGTCAGACAAGACAGGCCCGGAGAATCTCTGGTCTGTGTCCTCAAATGGCGGCGCGGAGAAGCAGCTCACGCACTTCACGAATGGCCGAGTGCTGTGGCCCTCCATCGGCGACCACGGCAAGACGATTGTTTTTGAGCGCGAGCTCACGATCTGGAAGATGAACACCGCGACCGGCAAAGCGGAGCAGGTGCCCGTGGAACTGCGCGGCAGCCCTTCAGGACTGGGTGTGGAGCATGAGGCGGTGTCGCATTTCTCTGAGATGGCACTCTCGCCCGATGGCAAAAAGCTGGCTGTGATTGCGCACGGCGATGTTTACGTTACGACGGAGAAGGATGGCGGAGAGGCAATCCGCATCACGCGCACGCCGCAGATGGAGGCCAGCCTGCACTGGTCGCCGGACAGCACCAAGCTCATCTACACGTCGATGCGCGACGGAAATAGTGACATTTACGAGTACAATTTCGACGGCAGCAAAGAAACCCAGCTTACGCACGGCACGGCGCAGTGCGAGCATCCACGCTGGAACCCCGATGGCAAAGCCATTGCGTATATCCGGGACCGCAAGCAGGTGCATCTGCTGACGCTGGCCAGCGGCAAGGATGAGGTGCTGGCGACAGACAAAATGTGGTCGCCTGATCTTGAGTTTTCGCCCGCCGGAGACTGGCTGGCCTACACGATTTACGGCTACGACGGCTTCCGCAACATCAAGGTGGTGCCCACCAAGGGCGGCGCGGCGCGGTCCATCACTTTCCTGGCCAACGGAGAGACTGCGGATCAGATGGCCTGGTCGCCGGACGGCAAGTATCTGCTGTTTGCCACGGCGCAGCGCAGCGAGAACTTTGATATGGCGCGCGTCGATCTGACGCTGCATGTGCCGCAGTATCAGGAAAATCAGTTCTACGATCTCTTCAAATCTCCTACTGAGCCGAAGAACCCAAAATCTCCGGCCGAGTCCACGACCAGCGGCAAGGACGCCGCCGCGAAGACCAAGGACAAGAAGCCTGCGAGCAAGGCCAAGCCCGTCAACATCGTTTTTGATGGCATTCGCGACCGGCTCTCGCTGCTGCCGCTCGGGCTCAGCGCGACGCAGCCGGTGATCAGTCCTGATGGCAAGACACTGATCTTTCAGGCCGAGGTGGCCGGCGAAGACAACCTGTATAGCTGGTCGCTCAAAGAGAATCCCAAGACGCCGCCCGTGGCCCGGCAATTGACGGCCAGCCATGGAGACAAGTCGAACGTGCAGTTTATGCCGGACTCGAAGACGATTGTTTTTCTCGAGAACGGGCATGTGATGAAGCTTGCGGTGGACGGGGGACATGCGACGCCGATTCCGGTGACTGCCGATTACACGGTCAACTTCAACGTCGAAAAGAACGTCGTTTTCAATGAAGCCTGGAGCGACCTGGAGCGCCGCTACTATAACCCGTCGATGAACGGCCAGAACTGGAAGGCAATTCATGCCGAGTTCGCGCCGTTTATTGCTGGAGTGGCCACTCCGGATGAGTTGCGCAGCGACATCAATTTGATGATCGGGCGGTTGAACTCTTCGCACTCCGGCATCTACGGCGGAGGCCATCATGCGCCGGAAGTCGGACGTCTCGGTCTGCGCTTTGATCGCGCGGATTATGACGCGGGCAAAGGGCTCGTCGTTTCCGAGGTCATACCGCTCGGTCCGGCGAATGTGGGCGGCATCCAGGTGGGCGACAAGCTGGTCTCGGTCAATGGCCAGACGATTGGCGCGGATACTGATTTCAACGCGCTGATGGAGAACACCATTGGCCGCCGCACGGTGCTGGAAGTTGCGACTGGATCGGCGGCTCCGCGAAAGGTGATCGTCAAGCCGATCAATCTGGGTGCGGAGAAGAATCTGCTCTACCGCGCCTGGGTGGAAAAAGAGCGCGCTTACGTCAACAAGATCAGCGGCGGCAAGCTCGGTTATGTACACATGGCCGCGATGGAAGGCGATTCACTCAAGCAGCTCTACCTCGATCTCGATGCGCAGAATGAGTCGAAGGAGGGTGTGATTGTCGATGTGCGCAACAACGATGGCGGATTTGTGAATGGCTATGCCATCGACGTGTTTGCCCGCAAGAACTACATCATGCTCACGCCGCGCGGGTTGCCCACCTCCCCGGCGCGTCAGTTGCTGGGCCAGCGCGCACTGGGCAAGCCCACGGTGCTGGTGACGAACCAGTCCACGCTGTCAGACGGCGAGGACTTTACCGAGGGCTATGAGGCGCTGCATCTGGGCAAGGTGGTGGGCGTGCCGACTGCCGGCTGGATCATTTATACCGGCGGCACCAACCTCATCGACGGCTCGTATCTGCGCCTGCCGATGATCGAGGTGCAGACCATGGGGGGCCAGAACATGGAACTGCATCCGCGGCCAGTGAATGTGGAAGCCGTGCGCAAGCCGGGCGAGACCGAAGATGGCACCGACTCGCAACTGGCGACAGCAGTGAAGGTGCTGCTGGCGCAGATCGAACAAGGCAAAGCCGGGGCGAAAAAGTAGTCTTCCGAATCGGTTATCGTTTACCGCGCCCGGCTTTTGGCCGGGCGCTTTCTTATGAAGCGGCAGGGTTTATTCCTCAGGCAAAAAGCGCTCTGCCGCAACCCCCCTGCGCTATGCGATACTCCAATTAAATGTACAAACGCGTCGTCCTCAAGCTCTCTGGCGAAGCGCTGGCCGCAGGCCGCGGTTTCGGTGTCGATGTGGATCGAATTCATGAGGTCGCCCATGAGGTGGCCGAGGTTCGCTCCCTGGGTGTGGAAGTAACCATCGTGGTCGGGGGCGGCAACTTCTTTCGCGGGGTTGCCGAGCAGGCCAAGGACATGGATCGTGTCTCCGCCGATCACATGGGCATGCTCGCCACCGTGATTAATGCGCTGGCCATTCAAGATGCCATTGAGAAGCAGGGCGTGCAGTGCCGCGTGATGAGCGCGATTGAGATGAATCAGGTCTGCGAGCCATACATCCGGCGGCGGGCCATTCGGCATCTGGAAAAGGGACGGGTGGTTATCTTTGCTGCGGGAACGGGAAATCCGTATTTTTCAACGGATACGGCCGCCTCGCTGCGCGCCATGGAGATCAAGGCCGACGTGCTGTTGAAGGCGACCAAGGTCGAAGGCATCTATGACGCCGATCCTGTGCTGATCAAGGATGCGGTGAAGTTTGAGCAGATCACGTATATGGAGATTTTGCGGCTCGGGCTGAAGGTGATGGATACGACGGCTGTGAGCCTGTGCAAGGACAACAATCTGCCGATGGTGATTTTCAATATGAATGAGCCCGGCAACATTCGCCGCGTGGTGATGGGCGAGCGTGTCGGCTCCCTGGTGACTTCCTGAGTTCTACGGCCCAATTCTTCCCTAGACTGGTCTCTGCCGTGATGGATAAGCCGCGCAATGACGCGGAGGCCCAGTCACGCGCGAAGGTCAAGAAGGACCGTCTGCCGGCGCTGAGCGGCCTGCGCTGCTTTGCGGCGCTGAATATTGTCTTTTTTCACTTCTCCAATCCGAAGTGGTTCGGGCCGTTCGCGCCCATTGTGGCCAACGGGTATACGTCGGTCAGCTTTTTTTTGCTGATGTCGGGCTTCATTCTGGCCTACAACTATGACGAGCGGGCCCGCGCCGGGCGTCTCAAGGCCAGGAACTTCTGGATTGCCCGCTTCTCGCGGCTTTATCCGGTCTACGTGCTGGCGCTGCTTGTTTCGCTGGGCATGCTGGTGGATGAGTGGCATGTCCGGACGCATGCGCAGTTCTTCTGGGGCATTACGCTGACCCCGCTGCTGCTGCAGGGCTGGAGCCCGTCGCTCTCGACCTTCTGGAACACTCCGGCATGGACGATGTGTACGGAAGCGTTCTTTTATCTGATCTTTCCGGCGGTGATTCTCTTCAAACGGCCCAAGCGGCTGGGTTCGCTGCTGCTCTGGATGCTGTTTTTGTGGGGCTGCGGCATGATTCTGCCGTCGCTCTATATGTATTTCAAGCCGGACGGCATTCAGCACGTCACCCGTTACAGTGACGGCTTCTGGATTCGGGCGCTCAAATTTACGCCCCCGCCGCACCTTCCGTCCTTCTTCTTTGGCATCGCGCTCGCTGACCTGGACCGCCGCCTGCCGCGCTCCTCGCGCTTGCGCCTCTGGATGGGGCTGGTGGGTATTGCGGCCATTTACACCATCCTTTACTACGGCGACTATATGCCGTTCCCCATGATGCATGATGGCCTGATGATGCCGCTCTTCGGTCTCGCGATCCTGGGTCTGGCAGGACAGAACTTCATTGCCAGCTTCTTCGGCTTTTATCCGTTCGTTGCTATCGGACAGGCCACCTACTGCCTCTACATCCTGCACTTCAATCTCTGGAACATCATTCACCACACCCATGTGCTGAACCGGCTGGGCCTTGCTCGCTTCGATCCCTGGCTCAGCTATGGGATTCTGATTGGTATCGCCGTGCTGGTGATGAAGTTCTTTGAGAAGCCCATGCAGAGGATCATCCGCGAGCGCTATATCAAGAGCTACGGCCGCTAAGCGCGGACGGTTACCTCCTGCCGAATATTTCGCGCGCTGCATGGCTGTTGGCTCCGTCAGGCCGTCTCTGGTGTGATAGCCATGGCCGGTGTCATCGGCCCTCCAGAAGCGTGCTGCGGTGCCATTGGTGGCCATTTGCTGCTATGAAGCTGCTTCGGCCTGGGCTCCGCCTGAAAGCTGCGCCGGAAATGAGATGGGGCGGCCGTTCTGCGCGCTGATCTTCCAGCAGGGGGGCGGTGTGGGCCCCTCAGGTCGCGCCCGGCTTCATGGGGGGAATCCAGTAAGAGGAAAAGGCCCACCGAAGCGGGCCTTTCAGGCTGCTGACAAAGTTGAATTGGAGCAGAACAAACATCGCGCAGGGGCTAAAGCCCGCTGATTTCATCGGGCTTGATCGGCATGACTGAAGTCATGCCCTGTTACAAAGCGATTGCTGCATAGGTTTGTCGCCGACCTGAGAAAAAGGCCCGCCGTAGCGGGCCTTTTGTGGCACTTCTGCCGGTTGATTAGCTGTTGCCGGTCGGAATCACCGTAACCGTCTGCTGTGAGTGGTTGCCGTGCGGCACAGCCACTACGCAGGTCGGCTGCGCTGCCGAGGGGTACGGCGAGTTCTGGTCCGTCGTGAGGCTGCCGGTGTTGGTGTTCAACTCCGCGCTGCTGACTTCGTTCTGCAGGAAGTTGGAGGTGAAGACGAAGCGATCAAGGGCAGGCTCAATCGTCACGCAGGTGGAACCTGGGCCGGTCGGCAGCGTCGGTGTTGCATTGGAGCTGAGCGCGCCGTTGCCCTGGTTGATGTTGTAGGAGGAGATTGAGCCGCTGGTGTAGTTCGTCACGTAGACAAACAGGTCACGAGGATCAACCGTGATGCCGACCGGGAAGGTCTCCGTAGCCGTCGTGCCGGGATTGAGGGGCACCAGTATGCCACCATTCTGAATCGAGTACTCAATGATCTGATTCTGGGCAGCGTCTGTCGCGTAGAGGAAGCGGCTGGTTGGATCAACGGCGATGCCCAAGGGAGCCGTGCCGGCCTCAAAGGGGCTGCCGCTCAATGCCGTGAGCGCTCCGTTGCTGCCGATGGAGAAGCCGGAGATCGTGCCTGCGCCGGAAGTTGGGGCCACGACCGGTACACCCGCCGTGGGAGGCGTGGTGGTGGTCACGATCGAGCCGGTATTCACTACGTAGACATAGCTGTCATTGGCAGCCACGGCTACGCCACCCGGATAGTTGCCCAACGGCCAATAGCTCTGGCTGCCATTGGCGACCGGGGTGCAGCTTGAGAACTGCTGGCTGCTGCTGTCGAGCGGGAACTCGACCAGTGCGCCTGGGCCGGGATTCGTCTCAGAGTACGCTGCCTGCCCGCTGGGAGCCGGAGCATACGTGTCGACCACGTAGAGCTGGGTGCCAGCCGTATTCACGGCAATGGACACGGGCTCAGTGCCGGGGGTGTTGCAGGTCTTCTGAGGATATAGCTTGGCGTCGGTGCCAATGGCGAAGTCCACGATGGTGTTGTCATCGCGATTCACCACGAAGAGGTTCTTCCCGTTGGGCGTGGCGACTTCGGCGACCGGATTCTCGCCGCCGGAGGGATAGGGCGAGTCGGGAATCTGGCTGATCGCGCCAGATTCCTGGTCGACCCAGTAGACGCTGATCTGTCCGGTCGTGTTCTTATTCGCCGTGACATACAGAAAGTCGATGGTATTGCTCTGACCGCACGACGTAAGGCCGAGTCCTACGATGGCGGATACAGCGGTAGCCAGCAGAATCTGGCCCGGTTTGCTGAACTTCATGCGCTTCCTTCATCCTCTCCATTGCCGGGAACGGCGAGGGTCTTTTGTGTGGGGTGTCCCGGATTGCATTGTAAAGGTTTGTGCGGTGTCCTCGCTAGATAAGGAATACCGGACAAAGCCAACGGAGCGAAGACGGCCTCCCGCAGGAGGCCGTCTCGGGGCCGATTAGTCTGTGTGCGAGTCCACTGCGCACCAGGTGGGATTGCCCACAGTGCTGAACTGGGGTGACGTACCGTGTAGCGGAGCCAGATTGCCAGCCTGCGGATTATAGAGGTTGCCGACAATCGTGCCGCCCACGTAATTCGAGGTGTATATGAACTGGTTGGTCGGATCGACCACGATGCAGTCGGGTGCCGAGCCAGTTCCATACGGGGAGCCGGGAGTCTCAGAGAGCGCCTGGCTGGTCGGGTTGATGTTGAAGAACGTGATGGCGCCGTTGCCGGAGTTGATAGTTCCGTTCGATTGCGCATTGGCCACGTAAAGGAAAGCGTCCTTTGAGTCGACCAGCAGGGCATCGGGGTCAGAGACCGCTGAGTCATTGGCAAACGGGCTGCCGCTGATGTTGGTCAAGGAGCCGTTGGTTCCCGGCGTATACATGTAGATCTTGTTGGTGCCGGCATCGAGCAGGAAGACGTACTTGCCTGCGCTGTCGCCATCAATCACCGTGACGTTGGTCGCGCCGGTCACGAATGGACCGTTAGTGGTCACAGTCAGCGCGCCGGTGCTGGTGTTCACCAGATAGGGGAAGACGGTCTCGACGTCGCTGTTGGAGGCGCTGCCGGCATCCATGACATAAACGTAGCCGCCGGCGATGTGCATATCCACCGGGAAGCAGCCCACAGGGAAGTAGGTGATGCCGTTCTGCTGCTGGTTCTGGATCAGCGTCAGAATGCCGGTCTGCGAGTTCACGCTGAAGGCCGTGACCGCGCCCACCGGGTGATAGACGCCGTTCGAGTCTCTGCAGGGAAAGGCTGAGCTGTAGCTCGAGGATGCATTTGCGATGGTCTGCGTTCCGGGCAGGTAAGCCGGGGCGTACTCGTCGAGCACGTACAGGTACTGGCCTGCGAACTCGGCCAGTCGCTGGGAATCATAACCCGTGCTTTGATAGGTCTGCTGCGGCGCGATGGAACCATCGCCGCCGACGCTGAAGACCGTGAGGCCGTTGCCGGTGAAGGAGGCATTGCCGGTGCTATCCGTACTCTTGACGCCCTGGTTAAGCACAAAGACGAAGCGTCCGGTGTCGTCTACCAGTGCGCGGATCGGATTGCTACCGCCAGAGGGGAAGGGCTGGCCTGGAACCGTGAACAGAGCACCATTGGTGCTGTTGATTTTGAAGGCGCCAATCTGTCCGGCCTGGGTGTTTTGCTGTGTACCCGTGACGTACATATAGCCGGTGGTGTAGTTCTGCTTGCACGCGGAAACCCCGATGGTGGCCGCAAGGGTCGCCAGAATAGCCAGTGACGCCTGGCCGAAATTCCTAAACTTCATGCGCTTCCTTTCCTGGCCAATCCCGGGAGGTGGCGCAGGCAAACTGTAGGGATCGCTCCCGTCTGCATTGTAAAGCAGGCGTTTCACCTTCGGCATCTGCAATCTCTACAGAATTCTCGGTGGGGAGCGATTCCCAGCTTCTTCGATCCTCCCACAAAAACAAGGGTCACCGCGAACGGTGACCCTGATAAAGCGCAGAATCCGGTAGAAAAGCAGCTACCAGACGCGGCAGGCGTTCTCTGGCATCATGGGATCGCCGACTTTGCAGCCGAACGCCTTGCCAAAGGCCGGGAAGTTGCGGACCGTGCCATTGGTGCGGAAGCGGCCCGGCGAGTGCGGATCGGTCTTGGCTGAAAGCGCCGCCACCTGTGGGGTGCGGTTTTCGCACCAGATTTGGGCAAATGCGATGAAGTAGCGCTGCGCCTCAGTGTAGCCGCCGACCTTTTCGTTCAGGGTCTTGCCCTGTTTGGCCAACGTGGTCTTGAGCGCCTGATAGGCGATGCGCAGGCCGCCGTTGTCGGCCGTGTTTTCACCGAGCGTCAGCCGTCCGTTGAGGTGCACACCGGGAATCGGCTGGAAGCCGCCGTATTCCTTCACTTCGCAGTCCGTGCGCTGGTCAAAGGCCTTGCGGTCCTGCGGAGTCCACCAGTTGCGCACGTTGCCGTGGCCGTCATACTGGCTGCCCTCGTCATCAAAGCCGTGCGTCATTTCGTGGCCAATCACGACGCCGATGCCGCCAAAGTTCACCGCCGGGTCCATTCCATAGGAGTAGAACGGCGGCTGCAGAATGCCGGCCGGGAAGTTGATGTCATTCTGCGGGGGATTGTAGTAGGCATTCACCGTGGGTGGAGTCATGCCCCACTCTTTCTCATTGACCGGCTTGCCAATCTTGTTTAACTGGCGATTCAGCTCAAAGTGCGAGGCGTGGTGCAGATCGAGAATGAAGTTGTTGCGGCTCACGGTCAGCTTGGAATAGTCACGCCAGTGCTCGGGATAGCCGATCTTCTGCCGGAACTCGGACAACTTGATGAGGGCCTGCTTCTTCGTGGCTTCGGTCATCCACGGCAGGTTCTGGATGTCGCTGCCGAGCGAGGTCTTGAGCGAGGCCACCAACTGCTCCATGTTCTGCTTGGCCTGGGGCGGGAAGTGCTGCTTGACCCAATCCTGGCCCACGGCGAAGCCGAGCACGCGGTCGGTGAGCATGGTGCAGCGCTTCCAGCGGGCGGACTGCTCGGCCTGGCCGGCCAGAGTGTGCTGGAAGAACTCAAAGCTCGCCTGCTCGTAGGGCTGCGACAGCCAGGGCGCCACGCTGTTGATGGCGTGGAAGCGCAGGTAGCTCTTGATGGCCGCGAGATCCTGCTGCTGAACGACTGTGTCCATCGCCTTGAAGAAGTCAGGCATGCCGACATTGACCATCGGAATCGGAGGGGCATTGATGCCGGCGAGGAATTCCTTCCACTGGAAGCCCGGGGTCAGTGCGTCCAGGCCCGAGACGGGCATGGGGTGGTACACCTTCTTGGGGTCGCGCAGTTCCACGCGCGGCAGCGAGGCCTTGGCCAGTGCGGTCTCGATGGTGAGAACGTTTGCGGCTTCCTTCTGGGCCTGCGCCTCGGAGTCGCCAGTCAGCTTGAAAAGGGTGACCACGTAATCGTGATAGCGGGCACGAATCTTTGTGGTGCGGGGCGTGTTCTCAAGATAGTAGGAGCGATCAGGCATGGTCAGGCCGCCCTGCCAGACGACCGCGATCTGCTGAGAAGAATTCTTCTCATCCTGATCGACGCCGAAGCCGAAGAAGGAAGACACTCCATCCCTGGCGCGGAGCTTTGCGAGCAGCGCCGGGAGTTGCTTCTTATTCTTAAGACCGGCGATTTCGCCGAGCACGGGAGCCAGCGGCTTGCTGCCCTCGTTGTTGGCGCGATCGGTGTCCATGCAGGCGGCGTAGAAATCGCCGTACTTCTTTTGGAGCGGCGTCTTTGGATCGTCAGCCGCCTGCTTGAGGTCAAGATAGAGCAGGTACTGGTTGCGCTCATGCAACTGGTTGAAGCGGCCCCAGCGAGACTGGTCAGCGGGGATGGGGTTGTTCTTGATCCAGTTGCCGCAGGCGAACTCGTAGAAGTCGTCGCAGGGGTTGACGCTGGTGTCGAGCGCCTTGAGATCGAAGCTGTGCAGGGCTTTGGGTTCTGTGGGTACGGAGGAGTTATCCGTGGGGAGCGCCTGTTGCGCCATGGCCATTCCGGTGCCGAGCAACAGCACAGAGAGAACGCGAGTGACGTGCATACTTTCCTCATGCAGCCTGCAGCCGTATTGAGCAGCCGCGTAGCCGTGAATTGTGGTGGAAAAACAGTACCACGGCCATAACAAAAGCCGAAGGAAAGATTGCAGGATTGGTTACCGCCGGATGGAAACAGGGCGGATGTTTCTTGATGTCCGGCGCAAGCAAAAGGGGATGAGCCATTTGCCCATCCCCGCCTGCCGCTGCGAATCGTCCGCTTTTAGAAGATCTTCAGGTGGATCACCAGATATTTCTTCGGGTTCTTGCGGATTGCGGTGACCAGCGTATTGGAACTGGCCGCCACCTGATCGAGGTGGTTATAGAGGGACGGATTCTTGATCAACTGCCCCACGGTGCCCTTGCCCGCGTTGGCCTGTTGCAGGATTGAATCCAATTGCGTGACCGTGTCATTGAGCTTGTTGGCAAAGGCCTTGTTGTTGACCATCATGCCGAGCGCACCCTGGCCGCTGTTGACCTGCGTCAGCAGATGATTCAGCTTGTCCACGCTCTGGTTCAGGTTGTTATACAGGGTGGGGTCCTGGATGAGCTTGCCGAGCGTTCCCTGACTGGTATCGATCTTGTTGGCCACGTCGTCAATCCTGGTGGCGGTGTCGTTCAGGTGGTTGTACAGGCTCGGGTCTTTGAGCAGCTTGCCGATGGTGCCCTGGCCGCTGTTGAGCTGTGTGGCCACCTTGTTCAGCTTGGTTACGCTCGCATTCAGGTTATTGAAGAGGCTGGGGTCGCTGATCAGCTTGCCGATGGTGCCCTGGCCGCTGCTGATCTGGTTGATCAGCGCATTCACATTGCCCAGAATGACATTGAGCTGCTGGATGGTGCCCTGGCTGGCCTGAATGACGTCTTGCAGGTTCGGAGTCTCATTGGTGGGCAATTGCGCGCCATTCTGAATCGGCCCGCCCGTGGCTGTGCGGTTGTCGATGTCCACGATGGTATCGCCCAGCACGCCCACCGTGGAAAGACTGGCTTTGGAGTCGGAGTGGAGCTGGCTCTGATACTTCTTGCTCACGCTCATGAAGACTTCGACTGGCGTCAGCCGTGGCTGGGTGACGATCTTGATGGACTTCACGTTGCCGATCGTTACTCCGTCGAGATTGACGGGAGCCCCGACCTTGAGCCCTGCCGAGTTTTCAAAGTAGGAATGGAGCCGGATCTTGCCGGTGAAGAATCCACCTGTATTGCCCGACATGAGAAAGATCAACGCCATCAGCGCCGACAGGGCCACGATGATCAGAACGCCGACTTTCAGTTGAGACCATTGGACTTCCTGTTGACTTGGCACGGACCCCCTCGAAATGCAGCAGTTTGTTGCGTGAACTGCGGAGCTCTTTCTACTGATTCTAATGGCTGCAAAGACCAGCTATTAATTCTGGTTGGATGAGTGAAAGCCCAAACCCGTTGCAGAAGAATCGGATAGGGGGCGTTAAGTAATTCCTGCTCAAGACCATAGCTCTTTTGCCGAAGCTGTGGAAATGCCATCTCCACCTCTTTGTGCGTAATCTACCACCCAATTTCGTCCGATCAAGAGGTTGTGCTGGGATTCGAGAGCCAATCCATTCCTGAACTGCGGCTGATCGGAAGATCTGACGGCGCGCCTGAGCGCATGGTCTATTACCTGACCGGCGCCATACTCGCCTGCGGAGGGCAGATGCTCAGCCGGCGGTTTCACTCTGACGGCTCAGCCGCCATTGAGTGCGAGTTTTTGCGTGCGCATTGTGTCGATATTTACGGTGTGCTGCTGGCTGCCGGGCTGCATCTGAGCCGCAGCTCGCACCTCAAGCTGGCGGAACTCTGCCGTTGCACCCACGCGATGCCGGGAGGCTTTGAAGATCAGCGAGTGATTCTCGAACTGGAAGTGATGGATCAGAGCAGCGAGTTTCCTGCCGTCTCCCGCCGCCGCTCGGTTTGAGGCTATTGGGCAAAACAAAAAGCCCGCCGAGTGTTCACTCTGGCGGGCCGTTTGCTGTGTATTGCGATTATTTCACTTCAAATGAGCCCTTCAGCGGCAGGTTTTCCGACGAGTCCCCGGCAAAGACCGTGAACTTGCCCGGATCGACCTCCCAGCCATGCTTTGCTTCACTCCAGTAGGCCAGTGCGCGATGGTCCAGCGTTACCACGACGTGCTGGGTCTGGCCCGGCTCCAGGCGAACCTTTTCAAAGCCTTTCAGCTCTTCGACGGGCCGCTTGATTTTGGCCGAGGGGTCGCCCACGTATACCTGTGCCACGTCCGCACCGGCCCGGTCGCCGGTGTTGGTTACGTCAAACGCGACCTGAATGCCGCCTGCCGGGGTCGCTGTCTCTGGCGAAACTTGCAGGTGGCTGTACTGGAAGCTCGTGTAGGACATTCCAAAGCCGAAGGGGAAGAGCGGCTTCTTGTCGTAGGTGGTGTAGTAGCGGTAGCCGAGGAAGACGCCCTCGCCATACTTCACCGGCTCGACCTGACCCCATGGCACCTTGGGGCCATAGTAGTAGTGGTAGGTCGGGTTGTCCTTCCATGCCCGCGCCCAGCTCATGGGCAGATGACCTTCGGGATCGTGCTCGCCAAAGAGAATCTGCGCCAGGGCTACGCCGCCTTCCTGTCCGGGGTACCAGGTCTGCAGCAGTGCCGGAACGTTGTCGAGCCAGCCCTGCGTGGCCACCGCTCCGCCGGCGACCAGCGCCACGATGGTGTGCTTGTTGGCCTTGGCGACGGAGTTGATCAGCTCCTGCTGGCCCCACGGCAGCGCATAGCTGCGATCGAAGCCTTCGCTTTCGGTCGCGTGGTCAAAGCCCACGGCCACCACGGCGGCATCGGCCTGGGCGGCGATTTTGGCTGCTTCGGGGTCCACGACTTTGTCCGCGGCCACAATGCCCATGCCAAAGCGCGGGTATGAGGCGTCGGGCCAGTACTTCACTTCGATTTGGGCGGTCTGCCCGGCGGTCAGCGGAATCTCCGCCGAGAGGGGTGCCTGGCCCTCGTGCTCGGTCTCTTCCAGCACCTGCTTGCCGTTGACCATGACCTGGTAGCGGTCGGAGCCGCCGGCACCGGCCACCACGATGTATTGCCCTGTGGTCTTCGGCAGGAACTCCGCCGTCATGCGCATGCTCTTGCGCACCTTGGCTGCGGGAGTCCACTCCTGCGCCACATAGGCATCCATCGCCGGCTGAGTGTGCACTTCAGGTGTGCCGGTGAAGTTGGGATTGTCAAAGGTCTCTACCTTGACGGCGTTCCATTTGCTGCCGTTGGCCGGAACCACCCACTTCGTCTGCTGGAACAGCTCCCTGGTGGTGGGCAGGCCCTGCAGATAGAGCACCTTGATCTTTTCGCCGCCGAAGCGCATCAGGCCGGTCAAAAAGCTGGTGGAGTTATACGGGGTAACGTTTGAGCTGCCGCCAGCTTCAGGCATGGGCCATGCGTCGGGGCCGATGATGGCGAGTGTCCGCACCCGCGCGGGGTTGAGCGGTAGCAGGTGCCCGTCATTCTTGAGCAGAGTGGTGCTCTCAAGCGCCTCTCGGAGCGCGACCTGCGTGTTTTGGAAGCTGTCGCGCGGCATGCTCGTGTCGAGCTGGTCGTGGTTCAGGAAGCCCCACCGCACGGCATCGCGCAGAATGTTGCGCACTTTGCCGTTGATGGTCGCGACGGAGACCTGGCCGCTCTGAATGGCAGCCGACAGCTTCTTGGGGCTCATGTACTCCGCAAAAGGCATCTCCAGATCAAGGCCGCCGTTGGCCGCGCCCACCGTGCTGTAGGTGGCCACCCAGTCGGACATGAGAATGCCCTTGAAGCCCCAGCGCTTGCGCAGAATATCGATGTTCAGTTCCTTGTTCTGCGTCGAGTGCTCGCCGTTCACGAGGTTGTAGGAGTCCATGACCGCGCCGACATGGCCCTGCTCCACTGCCGCACGGAAGGCTGGCAAATAGATCTCATGCAACGCCTGCTCGCTGATGATGGCGTTGATGTTGTGGCGGTCATATTCGGCGTTGTTGGCGGCGTAATGCTTCACGGTGGCGATGACGTCCTGGCTTTGTACGCCCTTGATCCAGGGCACCACCATGCGGCTCGCCAGATAGGGGTCTTCGCCCATGAACTCGAAGTTGCGGCCATCCATGGGCGCGCGATAGATGTTCACGCCGGGGCCGAGGATGAAGTTGACGCCGCGTGCCCGCGCGTCGCGGCCCAAAGCTGAGCCGATTTCGCCGGCCAGGCTTGGATCCCAGGAGGCCGCCAGAGCGATGTTGGCGGCGTATGAGGTGTCCGGGCCCCAGGTACGTACGCCGAGAGAGTCGTCTGACATCTTGAGCCGCGGCAACCCGATCGAGGGCTCGGCATGCGTGTACATGCTGTCCACGCCGCCCAGCAGCTCCAGTTTTTGTTGCAGGGTCAGCTTCGCGAGCAGGGCGTTCACCTGCTGCTCCACGGCCGGGCTGTCGGGAATGGGGCCTTGTGCCTGGAGCGCGACGGGTGCGCCCACGGCAAGCATCAAGGCAAGAAAAGCCGAATGAAACCTTTTATTCCTCACAGGTAAAACTCCTTATTTGACGGCGCAAACAATCTACCAGAGCGGAATAGCGGTTGGACAGCCGGGAACAATCGTTTGTCTGGTTGCGGCGCCGGCTTACGCAACGTCTTCAGGCGCAAGCCTATGCAGGCCACCCTGTGCGAGGCAATGCCACTGCGCATTTACCTCCTTTTGAGAGGGTGCCCGTTGGCAGTCATGGTGGCGAGCTGCTGCTCGTCATACTGGAGCAGCGAGGGCGTCAATCGTGCAAAGTGCAACTCGGCGGAGATGTCCTGACCATTGTGCAGCACGAACTCCGCGAACTGCCGAAGCGCCCGCTGCTTCGCGGGGGTAGCACCGTCACGAGGCAGGATCAGGTAGTTGAGGCCGACGATGGGATAGGCTGACGCCGCAGTCGCGGGGGGATTGACCACGGCCGTGTTCACGTTTGCTGCCAGCTTGTTTTGAAATGCATCCAGAGCGGCTGTCGCGCTTGTGCCGGTGGGCGTGATGAAGCGCCCGGCTGCATTCTCGAGCGCCGCCGTGTGCAGGTAGTTTTCCTGTGCGTAGGTCAACTCCACATAGCCCAGGCTGTAGGGGGAATCGCGCACTTCTGAGGCGAGGTCTTCGCTGCCTTCGCTGCCGGTGCCCGCCGGCCAGCTCACGGTGGACCCGGCGCCGGCCTTCTGTTGCCAGGCGGGGCTGGCCGCGGCCAGATACTGGGTCAGCAGGGCAGTCGAGCCGCTGCCATCGGTGCGGTGAAAGACAGCGATGGCGTGATCGGGCAGCGGGAGGCCTGGGTTGTCCTTTTGAATGGCCGGATCGTTCCACTTCGTGGTCTTGCCGAGAAAGATGCTTGCCAGCGTCTCACCGCTGAGGCGCAGCGTCTGCCGGATGCCCGGCAGATGGTAGATGATGCACACCGGCCCCGCCGTCTCCGGTAATTCCAGCAGATGCTTCGCGGCCAGTTCCGCCGGGGGCAGCGGTTCATCGACGGCCGCGAAGGCCGCCTTGCCGCTCTCAAGCAGGGACAAGCCGGCCGCATCACCGGTGGAGGCATAACTCATGGCCACGTTGGTGTGAATCTGGGAGAAGTCCTTCGTCCAGCGCTGCATCACGGGGAACACGAACATGCTGCCCGCGCCCACCACCGGCAGCGGAGGCTGGCTCACCTTTGAATTGCAGGCGGTCAAGCCGGTAAGGGCAAGCGCCAGTCCACTGGCGAGAAGAGTACGGCGATTCAACAAAACTCCTCCTTCGTCTGAGTACGGATGCGCACCGGGAATGGCCGCCTGTTGTGGCGCATCGCAGGCTCACCGCCATTAGACGCACCAGGCTGCCCGGCGGCACCAAAAGACTGGGGCCTAAAGACTGCGAGCCGGGAAGGCACCTTCCCGGCTCGTAACTGCATTTTGTGGAGAGTCTATCGGGCGAAGCTGCGCACCCACTCCACAATGCTGGGCATGGCGATGCCGCTTGGTCCGCTCGACATCCAGGGCTTGGCCTCGTCCATCCAGGCCGTGCCCGCGATATCGAGATGCACCCAGGGCGTGTCGCCGACAAACTCTTTCAGGAACATTGCCGCCGTGCTGGCGCCGCCATAACGGCCGCCGACGTTCTTGATGTCGGCGATGGGGGAGCGCAGCATCTCGCGGTATTCCTCGTCGAGGGGCAGACGCCAGAACTTTTCGCCCGACTGGCCGAGTGCTGCCTCGAAGTGTTGCCAGGCCTCTTCGTCGTTGCAGAACACGCCCGCATTCACGCCACCCAGCGCCACCATCACCGCGCCGGTGAGCGTGGCCGCGTCAATGAGGTGGGTTGCGCCGAGCTGCTTAGCGTATGCGAGGCCGTCGGCCAGCACCAGGCGGCCTTCGGCATCGGTGTTGAGTACCTCGATGGACTTGCCGATCATCGAAATCTGTACGTCGCCGGGCTTCTGCGCCTTGCCGGAGGGCATGTTCTCAGCCGAGCAGATGACGCTGATGACTTTGATACGGGGCTTGAGCAGAGCGATGGCGCGCATGGCGCCGATCATGGCCGCCGCGCCCGCCATGTCATATTTCATCTTCTCCATGCTGTCGGCGGGCTTGAGCGAGAGGCCGCCCGAGTCAAAGGTGATGCCCTTGCCCACCAGCCCGAGCACGGGGCCTTCGGCCGCGCCCTCCGGCGTGTACTCCATCACGATCAGCGCGGGCGGCTCGTCGGAGCCCTGCGTCACGCTCCAGAAAGAGCCCATCTTCAGCTCATGCAGCTTCTCGCTGCTGTAGACCTGGCAGCGCAGGCCTTGCTCGGCACACATCTTCTTCGCCTGCTCGCCGAGGAGGGTGGGCGTCAGGCGATTGCCCGGCTCATTGACCAGCGTGCGGGTGAGGTTTTGCGACTCGCCCAGCGCGATGCCTTCGCGCAGTCCGGCTTCGGCGGCGTTCGCGTCTGTGGCTTCCGGCAGCGCCAGCGTCAGCGATTGCAGGCTCTTGTCCTTGCGGTCAGAGCGGTAGAAGTCCGGATCAAAATCGGCGACGGCCGCGCCATGGCCCAGCGCGCGTGCCGTGGCCGTCACGTCCAATCCCTGGGACTGAGGGATAGCGAGCGTGGCCTCACGAATGTTCTTTGCCCGGGCGGCGCGAACGGCGCTGCCTGCGGCCTTGCGCAATGCATGCACGGTGAACCGGGCCTGTTTGCCGGCACCCACCAGCAGCAGACGCCGCGCAGCCATCCCTTGCGGCGCATGGATCAGCAGGGTCTCGTTGGCCTCAGCTTTGAAGTCGCCGCTGGCCAGAATGGTTTTCACTGCGGCATCGAGCGCAGCGTCGCGGGTCAGCAGTTGGACTTGAGGCGAGGCCTGCGTTCCGTTGGCCATGTCTGCGGCAGGGGCCGTATCGGTGGCAAAGACAGCCAGAAGTTCGGTCTCAAGTTGAGCGAGAGGAGTCGAAACGAGGGTGGTTTTCATGGTCACTCCCATCTTATGACGGCAGCAGCCCGGCCACTGGGGACTGATGACTGGGGACTGACAACTTCCCCGGCTCAGGCCTTCTTGCTGCGGTCGATGGCGGCGCGGGCTTCGCGGTCGGCCTCGCGTTTGCGCTCGGTTTCCCGCTTGTCCCAGTCCTGTTTGCCCTTGGCCACGGCCAACTCGCACTTCACGCGCCCGTTACGGAAATAAAGCCGCGTCGGGATGAGCGTGAATCCCTTCTGCTGCGTCTTTCCCCATAGTTTCTTGAGTTCTGTCTGGTTCAGCAGCAGCTTGCGGGTGCGCAGAGCTTCGTGATTCGTGTAGTTTCCGTGGGAGTATGGCCCGATATGAGCATTGAGCAGAAAGGCTTCGCCATCCTTGATAAGACCGTAAGCGTCTTTGAGGTTGGCCTTGCCCTCGCGGATCGACTTCACCTCGGTTCCGCGCAGCGCCACGCCGGCTTCGTACTTTTCGAGCAGGAAGTAATTGTGGCTCGCCGCCCGGTTCTGAGCCGCGTCCCGCTCGCCGGCCGCGACGGGGTCGCGGGGCTTCGGCTTGGCGCTGGGAGCCGGTTGTGTCTGGATGGTCGTATGCTTTGCCATGGCTCTGGGTGCAATTTCTCATGCTAGCATGCAGGGGCTTTGCATCTTCTCGCAGTGCCGGGGCTGCAGCAGGAGCGGGAATTGCCTTCAGTGGATGCGGCCGCGAGCAGCCAGGATGCAATACTAAGAACAATCGTCAGCCGGCCGCGGAACAGGAGCCGCGGAAGTCTTATCGAATCTGGAGTTTCATGAAGCGCAGCACGCTCGCATTTGCCCTTGCTCTCAGCCTGGTCCTGATTTTTGCGGCCGCCCCACGCGCGCAGGCTCAGTCCGCGCACCGTTTGTACAAGCAAGGCCAGAAGGCCGAAAATCGTGGCGACCTGCAGGCGGCCTACGACGACTACTCCCAGGCCTATAAGAAAAAGCCCTCGGACGAACGCTATCGCGTGGCGTATGAGCGCGTGCTGTTTCCGGTAGCGGCCCAGCATGTGCAGCATGGCGAGCAACTGGAGAAGCTGGGCGACAACTCCGGCGCGCTGGCTGAGTTCATGCAGGCGCTCACCATCGACCCGAGCAACGAGCTGGCCACGCAGGACATTGCCGCGCTGCGGAACAAGATCAATGCGGTTGCGAATCACAGCAACAGTGAATCTCCGCGCACGGCTGGAGAGGCCTTTGCCCAGCTCGCGCCGCCGCTGCAGCTCAAGCCGATTGCCAATGAGCCGCTGACGCTGCACATGGTGCAGGACAGCAAGGTTATTTACGAGACGGTAGGCAAGGCTGCCGGCATCAATGTGCTCTTTGATCCGGATTACGTTTCGAAGCGCATTCAGGTGGACCTGGCCAATACCACGCTGCAGCAGGCGTTGCGCATTATCTCGACCGTTTCGAATACCTTCTACCGCGTCATCACGCCCAACACAATTTTTGTCGCTGCAGACACGCGCGCCAAGCGCATGCAGTTGGAAGACCAGGCCGTGCAGACCTTTTACCTGCACAACGTGACGCAGCAGAGCGACTTCACGGATATTCAGACTGCGCTGCGCAACGTCTTCCAGACCGCGCACATCTTTGGGGTGGCCAGCCAGAATGCGATTGTGATGCGCGCCACGCCGGATGAGCTGTTGCTCGCGCGCCAGTTGATCGGCCAGCTCGATCAGCCTAAGCCCGAGGTACTGGTGGATGTGGCGGTGCTG